>DASXDP010000105.1:0-118009 GCA_036490575.1 Xanthobacteraceae bacterium
CCAGCCAGTTGATTGGACCGCATTAAGCTTCGGTTCCGCCACCGGACATGTTGCTTTATGGCCCGCGAATTTTTCGGCGGCTGGCACAATAATGCACGCGAATTGCCCGATTTGCGCCCCGCCCCGGGGGTTCAATACGTCGGGACTACGTTGGAGTGGGTATGGGGAAAATCGCGCGTGCGTCCGCATGTATTGCGGTTGTTGGTGCGCTGCCGATGGCGATCGGCATAGGCCTGCCGATCGATAGGGCTGGTGCGGCCGAAAACTGCGCCGCCGCTCCTGGCGTCGCGGCGCCCAGGGGGCAGCACTGGTATTACCGCGTCGACCAGGTCAACCATCGCAAATGCTGGTATCTGCATTCAATCGTGCCGTTGGCCGGCCGCGCTGCCGCAGAGCCGCGCGCGGCAAATGCGGAAGCGGACTCTCAGCCCGTCACGACACCCTCGCCTTCCGCTGTGACGCCGCAGGCCGCGGACGCGCCAAGTGCCGCAAGCGAAACGACAGGCATCCACCCCGCGCCGCGGGTTACCGTGCTTAACGTCAAACCGGTCAACCCGCCGTCCCTCGATGCCAAATCCGCTTACGGGACGACCGCTCCCGAACAAACGAACGAAATGCCGACGGCGAGCGTTCCGCCCGACTTAGACACCAAGCCCGCACGCCCGGTCCGTGGACCGAAGGTGCAGGCCGCAGCTAACGCCACTCATGACGCGCTGACGGCCGCGCAGAACGAGACAGCCGCGCCGGCGCAAGGACGATCGGCTTGGCTACTGCTTCCGCTGCTGGCGCTGGCGCTTGGAATCGCCGGCTTGCTGATTGCGTTTCTGCGGAAGATCGCCGATTCGTCGCGCGCGCCGCTGGTCTCGGAGCATCCCGATGATGCGTGGCGCAGGTATCACATGTCAGACCACCAGGCTGACGAAGCAATCATGCATCAAGAGCATGCTCCGTTCCTCGCGCCGCACGAGCCTTATGGAGCGATCGATCTGGATGCGCCAGATTGGCTCGATCAGCTGTCGTCCGCAAAAGTGGATTTTCCGCCGGCTTCCCAATATGAAAGACCACGGCAGCGGGAGCGCGAGCTTCTTACTCAAAAAGACATCGAACAACGCCTGCGGATTTTGCGGCATCCCAGCCGGGGCGTTGTCCCAAGCGGAAAAGAGCGCTGACCAAGGGCGTCATCCGGTTGATACTGATCGGGCGCCGACTTGAATTTTGATATTGCCGCTCGTGTCGTGCCCGGGACCTCGAACCACGGGATTTTTCACACACACTTCGATAGCAAGGTGTGCCGTGACCGGAGCTGTCGAGAGCGGTACAGTTGTGGGCGCAGCCCCGTTGTCGGGTGGTAACCGAAATCGAAGGTTTACCCGACAAGATGACGTGGGGATTCCGCGCGAACGACGGAGGATGCTGTGGGAAAGAAAACCTCGAACGATCTGGTTCCCATCCATCCCGACAATGTCAGCACCAACGATTGGGTGATATTGCTGGAGGTCGGCACCATCCTTGGCTCGCCGCCGCAACGGATTCGCGCCGCACGCTGGATGCAGGAAAAGAAGATCGTCAAAAAATACGGCAAGTTCTTTCGCGTGCAATACTTCATCGTGGTGGAAGGCTTTAACCCGCGCATTCATGCGCTTTATTTCTGTCCGCAGCTATTCCGCCGTGACTCCGGAAGGCTTGTGCCATTGGAGGGAGAGGAAATCGGCGAACTGATTGCGCGCGCGGTTGAGGCCAGTGCCGTCGAGCGGCGCCCTTACTACGAGCCGATGGAGAAATTGCCGCCCGAGGCGCTGATCAACGGCGTCGCGTTGGGCGAATTCGATACGCTTGTCGTCGATATGCCCGCAAGACGAGACGCTTTGCCTCATGCGGGACAGCCTCTGTTGAGCCGGCCTAGCGAAGCGACGTCCTGATCTCGCCCGCCCCTGCTCGCGCCTTCGCTGCGGCGTGACGGCGTTCCAAGGCGGGAGAGCGCGCGTAAGGTGCTGATGCAACATCGCCTGTTTTTTGCTAAGCTCATAAGACCACACCTGCACTAAGGAAGCAGCGTTCGAAAATCTAGATTCCAGCACTCGTTTCCCGACCAGCCGCGCATTGCTTTTTTAATCGACGCCACGCTTTTTTGTTAAGGACGACCTTGACCAGCGAGGTCATCACACGAACGCAAGGCTCTTCCGCTTAATCGTTTGACCGAGGGTACGCTCGCACGTCACCTCGCCGGGTGCGTGCCCTTTCCCATGACGTGGGAGACTGCAGTGACAGCAGACCCCGATATTCGCGCGGCCCTGGATCGCCACTGGGCGGCCTCCGACGCCAACGATTTCGAGACGGAACACCAGATTTACCGCGACGACGCGGTGCTCGAGTACCCGCAGTCCGGTGAGCGGATACGCGGGCGGGACCATATTCAAGCATCGCGTTCTGCGCAGCCGAACAAAAAGCGGTTTGCCGTGCAGCGCATTCTCGGCGCCGGCGAGCTCTGGGTCACTGAGCTCGACCTGACCTACGACAACGCGCCGACATACACGGTGAGCGTCATGGAATTCAAAGACGGCAAGGTTGCCCGTGAGACGCAGTATTTCGGCGATCCGTTCGAGCCGGGGCCTTCGCGCGCGCAATGGGTCGAGCGGATGCGCTGAAATGTCCGATCTTCATAAGTGCTGCGGTCAACTTACGCTGCCGCCCGGCAGCCGGCGCGAGAAGGAAGGCGACGATGCTTGAAATTCTTTTCAATGGCGTCGGATGGATGGACATAGCAATGACGCTGAACCGCATCGCGGTTGGAGCATTCTTTTTCTTGTCGGGATTTCACAAGCTGTTCAATACAGAGCGTCACCGCACTTTCGTCGATGAACTAAAGAGTCTCGGCGTTCATGGCGTCGGCTTCAATCAATGGTGGGTGCCGCTAGTCGAGTTCGCCGCCGGAGGCGCGGTTGTTATCGGGCTCTTGGCGCCACTCGCGGCGCTTGGCCTGCTCGTCATCATTCTCGTCGCCATCACCACGTCGGGCAGGCAGCGTCTCGCACTCTACAAGCCGATCGATGAAGCGGATCGCCTCGACGATTGGCTCTACCTGCCCGAAGTACTCTATGCCTTCATGCTGATCGTGGTCGTTTCCGGCGGCGCCGGGCCTTATAGCTTTGACGCGTTGATTTGGGGCGCCATCAGCAAACACGGCGTATGATCTGTGATGGCAAGATCACCTGGTGATCGCTTGCAGATATTGCAGTTATTGCCGGTGGGAGTGTCTGCGTGATTGTCACGACCTTTCCCAGACCCGTGCGGGTCATCGAGCACACTTTGATTCCGTTGAAAGACGGAACGAAACTCGCCGCCCGTATCTGGCTTCCGGAAGACGCGGAGCAAAGCCCCGTCCCGGCCATCCTCGAGTTTCTCCCGTACCGCAAGCGCGACGGCACCTACGAACGGGACGCGCTCACGCATCCTTATCTCGCGGGTCACGGCTACGCGGGTGTCCGGGTCGACCTTCGCGGCAGCGGTGACTCGACGGGCCTGCTGTTCGATGAATACGCCACCCAGGAACAAGACGATGGCGCGGAAATCATCGCCTGGCTTGCCGCACAGCCCTGGTGCGATGGCGCCGTCGGCATGATGGGAATCTCCTGGGGCGGCTTCAACGGACTCCAGATCGCCGCGCGCCGCCCCCCTGCCCTCAAAGCCATCGTGACCATTTGCTCCACCGACGATCGGTACGCCGACGATGCGCACTACATGGGCGGCACGCTTTTGACCACGGCCGCACTCGAATGGGCGTTTTTCTTTTTCGGCCTGGTGTGCCTGCCGCCAGATCCGCAGCTGGTCGGCGAAAGCTGGCGGGCAATGTGGCTCGAGCGCTTGCAGAACGTACCGCTGTGTTTCGAGGAGTGGCTTCAACATCAAAGACGCGATGCCTACTGGAAGCACGGATCGGTCTGCGAGGACTTTTCGGCGATCGAGTGCCCCGTCTACGCCGTCGGCGGCTGGACCGACGGTTACAAGAATGCGATCCCCCGCCTGCTCGAAGGATTGAATGTGCCGCGCAAGGGTCTGATCGGTCCATGGGCGCACGCCTATCCGCACTTTGCCTACCCCGGGCCGCAAATCGGGTTCCTCCAGGAAGTTCTGCGCTGGTGGGATCACTGGCTGAAGGGCGTCGAGACCGGCGTCATGGACGAACCGATGTTGCGGGCGTGGATGACGGACAGCGTGAAACCGGCGACGCACCACGACACGCTGCCGGGCCGCTGGGTCGCCGAGCCTTCCTCGCCGTCAGCAACAATAACAACGCGCGCGCTATTCCTGACGGACACTGGACTTCAAGAAGCAAGCGCACCTCTGACGGCCAAATCGGTGTGCTCGCCGCAGACGCTCGGCAAATCTTCGGGCGACTGGGTGCCATTCGGCCGCGGGCGTGACCAGGCCGGCGATCAGCAAGAGGACGATGCCCAGTCGCTCGTTTTCGAGACGCCGCCGCTCGATGCGCCGATCGAAATCCTCGGCGCGCCGACTGTCACGCTTGATCTGGCGTCCGACCGGCCGATGGCAAATCTGGCCGTGCGGCTATGCGATGTACACCCGTCGGGTGAATCGCTGCGCGTCAGTTACGGCGTGCTCAACCTCACGCATCGTGAAAGCCACGAAAACCCTGCCCTGCTGACGCCGGGAGACCGCTACCGCATTCACATCAAGCTCAACGACGCCGGCGCGGTGTTTCCAGCCGGTCACAAAGTGAGGCTTGCGATATCGACAGCCTACTGGCCGATGATCTGGCCTCCGCCGGAGACGGCGACGCTGCAAATCTTTGCCGGCACACTCGACCTGCCGCAACGTCCCCCCAGCGCCGCGGACGCCGCACTCGCACCGTTTCTTGAACCGGAGACGGCGCCGCCCGAGAAACCGACGATCACGCACCGTGACGGCGTGCGCATCGAACGCGTCGACCGGCTTAATCTGGAACTGGGCACCACGTGGAAGACGCAGTATCACGTCGACGACGACGATCCGCTAAGCGCGTTTGCCGAACTGCACCAGACCCAGGCTATGACGCGCGACGATTGGCACATTCGCGTCGAGACTGCACTACGGATGTCGTGCACGCGCGATGCTTTTCTGGTGCAGGCAAGTTTGCGCGCCTTTGAGGGCGACAAGGAAGTATGCCGCCGCGATTGGGACCACTCTATTCCGCGGGATTTTTTATGAACGATTGGCTCATTCTCGCGGCCCGCGTCCTTCTCGCGACCCTGTTTCTGATCTTCGGCTGGAGAAAGCTGGCGGATTTTTCCGGCACGGTCAGTCAAATGGCGCAGCTCAAGGCTCCCGCACCGGTGTTTGCCGCTGCGATTGCGACTTTCATGGAGCTCCCGGTCGCGCTTTCGATCGCAGTAGGCGCGTTCACGCGTCCTTTGGCTTTACTGATGTTTTTGTACACGCTCGGCACGGCGCTTATCGGGCATCGTTTCTGGGAGATAAAAGGTGCGGAACGTGTCGACGGCATGGACAGCTTTTTTAAAAATCTAAGCATTATGGGAGGCTTCTTGCTGTTATTTGTAACAGGTCCCGGAAAATATTCAGTCGATGTATTGTGCGGCGTGTTGGCGCCGTAACCCTTGCACTTTTGCGCCGACATCCCGACAGACTAAAGCTGGCACGTGCATTCTGCGACCTTTGTGTTGATCCATGCCCCTGGAATCGAATTCCATAACCACGACCTATCACCGCACGGCGGTCGATGGCGTCGGGGTTTTTTATCGCGAAGCCGGTCCGAAGGACGCGCCAACTATCGTCCTTCTGCATGGCTTCCCCTCTTCGTCGCGCGAGTTCGATACCCTCATTCCATTGCTGGGGGCGCGCTATCACCTGATTGCGCCGGACTTTCCGGGATTCGGCCACAGCGATGCCCCGCCGCCATCGTCTTATGCCTACACGTTCGACAATCTGGCGACGACCACGAATGCGCTCCTCGAGCAACTCCAAATCGGCAAATACGCTTTCTTTCTTCACGATTACGGCGGCCCGGTCGGCTTTCGCATCATGCTGGCACATCCCGAGCGCCTACAAGCGCTGATCATTCAGAACGCCAATGTCTACAAGGAAGGTCTTGGCGCGAAGTGGAGCGGGATTGCCCAATATTGGGTCGACCCGAAGGCGCATCCCGAAGTGTTCGATGCGTTCGTATCGCTCGCGGCAACCGAGCAGCGTCATACGCTGGGCACCTCGCACGCTGAACGGTATAACCCGGACACCTGGACGGACGAGTACGTCCACCTCTCAAAACCGGGTCAACGCGAGATTCAGGCCGCCCTGCTCTACGACTACCGGACGAACGTCACTTCATATGCGCAGTGGCAAGCGTGGTTGCGCGCACACAAGCCGCCGACATTAGTCGTCTGGGGGCGCAACGATCCTTCGTTCATCGCGGCCGGCGGCGAAGCATTCAAGCGCGATCTGCCGGATGCCGAAATCCATTTGCTCGACGCCGGCCACTTCGCCCTGGATGAGAAAAACGACGAGATCGCCAGTCTTATTCTTGCATTCCTCGTCAAACACTCCGTCTGACCGATCGGCAAGTTCTTTCAGTCGCTGCAATTTTACGTCCGGCGGATACGAAAAGGAGTTTTTCGTGAGTCAGGCCCAGGTCGACCACAAAACCTATCTGATGCCGCCGCAGGACGGGTTTACCGTCGCGCACTTTATTACCGTCGCCGACGTCGAACGGTCGGCTCGATTTTATGAAAAGATCTTCGGCGGCCGTGTCCTGACCACGGGCAATAATGAGGGCGCGCCGGGGTTCATCCAGATCGCCAACACGTGGCTCATTGTCTATTTCGGGGGTGGCCCCACGCCCGACAAGCCAACGGTAACGCTCAGCGTTCCTGCCGATCCCGACTCCGTCAGCAGCTTCATGAATATCCGCGTCGCCGATATTCATGCGTGCTACAAACTCTGGCGAAGCCGAGGAGCCGAGTTTCTCACTGAGCCGAAGGATAAATACGGCGAAACGCGCTGCTACATTCGTGATCCTGACGGCTACATCATAGAAGTCGGGCAAACGAAGCCGGGCTTCGCTTACGGCTAGACCAGCGCTGGCGTGAACGCATTTTTTCGATATCTCTTTCGAAGCATTCCGGAGAATGGAGAAAAGCAATGTCCGAATTGAAAACCCCTGCGAGCCAAGCACAAGTCGGTGAGAAAAATTATCAGATGCCGCCGCAGGAGGGCTTTACCATCGCGGCCTTCATCACCGTCACGAACGTTGAAAGATCGTTGCGCTTCTATGAGAAAGTCTTCGGTGGCCGCGTTGTCAGCACAGGCGACGCCAAAGGCGCACCGGGTTACATCCAGATCGCAAACACATGGCTCATTGTCAATGTCGGCGGCGGTCCGACGCCCGACAAACCAACTGTCACCCTCAGCGTCCCGCCCGATCCCGATAAGGTCACGAGCTTTATGAATTTCCGCGTTGCGGATATTAAAGCTTGCTACGAGCTGTGGCGCAGCCGCGGAGCGGAATTTATCACTCCGCCGATAAAGAAGTACGGCGAGACGCGGTGCTACATTCGCGATCCCGATGGTTATATTATTGAAGTCGGGCAAAGCGACCCGGGCGTCACCTACGGCTGAACGGCAAGATCAGGCCAGAGAAAGCTCCATGAAAAACCAGCGCGACGGCATCAACCCGGCGGCCAAACCGAGCGGAACAGGTTGCGTCGAATGCCTGGCTTCAGGCGGGTGGTGGCTGCATCTTCGCCGATGCGCGGAGTGCGGCCACATCGGCTGCTGTGACAGTTCGCCAAGTCGGCATGCGACCAAACATTATCACGCTACCAAGCATCCGATCATCATGAGCTTCGAGCCAGGGGAGGAATGGTTTTATGACTATCGCTCCGGAGAAACCTGCGCTGGAGCCAAGCTGCACGCCCCCCACTGCCATCCATTGGATCAACCGGTTCCTGGACCGGAAGGAGCGGTGCCTGCAAATTGGCAAAACATGCTGAACGAATAGGGCCTTATGTTTGGTCCGGCGAAGGGCTTATCAGATAACGTCTATTCCCCACGTTTTTATGGGAAATGCGCCTCGTCGGCGGGTCTGGCTTTACTGAAAATCTTTGCTGATCCGACCCTGACTTGCAGTTAAATCCAGTGCAGGATAGAGGCATCCATCCTTACCGCTTGCGTCGAAACCGCCCGTGCCGAGAAAACTCCCCTCATTCAGTTCGTCGCTGGTCGCCACGCTCAAGGAGCGCATCATTACTTGGCGCTATCCGCCGGATCATCGGTTGACGGAAGACGCGCTTTGCAAGGAATTCGGGGTCAGCCGCAGCCCGGTGCGCGAAGCGCTTCGCGTGCTCGCCGCCAACGGTTTCGTCCGGCGCACCGAAAATCAGGGCTACGTCGTGCGGCAGGTGAAGGCGAAAGACGTACAGGAAATGTACGAAGTTCGCCTTGCGCTGGAACTTTACGCCGTCGAGACACTGGCGACGCAGGGCGTGCCGGCGGACAAGCTCCGCGCCATGATCGAGATGTGGGAGAACGTGCGCCGGGATCCGCCCTCCGACGTTGAGGATTTGGCCGAGCTTGATGCGCAATTCCATGAAGGTTTATCGGCGCTGCTCGACAACGCGACGCTGATGCGGCAGCTCCGCTCCATCGACGAGCGCTTGTATTTATTCCGCACCATGGACTTCGCGCACCCAAACCGGGTCGCCAACACCTGCGAACAGCATCTCGCCATCCTCGATCGCCTCGGCGCGCGGGACCCCGCCGGGGCCAGGAACGCGCTCCGCCGGAACATCGAGGAGGCGCTCAACGTCGTCAATAACTCGATCAAGGAAGCGCTGGCGCGCGCCTACGCCAGCGCCTGAGCCATGCGGATCATCGCACTCGCCACCGGGGCTGGAGTGCCGGCGGGCGACTTCGCCGGCCGGGTGGCGGAACTTCATGCGCGCGCGGCACTGCTGAAACTCTCCGACGGACCGTGCATCACGCTGCTCGCCGGTGAACTCGGACGGCAGCCGCGCGGGATAAGTCTCGATCTGCCGGAAGGCATTTCGTTGCGGCAGTTTGTGTCCGCAATTGCGGAATGCGCCAAACGTGGCGGCATCGTCCGCTTCGCCGGGAGCTCGCTTAGGGTCGACCTGCGGAGTGCGCGGCCATGGCGCAGCGGCATCAACGCGCTGCACTTCGACGGCCGGAGTCCCGCGACAGCAAGGGCTTACCGAACCGCCAGGTCGGCGCTTGAACGCGACGGCCGCGCTCAAGGGTTTCGCGGTATGGCCGGCGCCAGACTGGAAAGCCTGAGTGCCGCGATAAAGACGCGCGACATCGCCGCAGGGGAGCGCGCCGCCGCCGATTTGATCGGTCTTGGCGAAGGCAAGACGCCGGCGGGCGACGACTATCTGGTCGGCGTCTACGCGGCGCTCTGGTCCTGCTCATCTGCCAGGGCATTTGCCGAGACGCTCGCCCCCAAGCTTATTGCGCTGACCGCGCGGACCAGCGACTTGAGCGCTCTTTATCTGCGAGAAGCCGCAAGCGGCGAGGTGTCGGAGCGGCTGGCCGACGTCGCCGCCGGCATTTGCGCCGGCGGCTCCGATGATGTCGTCGCTAACGCCGTCGCCAAGGCGTTATCCGTGGGACATAGTTCGGGCGCAGCCGGCATCTTTGGCCTGTTGAAAGGCTATGCCGACTGCGCCGAGACGCCGTTTCAGGCCAACGCCGATTCGGTCTTGGCTCCGGCCTTCTGAGACTGTTCGCTCATCGCGACGCTCAGACAGATGGCGCCCAGCAAGACATAACCCAGCGCCACCATCGGCGAGGCCATCCACGCAAGCTGCGCACCGTGGATGAAGCCGAAGAACGACAGCACGGCTGCTACCAGCGAGTAGGCCGCCGCCTTCATGAACTCGCGATCGATGATGAACGCCGCGATCGCGCCCAGCATCAGGCCGGCGAGCACGGCGCCGCCGCCGAGGAGTTCCATGCCGTGATAGACGACGCCGGTCGCTCCAAGCTTGGCCATACCGAGCTGGCTCGCGCTGGTGCCGGCGGCGTTGAGCGCGCCGTCGATCTGGGTCTGACCCCAAGCAGCGATGTTGGGGATGATCGCGAGCACGACCGCCGGCGCGTGCTTAGCCGGCACTGCCTGGAAGGCTTGCGCTCCGATCACAAGGCCGATGTAGAGCAGGATCGGCAGAATCGCGACCAGCGGCACCACCGCAAGAAGCAGCGCGGTGAGACCGAGGAAGCACACCAAGCCGATCACCACGCCGGTGGCGAGCGAGTAGCCAATGCGCCCGCCCACCGCTTTCCAGCCCGGATGCCCGATATAGACCGCCGGCGGGAACGGGCTGCCGAGGATCGAACCGACCACCGCGCCGATGCCGTCGGCGAGCAGGATGTTCCGCAGGTTGTAATTGTCACCCGCGGCTGACGCGCTCTCCACGTTGTTCATCCCTTCGGTGAAATTATAGATACCGAGCGGGATGGCGGTGACAAGCAGTGGTGCGATGTTGGCGAGACCAGCAATCACGTCGCCGCTCGGCAGCGGCAGGTGAAGGCCGAACTTGCCAAACGACGCCGACACCTGGGCACCAGTGACGATATCGCTCCACCCGAGCGCGACGGCTACCCACGCAATCACCGTGCCGACGATGACGGCGGCTAGGCCGCCCGGTACGCCGAAGGGCAACCGCACGTTCGCCGTCCAGGCAATCAGCACGATGCCGAGTGAGATGAACGAGATCCACGGCACCTCCCACATCTGGAACGCGGGGCGCAGGGAAATGAACGCGATCGATATACCGGCAAGCGTTCCCAGCATCGCTGCGCGCGGGGTGAGCCGGCGAATGGTCGGACCAACAAACGCGCCGAGCAGCACGATGATGCCGATGATGAACGCCCAGGCGAGGCCCGCCTGCCAGGCGAGCAGCGCGTTCTGGGTCTTCAGATAAACTGGCAGCATGATGACAAACACCACGATGAACATATGCGGCACGCTCGGCCCATACGGCATCGCGGTTACGTCGTTGCGGCCTTCGGCCTTGGCGAGCCGATAGGCGAGATAGGCGTAGTAGAGATTTCCGATCGGCAGCGCGATGCCGAGCGCCGGGAGAATACGGCCGAACACGATGTCATCGGGCATCTTGACGACGCCGAGACACAGGCCGGTCAAGACGATGACGTTGAGAACAACGTTGGTGAACAGCCCGAAGAAGCCGTTCCAGTCGCCGGGCACCCACCAGCGTATCTGTTTATCTGCCGCGTATTGTGTCGACATTAGTCCCCTCCCCTTGTTAGCCGGCTTTGTTGTCAGCCAGCCTTCTCTACCCTCGATTGTTTGCTTGAACCGTTCTCCCCGGTTCCGAGCTCGTCAAGCCGCGGCCCGCTTGGCCTCGGCCAGCGCGGGCAAAAGATCCGCGGAATTTCCAACCCAGCCGAAAATGCCGCCCTGTGCCTTGATCATTTCCAGCGCGACCCGCTGGAATTCCGGAAAATACGACGCGACGCAGTCGGCAAGCACCAGACAGTCGTAGCCGCGGTCGTTGGCTTCGCGCACCGTGGTATTGACGCACACTTCCGTGGTCACGCCGCAGACAATGAGTTGGCGGATGCCGCGGTTATGCAAGATTGTATCGAGATCGGTGGCGTAGAAAGCCCCTTTGCCGGGTTTGTCCACCACCGGTTCGCCGGGCCCAGGCTTCAAGTCATCGATGATGTCGTGGCCGTATTCGCCTTGCACGAGGATGCGGCCCATGGGTCCGGGATCGCCGATGCCGTTCTTGAGCCGGCCGCGCGCTTTCTTGGCGGGCGCGAGGTCGGCAAGGTCCGGGCGATGGCCCTCCCGGGTATGAATGACGAGAATTCCGGCTTTTCGCGCCGCTTCAAGAACCCGGGCGGTCGGCGCAATCGCCTTGCGCAACAAAGATACATCGTTGCCGAGCGCCTCGCCAAATCCGCCTGGATCGACGAAGTCACGCTGCATGTCGATGATGACGAGCGCTACGTGCTCGGGTTGGAAAACGAATTCGTACGGTTCAGCGCGTACATTCGGCATGACTCTCCTCCCCGGAAGCGCCGCTTATGCGGCATGTTGCCTGGCAAGATACTTGCGCCATCCGCCGAGTTCGGTGATGTCGCGAGCCCCTTTGGTCGCATGCGCCTCGCACAAAAAGCTTTTCACGCGCACGCCATCCTCCAGTTCGACGGTCCCGATGGCAAGCGGCGCGGGCACTCCTCCGACGAAACTGCCGAAAGAAACCACAGGAATTTCCCAAACCTCGACTTCGACGGCGGCGCCGCCCTCGGCGCGCAGCAGCCCGGGACGCTCCGGCGGCCCGCCAGGCAACGCAAACAACCGATAGCCGGGAGCGGTGCGGCAAGCGCGCACCAAGCGGCCTCCGCGGTCGGTCAGTTCCTTGTTCAGAGGCAGGCCCGACATGTGCGCGCCGCAAACCGCCACCTGAATGAGACCACTAGCCGCGCCGGTGAATTTCGGGGTCGCCGAAAGCCTTGTTTGCGTCGCACCGAGCGCAAGGTCCTGGGAGCGGTGCAGCACGTCCGCGAGAGAGCATAGCGCATCGTCTTGCCAGGCCGGCGCAATCAGCGTCACGCCAAATCCTAGTCCATCGTCCTGCATCCCGGCAGGCACGGCAACTGCGGACAAGTCGAGCAAGTTGACGTAATTGGTGTAATAGCCAAGCTCGGTGTTGAGCTTGATCGGCTCGGCCAGCATCTCTTCGATGGTGTATTGGCGGCCCGCCGTCGGCGTTATCATTACGTCCATGGATTGCCAGACGGCGTGGGTGACGGACTGCAGTTCCTTGAGCCGATAGTAGCCCGCGAACGCCTCCGCGGCGCTGGGTTTTCGCCCCGCTTCGATGATCTCCCGGGTCACCGGATGGATATCGTCCGGTTGGGTATCGAAAAACTCGCGTATGGCAACGTAGCGCTCCGCGATCCACGGGCCGTGATAGAGAAGCTGTGCGGTTTCGAGGAATGGCGCAAAATCGATCTCGACCAATTTCCCGCCCATCCGCTCGATGGTCCGCAGCATCGCTGCGAATAACTTCGCGCCGTCATCGTTGCCGAAGAATTCGAGCTGATTGGGACGAGGCACGCCGAAACGGCAATCCTTGATCTCGCGCGGTGCGACCGGGCCCGCAGGATTGGCGTGCCGCGAGAACGGATCGGCAGCATCGAAACCCGCCATGACGCGCATCACCGTTGCGGCATCGCTTGTTGTCAGCGCAAAAACAGAGATGCAATCGAGCGAGCGGCATGCCGGCACCGCACCGCGCGCGCTGACGAGGCCGCGCGTCGGCTTCAAACCGACCACGTTGTTGAATGCCGCGGGCACTCGTCCGGAACCGGCAGTATCCGTGCCCAAAGCGAAGCTGACCAACCCCGCGCCCACCGCAACGCCTGAGCCGGAACTGGAGCCGCCGGAAATATAGCCCGACCGAAGCGCGCAGGACGGCGCGCCGTAGGGCGATCGTGTACCGTTAAGCCCGGCGGCGAATTGATCGAGATTGGTTTTGCCAATTGGCAGCGCGCCGGCATCGATCAGGCGCCGCACGGCTTCCGCCGACTGTGCCGCTTGATAACCGAAAGCCGGGCATGCGGCGGTGGTCGTATGTCCCGCGAGGTCTATATTGTCCTTGATGGCGAACGGAACGCCGTAAAGCGGCTTGCCGGCGGGGCCGTCCGCTTCGAGCCGCCGCGCCATTGCGAGCAACTCGTCACGCCCGATGAGTTCAATCCAAATGTGATCATCGCCGCGCGCCGCAAGGCGGTTGAGCACGCGATCGACCAGCGCGGAAGGTGTAAGCGTTCCGGCTCGGTAAGACGCCGCCAATTCGGCAATATCGAGAGAGTCACCCTTTGGCAGCACGTCGCCCGTCCCCCGAAAAAAGCGAGCATTTCTCATGCCCGCCTTGCCCTCTACTGGTATCCAACTTAGTATACAATACAGCACGCATAAGCCAAAGGCAAAGTGCTGCTGCTTTGGGCTGGCATTCCGGGCAGCGATAGCGGGGGAACGGACGAATGGCGCAAACCGCCAAAATAATTCGCAATTTCTACCGCGACTCCGTCGCGCTGATGCAGCTGTCGTCGCGTATCTCGAAACTGCCCGGCGTGCGCCAAGCGTCCGCGGTGATGGCATCGGCCAATAATTTAGGCCTGCTGCGTGACGCGGGCCTGTTGCAAGACTCTGTCGAAGCTGGCCCCAACGACCTGTTGATTGCGCTCGATGGCGACGACGAGAAAGCGCTCGCGTCAGCACTCGACGATGCCGAGGGTGCGCTCAATCAACAGCCCGCCGCCGGCACGGGCGACGGCGCGCGAGACGAACCGCCGCGCAGCCTCGAGATGGGCATGGCGGCGATGCCGGCCGCTAATCTCGCGCTCATTTCCACGCCCGGCGATTATGCGGCCGCCGAAGCGCTCAAAGCGCTGCGGCTTGGCCTCAATGTCATGCTGTTCAGCGACAACGTGCCGGTCGCCGATGAAGTCGCACTAAAGCGCTACGCGCAGGCGCACGACCTGATCGTCATGGGACCCGATTGCGGCACCGCGATTGTCAACGGCATTCCGCTCGGTTTCGCCAACGCGGTACGCCGCGGCAATATCGGTTTGGTGGGCGCTTCAGGCACCGGCTTGCAGCAAGTCACCTGCCTGATTGATCGTCTCGGCGGCGGCGTGAGCCAGGCGCTCGGCACCGGAGGGCACGACCTTTCGCAGAAAGTCGGCGGCATCAGCATGCTGCAAGGCTTGTCCGCGCTCGCCGCGGATGCCGCCACCAAAGTCATCGTTCTGATCTCGAAGCCGCCGGCGGAGGAAATCGCCGAGCTTGTGCTGGCGAAGGCGCAGAGCTGCGGCAAACCGGTGATCGTGAATTTCCTCGGCGCGGACCCGGCGTTGATTACCGCGCCGGGATTGACACCGGTGCAGACTTTGGAGGATGCGGCGATCGCGGCCGCCCGGTTTGCGATCGGCGGAGAACCCGATCTTGCCGGTTTCTCGGCGGGCGCAATCGATCTTCCCGCTTTCGCGCGCGGGCAACGTTATGTGCGCGGCCTCTTTAGCGGCGGCACGCTCTGCTACGAGGCGACGATGCTATTGTCCGAAGTATTTCCGGACGTGCATTCAAACACGCCGGTCGGCGCTGCGCGTTCGCTCGACGACGTTTGGAAGAGCCGTGCGCACACGCTCATCGATCTCGGCGACGACGTGTTCACGCGCGGGCGGCCGCATCCCATGATCGATCACCGGCTGCGCAACGAGCGGATTGCGCTTGAAGCGCAGGATCCGCAGACCGCGATCATCCTGCTCGATGTCGTGCTCGGTTACGGCTCGCATCCAGATCCGGCAAGCGTCATCGCTCCGGTGATCGAAGACGCCATCGCGCAGGCCGCAGCCGCCGGCAGAAAGCTCCTTGTGCTCGGCTCGGTTTGCGGAACGGCCGCCGATTCGCAAAATCTGACAAAGCAAGAAACGCGGTTGCGCGAAGCCGGCATGCGGCTCGCGGGGAGCAATGCGGCGGCGGTTCGGATGGCGGCCGGCATTCTCGCCAAAGCGCAAGGACACTGACCATGCGCCTTTTTCAGGAAGAGCTTTCGGTCCTCAACGTCGGGCTTGGCTCGTTCGCCGACGAGATCGTGCAGGCCGGCGGCAAAGCCGAAAAGATCACCTGGGCGCCGCCCGGCGGCGGCGATGCAGCCGTCGGCAAGGCGCTCGCCGGCCTCGTCAACAACGCGGAAATCGAGGCGGCAAACCAGAAAGCTTTCGCTGCGTATCTGAACGCCGATCCGACTGTGGTCGGCATCGCACTCGCCCGCGAGGCGATCGTCGGCATGAACGAGCGGCGGATTTTGCATTCCGGGCCGCCGATCGCGTGGGAACAAATGTGCGGCCCGGCGCAAGGCGCAATCATTGGCGCCATCATCTTCGAGGGCTGGGCGAAAGATCAGGACGCGGCCAAAAAGCTCGCGGCGAGCGGCGAGGTTGCGTTTGCGCCGTGCCATCATCACGGTGCGGTCGGACCGATGGCGGGCATCATCAGTCCGTCGATGCCGGTGTGGATTGTCCGTGACCCCGCGACCGGGCGCCAGACTTTCAGCAACCTGAATGAAGGCTTGGGAAAAGTGTTGCGCTTCGGCGCCAACGGACCCGAGGTCATCGAGCGCCTGAAGTGGATGGCGGGCACGCTATACCGCGTGCTGCAAATGGCGCTCGCGGAGAGCGACGGCATTCAGGTCAAGCCGCTGATCGCGCAGGCCCTCAACATGGGCGATGAGGTGCACAACCGTAACGCCGCGGCGAGCATGATGCTGCTGCGGCGGCTGGTGCAGCAAATGCTCGCCTCTCGCGCCACTCGCGAGGAAGTCGCGTCCGCCGTCGCCTTCATCGCCGGCAACGATCATTTCTTTCTCAATATCTCGATGGCGGCCTGCAAGCTGATGTTGGACGCTGCGCGCGACGTCCCGGGCAGCAGCATGGTCACGGCGATGGCGCGCAACGGCGTGATGTTCGGTATTCAGGTCAGCGGCACCGGCGACCGTTGGTTTTCCGCACCCGCGCCAGTGGTCGATGGACTGTATTTTCCCGGCTACTCCATCGCCGACGCCGCGCCGGATCTGGGCGATAGCGCCATCACCGAGACCGCGGGCCTCGGCGGGTTCGCCATGGCGGCGGCACCCGCGATCGTCAACTTCGTCGGCGGCACGCCGGCCGACGCCATCGCCAACACCCGCGCCATGGGTCACATCACGCTCGGCAAGAACGGCGGCTTGACGCTGCCGGCCATGAACTTTGCCGGCACGCCCGCGGGCATTGATATCCGCAAGGTCGTCGACACCGGAATTTTGCCGGTCATCAACACCGGCATCGCGCATCGCGAAGCGGGCATCGGTCAAATAGGCGCCGGCATCACGCACGCGCCGCTTGATTGTTTTTCTCAAGCCATCACGGCGTTGGCATCGCTGATGCCCAAGCGGTAACCCGCCGCCCGAGGGGAGGACAACGTATGGGGTCGGACAGCAAGCTCGCCGTAGTCGCGGTCGGCGGCAACGCACTCATCCGCGATCAGAATCATCAAACGATTCCAGATCAATACGAAGCGGCCCAGATCACCGTCCAGGGCATCACGGACATGATCGAGGCTGGGTGGAACGTAATTGTCACCCACGGCAACGGGCCGCAAATGGGTTACATCCTGCGCCGCTCGGAACTCTCGATCCATGAAGTGTCTCCGGTGCCGATGGACTATGCGGGCGCCGATTTGCAGGGCGCGATCGGCTACATGTTCGTTCGCGCGTTTCGCAACGAGTTTCGCAAGCGCGGAATTTCCCGCGAGCCGGTAGCCGTCGTCACCGAGATGCTGGTCGACGCCGACGATCCGGCTTTCCGCGAGCCGACGAAGCCGATCGGTTCGCACATGGATGAAGCGACCGCAAAGAAGCTCGCCGCCGCGCAAGGCTGGACGGTGAAGGACGATGCCGGCCGCGGCTGGCGCCGTGTGGTACCCTCCCCGCGGCCGAAAAAAATCATCGACTACCTCGCCATCGCGCACTTGGCGCGCTCGGGCTTTGTGGTGATCGGATGCGGCGGCGGCGGCATTCCGGTCATCGAGGAACCGGACGGCACACTACGCGGCGTCGAGGCGGTAATCGATAAAGACCTCGCGTCGAGCCTGTTGGCGCGCTCGATCGGGGCCGACCTGTTCGTGCTGGCCACGGGTGTGGAGCGGGTCGCGCTCGACTTCAATACGCCGAAACAACGCTGGCTCGACCGCATGACGCTTGCGGAAGCCAAGCGCTACGACGCAGCCGACACGTTCGATCGCGGCAGCATGGGACCGAAGGTCAAGGCGCTGATCGAGTTTTTGGATGGCGGCGGCACGCGCGGCCTGATCACGGCGCCGGGAAGCCTGTGCCGCGCGCTCTCCGGCGAAACCGGCACCATGGTCGTTCCGTAGAGTGGTCGTTTCTTAAAGCTACCGGGAGGAAGTGCCATGACAATAAATATCGGCAACACCGCATTCATGCTGATCTGCGCCAGCCTGGTCATGTTGATGACTCCGGGCCTGGCGTTCTTTTACGGCGGCCTGGTTGGGCGAAAAAGCGTGCTGACCGTGATGATTCAAAGTTTCATCTCGCTCAGTTGGACGACGGTGCTTTGGTTCGTATTCGGCTATTCAATGTGCTTCGGGCCGACGTGGCATGGCATCATTGGCGATCCCACCTACTACGCCTTCCTGCGCGGGGTCACTCTGCAGACCATGTTCACCGGCAATGACGCCGGCATTCCGCTGGTTGTTCACATCGCCTATCAGATGATGTTTGCCATCATCACGCCTGCACTGATCACCGGCGCGTTTGCCGACCGCGTGACGTTCAAGGCTTATTTTCTGTTCCTGACTGGCTGGCTGGTGCTGGTATATTTTCCGTTCGTCCACATGATCTGGAGTGCGGATGGCATCCTGGCGCAATGGGGCGTGCTGGATTTCGCCGGCGGCATTGTCGTGCATGCGACTGCCGGGTCGGCGGCGCTGGCCTCGGTGTTTTTCGTCGGCCGCCGCAACGCTGTCGACAAGCCCCACAACATACCACTGATCGCCCTCGGCACCGGCTTGCTGTGGTTCGGCTGGTACGGCTTCAACGCCGGGTCTGAATTGCAAGTCGACAGCGTCACCGCGGCGGCTTTCCTCAATACCGACGTCGCCGCCTCGTTTGCCGGCGTCACCTGGCTCATCATCGAATGGAGCAACGCGCGGCAGCCGAAATTCGTCGGCCTTTTGACCGGCACGGTAGCCGGCCTTGCGGCAATTACGCCCGCCGCCGGGTACGTTTCGCTCGCCACCGCGCCGCTCATCGGAATCATCGCCGGCGTGGCCTGCTATTACGCCGTCGCCTTGAAGAACCGCCTGGGTTGGGACGACGCGCTTGACGTTTGGGGAGTGCACGGCGTTGGCGGTGTGGTCGGCATCATTCTGCTCGGTGTCTTCGCCAGCAAGGCATGGAACCCCAACGGCGCCGACGGCCTGTTGTGGGGCGGTGCAGGCTTTTTCGGCAAGCAACTAGTCGCCGTCGTACTGGCCGCCGCCTGGGCCTTCATCTTCACCTACGTAATGCTGTGGCTGATCAATCTGGTCACCGTCGCCCGCGTCGATGCCAAAGCCCACGAAGTCGGGCTCGATGTGGCGCTGCACGGCGAGGAGGCCTACCCACAGGGCGTCTAGCTTTGTCGATGCAGTAACGCAAAATTACCAAGCCGCCGCGCATGGCGCGGCGGCTTTTTGCTTGAGTATCAGAAATCTAGGGCGAGCTTTATTTCGAGAAAACGTTGAGCAGGGATTTTGAGGCGTAGCCCGGCACCTCTGTCTGCTCATCTTCCTGCGCGGCTACGGGTGCGGGCCTCGGCTGTGCACCGGCGTAAGCATCGTAACCGGGCTGAGCACCCTGATAAGGCGGAGCGCTCGCGGTGTACGTGCCCGGTGGATGCGGCATCCCTGGCCGCTGCGGGGCATAGGTCGTTGGCGGAGCCGCTGAGGCTGCACCCGTTGTCTTCGGGGCGGCTGCCTGCGCGTCTTCGGTGAACACATCGACTAGCGATTTGCTGGGATAAGGGGCGGTTGAATCGTTCGCCGCAGTGGCGCCGGTCGTCACCGGCGCGCTTGCCGGCTGATAAGTGGCAGGCGCACTCGCGGTCGGCGACGAGGAAGATGAGGACGAAGAGCAGGCGGCCAAAGCCGGCATCAAGCCGACGGCAACCAATACCAGCGCGCTATTCGGGCCGCGTCCCTTCGCCGTCCAAATTGAAGCGATCGCCCGCTCACGCGGCGCTCGCGGCCCTGACCCTTGCATCCCCATGGCGCGCTTATACCAATCGCAATGTGCCATTCTCAAGACCAAACGAGCCGCGGCATGCCACGGGCACTGGCAAAGCTTAACGCAGCCCAGGCGCGAACGTCCGGTAATGCCTTGAATTTGCCCGCGTTCACGCCCGGACTGGAACGCGGCATGGAGCGGACATAAGTCCTGCTATAATGGCAGCGCCGGGTGCGAGACCCAGGCGGCCGAGGCGACCATGAGCGCAATCGACACGACACCGATTCCCCCGCTGGCCGCGCCGCGCGCGCCGCAGGGTTCTCCTAACCTGCGAAAATCGCTGCGCGAGATGCGCGAGAACGCGCTGACCGCGCATGGGCCGGAAAATTTCAGCGCCGACATTATTGCCCAGCGCATTCTCTGGCGGCGCATGTTCATTCTCAACGAGCCGGGCGCCATCCGCTACGTCCTGCTCGACAACGCCGCGAACTACATCAAGTCCGAAGTCGGCCGCCGCCTGCTCGAGCCGGGACTAGGCCGCGGGCTCCTGACCAGCGAAGGCGAAACCTGGCGCCGCCATCGCCGCATCATGGCGCCGTCGTTCGATCCGCGCAGCGTCACCGGCTACGCGCCGGTCATGACCGAGGTGACGGAAGCGCTGCTGGCGAAGTGGGATGCCCTGCCCGACCAAAGCGAACTCGACGCCGCGGCGGCGATGATGCACCTCACGCTGCACATTATCTCCAAGGCGATGTTCTCCTCGGACTCCGACGAGATCGTCAACGCGGTCGAAAGCGGTGTCGGCCAGTACCAAACGCTGGTGCGGCCAAGCCTTCTTGACCTTCTGCACTTTCCGCAATGGTTCGCGCGGCTGCTCGCGCCGCTGCCGACCGATGGGCTGTTCGACGAGTTCGACAGGAAGGTCGATCTCCTCTTGACCGAGCGCGGCCGCGAACCCGACGCCGAGCCGAAGGATTTGCTGGCGCGGCTCGTCGCCGCGCGCGATGCGGAGACCGGCGGCGGCATGACCGCGAAGGAAGTCCGCGATCAGGTGGTCACCATCTTCATGGCCGGGCACGAGACCACGTCGCTCGCGTTGTCGTGGACCTGGTATCTGCTCTCGCAGCATCCGGCGATAGAAGAAAAACTCCATCGCGAGCTCACCGACGTGCTCGGTGGCCGCACGCCGCGCAACGATGATATTGCAAGCCTGCGCTACACCCGCATGGTGATCGAGGAATCGATGCGGCTTTATCCGCCGGCGCACACCACCGGGCGCCAGCCGATCAAGCCCGACGAAATTCTCGGCCATCGCATCCCGGCCGGCGCCGAAGTTTTGATCATGCCGTGGCTCCTGCATCGCAAGCCGCAGCTCTGGGAAAATCCAGAGCGCTTCGATCCGGAGCGGTTCGCGCCCGAGCGCGCCGCCGAGCGGCCGCGCTTCGCCTATATTCCGTTCGGCGCCGGACCGCGCATCTGCATCGGCGCGGCCTTCGCCATGACGGAAGCGATCCTGATCCTCGCCACCATCGCGCAGCGTTACAGCTTGCGATTAAAGCCCGGCCATCCGGTCGAGCCCCAAGGCCTGATTACGCTGCGCCCGCGTTACGGCATGCAAATGATCTTGCAGCGGCGGTAGATCAGCGGAAGTCGGGGCCTACGGCTCCTTGCGCAGAAACGGCCGGGTCTGCTGCGCGGAAAACACAAAGGTCAGCGTGGCCTGCAGTTGCCATGGATCCTGGCTCACTATCGGCCGGATCGCGTTGTAATAGGCGCCGACCTCCAGCTTTACCGGCAGTTCGCCAATCCGGATCACCTTGCTGACGACGCCGCCGAGCGGGACCGTCCATTTGTTGCCGGCGGCGATCCAGTTGGCCGTGATGTCGGGCGACGAACTCAAGGCCCAGCCGTCGCCGAAATGATAGCTGAGAAACGGATTGAGCAGCATCTGGTTAGTGGCGTTGCCGACGGTCGCTCGGCCAAACGTCCAGATATTATTGGCGACGAGACCATATACCCACGGGCCAGCGTCCTGGTGCATGAACGCGATGGAAGGGCCCGAGCCGAATGTAGTGGCGCCGAGCGTCACGTTCGTGGCCGGATAGGAAAGCACTGGCCCGACACCCCAGTAGAAATCGCGGCCGTACTCCGGCGACAGAAAGAACGTCGTGTAGCCGTTGCCCAGCCCACTAATCCACGGATTGCTGGGCTTGATCGGTGGCAGTGCTTCGGCGGGAAGCTTGGTGCGGGTGATCAGCGACCATTCGTCATTGAGCCGGAACGGCACGACCGCCTGGTCGACTTCAAATGTCGATTTCGTGAGATGGTCCGCGCCGTCTAGAAAGTCCGCCTGAAAAAGCAGCGGCAAAGTGATCTGGCGGGTGACCGGGTTCTCGGTTTCCTTGGAGACCTGGTCGCGGCTTAGCGGCGGCGCTGTCTGGGCAAGCGCTTGACCCGCCCACAGGACGGCGAAGAAAAGAATCGCTGCTGCGCTCTTATGCACACGCGGTCCTTGCTCCGCTCTACTCCGGGAACAACGAGGCAAGTTGGAAGCGGCCTGCCAGTCACCTCGCGTACTCAGACGACCGCGTCGCCGGTGCGGATCACGCTTGTAAGACGGTGCGGGAGCGTGAACAAGTTTGTCTGGATGCTGGCGCTATGTATTTCGGCGTTTACCTGCTCGAAAGCAAAACGGCAGAGCATTGCCCTTCCGGTCAGTGAGCGAGCGCGTAAGCTCAACTACTCAAGCTAGGGCGTTTCAAATGCCATCATCAACCAATGTGGACTCGGTTCGCGTGGGCGTTTCCCGCCGCACCCTCGTCAGGTCCTCTTCTCTGGGTGCAGTGGGTCTTGCCGTTGGCGCCGTGACCGGCCAACCGGCTCTGGCCGATCCGACCCGATATAACGCCGATGCGATGGCGGCGCAGATTTCCGCCAAGCTGTTCGCAAACGACGGGCTGGCGCACCCGGCGCCAGATAAGCCAACCGCTTCAGAACTCGCGCAAGGATTGGACCGCACGCTCGTCCTCGGTGGCGGCGGCGAATACTACGTCGCCTGGTACTGCGGGTTCTTTCACGGCTTGTACGAGGAGAAAGTCGATCTCAACATCGCTGAGATGGTGGTGGGAACGTCTGCAGGTGCCTACGCCGGATCCACCCTGACCTCGGGGCACTTCAACCACTTGCGGAGCGTGTTCGACTTCTTCGGCAAATTCCCAAGCCTGTTCGCGAAGCTCGCCCCCGTATCCAGTCCCAACCTCAGCCAGAAACGCGCCCAGGAAATCAACTTCAATGTGAAGGATGGCACGCCCGCCTCAATTCGTGCCATCGGCCACGCCGCCCTGGCGGCGGACAATCATGTGAACGGCGATAGCGTCGATCGCCTCGCCTGGCTGCTGACAGACGATAGCCGGACCGACTGGCCTGTCGCCAAGATGTATACGACGGCAAACGATTGCTACACGGGCGAGCGGTTGGTCGTCAGCCAAGCCGCGGCCCGAAAGAACAACATCCCCTTGGCTCATGCGGCCGCCGCGAGCTCCTCGTTGCCCGGAGTGATAGGTCCGACGTTGCTCGGACAGCGCTATTGCATGGACGGGGGAATTTCGCGCACCTGGGCGCACACCGATATCGTCGCGGGATCGAAGCGCGCGATCGTGATCACGCTGACCAACGGGTATGAGGGTTCGCTCCTCAGCGGCATCCCGCACAATATCTATGACGAAATGAAGAACCTGAAAGCGACCGGCACCAAAGGCATGCTCATCATCGCCGGCACGCCGCCCGGCGTTAATCTGCTCGATCCCCGGCAGATCGAACCGGCGCTGAAAGCGGGTTACGAGCGAGCCAAAACCGAGGCCGCGAAAATCAGGAGCTTCTGGGCCTGACAGCCACACCGCGCGAGTCCGCTTTCACCGCACTCAGCAGGCAGCGCAGAAGACCGGATTGCCCACAGCGGCTGATACCGGCTTGAGCACGCCGCCGGCGGCCTCGCGGATGCGAAGCGCCGACCCTTCCGCACTGTGGACGATCGCCGGCACGTCGAAATACGACAGCCGGCCGTCGCGTTTGAGGATGCGGCCGTCGACCATGACGGTATCGACATTCGCCGGTGTTGCCGACTGGACCACCGTGGTCTCGATTTGCGCCAGAGGCGCGATGTTAAGATCGCTTGTGCGAATGAGAATAATGTCGGCGCGCTTGCCGGGCGTCAGGGATCCGGTGACGTCGCCCAGCCCGAGCGCACGGGCGCCGTTGATGGTCGCCATCTCAATGACTTCGTGGAAACCCACCGGCGGCAGCTTCTCGGTGTCGGTATCCTTCCACGGAATGCCCATGTTCCACGTGAAGCGCATGTTCTCGAACATGTTGGGCGGCGCAATCGATGTCGCGTCGGACGAAAGCGTGACCATTACGCCCGCCGCGCGCGCCTTGAGCAGCGCGACACGCGGATCGCCGTGTTCGCCGAGGCGCAGTTCGGAATGGGTCGAAAAGGAAAGCGGCGTCCTGGTGCGAGCCATGGCGGCGCGATCGCTGTCCGTCGCCGCAATGTAATGGCAAAACAGGAAACGCGGGCCGAGATAACCGCGTTTTTCGTAATCGGCGGCATCGTCCGAATTGGGTCGGCTCTGGCTGGCATGGATGCAGACCGGCATGCGCCGCCGCAGCATGTCCTCCATTTCGGCGTGGAAGACACGCGCTTCGCTTTGCACCATGCCGCGCAGATTGACGCCGAGATGCACCAAACCATCGAGCCGCGAGGGTTCGCCGAACCATTCCGCTTGTACGCGATCGAGGTCTTCGAACTTGTTGACCACGTCGACGGGCATACGATCGATATGACCGAGGGAGTAGCGCGCCCGCAGCAGCGACTTGCGGTGCGCTTCCAATTCGGCGTCGACGTGCTGCGGTGAACGATTGTTATGCGACCAGTTGTGGACCGTCGTAACGCCGTTATTGGCGAGTTCGGCCAAACCAAGCATCACGCTGTTGTGAAAATCCCCGGCGCCGTACAGCTCCGATGTCGCCCATTTGGCGGGGAAATATTCAAAGCCGTTATCCGAGATGAAGTTGCGGCCCAGCGTGCTCCACATGTGATAATGCGAGTCGATCAGACCCGGCATGACGATCATCTGCGACGCGTCGATGATCTCGGCGCCCTTGCCTGACAGGTCAGGCGCGACCGCCGCGATTACACCATCGCGCACCAGCACATCCGCCTTGGCCAAAGTGCCGATCGCGGGATCGACGGTAATAACCGCGCCGCCTTTAATCAGATACGTACCGCGCGGCACGCGCACCGTGTCTACCGCCACTGACTCTTCTCCGGCTCTACGGGGCTGCGGACCTTCCGCAACCCCTCGACGAACTTTCAGCTTGCTTGTTACTTTGGCGGCAAGAGGGTGTCCGTCATGGCCGCGCCGACGTCGACCTTGGCCGAAATCAGGCCCTGGTCGCGCATGAACTCCTCCTGCTTCTCCCACACATTCACATCCTGCCAGCCCAAGCCGTGAGCTTCGGTATCCGGGCTTTGCGAAATGCGGGCGATCTCCTCGAGGTTAGCAACGGCTTCCGCTTCGTTGATCTCGGGGTTGTGCTTCCGCAAGCCCTCAATGGCGGCTGGTTGGTTGTGAATCGCCCAATCCAGCCCTTTCGTCCATGCGCGCAGAAAACGACGGGCCAGTTCGGGATTCTTTTTTACGGTGTCCTCGGTCGCGACAACGCCCAACGTGTAGTAGCGCGGCACACCGTTTTGATAGAACGCGAAATACTTGTAGGTCGATTTGTCGCCCGCCGGTTTCCCGATCTGAACGTTGTACATCGCCGGCTCCGACCAGGTGATGGCGTCGCCGAGCCCGTCAATCCGCTTGCTCAACAACAGCGGCATCGGGGTAAAACCCACGATGACGATTTTGACTTTGCTCACGTCGACGCCCGCCTTTTTCAGGCAATATTCGAGCATCGTCCGATTGAACGGAATGCCGGTAACGCCCAGCGTTTTTCCCTCCAATTGCTGGAGCGAAGTCACGTTCGAAGAGTCGGGCGCCATGATTCCGGCGGTGCCGTACTGATGGTTCGTGGCAATAGAGACGACCGGCAACCCCTTGCTGCGCGCAGTGATGACCTCGGTAGAATGCGCCGTGGCGAATTGCACGCCGCCGCTTGCCAAGAGCTTTAATCCGTCGGCCGGGGTCGCGGGCGAGACGAATTCCACCTCGAGACCTTCGGCTTCGAACAGCTTGTGATCGACGGCTGCAAATACGCCGGCATCCCAGATGCCCGGCTGCGTCAACAGCGCCATATTTATTTTGTCGGCAGCTTTGCCGCTGCCGGCGGCAACAAACACAAAGGCGACAGCCGCCACTGCGGCCGTCACAGACCTCACAACCGTTCGCACGCGCATGGATATCGCCTCCCCCTTGGCGCCGTCAGTCTCGCTATGACGGCGCGTTTATTAAACCAACGTTGGCGCGAGGGGGTCAAGCAGCGCGGGATTGCCACATCCGCGCGAAGAAAGGCTGCCCATAAACCCAGGGCATGCTCCAGCGCTCGATCAAACCGACCGCAGCGAAAAACGCCATGCCGAAAGCACCGAGAACGACAAGTGCCGCGAAAACGCGCGCCGTATTGAGCTGCGCCGTATCCTGCGCCATGAGATAACCAAGCCCGGCGCTGGCGCCCACCCACTCGCCGATCGTGGCGCCGATCACGGCAAGCGTCGTCGCGACCTTCAGGCCGCCGAAAATGTTGGGCAGCGCCGCGGGCAGCCGGAGCTTGAAAAATATCTGGATTTCGCTTGCGTTCAGAGACCGGAAAAAATCAATAAACTCCGGTCCGATCGCCTGGAGGCCGGTAACGAAGCTGATCGTGAGTGGGAAGAATGCCACCAGCGCGGTAATGATAATGCGCGGCGCGGAATTGTAGCCGAACCAGATCACGAGTATCGGCGCCATCGCTATCACTGGAATGGTCTGTGAGGCGACAATCAACGGCAACACGCCGCGCCGAAACGCCGACGAGTAGACGATCAGGATGCTGAGGCAGAACCCGACCAGCACCGAAAGTGCATAACCGCAGGCGATCTCGAACAGGGTGGTCAGCAACTGATCAAAAATAATGCCGCGATCGCGCACGATCTCGATCGCGATTTGGCTCGGGGGCGGCAACACATAACCCGGAACCGCCAACGATCGCACCAGCGTCTCCCACGCGGCCACAATCGCAATAAAAAGCAGCAGCGGCGCGGTGACGTCTTTCGACCGGCTCCAGACTTTCCAGCGGCGCGGTTTGGCGAGTGTCACGGATTTGCTACCGCGTCGGAGCGCTATGCAGCAGCTCAAGCACTGTCCGCTTGCGGTCGAGAAAGGCTGGCGTCATCGTCACGTCGCGCTGGCGCGGGGGCGCCAGATCAATATCGACGGTGCCGGCGATCCGCATCGGCCTCTGGGTAGCGACATAAACACGATCCGACAGAAACACTGCCTCATCCGGATCGTGCGTTATGAGGATCATGGTACGCTGAAATTCGCGCTGAACGCCTGCAAGCCATTCGTGCATCGCCGCGCGGGTAAGCGCATCAAGTGCACCGAACGGCTCATCAAGCAGGATCACCGGACGTTCGCAAAGGATAGTGCGCAGCAGCGCCGCCCGTTGCCGCATGCCGCCGGAAAGCGTTGCCGGATAGGCGTTTTCGAAACCTTCGAGCCCGAATCGGCGCAGCAGATTGCGTGCCGCAGCTTTCGCCTTCGCCAGCGGCCTGCCGGCAAGTTCCGGCCCAAGCGTGACGTTCTCGAGGACGGTGCGCCACGGCAACAGCAAGTCGCGTTGCATCATGTACGCAACGCTTCCAGGCCGGCCGAGTATGTCGACCCCGTCGAGTGCGACAGCGCCGGCATCGGGCACCAGTAAGCCGGCAATGATATTGAATAACGTCGACTTGCCGCATCCGCTGGGACCGATCAGCGACACGAAGTCGTTAGGCCGGAGCTTGATGTCAACTTGATCAATTGCCGGAATGGCGCGTCCGCTCTCCGCCGTGTAGGCAAACTTCAAGTTGGAAATGAGCAGCCGCGCGTCCGACATGGAGCAATTGTGCCCATGATCAGGAGTATCTTGCAATGGAGAGCCGCTCTGATGATGCCTGCCGGATTCAACGTTTGGCTCCGGCGACTGAATCCGATTCCGAAGGACCGTCATCGCACCGGCGCGCAGCGGGCTACGCGATGTCCGGTCTAATTCCGGCGTTCAGGAACCAGAAGAGATACCGGGTTCGTGAGTACACGGCCTAGTAAACATCGGCCTGATAGCGGCCGGTCGCTTTCAACTCGCCCATGAACCTTATTGCTTCTGCGGGCGTACGCCCGCCGTGCGCGGCGACGATGTCGGTCAGCGCTGTCTCCACGTCTTTCGCCATGCGCAGCGCGTCGCCACAGACATAGACGTGCGCGCCGTGCTTGAGCCAGGCCCACACCTCGTGGCCGGCTTCGCGCATCCGATGCTGCACGTAAACCTTGTCGTTGCCGTCGCGCGACCAGGCAAGCGACAGCCGCGTCAGATGGCCGGCGGCGTGCATCGCGGAAAACTCGTCTTCGTAGAAAAAATCGCAGCCGCTGCGCTGGTGGCCGAAGAACAGCCAGTTCGGTCCGGCCGCCGTGATGGCTTGCCGCTCGTGCAGGAACGCGCGGAACGGCGCAACGCCGGTGCCCGGCCCGATCATGATGATCGGTGTTTCGGGATTTTCCGGCAGCGCGAAGTGCTGCGCCTTTTGCACGTAGACTTTGATCTTGTCGCCGGGTGCGACCCGGCCGCCAAGGAAGGTCGAGCAGACGCCGAGCCGCCGGCGTGTCTCGATGTCGTAGCGTACCGCGTCGACGGTGAGCGACACGCGGCCGGGCGTGCAGCGATTCGACGATGAGATGGAGTATACCCGCGGCTGCAGCGGATCGAGCGCCTCAATGAACGCCTCGGGATCGGGCCTGACGTCGGGAAACTTTTGCAGCGCCGCCAGCACGTCGAGCGTGGCGGCGTCGCCGTCGGGGTCGCCGCCTTTCGCCAGGAGCTTCGCCTTTGCGCGACGCTCGCCACCAGTGAGATAGGAAATCAGCTCGAACAAGATGTCGGGCGCGGGCGACAGCGATGAGCTGTCGGTGAGTACTTCGCGCAAAGTCCGGTCGGCGATTGGGAAGTCTGCCGGCACATCGATGGCGGCCAGCACCGCCGCGACAAGATCGGAATCGTTGGCCGGGAAAATGCCGAATGAATCACCGACGACATAATCGAGACCGGTGCCGGCGAGATCGATGTCGATGTGCCAAGTCTCCTTTTCCGAGCCCGGCTTGTTGAGACGCCGCCGCGAAAGAAAAGTGGCGATGGCCGGATTGTCGCGCGAGCGGCCGGGCGCGTTCGCGGCCGCCGGTGCGGCGGGCGCAAGCGGCGGCGCCGGCGCAACAGGTGCTTCGATGGTCGCGCCGTCAAGCTCGGCATAGAGCTGCTTGAGCATGCGGGAAGTCTCCTTGCCTCCCGGCACGCAAAGATTCAGCCGCTTCTCGGATTTCGCGAACAGCACGTTCGCATAGTCGTGGCAGTTATAGCCGCACTGGCCGCAATCCTGCTGCGCCATCGCCGCCATCATCCGGCGCGGCAACGGCCGGCCGTCGGCGAGTTTCATCCGATCCGCAAGTGGCATGGCGGGATCGTGCCAGGGGGCACCGTGGTCGGCGCCATCGTTTGTTTGCTCCGGCACAGCGGACGCGGGCGCGCCGTCGATCAGTCCGCCCAGCAGCAAGCCGGCATCCGTGCTGGGGAGCGGCGTAACGCCCTCCTGCAATCCAAGCAGCCCGGCGAACAGACCGTTGAGCCAGGTGCGCTGCTCCAGCGTGAACGGCGCCGATTCAGGAATGAACGACGGGATCGGCGGCCGCGACATGTTCATTCGGCCGCTTCCAGTTCGCTCATGGCTTTGAGCGCATCGACCTCGTGGCGGCGGGAGAAAGCCAAGAAGTTTTCGTCGGGGCTTTGGCGATGCGCGAGATAAGCTTTCAGGATGCGCCCCACGGTGCGCGGCACCTCTTCGGCCACGACGTCGCGATAAAGCTCGCGGCCGATGGCGGCGTTCGGGCCGAAACCGCCGCCGACATAGATGTGATAGCCCTCGACCGGATCGGCGTCTTCGTTCGCCTGTACCTTGCAGGCCAGCAAGCCGATTTCCGACACGTAGTGCTGCGCGCAGGAGTGATGGCAGCCGGTCAGATGAATATTGACCGGCGTGTCGAGCGCAACGCGAGTGTCGCACCAGCGCGCAATATCCTCGGCGTGGCGTTTGGTGTCCGAGGCGGCAAACTTGCAACCGGTATTGCCGGTGCAGGCGACCAGTCCGGAATGGATGGCGTTCGCTTCGATGGCGAGGCCGAGCGCCTCGATGCGCGCCCGCGCGGCGGCAAGATTTTCGCCGGCGACCCCGGAGATCAAAAGGTTCTGCCAGACCGTGAGGCGAATGTCGCCGTCGCCAAGCTCGCGCGCGATTTGCGCGAGGCCGCGCATCTGCGCGACCGAAAGCCGCCCGACCGGGACGACCACGCCGATCCAGTTCAGACCTTGCTGTCTTTGTGCGTGAATGCCGATATGCGTGGTGCGATCGAACGTCGGCCGCCGCTTCACCGCCCCAGGGACGGCGCGGTCGAGCTTACGGCCGAGCTTTTCTTCCAGCAAAGCGACGAATTTCTCGACGCTTATGGCGTCGAGCACGTATTTCAAGCGCGCCTTGGCGCGGTCGGCGCGGTTGCCGTGATCGATGAACACGCGCACCACCGCTTCGGCGACCGCGCAGGCGTCCTTCGGCCGCACCAGCAAGCCGGTGTCGCGGGCAAAGTCGCGGTGCCCGGTGATGCCACCGAGCGTGAGCTTGAACCAGGCGCCGGGCGCAAGCCCGAAACCGTCATTCACCTCCACCGCCTGGAAGCCGATGTCGTTGGTGTCTTCCAGCACCGCAATGGTTCCGGCGCCATCGAAAGCGACGTTGAACTTGCGCGGCAAGCCGTAGAGCGAACGGTCGTTGAGGATCTGGAAATGCCATTCGCGCGCGTAAGGCCGGGTGTCGATCAGCTCTTGCGGATCAATACCCGCCGTCGGCGTGCCGGTGACGTTGCGGATATTGTCGGCGCCGGAGCCGCGCGAGCACAGCCCCAAATCCTGGATCGCCTCGATCACCGCGACCGAATTTTGCGCTTCGATCTCGCGGATTTGCAGGTTGGCGCGCGTCGTCACGTGCGCGTAGCCGCCGCCGTAACACTCGGCAAGATCGGCGACGCCGGCGAATTGCGCCGCGGTGATAATGCCGTTCGGGATGCGCAGCCGGCACATATACGAGTTTTGGTTCGGCGCGACATAAAACAGACCGAAGAAGCGCCAGCGGAAATTATCGGCGGGTTTCGGATATTCGCCCCTGGCGGCGTGATCCTTGAGCCGGCCGTAGGTGTCGACGGATGCTCCTCGCGCTTGAACTTTTCCTGGTCGGAAAGCTTGCCGCCCGACGCAATGAGCCGGTTCTGCGCTTTCAGTCCCGCGGCATCGGGGCCAATCGGCTCGCTCGCGACCGGTGCGCCGGCAGGCTCACCGCCGACGCCTTTTGCGGCCCTGGCGATCTGCGCGCCGGCGACGAACCCTTCGAGATAGCGTTTCTGTTCAGGGTTGAAGTCGCCGGCTTCGGCCGCAATCGGGGCCTTGGCCTCGGTCTCGTTCATTCCGCCGGAACCTGCGTCGGTACGACGAGCGGCGCGGGCGCCGAAGTGCGCGGTTTATGCGTGATGTAAAGCGCAAGCCCGGTGAAGACCGCGCCGCCGACCAGGTTGCCGAACGTCACCGGGATTTGATTCCACACCCACCATTCCGCGACGGTGATTTTCGCGCCCATCATCATGCCGGTCGGAATAATGAACATGTTGACGACGGAGTGCTCAAAACCCTGGGCGAAGAAAATGAAGACCGGCATATAGGCGCAGGCGATCTTGCCGATGGTCGATGACGTCGTCATCGGGGCGACGATGGCGAGGCAGACCATCCAGTTGCAAAGGATCGCCTTGACGAAGACGGTGATCTTGCCGGCATAGCCGAGCGCCTCGTAGCCCGTGGTTTTCGCCTGCGCGATGGCGATGATTTTCGCGGCAACGCCGGCCGGCGCGGTGGCACCGAAATTGGTGAGCACGATCGCGAGCAAGCCGCCGTAGACGACGCTACCGATCAAATTGCCCAGGAATACCCAGCCCCAATTGGCAAAGCAGCGCCTTGCCGTCGGTGTCGTTCTCGAACCACGGCAGCGGCAACAAGCCGAAGCTGCCGGTGACGAGATCGAGACCGAGCAGAACAATGAGGATCAAGCCGACCGGAAAAATGAGCGCGCCGATCAGAGGCTGGTCGGTTTGGACCGCGCCGGTGATGGCCAGACTGGTCGCGGCAGCAAGGATTGCGCCGGCGAGTCCGCCGCGGATAACCAGGTCGAGAGGCGAAAGCGCGAGTTTCGTGCGCCCGGCATTGACCATGGCTGACGCCACGTCAGCGGGTTTCACGTAATCCATGTCTCCGACCTCCATGCCGTTGAAGGCCGCCGAGGCCCGGTGCGGAGCCATCGCGGCCAATGCTCCCCTCGTGCTGCAGAGCAGCAAAGGCCGTGCCAGTTTTTAAGCTATTGAAGGAGTTGGAGTATCCGCTTCGCGATGCGCTGCTGCTGCTGCCGCTTGCAGCGGCGCGGAGTAGAAAAAATAGGCAGGCTCGCCTGAAGCGTCTTTCAGTAGCGCCCGACGAGAAGCCCGCCATCGACCGCGATTATTTGCCCCGTCATATATCGAGCAGCCGAAGAGGCCAGAAAATAAATGACATCCGCGATGTCGGCCGGCTCCCCGATCCGCCCCATCGGGATGAATGCGGCCGCTGCTTCGGCACCCTCCGGACCGAGCGAATGCTCCTTCGAAAGCAACTGGGCTGTTCGTATATAGCCCGGAGCGACGCCGTTCACGCGAATTCCCGAGCGCGCCAGCTCCACAGCGAGCCCGCGCACAAGCCCGACCACGCCAGATTTGGCGGCGGAATAATGAACATGCTCATCCCATCCATAGGCCACGCCCATGATCGAAGAGGTGCAAATGATCGCACCACCTTTGCGCTTCATCGCCGGCAGAGCCGGTCGAATGACGCGCAACATGCCTTTGAGATCCACGTCAAACGTTTGATCCCATCTTTCATCCGTCAGTTCGGCCACCGGCACGCGACGGGCAATGCCGGCATTGGCCACGACGACATCAATAGCGCCGCGCCGGCTTTCAATGCCTGCCACGACTTTGTCCGCCCCTTCGGTCGAGCGAACGTCCAATGCGACGAATTCGGCCGTCCCCCCACGCCTGCGCGCCTCATCGGCGGCGCTTGCGCCTTCCGTTTCAAGGATATCCGTAATAACGACATGGTCCCCGGCAGCGGCGAAAGCGAGCGCGGTTGCGCGGCCGATGCCGATGCCACCGCCCGTGATCAAGACTGTTCTTTGGCTCATCTTTCACACCCCGATGGCATCACGTCTCAATAATAGGCCCAGGCGTCTGGTCCAAAATTAGCAGCCATCCTCGCAACGCGCCTTTGTCTATTCTATGCGGTGAGCGTGGCTGTTTCCGATGCCGACAAGAGCAAGCTCACGTTGAGATCATCTTCTTTTCAACGCCGACACCGGCAGCGACCGCACGCTCGTACTCGAGCGGGACGGTCGCCGAATCCTGGAGCGCGATGCCGGTGGAATCGAATAACGTGATCTCGTCATCCGAATGGCGACCGCGTTTGTTGCCGGCTATGATCTCACCGATCTCGCCGGCTATGTCCTGTTCACGAATAAGCCCCTTGGAAAGCGGCACGTTGATCTCACCATCCGTGCGACATTGACGGATATCGTCAACGAATATCCGGGCGCGTTTCACGATGCGCGGATCGAGCTCCTGGTCTCCCGCCTTGTCGGCGCCCAGCGCCGCGATGTGGGTCCCAGGCGAAATCCATTCGTCCTTGACCAGCGGTTCGCGCGCGGGAGTAACGGTCACAACGACGTCGGCGCCGCGCACGACTTCCTCGAGCTCGCGAGATACTCGAATCTTCAAGTGCGAGAACTTGGCGCCCTGCGTCGCCTTGAACTCGTCGAGCGTTGATTGGGATCGGCTCCATACGCGGACTTCATCCCAGGCAAAGACCGTGTCGCACGTGGCGAGCGCACCTTCCGCCATGTGACCGGCGCCGACAATTGCGAGTTTCTTGGAATCCTTGCGCGCCATCCATTTCGCAGAGACCGCCGCGGCCGCGCCGGTGCGCATGACCGTGTGATACGAGCCATCGCAGATTGCCAGCGGAAATCCGGTCTCCGGATGAGTATAGATCAAAATGGAAAATACCGTCGGCAGATCGAATTTTTCACGATTTCGTTCGCGGATCGACACCCATTTGCAAGCGGCAGCCTCCGGCTCTTCGATATATGACGGCATCGCTTCCCATTCGCCGGGGTATTTATTCAACACGATGTGGCCTTTTGGATCCATGTAGTAACGGCCTTCACCATGCATGCGATACGCCTGTTCAACACAGGTCACATATTCCGCCGGCGTCACCAGGCCCATCATGTCGGTGCGGCTGAGGATCAGTGTCTTGCGGCTTCGCCAGCTTTCCATTGATCTCTCCTCATCGACCAGCGGGCAGTAATTGTTTGGTTGCTAGTGAAAAATCCGCAATTCCCGGGCGCGAAATCGCCATGGCGCCTCCGGCGAGTGCGTTCCCGGTCACTTCGCCTTGAACGGCTGGCGGCGGCGGAAATCCTCGGCGATTTCTTCCATGGTCAGCCAGCGCACTCCGGCGTGCGAATTGATGTGGCCGATGATGCGCTCCAGCATCAACAGCACTTGCGGCCGGCCGCTGACGTCCGGATGAATAGTGATGGGGAAAATCGCGTAATCCATTTCGCGATACACCCAGTCGAATTCGTCACGCCAGATTTGCTCGATGTCGCGCGGATTGACGAAGCCGTGACTGTTCGGCGCTTTCTTGATGAACATCATCGGCGGCAGGTCGTCGACATACCAGTTGGCGCCGATCTCGACGAGGTCGACTTCCTTGCCGTGCTGCATCGGCTTCATCCACTCCGCCGCCGTCTTGGAGAAGTCGATCTTGGTCCATGAATCGCCGACGCGGGCATAAAACGGGACGAAATCGTTGTAGCCCTGACTGTGGTCGTAGCGGAAACCGTTGGCCAGCAGGAGTTCGACCGTCACCGCCGACATTTCCCACCACGGCGCGACGTAACCGCGCGGTTTCTTCCCGGAATATTTTTCGATCAGCTCAATGCACTTCTTGAGCACATCCTCTTCCTGCTTTCGGGTCATGGCGACCGGATTCTCGTGCGAATAGCCGTGCGCGCCGATTTCATGTCCCGCCGCGGCGATCATCTTGGTCTGTTCGGGAAACGTCTCGATCGAGTGGCCCGGGATGAACCAGCTCGCCTTGATCTTGAATTTATCGAACAGCTTGAGCAGCCGCGGCGTGCCGATTTCGCCGGCAAACACACCGCGTTGAATGTCGGACGGCGAATCCTCGCCGCCATACGAGCCGAGCCAGCCGGCAACCGCGTCAATATCGACGCCGATGGAGCAAAGAATTTCCTTGGCCATTTTCCGACTCCCCTTCATTCAATGATCTGACTCAGGCGGTTTGCCGCTCTGATCAGACAGCAATCGCTGGCAGGATTTGACCGGGTTGGATGCGCCGAGCGCTTAGTGTGATCCGGAAAGGATGCACGGAACGGCACCGCCAAGCAAGGCGGCAGCGCTGATCGTCGCACCCTCGCACCCGACAGGAAGGCGCGCCGCGCCTATTCCGTCAATCGGTCCTACGAGATTGATGGAGCGGCGCTTTGCGCCGCCCCGCAATCACCGCAAAGACAACCCGGCGAGTTCGATTTTCCCTCCGTGGCCACTGCGCTTGACTCCGCCCACAGGGTGGCAAAAAATCAGCTACGTTGACGGGATAGCCGCGGCTGCGAAAGCCGGCGATCTTATATTTTCCCAGGATCGATGGAGTCTCTGCCAGCGACAGAGGAGGAATACATGAAGGATCGGAATTCAAATGTGGGCCCAGGAACGGCCCGCACAAAACGCATCAGCCGAAGAAACTTGCTCAAGAGTGCCGCGGGCGTGGCCGGCGCCGCCGTCGGCTCGGGAATGATCAAGGGCTTTCCGACGGTCTGGGCTCAGAACATCAAAGACGTGACGCTGACCCACCTCGGGATGTCCTACTCGACGATCATCGATATCGCACGGCAAGCCACGAAAGACCTTGGCTTCAAGGTCGAGATGGCGGTCACCGATTTTCCGGGCTTCGTTAACCGGGTCACAACGCAGCCGGATTCCGTGGATGTCGCGGACGCCGAGATGTCTCAGATACCCCTCGTTGTGCCGCGTGGCAGTTTTCAACCGGTCGACCCCAGCAAGATCAAGCTGTGGGACAAGATGACGACGATCTACACCCAGGGCACGTTTGGCGGCAAAGAGCTCTCGCGTGAAGGCTTGACGCCTTACAAACTGCAATATCTTGCCAATGACCAAGCCAAGACGTTCGCCAAGGACGAGACCAAGTGGGCCACCTTCGTCTGCGGCTTCTACAACGCCGATACGTTGGGTATCCGCCCCGATTTGATCAAGCGGCCGGTTGAACACTGGAGCGAATTGTTTAATCCGGAGTTCAAGGGCAAGGCGGCGATCCAGGACATTCCGGCTATCGGAATCATGGACGCCGCCATGGCGGCCGAGTCCATGGGCGCCATCAAATACCGCGACAAAGGCAACATGACGCGGGAAGAAATCGACAAGACGATCGCGATGCTTATTGACCTGAAGAAAAAGGGCCATTGGCGCGCGCTGTGGTCGAGCTTCGACGAGTCGGTGAATCTGATGACCGCCGGCGAAGTTGTCATCCAATCGATGTGGTCGCCGGCGGTGACGGCTGTGCGCGCGCATGGCACACCCTGCTACTATGACCCGCTGCAGGAAGGTTATCGGGGCTGGGGCAACGGTCTTGGCCTGATGCGGCATCTCAAAGGCATCAAACTCGACGCCGCTTACGAGTACATCAACTGGTATCAGTCGGGCTGGGTCGGCGGCTTTATCGCCAAGCAAGGCTACTATGTCGGCGTTCCTGAAACCGCCAAGAAATTCATGACCGACGACGAGTGGGGTTTCTGGTACCAGGGCAAGCCAGCGGCCGCCGACATCAAGGATCCTTATGGAAAGGTGATGGAGAAAGCGGGTGTGGTCCGCGACGGCGGCTCTTATGACTCGCGTTTCAGCAAGATCGCGTGCTGGAATACTGTCATGAGCGAAGCGCGCTACATGAATGAGAAGTGGAACGAGTTCCGCACGGCTTGATCGACAATTCCGCCAGGCGGCGCCTTTGGCGCTCGCCTGGCGTCGAATGGGCAAGGCAACAAGAAAGATAGCGAAAAAAGACGGGTCCGATCACAGCGCGATTCGCTTGCCTCTGCTGGCAACGACCCGAACTATACGGCCGATATAATCCGAACCAAAAAGTCCCGATGAGCTTGTATTCCAATTCCAAGGCGTTATCGCGATGAAGCTCGCGGTGCCGGCCAAGGCGGTGCCTTATCTCGAAGTGGCGCCGCTCGCGATTGTCCTGTTTCTCTTCTTCGTTATCCCGATGGCGATGATATTCGCCGCGAGCTTCTTCGATTACGACATGACCGGGATCATCCCGACGTTCACGTTCCACAGTTACATTGAATTGTTCACGCAGCGAACGACGCTCGACCTCTATCTGCAGACCTTGAAATACGCGTTGATTGTTTGGGCAATCACATTGACGCTCGGCTTCACGATTGCCTATTTCCTGGCCTTTCACATCCGCAATCCGCTGATCGCCATCGGGCTCCTGCTGGTGTGCACTGTCCCCTTCTGGACCTCGAACATCATCCGGATGATCGCGTGGATTCCGCTACTGGGTAAGTACGGCCTGTTCAATCGGGGCTTGATGGCGGTGGGTGTCGTTGATCAGCCGGTGCAATGGCTTTTGTTCTCGGACTTCGCTGTAATCCTCGCCTATGTCTACCTGTTCACGCTGTTTATGATCGTACCGATCTTCAATTCTATGGCGCGTATCGACCGCTCGCTGATCGAGGCGGCGATCGACGGTGGGGCCGGACGGTTTCGCATCCTAACCGAGGTTGTCATTCCCCTGTCAAAGACCGGCATCGCGCTGGGCTCGATACTTGTCATCACACTCGTCATGGGCGACTTCTTCGTGGTCAAGATCATGAGCGGCGGCCGCAGTGCTTCCGTCGTCATGGGCGTGTTTGAAGACGTCAACCTTCTGTTCTATCCGCCCGCCGCGGCGAGCGCGGTGGTGCTGTTGATCATTGTCACATTGATCGTCAGCCTCATTCTGCGCGTCGTTGATGTGCGCAAGGAACTCACGGGCGAGAGATAAGAAAGCTTTAGATGGCGCACGTAAGCGATCGGCGGCCTTGGACGTTTTACGTGCTTGCCGTGATATTTACGCTATTCGTGCTCTTCCTCTACGGGCCGATGGCGTGCATCTACATTCTTTCTTTCCAAGGCCCGAATGGGGGCCTGACCTTTCCCCTCGACGGCGTTTCCCTGGACTGGTTCGGCGCCTTGCTCCACCAGCAACGAACCGGCGACATTGCCGGCGCTTTCAGCCGCTCAGTTCCGCTTGCCCTGGTCGTTCTCAGCCTCACCGTGATCTGCTCGCTGGCTGCGGGACTGGCATTCCGGCGGCGATTTGTCGGCGCCGGCCTCATCTTCTATATCGCGATCGCGAGCCTGATCGCGCCTGGATTGGTGCTCAGCGTCGGGATCGGTCTGGGCTTTCAGATGCTAGACATTCCCCCTCGCTGGTACTCGTCGGCGCTGGGCGCTCATTTGACCTGGACGTTGCCGTTCGGTCTCTTGATCATGTTCACGATCTTCAGCCGCCTGAGCCGCTCTTATGAAGAAGCAGCTCGCGACCTTGGCGCCACGACCTGGCAAACACTGCGCCACGTCATTATTCCGATCGTGCTGCCGGGGCTTTTTGGCGTGGCCCTGTTCGGCTTCACACTGTCTTACGACGAATTTCCCCGCAGCTGGCTGACGGTCGGTCCCTACAACACCTTGCCTCTTGAGATCTGGGCGATGACAACCAACGTCACCTCGCCGGCGCTTTATGCTCTCGGGACGGTGACCACGGTCATCTCCTTCTTCGTGATCGCCGCAGCATTATCGTCAATCGCTCTCATTCAATCTCGCCGCACCCGGCGTCGCGTCACGCGCGAGCGCGAATTACAAGCAGGATCATAGCCGTTCATGCGTCAGCCCGGAGAAGTCGAACTCGTAAACTGCACCAAGCGCTTCGGCGAAACCGCTGCAGTAAGCGATATCAACCTAAAAATTCGCGCCGGCACTTATTGCTGTCTGTTAGGTCCCAGCGGATGCGGCAAGACGACAATTCTGCGCATGATTGCCGGACACGAAACACCGACATCCGGCGAAGTAAGGATCGACGGTGAAAATGTCGTTGGCTTGCCGCCGGTTCGGCGGGGCACGGCGATGATGTTTCAGGATTACGCCCTCTTTCCGCATTTGAGCTGTCTCGACAACGTGGCTTTCAGCCTCAAGATGGCGGGCGTGGACAAGGCCGAACGGCGGGAACGCGCGGCGAAAGTCCTCGCGAGAGTGCAGATGGCGCAATTTGCGGATCGGGTGCCGGCGCAGCTTTCGGGGGGTCAGAGGCAGCGAATCGCGCTGGCGCGTGCCCTGATTACAAATCCGCGGGTGCTGCTGCTGGATGAACCCCTGTCGGCGCTGGACGAATTTCTACGGTTGCATATGCGCGGCGAACTTAGACGAATGCAACGCGATCTCGGCATCACGTTCATTCACGTTACGCATACACAGCCCGAGGCAATTGCACTCGCCGATCTGGTCGTGGTCATGGATCATGGACACATCGAGCAGGCCGCCTCAGCCCAGGACGTGTACAACAATCCGCACTCGGCCTACGTCGCCCGCTTCATGGGCGGACAGAACGTTTTTGCCGGCCGCGTGAGCGCGGTGAGCAATGGCATGGTTGCCCTCGACCTCACCGAGCAGGGCCGTATCGAGTTCCCCGCAGGCGACCGTCCAGTGCCGATCGGTTCGACGGCACACGTCTCGGTAAGACGCGACCGCATTCACTTGGCCAAGCAGGGCGCAGCCGAAACAGTGAACGCCGTGAGAGGCAAGGTGAGCGCCATTGAGTATCAGGGCGCGTGGGTCAAGGTTACGCTCGAAAGCATGGGCGGCGAAGATTTCGTCGTCCACATGCCTGATACTGAATTCTTCGCCGACCCGGTGAATCCCGGTGATTCCGTGCGGGCGCATTGGAAAGCGCTCGACGTCCATCCGCTCGTCGGCGGAGCCGGCCGCAGCGATCGGCCGTATTCCCTGGGACAGAATTGAGCCGGCGAGCCGGCCCATCTTTGTAAGAGTTTCAGTCGGTCACCGCGCGGATTAGCCGAGGCAGACCGGCAGTATCGGTTTTTCAATCTTCCTGCTGGCGGTGTACGTCGTGGACGAGGACGCCTGAACCGGGCGGCGGCATGATCATCCACTCCTGCCGCTTGAGAGTCCGTCGGGTGTCTTCGTAACCGCTCTGCCAGTGCTCGCGCATGGACGTCCCGGAGAACTCGTAATCCTTGGCGTGACCTTCGTACGCCTTCTGCTGATAAATCAGATGCAGGATGGTGATCTCGGGCAAATTGGAGAGCTCGTCGAGGCGCCGGCGGTCATCGTCGTTCAACTGGTCTTGCGGCACCTTCTCCAGTGCCTTGGCCAGCATCAGTTTCAGATTATGAATGCGGCGGTAGACGTCGGTGGTGTAGCGCGTGCGCGACGAGTAGACGATGTCCTTGTGCCTCGCCATCACGTCCTGCATGTCGCGCGGCAGCACGCCGCGCGCGCTGAACAGATCGACCTGGAACACCAGCGTGTTGAGCTTGTCGTCCTGGTCGAGCAAATGCTGCAGCGGCGTGTTGGAGACAATGCCGCCGTCCCAGAAATGATCGGTGCCGATCTTGACCATGGGCAGCGCCGGCGGCAGCGCGCCGCTTGCCATGATGTGTTCCGGCTCGATCTGTTCCTTGGCGTTGTCGAAATAGACAAAATTGCCGGTCAGGACATTCACGGCGCCAACCGAAAAGCGCGTGATGCGCTCGTTGAGCAGCGAAAAGTCGACGAGCTCGGTCAAGGAGTCGCGCAACGGCCCGCTGTCGTAATAGCTCGTGGCCGTGGTCGCGCCGGTGAGACTGATCCACGGATTGGGAAAGCGCGGCTTGAAAAATCCCGGCTGCCCGGCGACGCTGGTGACGAGGCAGCTATGCGCGTTGCGCGCTTTGCGGAAAATGTCGCCGTCCGGCGTGAACGGCCAGATCTTGCGCTCGGTGATCATGTCCCAGAACGCGTGCAACTGGCGCAGCCGGTTCTTCGGCGTATTGCCGGCAATGATCGCTGAATTGATGGCGCCGATGGAAACGCCGGAAACCCAATCGGGCTCGACGCCGGCCTCGCTCATGGCCTGGTACACGCCGGCCTGATAAGCGCCCAGCGCGCCACCGCCCTGAAGAACGAGCGCGATGCGATCGCAGCGCTCCGGCCGCCAGCCGCGCGGTTGAGGAGGCGGCGACACGTGATCGGTCAGGCGGGTGCGGACGTCATGCATGGCGGGGCGCTCGAAATGGCGGGGGTGAGGAACCAAGCATTAACTTTGCCAATTCAAATGACCGCCAAATGACAAAACCAAACACGAAATGAAATGCGGACGTCTGTCACAAGAGTGTCGGCGTCCTTTCACATTCTCCGCTTTGGTTGCGCGTTAGGTTTTCAGCACCGGAGGGGGGATTTGAGATGCAGGCAGGGAAAACCGCCATCGTGACCGGATCGACGAGCGGAATTGGGCTTGGGATTGCCACGGCTTTGGCTGGGGCGGGCACCAACATCGTGCTCAACGGCTTCGGCCCGGAAGACGAGATCGACAAGATCGTCTCCGACCTCAAGCGTCAGCACAATGTCGGCGTGATGTATTCCGACGCCAATATTGCCGAGCCCGACGAGATTTCCGAAATGGTCGAGCAGACCCGGGCCGAGTTCGGCGGCGTCGATATCCTGGTCAACAACGCCGGCATTCAGTACGTCGCGCCGATCGAGGAGTTTCCGGTCGACAAGTGGAATGCGATCATCGCGATCAATTTATCGGGCGCGTTTCACACCTGCCGGCTGGCGGTGCCCGAGATGAAGAAGAAAGGCTGGGGGCGGATCATCAATATCGCGTCCGCTCACGCACTGGTCGCCTCCCCGTTCAAGTCGGCTTACGTGTCGGCCAAGCACGGCCTCGCCGGATTGACCAAGACCGTCGCGCTTGAGCTCGCCGAGCACGGCGTGACCGCCAACGCCATCTGTCCGGGATATGTGCTGACGCCACTGGTGCAAAAACAAATCCCCGAGCAGGCCAAGGCGCGCGGCATCAGCGAGGAAGCGGTGATGAAAGACGTTCTGCTCGCGGCGCAGCCGACCAAGGAATTCGTCGAAGTCTCGCAGATCGCGGCGCTCGCCGCGTTTCTCTGCTCGGACGAAGCGGCGCAGATTACCGGGGCGCTTTTGCCCATCGACGGCGGCTGGACCGCTCACTAACCGAGAGGCGACATGCGCAGGGAAGACATTCTTAAAGTGCCGTCCATGCCGGCAAGCGGGCCGAGCTATCCGGCCGGCCCGTATCGGTTCATCCATCGCGAATTCATGGTCATTACCTACGAGTCCGATCCGACTGTCATCCGCGACCATCTGCCGGAGCCGCTGGAGCCGGTCGACCGGCCGCTGGTGCACTACGAATGGATCAAGATGCCCGACAGCTCGGGATTCGGCGATTACACCGAGTCCGGAATGGTGCTGCCGTGCCGCTTCAAGGGCGAGGAAGCCAATTTCGTGGTGCAGATGTATCTCGACGACGATCCGCCGATCTCGGCGGGCCGGGAGATCTGGGGATTTCCGAAAAAATATGCGCATCCCAAACTGGAAATCGTCAAGGACACGCTCACCGGCACGCTGGAATACGCAGGGCAGCTCGTTGCCATGGGCACCATGGGCTACAAGCACGAAAGCATGGCCGGCAACGGCGAGCGCACGACGGCCATTCTCTCAAAGACGCAAATCAATCTGAAAATCATTCCTGGCGTCGAGGGCCACGCCGAGATCTGCCAGCTCGTCGCCTATAACCTGACCGACATCACGGTGAAAGGCTCGTGGCTCGGCCCGGGACGGCTTCATCTCGTGCCGCACGTCAACGCTCCGGTCGCCGATTTTCCGGTCGACAAAATTGTCGGCGCGCATCACTTCGTCGCCGATGTCACGCTGCCCTACGGCCGCGTGCTCTACGACTACAACAAGGTCGATGTGGAGGCGGAGCAGTCACGGGCCGAAGCGCCGATACGGGTGGTGCGCGGGTGAGTCCCGCGTAAATCTTGCCGGCTTATTGATCGTCGTCAGCGGGGCGCTCGCCCATCAGCCATCGAACCGTTTTGGCGATGACCGGCCAAATTCGGTTGTGCGCCTCGATCAGCGGCGGGTTTTCCAGCTCGGCCGTCATCGCGGCGCGCGCGGCGCAGCCTTCGATCAACACTGAGAACTTGATCTCGCCGTCGCTGAAGTAGCTGTCGCCGCCGCCATTATGCCCGTTGATGGTTGGACCGATGCCGCCGACCTCGTAGGTGCTTTCGACGACCCTGGCGTCCTTCAAGTCGGCGCTCAACAAGTCGCGTTCCGCATCGATGTCGGGCGCGATGTGGTGTGTGATCTTGGCGTTGCGGTGGCTGAAACCGACACCGCGATCGAAGGTCACGGCGCCAAGCCAGAGCGGACGCCCCTCCTCGCCGCTGTCGGCCGCCTGCCAAAAGCGCACATGGTGCCGCTTGTCGGCGCTCTTGCCGGACGGCCTCTCGAACGCCAGCTCTTCGCGTTTGCTCTCGTAAAATAAATGACTCACCGGCGCATCCGGATACGGGCGATTGAGCAGCACGCTGCCGACAATCTTCACGCTCGAGAGGAAAGTGACCGGATCGGCGGGAAACCAGCCGGCCGCGTGCATGGCGCAGATCACATCGTCCTTCGAGCCGACAAGCCCGATATTTATCGGATCGCCGGGGATACCGTCACTTGTGCGCGTGACCATGCTGAGCCCGGCCAGCGCCTTCTGGTGCTCGTAGCGCTTCCACACCAGCGGCAGGAAAAAATAGGCCAGAACGCTGTAGATGACGAGCAACGCAGCGATTGCCGTCAGCACGAGTTTTGGATTTCGGGCGGCCTTGAACGACGATAACACCGTAACGCCTTCTCCGATCGGGAGTTTACCCACCGCTAGGTAATTGGGTTCGTTTTGCTCAACTACAACTTATAGTTGCGTTTAACGAACGAGCAAATCTGGCAATGCCTGATTGAGCTCCGTACCCGCGGCTAGGCGGCGCTCCCGACGCGATGATCCGGCCGTACACCAGCACGGGCCTTAACCTTGTTTTTAATTGCCTCAAATCATCGAGGATGCCGTTTAGGGTTCAACATCGCGCTGTCCATCGGCCACGGGTCGTACCCACTCCATCCTAAGGGATGGGTCATGAGGCCGCGGACGTATCGATTTGGCTCGATCACGCGGATCCGGGAGCATTGATAAGGACTCGTCAGCCTTGTCGTCGGCGGTCGACGTCGTTCGGCAGGGCCGTGTTGATTTTTGAGGTCGTTGCATCGGGTCACAGTGTGACTCGCGATCCGAAGCCTCGGCCGAGCGAGCATAGCCGCGCCGAGTATTGAGGTCTTTGCATCCGTGTTACGGTGTAACTCGCAATCCGAAGACTCGGCCGAACGAGCATAGCCGCGCCGAGTATTGAGGTCTTTGCATCCGTGTCACGGTGTAACTCGCAATCCGAAGACTCGGCCGAACGAGCATAGCCGCGCCGAGTATTGAGGTCTTTGCATCCGTTGTTACGGTGTGACTCTTAACCCGAAGACACAGCCAAACGACCATAGCCACGCCGATTTGGGTCACGATGTGACTCGTAACTCGAAGACACGGACGAACGATCATAACCGCGCCGAATATTGAGGTCTTTGCATCCGCGTTACGGTGTGACTCGTAATCCCAAGACAAACCCGAAAGGGCGGCGTGACTTTTTTTCGCGCTTTACTTCCATCCGTGGACCTAATCTGGCTCGGTGCAAATAGCGCAATCAGATTCTGGGCTCGCTCCGCTCGCCGAAATACGTCACTAATAATTTCCGCCGGCCTGCACCGTTAGCGCTGCGTTAGCCAAAAAATATTTTGGTATTTGAATGCGCGCGAATCATAATCCATATGAGCAAGCATCAGGTCGAAGTTGCTCTCTGCTCTGATCAAGATCATTCAACACCCCGAGTGATCGGATTTCTGACCAAGAGGCACTCAAGCAGACGCTCCATACCAGAGTGATCCGCAGTCGACCATCCTGGCTCAAGTGACAAACGCTTCTCACCATGGAAGCGTGCAACGCCGGCCAGAAGACGGCTCTACCAAGATCGCTACAACAAACGATCGGCGATCCTCTGCAAGGCCGTAGACCGACCAAATAGCCAATCAAACAAGGCCGATTAGGTCGGTAAGGCGGATCGTTCCGCGATCAACGATCAGTTCGCCGCAAACGGCTCAAGCGGATCAGGTGAAAGGACCGCGAGCCAAAAAGGCTAAAACGAGACTGCTCAAAAGGGCGCTCGATCGCAAGCCAACAAACTGCCGAGTAAAGATCTCCAAAAAGCAAAGGAGAAGGATCATCGGCCAAACAGCCGCTGAAGAAAGCGGATCGAACGGTAATCTTACAATTTAACCAGATCGGTCGAGCTCATTTGAGAACCACGGTTCTCGAGTTTTGTCCGGTTGCACAATCGACATTCCGGTCGCAACGCCGACTCGGAGAACAAGAGGACTTGGTCTATGAGTAACGAAATATTCGACAAGCTCACTTCAGATCAACTGAATGAATTCGGTGCGCTATTCGGTTCACCACCAGTGCTCAGCACCGAGAATATCGACCACTACAATGACATCTGGAAAAACCTCTCGGCCTGCTTCATGCCGAGGGATTTCTTGGAAGTTCTGCTGATCAAACAGGTGCAAAACGAAACCTGGGAGATCATGCGGTACATCCGTCATCAGACGGTGGGCGTCGAACGGCGCTTTCGGGACAATGTGAAATTCCAGATCCAGCGTAAGAGGGACCAGAAAGCCAGAAGCGAGTCACTAACAGCACTGTTAGTGGAGAAGACAGGACGGCCAGCCGCCGAGCTCAATCAGTTGATACAGCTCCACGGCCTGGTTCTAACGTCACTCTCCGATCCGGACGGAATGCTACAACGCCTCCCGACCGAACTTAGCCACAACGCGGCGCTCGAGGCTGGCCTTGCGTTCGAGGAACAACTTGATCAGCTCATCAATTCGGCGATGCGCCGGCGTAATAATGCCGTCGAGCAGCTGGAGATTTACCGGTCAGGTTTAGGCCAGTACTGGAAACGGGTCTCAGATGAGGCGATCGACCAGACAACAACCGGAAACGGTCAGGAGATAGGCCAAATCCAAGCCTCGCCACCCGTGGTCCCGGGAGACGGAGAAAATCAGGACAAAAATCCCGACAAAGACCAAGCACCGGAGAACCGGCCGGAAACGTTAGAACACCAAGCCGGGTAACTGAGTGACGTCACAGCGCAAGATCGCGGCCAATCGGCAAAACGCCCGAAAAAGCCGCGGACCGCGCAGCGCGGCTGGCAAATCAATTGCCAGCCGCAACGCGCTGCGACACGGTCTCGCCGCCGCCGTCCATCGCCAACCAGTTCCGGAAGCCCACATAGACCGGATGGCCAAGGCACTCTGCGGCAACGACACCGATCCAGTTCTTTTCGACCAAGCAAGGAGTATCGCCAGAAATGATTTAGTGCTCCAGGCCATAACGGCCCAGCAGGTCGCCGTCGTCGAACGCGTTCGCGAGCGCTGCGCTATCGCCTTGAGAAGGAAAAGAAGTGTCCTCAGGCATGTCGACCGAATGATCCGCAAAGCGACCAAGCTTACGACCTAGCGGCGGCACTTCGCGATCACCTTCTGGAGAAATACGCGGCGCAACTCCCACCGCCAGACGCGGAAATAGAAGCGATGCAGTGCGACCAAGACAGCCTCATCCCGCTCTACCTAGAGGCGTTTTTGCAGGGAAAGAACAGCTGGCTCGACGAAGAAGAGGAGGAGACAAACGAAAAACGGGTCCGCGACCAAACCCGCGAGCGGGACGAGAGTGAAACTCTAGAAGAGGCGGCGGCCGATCTCATTCGGCTCGATCGTTATGAGCGTCGGGCCTCGTCACGGCAACACCGGGCTCTTCTGGCATTCATGAATGTGAAAATGGAGCGAGCCGTCTCTCAAACGAAGATGTGAAAAAGATATCTGCTCTCGGGACCGCAACCGCGACGCAATAAAATTATCACATGTAATCGGCTGTCCTTAGCGCCCATGCGCAAACTGGCTGGTCGCGGCCTGCACTGCTAGCCAAGTTTACTGATCCGCGCTTCCCGGTGCCAATGTTGACAGTAACGTCACCATTTTGGATGCTGAGTTCTCAGCACCAATTTGGTGACGACGATTCGCATGCCACGCCGGATCAAACAGCCCCCACCCCGCAGCGGGCTTTACCATGCGCGCGAGGCGCGCCGTATGCCCCGCTCGGAATTGGTGCGGCTCTCAGGGGTGTCCAAGCAACAATTGTCTCGGCTTGAGACCGGACTGATCCGACTGCGGCTCGATCACCTCAAGCCCTTCGCGGGTCCGCTGGGCTACACTCCCGAACAGATTTTGCTGTGGGGTCGGTACCCGGGCACGACGGGGGGCCACAGCGAATCAAGCGGGGCGTCCGGCGATGGGCATGACGAAGCGCCAGGCCGGGTGCCGGAACTCGACACCCGTGCCGGCCTCGGTGGCGACCTTCCAGCCCAGGAGTTGCGCAAAGATGGCCGCTACGCCGATCCGGTAAAGAGCGAGGCTTGGGCTTTTCCTTCGAGTTTTGTGCGCGAGCAGCTCCAGAGCTCGCCTTCGCACCTTCTCGTCCTCGACACGGCTGGGGATAGCATGGAGCCCACCATCGCCTCGGGTGAGCGGGTCATCATTGACACCAGCCATAAGACACCGAGCCCCGATGGGCTTTATGCCATCAGGGACGCGTTCAAATCCATCGTCGTAAAGCGCCTGCAAGTAGTACGCTCAGCACGGCCGCCGCGAGTCAAAATCATTTCCGACAATGCGAACCATCCGAGCGAAGAAGCGCCGCTGGGCGAGCTTGAGATCGTCGGCAAGGTACTTTGCTGCCTAAAGCTGTTCTGACGGCGCGGTTGCAGTTGTGACCAACCGGAGATTCCGGCGCGGGCGCGGTTCAGCCCGCTGTCGGCTTGACGACGCGGATGTGAAGCTCGCGCAGCTGCTTCGCGGTCGCTTCCGAGGGCGCGCCCATCATCAAGTCTTCGGCGCGCTGGTTCATCGGGAAGAGCACCACTTCGCGCAGGTTTTCCTCGCCGCATAACAGCATGACAATGCGGTCGATACCCGGCGCGATGCCGCCGTGCGGCGGAGCGCCGAGCGAGAGCGCGTGCAGCATGCCGCCGAATCTTTCCTCCAGCACGCTTTCGTCATAGCCGGCGATGGCGAACGCCTTCTTCATCACGTCGGGGCGATGATTGCGGATGGCGCCGGACGATAATTCCACGCCGTTGCAGACGATGTCGTACTGGATCGCTTTCAATCCCAGAATCCTGTCGCGGTCGGCGGCGTCGAGCGCAATAAACTCTTCGGCCGGCAAGTTCGGCATCGAGAACGGATTGTGGGAAAAGTCGATCTTCTTTTCCTCTTCGTTCCATTCGTACATCGGAAAGTCGACAATCCAGCAAAGCTCGAAGCGATCTTTGGCAACGAGGTTTAGCTCCTCGCCGATCCTGGTGCGCGCCGCCCCGGCAAACTTGTAGAAAATCTGCGGATCGCCCGCGACGAAGAACACGGCGTCGCCCGCACCGAGGTGAAGATTGCCGCGCAGCGTCTCGGTGCGTTCCGGTCCGAGATTGTTGGCGACGGGACCACGGCCAACCGTAGCGCCCGCGTCATCTGCAAAGAAAATATATCCTAGGCCCGGCTGGCCCTCGCCTTGCGCCCAGGAATTCATGCGATCGCAAAAGGCACGCGAGCCGCCGCTCTTTGCCGGGATCGCCCATACCTGCGCCTTCGGATTGGTTTCAAGAATGCGGGCGAAAATCTTGAACCCCGAGCCGCGAAAAATCTCCGAGACGTCCTGCATCAGGATCGGGTTGCGCAAATCCGGCTTGTCGGTGCCGTACCTAGCGATGGCCTCGCTATAGGGAATGCGCGGGAGTTTTTGCGTCACCGGCTTGCCGTTCGCAAACTCGTCGAACACGCCGCGGATCACCGGCTCGACCGCGTCGAACACGTCGTCCTGGGTGACGAAGCTCATTTCCAGGTCGAGCTGATAGAACTCGCCGGGCGAACGATCGGCGCGCGCGTCCTCGTCGCGAAAGCACGGCGCGATCTGGAAGTAGCGATCGAAGCCGGAGATCATGATCAGCTGCTTGAACTGCTGCGGCGCCTGCGGCAGCGCGTAGAATTTTCCGGGGTGAAGCCGCGAAGGCACCAGATAGTCGCGCGCGCCTTCCGGCGACGAAGCCGTGAGTATTGGCGTCTGGAATTCGAAGAAGCCCTGCTCCTTCATGCGCCGCCGGATTGAATCGATGACTTCCCCGCGCAGCATGATGTTGCGATGGAGCCGTTCGCGGCGCAAATCGAGAAACCGGTATTTCAGGCGGATGTCTTCGGGATATTCCTGGTCGCCGAACACCGGCATCGGCAACTCGGCGGCGCGGCCGAGCACCTCGATTTCGCTGACGTAAACTTCGACCGCTCCGGTCGGCAATTCGGGATTTTCGGTGCCGGCGGGCCGCCGGCGGACCTTGCCGTCGACGCGCACCACCCACTCCGCGCGCAGTGTCTCCGCCACCTTGAAGGCCGGACTGTCGGGATCGGCGACCACCTGGGTCAGGCCGTAATGGTCGCGCAAGTCGATGAACAGCACGCCGCCGTGGTCGCGGATGCGATGGCACCAGCCGGACAGGCGCACGTCGCGGCCGATGTCGCTGTCGCGCAATTCGCCGCAGGTATGGGTGCGATAGCGGTGCATGATTTATGGTGTACCTGCATCCCAAAAGGCCGTTGTGGCCGGAACGCGGAAAGCACATGGAGGGCCCGTTTTGTCAAGGCAGGCCAGCTCAGGCAAAATCTTCATCCCCCATCCGATGGGAAGGTTATTAAGAACTACTTCACGCTCCGATCGTCCAATGGAAGTCTTCCGCAATGGCTAAATCGGCCCATAAGAAAAGAGCCGCGACGGCGGCGCGGCAGATGACCACCGCCGATGCGGTAGTCTGCACACTCGTCGGCCATGGCATCGACACCATTTACGCGCTGCCGGGCGTGCAGAACGACCACCTGTTCGACGCACTGTTTCGGGCCTCGGACAAGATACGCACCGTTCACCCTCGCCACGAGCAAGGCGCGGCGCTGATGGCGCTGGGTGCCGCGCTCGCGACCGGCCGGCCGCAAGCTTGCGCCGTGGTGCCCGGGCCCGGTTTGCTCAATGCCGCGACGGGGTTGCTCACGGCTTACGCCATGAACGCGCCGGTGCTCGGCCTGGTCGGACAAATTCCCCGTGCGGATATCGGCCGTGGATTTGGCCACCTCCACGAGTTGCGCGACCAGGCCGGCATACTCGAAACCCTGGTCGATCACAGCGCACTGCTGCGCGGGCCGGAAAAAGCATCCCGGCAAACCGCGTTGGCGTTGCGCGACATGCGCGTCGGCCGCCCCGGACCGGCCGTGCTCGAATGCCCGATGGACGTCTGGGGCAAGGGGGGCCCCGCGACATTGCAGGGACCGCTCCCGCTGCCCCGAACAAAAATCGACCGCGCTGCGGTGCGTCGCGCGGTGAAAATCCTCGGCGCCGCCAAGCGGCCGATGATCGTCTGCGGCGGCGGCGCGCAGGATGCGTCCGCGGAAGTGACCGCGCTGTCGGCGCTGCTGCAAGCGCCGGTGCTCGCCTATCGCCGCGGTCGCGGCGTACTCGACAGCCGCGATCCGTTCAGCGTCACGCTGCCGCTCGGGCACGAACTATGGGGCGAAGCGGACGCCGTGCTGGCGGTGGGGACCCGGCTCCTGATCCAGCAGCGCGAGTGGGGTGAGCACGATGTGCCGATTGTGCGCATCGACGCCAACGCCGAGGAACATCATCGCTGGCGGCGGCCGAAGGTGGGGCTTACCGGCGATGCCAGACCGATCCTGCAAAGTTTGCTGGCGGAATTATCGGCGCACAATTTAAAGCGCGCATCGCGCCGCGCCGAGATGGAAGAGCGGCAGGCAAAGTGGCGGAAGCGGCTGGAGAAGATCGCACCGCAAATCGCCTTCCTCGAAGCGATACGCGCCGAATTGCCCGAGGACGGCATTTTCGTCGATGAGGTCACCCAGCTCGGCTTCGCCGCGCGGCTGGCCTTTCCCGTCTACAAGCCGCGCACATTTTTGTCGCCCGGCTATCAGGACCCGTTGGGCTGGGGTTTTGCTACCGCGCTCGGTGCGCAAGACGCGCGCCGCGATGTGCCGGTGGTCTCGATCACCGGCGACGGCGGTTTTCTATACACCGCGACCGAACTGGCGACGGCGATGCGGCATCGCATCCCGCTGGTCACGGTGTTGTTCAACGACGGCGCCTTCGGTAACGTGCGGCGCATCCAGAAGGAGCGGTACGGCAACCGGCTGATCGCCTCCGACTTGGCCAATCCGGACTTTGTCGCCTTCGGCAAAAGCTTCGGCGCGGAAACCGTGCGGGTGCGCACCCCCGACGAATTGCGGCGCGCCTTGCGCCGCGCCTTCGCCCATCGCGATTGCCCGAGCCTCATCGAGGTGCCGGTGGGAGAATTCCCGAGCCCCTGGGAGTTTATCCATCTGGGCCGGGTCCGCGGGGCGTAAGGCTGCTCCGGCAAAACAACGACAAGCGCGCGCGATTCCGCTATCACAAAACGTAATGCAACCGATCACCACAACGTCCGAGCTCGCCGCCATCTGCCGGCGAATGGCTTCCCAGCCCTTCATCACCGTCGACACCGAATTCCTCCGCGAGACCACCTATTACCCGCTGCTCTGCGTGGCGCAGATGGCGTCGGCGGAAGAGGCGGTGGTGGTCGATGCCTTGGCACCGGGCATCGACCTCGCCCCGTTCTTCGAGCTCATGGCCGACGAAAAGGTGATGAAGGTGTTTCACGCCGCGCGCCAGGACATCGAAATTGTCTGGCATCGCGCCAAGCTCATCCCGCAGCCGATTTTCGATACCCAGGTCGCGGCCATGGTGCTCGGCTACGGGGATTCCATCTCCTACGACCAGCTGGTGCAGCGCATCACCGGCGATGCGATCGACAAATCGAGCCGCTTCACCGATTGGACGCGTCGGCCATTGTCGGACGCGCAGCTTTCCTATGCCATTTCCGACGTCACGCATTTGCGCCAGGTTTACGCTGCTCTGGTCGACGATCTTGGGCGGCGCGGCCGCGTCGACTGGGTGCAGGAGGAGATGCACGTGCTCACCTCCACCGATACCTACCGGATGGATCCGGAGAATGCCTGGCGGCGGCTGAAGACGCGCGTGCGCAAGCCCAAAGAGCTCGCCGTGCTGATTGAAGTCGCGGCCTGGCGCGAGCGTGAAGCCCAGGTGCGCGACGTACCGCGCTCGCGCGTCGTCAAAGACGAAGTCATCGGCGACATTGCGGTGCAGGCTCCGAACACGCTGGAAAAGCTCAAACACCTCCGCTCGCTACCGAAGGGTTTTGAGCGCTCGCGCGGAGCCGAGGGGATAGTCGCGGCGGTCATGCGCGGATTGGAGCGCGAGCCTAAGACATTGCCACCGCTCGGGCGATTGCCGCCGCCATCCAGCAACGGCACGGCCGTCGTCGAATTGCTCAAAGTGCTGCTGCGCATGATTTCGGAACGCCACCACGTCGCCGCCAAAATCATCGCCACCGTCGACGACCTTGAGCGCATCGCTGCGGACGACGACGCTGCGGTTCCTGCGCTTGCCGGATGGCGCCGGGAGCTGTTCGGCGAACGCGCCCTGGCGCTCAAGCACGGCAAGCTGTCGCTCGCCATCGAGCGCGGCAGGGTTGCCGCGATCGAGCGGGAATGAGCGCGAGCAAACGGTCTGGTCTCATGCCGGGCTCTGACTCATTTCGCCTTGGAATTGCCGCGACCGATGCCTGAAGCGAAAGAGGCTGCTAACCGAGACCGCGCTATGCTACGCGGTCGTTTGTCTGGTCCGTGCACGAGCGCCGTAGATCTGCCGCGAGAAGCTTATAGCTGATCGCCTGGTCCAAGTATGACCGTTTCAAAAGTGCGTCTTTGGTGGAACCGGCGAGTTTCTCCAAGTGGGCCGCCTTTTGTAAGTGTTCGTCGATCAGCCGCATAGCTCCGCTTCCTCCTTAAAAAGCATTTGGCTGTATTCTATATCCGGCACAACTATGCCGGTAGTAAGTTTCCGATTGGTAAATTGTAAGAGGGCGCGCCGCCCAGCGGGGGCTATCGAGCCGCGGCTATCTTAAAGCGGCGCTACGGCCGGCCAGCCGTTCCGTGGCGTTAGCTCATCGTGTCTCGTCCGCGACACCAGGCTTTCGCAGCGTCGGATTTGGCGCTTGGTTTTTTTTAATTTGCACGCGCTTCTCCACTTCCGCCAGTGTGCGGTAATGCTCGGCGATCTTGAGGTAGCGCTTTCTCACGGCGGGAAGCGGCGCACAGCGCGCGAGTTCCAAAAATTCCGCCGCTCGTTGCGAATATCCAGGCGCCATCGCCCACTCGCGAAGCACATCTCGCGCACTCGGTTCGCCCTTGGGTCGTTCCATTGTGAGATAGGTCGATCGCCGCGAGGGGACGCAGTGCTTTCGCGCACACGCGCCGCACTCCCGATAACCCCGCGGTATCCATGGTCTGAGTCCAAAATGGCACCGACAGGGCAGATTGTTGGCGACGACCGGCCCTTTTGAAATTCCTTGTTCCTGTCGGCATTTTCTTCATGAATGAAAAGCGCGAATTGCTAGCCAAAAGGAACGCACTGGTACGATGAGGTAGCCGTGAAATTCTGATCGTTGAGTTTTGAGGCAAGTCAAAGATACGCAATCGCTCTTGGTCTGCGGGTCGCTGGCGCTCTTGGTCCGTCTGTCCCTGGGGTCTCGCTTTCGACTGGCAAACCCTCGCGAATGGCAAAAGCCTCTCGATCGGCGGAGCAGGAATTTTGAATGCGCCGTCAGTACGGTCTCGCTTGCATCGCGGCAAACTCCGATCCGGAGGCCGGATTCGGCGGTGGGTAACCTCTCGCAAATCCGGACTGCTTGGTGCAGACGCTCATCTAAGATGCTAATCGTGAAAATACGTTTGCTATACAGTGGCTTGTCGGGGCTTAAAAATGTTCGGTTGGTTTCAGGCACTCATGCCCAAAGAGGAGCGCTTTTTTCCGCTCTTCGAGAAACACGCCGCCATTGTCGTCGCCGGCGCCGAGGCGTTGCGTGGACTGTTGCAGGGCGGCGACACAATTGAGGCGTACTGCAAGCAAATCTTTCAGCACGAAGCCGAAGCCGACGAGGTAACCCGCGAGGTTCTGATCGCGGTCCGGCGCACATTTATCACGCCGTTTGACCGCCCCGATATCCAGTCTCTGATCAGCTCCATGGATGACGCCATCGACCAGATGAACAAGACGGCGAAGACCATCGTGTTGTTCGAAGTTCGTAGCTTTGAACCGCAGATGCAGCAGATGGGCGATATCATTCTCCAATCTGCGAAGATCGTGATGGAAGCCGTGCCGTTACTGAGTTCGATCGGCGCCAATGCCGGGCGTCTCGGCGCGCTGACGACGAAACTCATAGCGGTCGAGGAAGAGGCCGATGACCTCTACAATCGCGGACTTAAGGAGTTGTTTCTGGCGAGCCGCTCGGAGGGAAACCAGGGCAGCGCGATGAAATTTATCGCCGGCTCCGAACTCTATGATCACCTGGAAAAGGTCGTCGACCGGTTCGAGGACGTTGCCAAGGAAATAAGTTCGATTGTGGTCGATCGGCTGTAGGGCGGCTTCGCTATGAGTGCTCAGCTTGCCCTACCGCTTCTGGTCGGTCTGATTCTCGTCGCACTCGCCTTTGATTTCCTCAACGGCTTGCATGACACCGCCAATTCAATCGCGACGCTGGTATCGACCCGGATGTTACGGCCGCGCTATGCGGTGATCTGGGCGGCGTTTTTCAACTTCATAGCCTTTCTCATTTTCGGCGTGCACGTCGCGCGAACGGTCGGTGTCGGGATTGTGTCGGCCGAAGTCATAGATGCCCAAGTCATCTTTGGCGCGCTTGTCGGCGCTATTTTCTGGAACGTAATCACCTGGTGGGCCGGCATTCCCTCGAGCAGTTCGCACGCCTTGATCGGCGGATTGGTCGGAGCCGGCGTGGCCAAAGCTGGGCTCAGCTCGATCGTATGGCCAGGGCTCTTGACCACCGGCGCCTTCATTGTCCTTTCTCCGCTGCTCGGTTTTTTTATTGCACTGCTTCTCGTGCTCTCGGTGTCGTGGGGATTTAAGCGCGCCAATCCGAACACCGTGGAGCCGACGTTTCAATGGCTGCAATTCGGCGCCGCATCGCTTATTTCGCTCGGCCATGGCGGCAACGATGCGCAAAAGACCATGGGCATCATCGCGGTGTTGTTGTTCTCGCAGGGCCATCTCGGCGCCGACTTTTACGTGCCGTTCTGGGTCGTGATCACATGCCAGGCCGCCATAGGCCTCGGCACACTGGTGGGTGGCTGGCGCATTGTGCACACCGTGGGGTCAAAGATCACGCGCATGACTCCTGTCCAGGGATGCTGCGCGTCCGCCGGGGGGGCGATTATGCTGTTTGCCGCGACCTACCTCGGCATACCCGTATCGACCACCCACACCGTGACCGGGGCGATCATCGGGGTCGGCGCGGCTAGGAAAGTCTCCGCCGTTCGCTGGAACATTGCCGGCAATATCGTCATCGCCTGGATCATTACGCTGCCCGCGACGGCGCTCGTCGCGGCATTATGCTATTTATTGTTACGGGTTTTCAGCTAAAACATTACCTGAAGAACCGGAGCGCGGCTGTTTTTTATTGGCGCTGCACCAGGAATTTTGCAGAACTGGGAGTAGGTATGTTTGCGGTGATCGCCGGCATCGTCCTCGCGGTATTCTTCCTCGGACTGCCGCTCGGCATCATTGCGCTGTTCGTCATGAGCGTCGTTGACCAGAAGAGCGCAAGCACCCGCAAGGACAGGAAATTGACCGCGATCGGTCAGACCATCGTGGTCAGATTTCCGGAACAGCAGCCGCCAAAAACAACAACAAAACGCCGCGAGCAACTCATTGTTTGGCGCAATCCCGACGTAAAGCGGTACATGCGCTCGGGCGAAAAGTGAGCTTGCCCGCCTGCAATCCAGCATTTTGACTTGGTAGAAATATGTTGAAAGCCAAGTGGGCCCGCGGAGTAGCTCCAACGCGTACAAGATGGGCCGGGTTTGTTGATATGTCGGGTCGCATGTTTTCATTTCGGAAAGGACTGGCTGCCATAGAATATCCGGGCGGCTCTTGACCATATCGGGCTCTTTGCTTTTGGCGCGACGCTGGCAATGAGCAAGGACGCCGTTTCTAATTCAGTTGCTGGGCCCAGCCTGCCATCCGCCCGCATCCCATAACCTGTCACTAAGCGAAGCGGCCTTTTGCAGAAGTAACTGCTCTTGGGTTCGGTTGTCTTTTATTTCCACACGCGTGGCGGCAAGGAGAATTCGCAGCACAGCAAATTATCCTGCCGGCGGAGTATTATTGGATTTGTACCAATCGGCGATTTGCCCGCCTGTCCACAACACAACGTCGGGCTTTTTGTTGATCGTCTCGAGTACTCTGCGGAAGTATTTTAGCCGATGCGGCGCGCCCATAATGTAGGGATGCACGACCAGAGCCATAACGCGCGCTGACTTCGCCGAGTCGTCATAGATCTGCTCGAACTGGTCGAGCGCTCGATCGCTATATTCAGACGCCTTATGATGCTGAATTAGCATCATTGCGACGTCATTGCACTCTTGGGTATAAGGTAAGTTGAGGATATCTTTCGTCCTTGTCTTAAGCCAGACGGGTTGATCGTCTAGAACCCAATCAGCAACGTATTCGTAGCCTTCCTCGACCAACAGATCGGGCGTTTCCCAGGTTTCGGTCAGTCCGGGTCCAAGCCAACCGCGCGGTGGCTTACCGACGGCTTGGGCGATAACTTCGCGGGTCTTGCGAATATCGGCGCGTTCGTCCTCCACTTTCTGCATATTACGTTGAGTGAATCCGTGTCCGATAAACTCCCAGTTACGATCGACCGCCGCGCGCACAATGGCAGGATACGCCGCCAAGGCCGAGCCGTTGATCGCCAAAACCGCAGGCACCGAGAGCGCGTCAAAGACTTCAATAAAACGCCAGAAACCGACGCGATTGCCGTATTCGTGCCAAGCCCAGTTTGGGATATCGGGCATCGGTGACCCGCCGGCAGGCGGTGTCAGAACGGTGCGCGGCATAGCTTCACGCGGATTCCATTCTTCGACGTTGACGATGACCCATACGGCCATGCGCGCTCCGCCCGGGAGCTTCAGGGGCGCACGCTCAGTGATCGCTGAATAGACAAGCCTTTCCGTTGGCAGCATTCCCGCCCTCCCCAAATCGCATCTTCCGCAAGATCCGATACGCGTCGCACCCACCGCTATTGCGGTAGCTGGAGGCGCTTCGGCCGGTCAAGCAGCAATACGAAATGCGAGCCTTTACGGCGCCGAAGTCGCGTATTTCGCGAGTACGGCACTCCAATCAACTCTACGCGGCATATTCGTTTGAATTCGATTTACTGATGCCGGCGTTTCCTCCAAAACACCAACTAGCCACCCGACAAGCGTGGGCGCGACGGTGATGAGGCAGTTGGAAAATACCGGAAAGCGCTATCATCTGGTGGCCGGGCCCCACACCGCTCATTGGGGTTATCTCGATGCATCCCTACCGCCGGTGCTCACCGTAAAATCTGGCGACCAGGTCACCATAGATACGGTATCGGGTACACCGGCGGAGCTGCCGGCCGATGGATTAGGTTTTGAGATTTTGCCAGAGCATCTCGAGATTCATCGCTGTTCGCGCAAGGATCTCGGCAATCACATTTACACCGGCCCGATTGCGATAGAGAACGCCTGGCCGGGTGATGTCCTCCAGGTTTGCATCCTCGATATTAAGCTGAGACAGAATTGGGGCTGGAATGCTTTTCGTCCCTCTATGGGAACGCTTCCCGAGGATTTTCCGAGTTTGCAAAAGCTGCACATCGCACTCGACAGCGACACGATGACGGCGACGATGCCTTGGGGCCTTAAACTACCGCTTAGTCCATTCTTTGGGCAGCTTGCCGTCGCCCCTCCCGCACACGCCGGCCGCCAAGGAAGCCGGGAGCCGCGGGAGTTTGGAGGCAATATAGATTGCAAGGAATTGACTGCCGGAAGCATCATCTATTTGCCGGTCTTTGCTCCTGGCGCGCTGTTTTCCACCGGCGACGGTCACGCACTGCAAGGTGACGGAGAGGTGTGCGGAACCGCGATCGAAACGGCGCTGTCGGGACGTTTTGAATTTACCGTGCGCAAGAATCTCGCGTATCGCTTGCCTCGAGCCGAAACGGCGAGCCACTACCTCACGTTCGGATTTGACGCTGATCTCGACGTTGCCGCCAAGCAGGCACTACGCGAATTGATCGACTGGGTTGTCGTCTTGGCAGGCATTGCGCCAGGCGAAGCTTATGCGCTTTGCAGCATTGTCGCGGATTTGCGCGTTACTCAAACTGTCAACGGCATCAAAGGCGTTCACGCTATGATGGCCAAGAGCGTCATTGGCAGGAATGCGAGTGATCTGCGGCCATCGGGCGATGCTCGAGCGCGAGACGCAGCCGGCAAAAGGTAGAAATGTCCTCTTCCCGCGACCGACTTGAAAAAGCCCTACACCGTATCGCCGATCCCGGCGGCGAAGGAATTCGCGCGTGCCCGACGATTTATACCGATGCCGCCCGTATGGCAGCCGACGCCGCTGATGCACGCACTCGGTTCGGGATTTCACTTGGGCCACTCGACGGCGCCATCGTAAGCATCAAGGATCTCTTCGACGTCGCCGGCGAGCCGACCCGAGCCGGATCAAAAGTACTTGCAGAAGAAGCGCCCCCCGCTGAGAAAGACGCTGCGGTTGTACGGCGGCTGCGTGCCGGGGGTGCCGTAATCGTCGCCAAAACCAACATGAGCGAGTTTGCCTTCACCGTAATTGGGGCCAACCCTCACTTCGGCACGCCGCGCAACCCTGCAGACCGCGCTCGCGTCCCAGGCGGCTCTTCATCAGGTGCTGCGGTAGCGGTCGCCGACGGCATGTGTGAGGTCGCCATCGGCAGCGATACGGGCGGCTCGGTGCGAATTCCTGCGGGCCTTTGCGGTGTCGTTGGCCTCAAGCCTAGTCGGCAGCGGATTTCCGTCGAGGGTCTCTTCCCGCTGAGTTTCTTGCTCGACTCCATAGGACCGCTCGGCGTCAGCGTCGCCGATTGCGCGAAAGCCGACGCCGTAATGTCCGGCGACGAATGGGATGCCAAGGGCTTCGACGCGATAACCGCCGGAGACCTTGCCGGATTGCGCTTCGGTGTTGCCGAAGGATTTCCACTGGAAGGCCTGGACGACGTGGTGGCATCTGCTTTTACCACGGCGCTTGCACGGCTTGCGGCAGCCAATGCGCGCATCGTTTCTGAGAAGATCTCTTTGTTCGCCGACATGGCGGCAGTCAATTCCAAAGGGGCGATATCGCCGGTCGAGGCATATGCCATTCATCGCGACAGGGTTTCGCGCCGGAGCCCCGACGTCGACCCAAATGTGAGAGTGCGGATCGAACGCGCTCAAAAGATAACGGCTGCAGACTATATCTATATGCTGCGCGAGCGCGAAACGCTGGTAAAGCAGATGGACCAGCTGTTGCTTGATCTGGATGCGCTAGTGATGCCAACGACTGCCATTGTCGCACCGACGATTGCCGCGATTGCTGACCCGGACGAATTCGGACGTTGTAATGGGATTCTCCTCCGCAACGCCGCGATCAGCAATTTTTTCGACTTGTGCGCTGTTTCGCTGCCGCTTCAGGCCACCCCACCCGTCGGACTCATGCTGGTTGCGCGCAACGGACAGGACGCTCGGCTGCTACGGATCGCCGCCGCCGTCGAGCGCCTGTTCCGTGCTTGAAGCACCACCTGAACTCAAATGCGCGGCCAGAGCTGACGCTCGGCGTTGAGGCCAACGCCGCTTGTGGACAAGGCGAGCACCGGTTTTTATGGTCGCTCGCCGCGATAAGAGAGCAATTTTGATGAGGGCACATCAAGTCATATCGCCGGGCGGACCGGACAAATTGCTTCTCACCGAGCTGCCCGATCCACAACCAGGTCCCGGTGACGTCGTCATCGACATTGCATTTGCCGGTTGCAACTGGGGCGACACTCAAATACGCGCTGGGACGTATTCCTTTCCAGTGTCCTACCCTGTTATTCCCGGTTACGAAGTTGCCGGTGTGGTCGCTGCTGTTGGCGCCGGTGTAACGCACGTCGAAGTGGGAGATCGCGTGGCCGCTCTGATCGACCGCGGGGGCTACGCGCAGAAATGCGTAGCGTCATCGCGATTGACCATCGCGTTACCTGATAAGCTCGATTTCGCGACGGCGGCCGCCTTCCCCATTCAGGCCCTCACCGCCTATCAGATGCTGTTCACGGTATTTGGGGTTGGGCCAGGCGACGTGGTTCTGATCCATGCGATCGGCGGCGGCGTCGGACTATTCTGCACCCAAATGGCGGTTCACGCGGGCGCGCGCGTCATCGGCACGGTTGCTACGCGGGACAAGGATAAGAAACCGCTCAGCTACGGCGCGCAGCAGGTTGTGTTTGCGCCGAGCGAAGATTTCGTGCGGGTATCGCTCGACATAACCGGGGGCAAAGGCGTCGATCTGGCGATTGATTCACTCGGCGGCAAGACGCTCGATCGCAGCTTTGACGCGGTTCGCGTGATGGGCCACATCATCAGCATCGGCGAGGCCGAGGGCGCACCGCTCAACAACATCCGCGAACGCCTGATGACGCGCTCACAGACATTCACCCGCTTCAGCCTCGGCAAGCTCGATCCAACGGCGTCGTATTGGCGCAAAGGCGTGGACACTGTCGTGCAAGAAGTAGCTGACGGTCGACTTCAGGTACCGGTCGAGCGAAGCTTTCCGTTTGCCGAGGCAGTAGAAATGCACCGCCAGTTCGAGACGCGAAAGGTATATGGGAAGCTGCTGCTTGCTGTAAATCCGGCACTCGAGGCCGCCTAGTGAAGCGTAACTAAAAGCTGGCCGACACCTCCAGCGTTACCGCACAAGCGCGCGTGCCAGGAATGCCGTGCTCAGCAATGTGAACGCTTCAGCAGAGTCGACATTCGAAATATGCCCCGCTCCGGCGATGACGGAAAACTCAGCCCCGGGGATAAGGTCGGCAGATTGGCGCGAAATGTCGGCAGGGAAGAGCTCATCGAATTCGCCCGCAATAACCAGGGATGGAACCTCGAGCTTTGCCAGACCTTCGCGCGCGTCGAATTCTGTGAAGCCTATGGCGACATTGCACAGCGATTGACCAGATAGCCCGGCCGCCACCCTGTGCCACTCCCTGTACGTCTGCGCACCAGCCTCGGTTTGCCTGAATGGCGCATTGACCAGCTTCGGCCAAACCGCCTCAAGCCGCCGTTGTGGTCCATTCGGCTGAGTAAGCAGTGCGCTCCAGCCTTCCACCGCGCGAACTAGTTCGGGCGTATTCGCGTTCGGCCGCGAGTTCGCGATCACGAGCGCCGTCGCGCGGCCTGGGTAATCGCAGGCAAACTGTTGCGCCACCATCCCGCCGAGCGAAAGGCCGCAGAGTGCCGCGCTCGGCTCGCTGAGATCGTCCAATAGTTCGGCAACGTCAGCCGCCAATTCCCGAACCGTCGTCTTATTTGCCGCCAGTTGGGACATGCCGTGGCCCGCGAGATCGGGAACGACGACCCTGTAGCCCTCGTAAAGCAAGCGCGACAGCTGAGGCGTCCACGCCATTCCATAATTCGTCACGCCATGCAGCAGCACCAATGGCTTGCCATGACCGACGACTTCGTAGTGTAACTTTTGGCCCCGAGAGACGAAGAACGGCATTTATGTGCCAAATTGACCGCCGGGCGGCGGCCGGCTTAAGAACCGGCCGCCTCTTGGCATCGCAGCCTTACGGTCGGTAGTCGGCGGGAGCCGCTACCGAGCTTAAGTCAACGGTGTCGATATTGTCCTTCGTGACCATCAACGCAGGTAGAAGAACGGTCTTGGTCGTCGGCTCCTTGCGCGCGGCCAACACCGCCTGCTGTAGCGCGTTGCGCCCCTGTTCGACGATCTTCTGGATCGAACTGCAAGGCAGATCGCCATCATGAATCATCTTTTGAGTCGAAGGACTCAAATTCGACGTTGTAACGACCACCGACTTCTTCGCAGCCTTCAGGGCTGGGACCACGCCGCCCGCCATGTCATCGACGGTGGTGTAGATGCCTGCAAGGTCGGGGAACCGCTGCACCCAGTCCTCCGCCACGGTAATTGAGTCAGCACGTGTGGTCGCAAGGCGGTTCTCAGCAACGATCGTGATCGAAGGAAATTGCTTAGCCAGCGTTTCCTTGAACCCTTTAGCGCGGAGATCCGCCCAAATCTGGCCGGTGATGAACGACATCATGGCGACCTTACCCTTGCCGCCGAGTGCCTTGCCCATGCACTCAGCCTGAAGTCGACCCATGTCGTAATGGTCAGCCCCGATGTATGACGACATTTTGTCGGTGTTCGGGGGCGTCGAGAACCCAATAACCGGAATACCGGAGGCGATGGCACGTTCGGCAATCGGCTTCAACGCGTCGTCATTGGCGGCCCCAATGATCAAGACGTTGACGTGCCGCTGGATCAAATCCTGAATTTGGCCGATCTGTTGCGAAACATTGTTGTCGTTCCCGGCGTCAACTTTGACGAGCTTCACACCGGCCTTTTCCGCTTCTTTCTCGACGCCATACGCCGCCGAAGTCCAAAACGCCGTGCTCAACGACGGAACTGAAAAACCGACGGTGACGTCGGCGGCCTGCGCTACAGGCAAACTAAGGCACATCGTACTCGCGGCGAGTGCCGCGTACTTCAACGCTTTACCGAGCATCGCATGATCCTTTCCCCCTCTAGGCAGTGCGAAAGATACGCTGCGACACGCGGTCGAGCAATCCCGCAAGCAGGATCGAACAGCCCATGACCATCTCAGCTGCGTACGGCGAGATGCCGCTGAAGTTGAGACCGGATTGCGTGGTCTGAATAAACAGTACGGCAAAAAGCACGCCAAACGGATTGGCATACCCACCCGACAGCTGGCTCCCGCCGATGACGGCGCCGGCGAGCGATTGCACCTCCATTCCTACACCCTCAGTGGGCAGGCCGAGGCCGGTGCGCATCAGGATCAGGATCGCCGTCAGGCCGGCGCAAAATCCGCATAGCGTGTAGGCCACAACCGTTACAGCGTGCACGCGAACGCCCACCAGCGCCGCCGAACGCGGGTCGCCCCCGACCATAAATAGCCGGCGCCCGAAGGACGTCGCATAAAGTACAAACGCCACCACTAAAAAGACAATCAAGGTGAAGACCGCCGTCACCGGCACCCCGGCGATATTGGCGAGCTGAAGGTTTAGCAAGACGGTCTGCGCATCGCCGCTAAGGATGACCGCTTGCCCATTGGGAGCGGCGAGCAGCGCCGCGCCACGCGCTAATAACAAGCTTCCGAGGGTGGCGATGACCGGCTGGACGCGGAAGTAGCTCACCAGGACACCGTTAAGCAGACCGAAGGCGACGCCGACGACTGGCGCCGCGGCCAGTCCCACCAGCCCCGCCGCGTTCATCGCCTCCGCAGTGATGACGGTGGCCAGGGCGAAAACTGCGCCGACCGAAAGATCGAAGCCGCGAACCAGCACGACAATCATCTGGCCGACCGAGAGGACCGCGAGTGGCCCAAAAAGGGAGAGGATATTCGCGGCGTTCTCGAATGTTCCAAAATCAGGAAAGGTCGCAGAGAACGCCGCGGCGGCGATCAGCGCTGCGACAATACCGACGGCATAGCGCATCTGCGCCAATGCAGCGAACCGCAAGCGCAATCGGATCGCAGACGGCGTTCTCAAAGCGACCGGATCCGAGATGATCGTGTCCACGAAGGCACTCCTTGCGCGATCACCGCGCCGACCATGATGATGCCGAGCAAGGCCAGCTGGGCATAGGCCGGAAAATTCAGCAAGACGATTGCGTTGTTAAGGACTGCAATGACAATCACCCCAATCACTGCATTGAGCGCCGAGCCGCGCCCGCCGGTGAGCGGGATCCCACCGACGGCGCAAGCCGCCATGGTTTCGAAGGGAAGGGTCGGATAGAGATTTGGTTCTCCGGCCGCAACGCGCGAAGTCAGGATCAGACCGGCTCCTCCGACAAATACCGCTGCCAGCACGTACGCGAGAAAAGTGTTGCGGCGGAGGCGGATGCCAGTCGCTTGGGCCGCCGGCAAGCTTGAGCCGATGAGAAACCAAGAGCGGCCCAGTGTCGTTCGCTCAAGCAGGAGATGCAGCGCGCCCGCCGCCAAGCCAGCAATAATGACCGGATAAGGAATGCCTAAAAAAACGCCCCCGCTCAATGTGTGAATGCCTTCGCGGTCAGGCACTTCCACCGGCAATCCTCCAGCCACGATCGCTGCGAAGCCGTGCACGAGCAAAAGCATTCCGAGCGTGACCAAAAACGGTGAAAGCTTCAGATACGCAATCAGCAGGCCGTTGATCGCCCCGACGATGATGATGGAGGCGAATCCCACGGTGAGCGCCAGTCCAAGCGGCAATTGCTGGACCGCCAATGCCGTTACAACGCTGCATAGCGCCACCGAGGAACCTATCGAAAAATCGATGCCGCCGCAGATCAGAACGATCGTCTGGCCGTAGCTCGCCAGGGCAAGAATGGCGCCGACCCGCAGCACATTCGTGAGGTTGCCGATGCGAGCGAACCCCGGCAGGAAGAGTGCGACGAGAACGACAATTACGACAAGGCCCCAAATCGAAACGGGCAGCCGCCGCAACGAGTGCGAACCTGACGAACGCTCCATCTTCATTGACGGCCGCCCAGCATGGCGCTGGCAACATCCGCCGGGCTGCTCAAGCGGGGCAACTCCGCCGTGAGCCGGTGATCGCGGACAATAGCAATCCGGTGGGACAGGCTCGTCAGTTCCTCGAGATCGGTCGAGATCAGCGCGATCGCTAGCCCTTCGGCCGCGGCCTTCAAGATTCTGTTGTGAATAATGTCGCGGGCGCCGACATCTACGCCGCGAGTGGGCTCAACGAGCACAAGCGCTTTGATGTCAACGACCGCCAGGTTCCTCGCCAAAAGCACCTTTTGTTGATTGCCGCCACTAAACTCCTCGATCAACCGCCGCGGCTGGTTCGGAAGAAGCGACACGTCGGTCAGAGCGGCAGTAAGGCGAATGGATTCGGCGCTTCGACTGAGCAGGCCGAACTTTGTCAGATGATCCAGAATGGATGCCGAGGCGTTGCGCAAAGCATCATGGCCTGGAAACAGACCATCCGCGCTGCGATCAGCCGGCACATAGCCGATCCCCGCTGCTACCGCTGCAGCGCGGTCGCCCATCCTTCCAACGGGCCGACCATTGACGGTCAAGGCGCCATGCGGGCAGGCAAGCGCACCGGCGAGCATTGCGCCGATCTCTTCTGCGCCTGATCCGGCGAGCCCAGCGATGCCGAGGATCTCGCACGCATGCACTGTAATCGAGACTTCAGGATCGCCGGTGCGTCGGCTAGCGCCAACGAGAGTCAGTACCGACGACCCCACAGCCGGCAGGTTTTTCTCTCCAACGTTGAAAGCGTGCCCTACCATGGCAGAAACGATTGCCTGCATCGATGTGGACTTGAGCGGTGCGCCTGAAATCACGCAAACGCCATCTCTGAGAACCGTTATCTCGTCGGCGATCTGGGCAATCTCATCGGTCTTATGACTTATATAAAGGATACCGACCCCCGCCGACGCGAGCTGACGCAGTGCCGCAAACAGCCTGTTGGTGTCGGCCTGACTCAGTGCCGCCGTCGGTTCGTCCAGGACCAGCAACTTGCAATCGCGCCCGAGGCCGCGGGCAATCTCAAGAAGCTGCTTCTCACCCAACGACAGCGAGGCAACCGGTTGGTCCAATGGCACGGCCAGCCCGATCCGATTCAACATCTGCTGCGCCAACCGTCGCCGCTGCACGCTCTGATGTCCTGCAACCCCATGCGAAGCCGCCGTTTCGAAGGCAAACAGATTTTCCAGAACCGTGAGATTGGGAAACAAGCTTGACTGCTGGTAAATCGGCACGACGCCTGCGGCTATGGCGTCCGAAACGCCGCCAAACGTCACGGGGCTTCTCTGTAATGCGATGGTTCCGGATGTCGGCGCAGCAGCGCCCACAAGGATCTGAACGAGCGTACTCTTTCCCGCGCCGTTTTCTCCCATCAGCGCGTGGATGCGGCCGGCCCGCAAAATGAGGTCAGCGCCCTGCAACGCTCTTGTTGAGCCGTATTCTTTGACGATGGCGCGGGCCTCAAGGAGGACATCGTCACGCGTCAACGCATGCGGCCGGTGAGGAGGGCCGACAGTGGTACCAGTCAACCGCGCATCAGGGCCGACGCTTGACGCCGATGTCATCTCGGGGCTCCGAACGCGAAGCAAGTGCGCACACGAACTCCAAGTCTTGTAGTATTCCGCTTTGCCCGTGCGCTGAGCAAGAGGTATCGCAGCGACAGCATCCGCGCAATGCCACGTGCGTCGCCACGGCCTTGACGACACAACTTTGCTCGCGCAGTTCACCCCTGCTGCGGGCCGTCACCGCCCGTGCCGAACGAAAGGAACAAACATGCAAAAGCCAAGGCCTGACCCCATGGTGGAGCGAGACTTACTCGGGTACGGCGAAAAGCTACCTGACCCCGCGTGGCCGGCCGGAGCCGTAATCGCCGTCAATTTCAACGTGAACGTCGAGGGCGGCGGCGAGCGAACATTGGCCAACGGTGACAAGGTTTCGGAGTCCGTTCTCAACGACATCGGCGCACCTTCGTATGAAGGCTTGCGCGTGCCGTTGGTCGAGTCGGTCTTCGAGTATGGCAGCCGCCGAGGCATTTGGCGGCTGCTCGATCTATTTGAAGAGTTCTCCGTACGAGCCAGCATTCTGGCGGTGGGGCGCGCGGTCGAACAGAACCTTCCGATGACCAAGGCCTTTGTCGATCGCGGCCACGAGATCGTCGGTCATGGCTATCGCTGGATCGACTATTGTCTGGTGCCCGAGGAGGTCGAGCGCGATCACATTCGGCGCACAGTGGAAATCCTTACCCGTGTAGCGGGAACGCGTCCGATTGGATGGATGACCGGCCGGCCGGGCCCAAACACTCGCCGACTTCTGGTTGAAGCCGGTGGCTTTCTCTACGACCGCGATTCGCTCGCCGATGAACTTCCCTACTGGCTCGAAGTGACCGGCCAGCCGCACCTTGTCGTTCCCTACTCATTCGAGACAAATGACAATCGTTTCAACGAAAGCCGCGGCTTCGCCACCAGCGACGACTTCTTCACCTACATGCGCGATGCCTTCGATGTCCTGCATCGCGAGGGCCGCGCCGGCTCCCCGAAGCTTTTGTCGATTGCTCTACATGACCGGTTAACCGGGCGACCGGCGCGCGCGGCGGGGTTGCGCAAACTGCTCGCCTACATGCGTCGCTTTGACGACGTCTGGTTTTGCACCGGCGCCGACGTTGCACAGCACTGGCACGCAAAATTTCCCTGTCGCCTCTGAACGGAGGCGTTCACAGGAGGTCAACCGCCGCCGTCGCGCACGACGGGGTTGCCAGGAGCACCCGACACCGGCTTGAGGACGCCGCCGGCAGCCTCGCGGATGCGCAGCGCCGAGCGTTCCGCACGCTCGATGATCGTCGGCACGTCGAGACGTAAGAGTTTGCCGTGGCGCTTGAGGATGCGGCCGTCAACGAACACGGTATCGACGTTGGCAGGCGAGCCGCCCTGTACAATCGTCGTCTCGATGTTTGCAAGCGGGCCAATATTTAGTTCGTCTGTTCTCACAAGAATGACATCGGCGCGTTTTCCCGGCGTGAGCGAACCGGCGACTTCGCCCAATCCCAACGCCTTGGCGCCATTGATGGTCGCCATTTCGATGACTTCGGCAAAGCCGAGTGGCGGCATATTCTCGGTGTCGGTTCGCTTCCATGGAATGCACATATTCCATGCAAACCGCATGAGCTCGAACATATTCGGCGGCGCAATAGACGTAGCGTCAGATGACAGCGTCACCAGCACGCCCGCGGCACGCGCCTTCATCAGGGTGACGCGCGGGTCGCCATGCTCGCCGAACCGAAGCTCCGAATGGGGAGAAAACGTAAGCGACGCTCCGGTGCGCGCCATTGCGGCGCGATCGCTGTCGCCCGCGTCCAGATAATGCGAAAACATGAAGGAAGGACCGAGATAGCCGCGGCGCTCATAATCAGCGGCGTCATCGAGATTCGGTTTGGTTTGGGTCGCGTGAATGCAGACCGGCAATTGGCGCCGCAGGACGAACGCCATCTCCTCGTGAAACACCCGTGGCTCGCTCTGCACGATGCCGCGAAGATTGAGCCCAAGGTGAACGAGACCGCCGAACTGACCGCCGTCTGCAAACCATTCGCGCAGAATACGATCTAGATCCTCGTATCGGTTGACGACATCCGGCGGCATGCGGTCGACATGCCCGAGCGAGTACCGGCCGCGCATCAGCGAGTGCTGGTGTGCGCGCAGCTCGGCGTCGGCATGGTAGGGTGACGGATTGTTATGCGACCAGTTGTGGACTGTCGTAACGCCGCCGTTCGCGAGTTCGGCAAAGCCGAGCATCACGCTGTTGTAAAAATCATCGGCCGCATAGACCGCAGCGGTCGCCCATTTCGCCGGGTAATAGGAAAAGCCGCCGTCGGAAATGAAGTTGCGGCCAAGCGTGCTCCACATATGGGTGTGGGAATCGACGAAGCCTGGCATCACGATCATCCGCGAAGCATCGATGATCTGGGCGCCATCGGCATCGAGACGAGCGCCGACCTGTGCAATGGCGCCGTCGCGGATGAGGACATCGGCCCACGGCAATGTGCCAATAGTCGGATCTACACTGATGACCGCGCCGCCCCGGATCAAATAGCGGCCTCGGCGCTGCAATGGAATGTCGCTACTCATCCTGAGCCGTCGTTACCCGATGAGCCGCCAAAGTCAATCGGGCCCGGCCAAGCTTGATCAAGACGACAAACGTTGGCGTTATTCCATAGCCTCGATCGCAACTGATTAAGAAATAACATCTTTCGTAAGCAGTCGGCGCTTTGCCCGATTTTTGGCCTTCGAGAAATCGGGAACGATCACGCTCACTGCATCGAAAAGATCAAAAACAGGCTTTTCTTACTCGTTTAGACGCGTTTGCTCGCACTTGGTTGCTGCGTTTAATTGGTCAATTGTTGCGCGGAGTAAAGCTGCGAAAGCAGTGATGTTTCAAAATCGCCATACGCCATCTTGTTGACCAGATCGGGCATTTCCAAGATCGGAGATAAAGGAACGACCGAGACGACGACGCCTTGGACGTTCTGTTACGAAATCGCAACCGCCCTCGGCAATTGAGGGGACTTTTGATAGAGCGGCCGTGCTCTTAGCGTATCAAATCAGACCAGCCTCCCGCAATTTTTTGCGAAACGACCGGTCTCTCTTAATGTACCACTCGCGGCTCATGGCCTTACGTTTGGTCGCCCAACACTCAGAGTACAACAAAACCCATTGGCGTCCGCGGGTCGACTTTGCGCCGTTGCCCGTATTGTGACGGGTCAAGCGCCTTTCCAGATCGGTGGTCCAACCTACATAGGTTCGGCGGTCCAGCTTTCGCTTGCTTCCAAGTACATAAACCCAGAATCTTGTTCGCTGCTTCGTGGACGGCCCTGTCGGCAAGTGGCGTCTCCTCCTCGCGGTCGAGACTTAGCACCACACCGCCGTGAGGCCGCCATCGGCGCGCGACTCGCCAGGAGAACTTCAATGCCAGATTTGACCAACGACTACGAGTCGATGGCAAGCGCCCTTGAGCAATCAGGGGAGTATCGGGTGTTGCGCCGGTTAGTCCCGCGAGCTCTGTCCAAGTGACCGGTTGCCGGCTCCAAGATAGCCGTTCTCCTGGACTTCGAAACCACCGGCCTGAATACCTTGACTGATGAAGTCATTGAGTTGGGAATGGTCAAATTCTGCTATGCCGAGCAGGACGAGGTAGCAGCTGTCGTTGACGTTTTCACTTCATTCAATCAGCCATCTAATCCAACTCCGCCGGAGGTCGTTGACCTGACCGGCATCACTGATGAGATGGTGAGCGGCCAGCGCATAGATCCGGATGCCGTAGTCTCATTTGCGGCGGATGCGAATGTCGTCATTGCCCATCATGCGAACTTCGACCGCAAGTTGCCGAGCGCGGCTGGCCGATCTTCATCGAAAAGCACTGGGCCTGTTCTGCACAAGAGGTTGAGTGGCGAAAGCACGGATTCGACGGGTCGAGGCTAGGATACCTACTGTCGGGTGCGGGCTTTTTTCATGAAGTGCACCGGGCAGTCGACGATTGTCAGGCTCAGCTCGAGATCCTGGCGCGTCGGCTGCCAAACACGGACAGGACCGCGCTATCCGTCATGGTCGAGCGAGCCCGTCGTCCAACATTTCGTATTTGGGCCGAGAACTCCCCGTTCGATTTGAAAGAGCTGCACAAGAAGCGCGGTTATCGTTGGAACGACGGAAACGACGGAAGGCCCAGGTCTTGGTTTGTCGACGTCAGTGAAGATGCGCGAGATGATGAAATGAGGTTTTTGAAAGAAGCAATTTATCAGCGAGAGATCGATCTCTTCGCGCAGCGCATAACCGCGGCGAACCGATTCTCAATTCGGGCGTGACCGCGCGCTGAGCTAATTAGCGCCGCCGACAAATCGCGATTGCGAGTTTTGTTCAGTTAAGCCCGCTAACGCGCAGCCTCTCCTCCAGCTTATATATGGCGTGCCAGATCTTTATTGTTCGGCTGCGGATGTCCACCGGGCGCCGCACTTATCAATAGCGAACACCGTTCACTATTCTATTGATGGCTGCATTGAATAACGAATAATGTTCGATATAGACTGCAGCGGCTGGCGGCGCCTATGCACGCTCTGAAGTTGACTGAAGCAAGTCGGTTACTCCAGCTTTGCGCTGCAGTTTTTCATTAACTATAGCGGCAGGTCGATCACCCACCGCACCCATAGTTGACGACGGGAGTGCGGTAATCGCCAGGCTTCTGCGCACAATGATCTAGGAGAGTCGCTTCGTCAGTGGACAGAATCTAGGAGGGCCCTCTCCTCGCCGGTAATCTCCGCGACTTTTTCCAATGGAATATCAACCGGCAGATTGGCCGGACGATAAGCTGCCTCCTGTTGATTCTGACGCTTTGCGAGGACGCTCCAGTGAACCCGTTCGTTGATACGCTCCTCGGCCGGATTATCGCTGCTCAACAGGTACCCGTGGCAAATAGCATCCGGGGGCAACACCTTCCGATAATGTGGCAACACGTGATCAAGCGGCCACCCTATTGTCGAGTCCACAACCGCCCCACCGATGTTGGGGCGCACGGCTGCGCCGATCGCGTTGACGTTGAATTCCAATCCGGTCAGCGCTTGCGCGCGAGCGATCATCCAGATCAGCGCCTGGTCGGAAAGACCGCTGTCAGGATAACCGCCGCCGACGTTGCAATGCGCGCCGGCAAACCAGGTTTGCTCGACATAACCGTTCGGCCTCTGGCCTTTCGCAATAGTCCAAAAGGTCGGGACAAACGGCCGCCGGTGCTCATCGACGCCAAGCGCGTGTAAGCCCACGGCGACGTTGTCGCCAAAGCTCGTATCGTGAAATCCCAGAGTGATGAGGGCGTAGTAGCGCGCGAGCGCGGCAAGTCCGAAGCCTGCCGGAATGCCGTAGGAGCCGACCGTATCCCACACGCCAACGCACGCGATCGACCGATCGGCATGAAAGGATTGGCGCGCGGCTAGCGACGCATAATCGGCGACAGCCGTTTGCTCGCTCGTACTTCCTGTTTGCGGTTGGTCGCGCGCCGTCGGCTTGACGCGGTAGTGCTGCCAGGCGGCATCGAGCAACTCTGGCGCGCGGCGCCGCGCGATACCTGAGGCTCCAATCAGCCCGGCCAGCGCACGCGCCGCGTACGACCCTCGGGAAAATCCGAACAGATAAATCTCATCGCCAGGCTCATAGTCGTCGACGATGAGGCCGTAACATTGGAGGATTATCTGCTTAAGTCCAAGACCGATGGCGCCCCCGAGCAGTTTTTTGAAAAAGTCACCCTCTGTACCGACGCCGTCATGGTAGTGAACGTTCTGCTCGATTCCGCTGGCGTCTTGATCCCTTATGAAGCGGAGCGTGACTATCCGGTTTGCGCCATCAAGTATTGCGACGTTGGTATCGTCGGCCGTCCCTTCCCTATTCCATGTGCCATCAATGAGAACGACAATCCGCTTCATGGCGCCCTCGCCTTCCGTGCCGCGGCTTGAGCAAACTATAATCCTACTAGCGCCCGATTATGGCGCAAACCCGGGAAGGAAGGCGGGCTAAAATGGGGACCATGGAGGAAAAGGATTTTGAACGCGCAATGGCCTCTACGATCGCAGCAGGATTTAAACTCAATCCTCCGGGCTTTGAGCGGCTAAACTATTGGACTTACATCTTAAGCCACGTGGCGACAGCCCTCGATTGCTTTATTTACGCAAAGGTAATGCCGTTTGAGGAGGGCAATTTCGGAAACATCCGGCGTCAAAGAGCGTTCTTTGTGGCCGGCATTGTTGCCTATGGTCGTTGCTTCGTTCAGGCCGGACGCGGCATTCCTAGCCTGGATGCAAAATCTGTTTTCAGCAAACGACCTGACTTGATGAAAATTCATCGCCGATTGATCGAACTCCGAAACACCTTCGCCGCGCATGCGGACCAATCTGACATAGTGCGCACCACACTAGCTGTCAGAGAAGCGGGAAAACGTCTTCAAATTAGGACTTTGATCGCCACCACCATCCCTGCGGATGAGGTGCCCGGCTATCTAGAAACCCTTGATCTCATTCAGAATTTCGCAGACCGGAAGATAAACCGGATTGTCACGCGGCTCGAAAGGGATATGGGAAAAACAATCGAATAGGACCGAGGCGACGATTTGGAGCCGTCGCTTCTTGAGCGTCAGTGACGCGAAGAAATCGCGGTCGGTCATCCCGGCCTCATCTGTCACCGTCGTCGTTATCGGATTTGTTCGGCATCGACATTCCGACATCGTTTCCGTCGTCGTCCTGATCGCCGCCGCGCCCGGGATCTTGAGTAAACGCGATACATCCCTCGCGGAAAGACTGAGAATTGCCAAAGGGACAATCGGACTCGTCATCGATGCTATGTCGATCAGCCCATTTGTATCCAGCGGAATGACCTGAGCAGTCATCAGTGCAATCGAACCCGCCGAAAGCGCGCTCTTGGGCATTTGCAGCGTCGACAAAACCAAGAGCGAGAATCGCCAAGAGCGCGGCGCACCGGCGCATCGTTGAGCCCCTAATGCTCAGCCGCCCCTGAGCAACTATAACGAGGGCCACCACGGCCGCAATGTTTGTTGCCGGCATGGGCAGATCCGAAAGATCTAGCGGCCTGATCGGTCAAAGGCGCGACCGATCAACAGCCGGCGCTTAGCGAAAATGACGCTTTATTTTTTGGCTAATCTTATTTCGATTGCTTTGGGCGTGTGGGCGACAGCCGTCCAATAGGTCACCGTCACCGCTTCATTCCGGCTCTAGGCCAGCGCCAGCACCGTCGCCATCGCGGCAAACACTCGCGCCTCCGAGTCCATCAGGACCACGAAGGTTTGAGGTTCCTTCCCGCCTCCCGGGTCCAATGAGAATTCCAACTGACCGGAGTTGACCCCGTGACCGCTCACGTCGATCACAGTCAGTCCCCGGTAAACGTTCCAACAGAGTCTCTAGGTATCATGTTGGTCAGCCCATTATTCCCGGCACTCGCTAGCACGATGTCACAAGACTTTCCGTCGCCCGCTTCTGAGTGGCTTCGGTGGCGTGGCGCCCCGGCTCGGCACGATGAACAACTCTCCCAACTGAACCGACAAGACAGAAGCAAGGCGATCCAGAATGTCGACCGTAGGATTTTGTGCGCCTCGTTCCAGGCCGCCCAAGTAAGAACGGTCCACTTCAGCGTCGAAGGCGAGACGCTCTTGCGATAATCCGCGCTTGACGCGAATACGCCGCAAATTCCAAGCGACTATGGCACGCCCCTTCATACTCTAAAGCGCGCATTTCGCGGGCTGTTAAACCACTGGATATATCCATCATATTGTGATGTTCGCTACCCGACCTAGCTGAGGGAGGCTGCGATGACCGTGCGCGGAACGGCTTTGGTGGTGGTCTCCGCCATCATGGCGACGCTTGGGTCGATAGCCGCCGGTATGGCTTCCGCCCTGGTGGTCGGTGCCGTCGACTGTTCTCCAGTAAGCTGCGACCTTCGAGACGCCAAGCTGGATGGAGAAATCGATTCTTCCACGGTATTGAAAATAGGACGCCTTATTGCCCAAACGGAAGAAGCAGCAGTTCAAAGCAAAACGGTAGCGAGCTTCTCTTGGGGGATCGAGCTCGATAGCCCCGGCGGCAGCGTGCCCGCCGCGATGGAGCTTGGGCGTCTCCTACGCAAAAAACGAGCTTGGGTGATCGGGCCGTCCGGCGCGTCCTGCAACAGCGCGTGCGTTTTGGTCCTGGCTGGCGCGGTCGAACGGCTTGTTTTCGGCAAGGTGGGGATTCATCGGCCCTACCTGGAAGTACCTAAACAGGATGTAACGCCAGATCATGTTGGCAGTCTCTACCAAGCGACCTTAGCGGAAATCCGCGATTATTTTCGCGAGATGAACGTCTCCGAACAGCTAGCCGATGCCATGCTTCGGATTGATCCCGAACACGTCAAATTCTTGAACGATGCTGCACTGGCAAGTTACGGTCTGCTTTCCACCGATCCCATTGAAAAAGAGACCGCTGACCTAGAAGAGGCGCAGTACTTGGGATTGAGCCGCAGCCAATACATCGAGCGCAAACAAGTCGCAGCAAGACTTTGTCCCGGACGTTTCGGAAACCCGGACATACTCACGCCATGCTATCAGGCGGTTATGAAAACCGGGCGAGTCCCAGAGAATACGCCGCCTGCTCCAGATTTCGCCAAATACGGCGCGCCTACTCGGAACTAACATTTCTCGCTACGCCTCTAAAATCTCGTTTCCCATCCTCGCCCCGATTGTCAGTACAGCTTCCGACTCAAGGTGACGAGAACGCTCGCGCACAGCGAGACCGGCGGGCGCGCGAGCCGAATATCGCCAGTCAGTTGCATGATATGATCAAAGAATTCCCCGGCTGGTGCGGAGCCTTCCACAAATGGAGGAGGTTTTGCGTGATTTGAAGAGCCGGCGCGAGAAATCATAGTCCGTCGCCGGATGTTGTTTTTAGGTCTGGTCCAGCAATGACCGATCGCGAATTTCTTCTCGCCAAGCTAGCGGTCGGCGACATTTTTCACGCCGAATATCCGAACGGCGCGTTGTGTATTTGTTTGGTTCTGTCCGTAGCTCCGGGCAGCATTATCGCGCGGCGCATAACCAGCCAGGAGAATCTGAAATTTGATAGGCAAACCGGCGTCGAGAAGGTTGCCGACGAAGAGCCGCAAGCCATTATAATTTCGGTGGCTCCGCTTCCTTCGGAAATTCACAACGTATTCGTGGCGCTCGATCAGAAATACGGAGCGGTTCGCGGTCAGGACGATATCTTTGAGAAAAATCCAGAATATTTCAAGTTAAGCGAGGTGGAGAAGAACGCCCTCGTTTTCATAAATTCGCGTTGCGCCTCGAATCCACTACCGCCATGAAACAGAAAATGCCGCGGCGAGCTTGATCGGGCGGTTGGGAGCTCGCGCTGCGGAGAGTTAAGCGGCTCGTTTTATTTTATAAGGACGGACGAGCAGCTCGGCCGGAATTTTCCACGCGTCGCTGATCTTGTGAATCATATCGACCGTCAGGGCGCGCCGGCGCGCAAGAATCTCTGATGCACGTGAACGGGAGTCGAGAAGCTCAGCCAGTTCTGCCTGAGTGTGACCGAGCTCCTCGATGGCATAGTTGAGGACGTCGACCGGATCAAAGCCCTTGTCGAGGTCAATCGGCCAGCGCTTGGTTTCGTAAAGGTCGACAAGTGCAAGAAGCACATCGAGTCGATCAGCCTTCTCAGAGCCGTCGGGAGCGCCCCAACAGGCGTTAATTTCGGCGAGGGCGGCCCGGTGCTCCTTGTCGTTACGGATCGGTCGAATGTCCATCAGCTCGGTTCCTAGAACTGCGATACGGTGAAGGCATCAATACGATCATATTCGGCGTGGGTGCCTATGAACTTTACGAAGGCGACTTGCCGGCGAAAATCGAGAGCAACCACCAACCGGTAGTTTCCGCCCGCTACTTCAAACCTAACGCGTTCGCGGTTTAACACTTTAGCTTTCGGCGCCGCTCGCTGAACGTCATCGCTTGAAGTCCAATGCGCCGCTCTAACCAGTCTGTACCAGCGTTCGAGCGCCGCCTTTGCTTCCGGGTGCTTGTCCGAAAAGCGTAGGAGCGTGTTTCGGGCAATAACCCGCATCAATCTCAATAGCATGTTCCCGCATTGGGAACAAGCGGAATTCGGAATTCTATTTGCGCGACAAAACGCACGGGAGTCCGCGATGAACGACATGAAAATATTCATTCCCATCACCAAGATCGACGCCGCGCGGCGCCTGGTTTACGGCGTCGTCACCGCCGAGACGCCGGATGTGACCGGCGAAGTACGCGATTACGCCTCGACCAAGCGGCTTTATCAGCGAAGTCGAGGCCGAAATCGGCGCGCTATTGATGGAGTGCTTCGGCTTCGTCGAGCTCAACATGGCCCCGGTGCCGGCCAAGTTGAAACCGCGCACGGCACCGCAGCGCGCCAAAGCTGTGCGTGAAGCTTAAGCCGCTGCTTCGACGAACATCGTCAGCGGCTGGTCGCGCCAGGCAACGACGCGATCGCGGCCGGCGTTTTTGGCCTCGTAGAGCGCGTGATCGGCGCACGCAAGCAACATGTCGATGCCGGCGGTTTCGGACGTTGCGCCGGCGACGCCAATGCTCAGCGTGATTGAAAATTTTTCGCCGCTGACGATCGGCGGGCAGAGCTGCAATTGTTCGCGCAGCCGTTCGGCCATTTGAACTGCCGCGGCCTCCGTTGTTTCCGGCAACATCACCGCGAACTCCTCGCCGCCGACGCGCGCCGCCAAGTCCGCTTCGCGCTTGGTGGCCAGGAGTACGTTGGCGACCGCCCGGATCACCCGATCGCCGGTTGGATGACCGAAATGGTCGTTGACTTCCTTGAAGTGATCGATGTCGATCATCAGCACGCTCAATGGCCGCAGATAGCGCTGGCTGCGCGCGAGCTCGGCCCCGGCCAGGCTTTCGAAATGCCGACGGTTGTAGAGCCCGGTCAGCCAATCCAGCGCGGCGAGCGTTTCAAGATCGGTCGCGCGCTGCTCGGCGCGGCCGCGTTCGCGCACGGCAAGCGGTAGCCAGCGGAACAGCAACAGGCCGAGCACCACGCAACCGGCGGCGATGTTCAGAAGCTTCGGCACGATGAGAAGTTTTGGCTGACCGAGATACTGCGCGATGGCGGCCGGGAAAAGGCCATACTGGCCTCCGAAATAGAGGCCGAAGTAGATGTTTTCGAGGACGTTGCGCGCAGTATCGATGGCAAGGACGGCGAGCAGGAGCCGCGTGATACCGAATGCGCGCGGGTTGCGGGCGTAAAAGTAAGCGATGGCCGCCAACACAGTCAGCCACAACGCGACCACAACCCAATAAATGAGTGCTGCGAAATAATTCATGCAGACAAACAATGTTGGCCGGCAGAGCGGCGCTATTCCGAGCCGTATAAGATGACACTGGTAAAAATACTAAAGCCGCCGTTCTTGATTTTCGTCGCAATGTTTAATGAGCGGTTACGGCAAATCGATCAGTTGAAAATTTGACAGCTCAGTCGAGCGCGATGGCGAGCGCTTCGAATCTCGCGCTGTTATTTTGCTGCGCTTCCGGTTTGACAGCGACTGCCCAACGCGAAGGCGTTCATGTCGCAGACCTGGATGCCGCCATGCTTGGACAAAAGAACCGCGGTTTCCTGAGCGCTGGCGGTCGACGACGGGACAGAAGAAAAAGGCCCAGCCGCTGAGGCGGGGCCTTCTGCTGCAAAGCTTTTCGTAGTCGATCGCTGCGATCGGTTTCGTGCCTACCACATCCCCATCGGTCCGCCGCCGAACTTGTAGGACAGGCCGACGAGAACCTGATTCTCGGTAATCCTGTGGTTCTCCACGAACGGCGCGAATACGGCAGGCGAGTACGAAAAAGTGCCGAAATCGGAGTAGCGATACTCCGCGCGCCCGACCAGGTTGTTGAGGAAGGCATATTCCAGACCGGCGCCGACGGTCCATCCAGGACGCGTGGATGAGGTGTCATTTGACAGTGCGCCCGCCACCGAGACGTCGTGCTCGATAACGTGCGCCCAGGCCGCGCCGCCGGTTGCGTACAGCAAGGTCCGATTGAATGCGTAACCCAGGCGGCCGCGAGCCGACGCCTGGAAATCGGAGCGGGCCTCGTAGAAGTCGTTCGGGAGGCCCGGTAAACTGCTGCCCGGAAACTGCGCCGTACCTCCACGGATATTCGCCCAGTTGGCGTCGCCTTCCGCGCCGATGACAATGCCGCTGCTGAATTGATAATTGCACCCAAGGTATCCGCCGGCCATTACGCCGTCGGGGTTGGCACTGTTAGTCGGTGAGAACGGCGAGGGAGCGCCAGCGGCGGTGCGCTCAGAATCCCTGTCGTTGATAAAGCCGCCGCCGACATCGGCGCCGATGTAGCAACCGGTCCAGCTGAATACCGGCACCATGGGGGGCGCTTTGTAATAAGCGGGAGCCGCCGGTGGCGGCAAATCGGCCGCCAAAACCGGTGTGGCGCCCAGTATGCTCGTCGCGGCCAAAGCCAACGCCAACTTTTTCATGGTTTTTCCTCTCAGCGTGTGATCCTCCAACGCGCTTGAGGGCCAAAACGGTGTGGCGGTTTGGACACAGTCGATGAAATAGCGAACGAGGATGGTTCCACAAAGGAAGCCAGCGGCAGGCGACCTCAGCTATCAGTGCGGGCTTACGAGAGGAATGCCGCTATGTGCGGTTTTGTTGTGCCGCAACTACTTGCCGCCGAATTTCTGCGTGCCCCTGTACAGCGACAAAAGGTAGCCCAGCAGCAAAACGGCGTAGGTCACCACTAGCACCCACCCGGCCTGGTTCAACTGATGGGTTAGCGTCGCCCACAGAGAAACAATAAAGCCCAGCGCATAGCCAACCGTGCCTCCGAGCAACAATCCGCGCAGCGCGACCCAATCGTGTGAGGCGCGGACGAACCAGTTGATCAGCCCGAACTCGATCAAGGTCAGGCCCAGTAATCTGAAGCCAAGGACCGCGCCGACCGTTACCTCTACCCCGTAGGAAGCAAGTACGGCAGCCGGCGCCAAAAGCAGAAGGATGCCGTTGAGAACGGAAATCACGGCGATAACAACGAAGAAGCGCTTCAGATTTTCCATAATTTCCCCCTGATGGGGCCCGCCGTCAGCGCGACTCGCTTCAGCCCCCACTGGCCAGCAGACATTGAACCGCACCGCCGCGGGCTTGGCAACGTGTCCGCCGGCCTGCCTTATCCGAGCAGCGTGACCGGCTCGCGTCCAATCAAGCGCGCCAGCGAACGCAACCGCGCCGTGACGCGTTCGCCATTGAGCGCCGCGTATTCGCCGGGGAGATGCAGCGCCAGCCGGTGGCGTTCCACGGCGAGTCTGGTTTTCGGCAGCACGCCGGGCATCGCCGCCGAGACGACATAAGCAAGGCGCATCGCCGCGCCCAGCACGCGGGCGCGATCGATGGTGCGCGTTGATGCAAGTTCGCGAAGCCGCGGCGACAACTCGTCGTCCATGACTAATCCGGAATGACGGTAGAATACCGCAAGCGCCAGGTAAGCGCGGCCGGGGTGATCAATGGCGGTAAAGCCGCCGTGCGCAATAATGTTGAGCGACTGTTCGCCGCGATAATCAGGGTGGGCACGCCAGCCGATGTCGGCCAACAGACACGCGGCATGGCGAAGCCGCCGTTCTTCGGCAATCTCATCCAGCCCGGAAGTCGCCATGAACCGGTCGGTCCATTCGATGAGTTCCTCGCCGTGACGAGCGGAACGCGACCGCAGGCGGTTGAGGTCGCGCGCCGCCTCGATCAGCGCGTCCTTTTCCTTGTCTCTTTGCTTCAGCAGCGAATAAAGCAAACCTTCGCGCACGCCGAGCGCGGAAAACATCACCCGGTCCGGCTTGCCGATGCGCAAAATGTGCTCGAGCACCAGCGCGGCATAGGCGAGCAGCGGCCGACGCTCCCTGTTGACGACGTCGATATTCGACAACGTATCGACGTTGACCCGGTGCACCAGTCGGGCGAACTCGAGCGCTTCGTCGGCGGGAATGGCGTAGCCGTGCATCACGTGCAGCGGATATGCGGTCTGCCACATGTGCAGCCGGGCCAGCGCCCGCCACGTGCCGCCGACCGCATAGAACGTCCGATCCTCGCAGTCGCGCAAAACCGGTAGCGCGCCCAGCGTCTTTTTGACGAACTTGTCCGCCTTCTTCAGCGATTTCGCCGAAATGTCGGCGAGCGCCAGACCGCCAAGTGGCCGCGTCAGCCCGCGCCGGGCTCGGTTGCCGTGAATGTCAATGAGTTCGAGCGAGCCGCCGCCGAGATCGCCGACCACCCCGTTCGGCTGATGAACGCCCGACATCACGCCGAGTGCGGTCAGCTCCGCCTCTTGCGCGCCGGACAAAACGTCGATGTCCGCTCTGATGGTCCGCTCGGCAAGCTTGATGAAAGCACGGCCGTTCTTGGCGTCGCGGCACGCCGCCGTCGCAATCGCCAAAACCTGCTTCGCACCCATGGTGGTGCATAGCGCGCGGTAGCGCTTGAGCGCGGCCAAGGCCTGTTCGACGGCATCGGCTGGCAGCAAGCCCGTTGTTTGCACTTCGCGGCCCAGGCCGCACAGCGCCTTCTCGTTGAATAGTGCCGTAGGCGCCCGCGACAGCCGCTCGTAAACCACGAGGCGGACCGAGTTCGATCCAATATCGACCACGGCAAGCGGCGGCCCATTATAGAGGCGTCCGGGTGAGTCGATTTTCGCGCGGCTCATGCGTTGAATTCGGCGCGGCCGCGAAGGTTGCGGCCGGCGCTTTTCGTTCAGCCCCGGTCCGCGCGGGGCAATCGCGGGATCGAATCCTTGGGTGATTTTCCGCGGCCGGACAGGCTTGGATTGGTCATGAAGTAAGTGTGCGCATTGAAGCCTGGTTCGCCCGCGGCAATGATGACCCGCGCCGAAGTACCGTCGGGAAGAAACTGCCAGCTCTGCTCGTTATCTTTGAAATTGGCGACCATGATCTGGTCCAGCACCTGCTCGTGCACGGTGGGATTGAGGATCGGGCAGAGCACTTCGACCCGCCGGTCGAGGTTGCGCGGCATCAAATCGGCCGAGGACATATACACGGCTGCTTTCGGGTGCGGCAGACCATGACCGGCGCCGAAGCAGTAGACGCGGCCGTGTTCGAGGAAGCGGCCGATGATCGACTTGGCGCGAATATTTTCCGACAATCCCGGCACGCCCGGCCGCAGGCAGCAAATGCCGCGCACCACGAGTTCGACGGCTACGCCCGCGCTCGAAGCCCGGTACAGCGCGTCGATGATGTCGGCATCGACCAATGCGTTCATTTTCAGCCAAATGGCGGCGGGGCGGCCGGCCTTGGCGTGGGCGATTTCCTGCTCAATGTGCTCGACGATGCTTTTCCGCAACGTCAGGGGCGAAACCGCCATGCGCTCGAGCCCAACGGGTTCGGCATAGCCGGTCACGAAATTGAATACGCGGGCGACGTCACGCGCGATCAGCGGATCCGCCGTAAAAAACGACAGATCGGTGTAAATGCGCGCCGTCACTGGGTGATAGTTGCCGGTACCGACATGGACATAGGACGCGAGTGCCGCGCCCTCGCGGCGCACCACCAGCGAAAGCTTGGCGTGGGTCTTGAGCTCGATGAAGCCGTACACCACCTGCACGCCGGCGCGTTCGAGGTCACGCGCCCAGCGGATGTTGGCTTCCTCGTCGAAGCGCGCTTTCAGCTCGACCACGGCGGTGACCGATTTGCCGGCTTCTGCGGCTTCAGCCAGCGTGCGCACGATCGGCGAATCCGCGGAAGTGCGATAGAGCGTCTGCTTGATGGCGACGACGTCTGGATCGCGTGTCGCCTGGTGCAGGAAGTCGACCACCACGTCGAACGATTCATACGGGTGATGAACGATCAGATCCTTCTGCCGGATGGCCGCGAAACAATCGCCGCCGTGATCGCGGATGCGCTCCGGATAACGCGGCGTGTACGGCACAAATTCGAGGTCCGGGCGCTTAAGGCTCGTTAGCTGCGCCATTTCGTTGAGCGCCAGCACGCCATCGACCTTGAACACGCTATCGTCGCCGGCGCCGAGCGCACGCTGCACGAAGCGCTGCAGCTCGGCCGGCATATTCGCCTCGATGTCGAGGCGGATCACTGAACCGCGGCGCCGGCGCTTGAGCGCGGTCTCGAATAGCCGCACCAGATCTTCCGCCTCTTCGAGGATTTCCAGTTCCGAGTCGCGAATAACCCGGAACGCGCCAACGCCTTTCACCGAGTAGCCGGGAAACAGTTTGCCGATGAACAGGCTGGTGGCGCCTTCGACCGAGATCAGCCGCACTTCGCCGCCCTCGCCGGCCTGCGGCAGGCGCACGAAACGCTCGATCCGGTTGGGCATCCGGATCAGTGCATTCATCGCCTTGCCGTCCTTGCTGCGCGCGAGCTGCAAGGCGATCGAGAATCCGAGATTAGGAATGAACGGGAATGGGTGGGCCGGATCGACGGCAAGCGGCGTCAGCAGCGCAAAGATATGTGAGAGGAAATAATCCTCCAGCCATGCTTTCTCGGTCTTGGTGACGTCCGGACCGTCGATCAGCACAATGCCGGCTTTGGCGAGCAGTCCGCGCAGCTCGCGCCATTGCGTTTGCTGGTCTTCGACCAGGAGCACAACGGCTTCGGCGATGCGCGTCAGCTGTTCGCTCGGCGTCAGACCTTCGGGGCTTTTGGTGGCGATGCCGGCGCGCGCCTGGGCGCGGAGACCGGCGACCCGGACCATGAAAAATTCATCGAGGTTGTTGGCGGAAATCGACAGGAACCGCAGGCGCTCGAGCAGCGGGTGACCGCGGTTCGCGGATTCTTCGAGAACGCGGCGGTTGAAATTGAGCCACGATAGTTCGCGGTTGATGAAGCGTTCCGGGCTCGCGGCAATAGCAGACGCAGCATGCCCCGCCGCTCGCTCGGCAAGCCGTACGGGCGCGGTCAGGCGATGGGTCGGGACCGGTTCGAGTGCGACGGCGGTCGCTTGGCCACGGTCGGCCATGGCTATACTTTGCTCCTCAAGCCTCACCCTGACCATCCCCCGTTACGATTCGATGACCTGCCACAACGGCAGATAAGGGGGCGCGGCATCTGCCCGTCAAGCTTTCCTTGCCCCTCGGCCGCGGGTACCGGCCGAGGGCCAGTGGGGTTCCTGCAAGATCAACGACTTACGGGCATTGTTGACGCTCGGCAGTCTCTCAACAAGGAAGCCTTCATCAAAACAAAAAAGCGGCCGGAGAAACCCGGCCGTTGATTGCTTTTGGGCTTCGGTTAAGCCGCCGCCTTGTACGCAAGGTCGAAGCGATCGGCGTTCATCACCTTGTTCCACGCCGCCACGAAGTCTTTGACGAACTTCTCCTTCGCATCAGCGCTGCCGTAGACCTCCGCGAGCGCGCGGAGCTGCGAATGCGAACCGAAGATCAGATCGACGCGCGTCGCGGTCCACTTTGACGCTTTGGTTTTGCGGTCGCGACCCTCGTACGCCCCTTCAGAAGCGGGCTGCCATTCCGTCTTCATATCGAGCAGGTTGACGAAGAAGTCATTGCTCAGCGTTCCCGGCTTCTTAGTGAGAACGCCATGCTTCGACCCGCCGGCATTGGCGCCGAGGACGCGCAGACCACCGACCAGCACTGTCATCTCCGGCGCGGTCAGTCTCAGCAATTGCGCCTTGTCGATCAGCGCCTCTTCGGGCGCCATCAGCGACTTGCCGCGGTAGTAGTTGCGGAAGCCGTCAGCGACCGGTTCAAGCGGCTTGAACGACTCGACGTCGGTCTGTTCTTGCGATGCGTCCATCCGTCCGGGCGAGAAAGGCACCTTCACCTTATGCCCGGCTTTTTCCGCCGCTGTCTCGACGGCGGCGCAACCGCCAAGGACAATGAGGTCGGCGAGCGAAACTTTTTTCTTGGCATTGTTGAAGCTTTTTTGAATCGCCTCGAGTTTTTGCAGGACTTTTGCCAGCTTGGCCGGCTGGTTGGCCTCCCAATCCTTCTGCGGGGCAAGACGAATTCGCCCGCCGTTTGCTCCACCACGCTTGTCCGAGCCGCGGAACGTCGACGCCGACGCCCACGCCGCCGAAACGAGATCGGAAACCGACAAGCCGGAGGCGAGGATCTTTTTCTTCAGAGCGGCGCTATCCGAATCCCCGATCAGCGCGTGATTGACCTTCGGAATCGGATCTTGCCAGATCAGTTCTTCTTTCGGGACCAACGCGCCGAGATAGCGAACGCGAGGTCCCATATCGCGGTGCGTGAGCTTGAACCACGCGCGGGCGAAAGCGTCGGCGAACTCGTCCAGGTTTGCATAGAAGCGCCGCGAAATCTTCTCGTAGGCCGGGTCCATCCGCAGCGCGAGGTCCGTGGTCAGCATAGTCGGCACATGCTTTTTGGACGTGTCGAACGGATCGGGAATCGTGGCCGCGGCGCCCTTGGCTTTCCACTGCGGCACGCCTGCGGGGCTGTGTGTCAGCTCCCATTCGTTTTCGAACAGGTTCTTGAAGAAATTGTTGCTCCACTTTGTCGGAGTCTGAGTCCAGGTGACTTCCGGACCGCCGGTGATGGCGTCGGCGCCCATGCCAGTTCCGTGCTTGCTCTTCCAGCCGAGGCCCTGGTCCTCAACGGCGCCGCCTTCCGGCTCCGGACCGACCAGCGACGGATCGCCGGCGCCGTGCGTCTTGCCGAATGAGTGACCGCCGGCAATCAGCGCGACAGTCTCCTCATCGTTCATCGCCATGCGGAAGAACGTCTCGCGGATGTCCTTCGCCGACGCGACCGGATCGGGCTTGCCATTCGGGCCCGCTGGATTGACGTAGATGAGGCCCATCTGCACCGCGCCGAGCGGATTTTGCAGCTGGCGCTCGCCGCTATAGCGCTCGTCGCCGAGCCACGTCCCTTCCGGACCCCAGTAGAGTTCTTCGGGTTCCCACGCGTCGGCGCGGCCGCCAGCGAAACCGAACGTCTTAAATCCCATGGATTCGAGCGCGACGTTGCCCGCGAGAACCATGAGGTCGGCCCAGGAAAGCTTGCGTCCGTATTTCTGTTTGATGGGCCATAACAGCCGGCGCGCCTTGTCGAGATTTGCATTGTCCGGCCACGAGTTCAGTGGCGCGAAGCGCTGCTGTCCGGCGCCGGCGCCGCCGCGACCGTCGGCGATCCGGTATGTGCCGGCGCTGTGCCAAGCCATGCGGATCATCAAGCCGCCGTAGTGACCGAAGTCAGCCGGCCACCACTCCTGCGAGTTAGTCATCACGCCGCGCAAATCCTTGATCACGGCCTTCAGGTCGAGCGTCTTGAATTCCTTGGCGTAGTTGAACTCCTTGCCCATCGGATCGGACAGGGAAGAATTTGTGTGAAGCGCCGCGAGGCTTAGCTGATCCGGCCACCATTCGCGGTTGGTATGCGCCTGGCTGAAAGGGCATTGGCCCGCGCTCTTGTCCGTTTTCGCATCCATGTTTCTCTCCGCTCGGTTTGAAATTCTGTTGCCGCCGTTCTGCGGCATCGCTGGTGGAAGCCCGCGCGCGAGGCGCCCGGTTTTTCTCTCCTTGGGCGTCGACAATGGCGCAGTTAGGGAAGCTGCATTGTTTTTAAGCTGGCGCGCCCATCAGGTCTAATCGTATTGATTGGGGCTGTTGATAAGAATACCTTATAAAGGTGATTACGCTTCGTCAGCTGCGTTATCTGGCATCACTTGCCCGCCACCGTCATTTCGGCCGAGCCGCCGACGAATGCGCGGTGACCCAGCCGGCGCTGTCGATGCAGGTGCGCGAACTCGAGCGCGAGATCGGCACGGAACTCGTAGAACGGCGGCCCGGCGAGATCGCGCTGACTGAAACCGGTGTCGAAGTCGCGCGGCGTGCCGAGCACATTCTTGCTGCCACGCGTGACCTCGTCGATTATGCCCGCCACCGCGACGTGCTCGCCGGGCACTTGCGCCTCGGCATTATTCCAACGGTGGCGCCATATGTCTTGCCGCGCGTGTTGCCTCGGCTGCAAAGCCGCTATCCGCTGCTGCGCATCGAAGTACGCGAGACACAAACCAAAGCCCTACTCGAAGAGCTTGCCGGCGGCGACCTCGACACCGTGATGCTGGCGCTGCCGGTAGACGGCGCCGACGCCGAAACGCTCCCGCTGTTCGACGACCGGTTCCTGCTTGCCGCACCCGCCACCGACCCGCGCCCGGCACATCGGCGCGTGACGGCTGCCGAGGTCGAGCAACAGCGCCTCATACTTCTGGAAGAAGGTCATTGTCTGCGCGACCAGGCGCTGGCGTTTTGCGCGCCGCCGCGCGCCGACGCACCGGCAAGCCTCGGCGCCACCTCGCTCGCGACCGTCATGCAAATGGTGGCCAACGGCTACGGCGTCACGTTGCTGCCGGAAATCGCCGCCGGCGTCGAGGCGAGCGACAAACGCGTCAAGCTTCTGCGTTTTACCGAGCCGCAGCCCGCGCGCACCGTAGGCCTGGCGTGGCGGCGCACGTCGCCGCGCAAACGCGATTTTGCCGCGCTCGGCGAGATCGTCACCCAATCGCTGGGATTGCCGAAGGCGAAAAGCACTAGTCGCGAAACAACTCGGCGGCAAGCGCGCGCGTAGGCGCCCGCTGCTGCCGCAGCGCTTCCATATCGAGCGCGCTGACGGCGGCGCGGGCCGCAGCGAAAGAGCGCTCGATATGGGTTGATAGATAACCGACTGCACTCTCGTCGAGCGGAAGCTGGCGATCCGCGGCGAGCTTGACGATTATTGCCCGCAACATGGCGTCGTCAGGCGCGGTCAATGTTGCAAGTGGCATCGCCCGCAGCCGCGAGGCGAGGTCCGGGATTGTCACCGGCCACGCCGCCGCTGGCGTACGCGCGGTCAGCAGCAGCCCGGCTTTTTCCTCGCGCGCGAGATTGATCAAGTGAAACAGCGGGCGCCCCTCCGCTGCGGCAGCGTCCTCGACCAGGAGCGCTCCGGTCGCTAGCGCCGCCGGCAATTCGGCTTCGGCGAGAGAACGCCCGGACACGACGCGAGCGCCCGCCGCCGCCGCCCAGATCATGGCCAAATGTGTCTTTCCGGATCCGGCCGGCCCGCTGAGAGCAAGCGCGTTGTCCGGCCAGTCCGGCCAGGATTCGACGAGCCGAAAGGCGGCCTCATTGCACGGTCCGGACAGAAAATCCTCGCGCGCATAGCTTTCGTCGTGGTCGAGCACAAGCGCAAGCTGGCGCGGGCGAATGGACATGTCGCGCTTAAACAAGCCGGCTGGGCGAAGCTACCGGCATGAGCCTCAGTGATGACCGGTGCCGAATGAATTCATGTGGTTGAGCCATTCGGCGAGATAGAAGGCGATCGAGAGCAAGGTCAAGATTGCAACAATCACGATCAAGGCCAGAGAAAGCAGATCGGCACCAAAACCAAATCCGTGTTCGGCAAGCACGAAAGCGGCGAGCACGATTTGTGCCACGGTATTGGCTTTTGATACCGGCAGCGGTTTTACCGGCATCGGCCGGTCTACCAGCCACGCCAGCATGAAGCCCGAGATGATCATAATGTCGCGCGAGACGACAAGGATGACCAGCGAGATCGGCAGCGCGCCGGAGATGCCGAGCGAAACGTATATGGAGACGATCAGCGCTTTGTCGGCGAGCGGGTCGAGATAGGCGCCAAGTTCGCTTGCCATGTGAAATCGCTTGGCCAGAAAGCCGTCGACGGCGTCGCTTATTCCCGCCGCCACAAACAGCGCAAACGCGGCCAGCATCTGGCCCGACGTAATCGCCCAAACGACGACCGGCACCAAAATGATGCGCGCCAGTGTGATGAGATTCGGAATACTCAAGCCGCGCCCCGGCTCATGCGCCCAGCCTCGCCGCGCACCCCTGCCCGATCCGCTATCAGCGATACCGATAGCAGCGAGATTCTAGTCGGCGTACCGCCGTTTTCCAACACCATACGGCCCGGCTCCTGCTTGCGCACCGCCGGATTCCGACGTAGGAGGCGCGAAGCTCGTTTCCGCTCAAGCGCCGGACTAAACGGCAAAGGTAAAGTCCGTGGAAAAGGGACGTTACGCAGCCGCCGGTGTCGACATCGATGCCGGCAATCGCCTGGTGGAAATGATCAAGCCGGCGTTGCGCCTCACTGCGCGGGCCGGCGCCAACGCCGAAATCGGGGGATTCGGCGGCCTGTTTGATCTGAAAGCCGCTGGATTTGACGATCCGCTGCTGGTCGCCGCCACGGACGGGGTCGGAACCAAAGTCAAAATCGCGATCGAGATCAATCGTCACGACACAATCGGCATCGACCTGGTGGCGATGTCGGTGAACGATCTCGTGGTGCAAGGCGCCGAGCCGCTGTTCTTCCTCGACTACTTCGCCTGCAGCAAGCTCGATACCGATGTGGCCGCGAAAGTGGTCGGCGGCATTGCCGCCGCCTGCCGCGATGTGCGCTGCGCGCTGATCGGCGGCGAGACCGCGGAAATGCCCGGCCTCTATCAGGCCGGAGATTACGATCTTGCAGGCTTTGCCGTCGGCGCCGTCAACCGCCAAGCCTTGCTGCCCCGCGCCGACATCGCGCCGGGCGACGTCGTGCTCGGCCTCGCGTCGTCCGGCGTACATGCGAATGGCTTTTCTTTGGTACGCCGCATTGTCGCCGCTTCCGGGCGGGCGCTTGCCGCGCCTGCACCGTTTGACGCCGGTCGAACGCTCGGCGAAGCGTTGCTGACTCCCACCCGGCTTTATGTGAACTCGTGCCTCGCTGCGATTCGCGAAACCGAGGCGGTGAAAGCGCTTGCGCACATCACCGGCGGCGGCTTTGTCGACAACATCCCGAGAGTCATCCCGCGCGGACTTTCCGCGTCGTTGGATCTGGACCGCGTGCCCGTCCCGCCGGTGTTCAAATGGCTCGCCGCCACCGGTGACGTCGGCGAACAGGAAATGCTGCGCACATTCAACTGCGGCATTGGCATGGTCGCTGTCGTTGACGCCAACGATGCCGGGGCGGCGAGTGAGATATTCAAGGCTCACGGCGAAAGTGTCGTGCGGTTAGGCGAGGTGACCGACGCGCATGGCGAGAGCCGCGTCGATTTTCGCGGGCGCCTCGATCTAGTGGAGCGGATTTGAAATTCGCTACCCAGCGCGCCGCAAACTCGCGAGGCGAATGTCAAATCCAAAAGCTTCACTAGCACGTATATTTGCCAGTGGTCCTTTAATTCAAACATTCGCATGGTAGCCTGCCGTACCGGAATGCGAATGTTAGAATCGGACCACTCGCCAGGTGAGTAATGGTCAAGAAGCGGGTCGCAGTGCTTGTTTCCGGCCGTGGCTCAAACATGGCGGCGCTGATTGAAGCCGCCAAGATCGACGACTATCCGGCCGAAATCGCGCTTGTCGTTTCCAACCGGGCCGATGCAGCCGGCCTCGCCTACGCCCGTCAACAGGGCATTGCGACGACGGCAATCGATCACCGCGAATTCGGCGAAGACCGCGAAGCGTTCGAGCGCGCGCTTGACGACGTCCTGCGCACGAATCAAATCGAGTTCGTGTGTCTCGCCGGCTTCATGCGCATTCTGACACCATGGTTTGTTGCGCGCTGGAACGGACGGTTGTTGAACATCCACCCTGCTCTGCTCCCCGACTTCAAAGGACTTGATACCCACCGCCGGGCGATCGCAGCCGGCGCCAAACTCCACGGCGCCACCGTTCATTTCGTTGTTGCGGAACTCGATGCCGGCCCCATTGTCGCGCAGGAAGCCATCGACGTACACAGCGGCGAAACCGAATCAACCCTCGCAGCACGCGTGCTGGAGGTTGAGCATCGGCTTTATCCGCGCGCTTTGCGCGCTGTGGTGGATGGCCGGACAAAATTCGACACATCGTTGCCAGATGACCGCGCGATCAAGGTTAAAGGAGTGTGAAATGGGCAAGTTCCGCGCTGAAGACGTTCTGCTTGGCGCAAACTTGTGATATACGATCCGCTGGGGCCAAGACTACGGCGTAAACGTGGAGCGGCGGGCGTGCGACGCATAGTGATTGGGGCGGCATTGGCGTGCGGAGTGCTGGGGCAGAGTTTTGCGGCTGATCTTCCGCCACCGCCGCCAGCACCGCGTGCACCCGCAGCTTACGTTCCGACCATCGCACCCATCTACAATTGGGGCGGCTTTTATCTCGGCCTAAACGGCGGCTTCGCTTTCGCCAACACTTGGTGGTATGACCCAGCGGTATGGACGGGAAGCGGCCCGTTCAGCATGGACGGTTGGCAATTCGGCGGCACGCTTGGCGCCAATTATCAATGGGGCCACGTTGTGGTTGGCGTCGAGGGCGACGGCGATTGGACGAAGCAAAGAGGCACCGTAAGCCAGAGCTTTTGGCTGGCCACGGGGCGTGCTCGGGCCGGTTATGCGTTCGATCGCATACTGGTTTATGGCACAGGCGGCGTCGCCGTCATCGATCGCGCGGTTAGCGCCGGCGGGGCATGGCCCAGCGTCAGGGGAACGCAAGCTGGCTGGGTGGTCGGCGCGGGCGTCGAATGGGCCTTTCTGGAGAACTGGACTGGCAAGTTCGAGTATTTCCACGTCGAACCTAGCGCCCAATCCTGCCCTGCTTCGAGCTGCGGCATACCCTCCAGCGTCCCGCTGGAGGAGGACATTGTCCGTCTCGGCATCAATTACAAATTCACTTTCTGATCCAGGATGACGCTTGGCGGAAAGACGGCCGTCCGATCCTCCTGCCGGCGCCAACGCCGCTAACCACCGACGCTGAACGGCCGGCGCGATATGTCGAGCGGCGAACTACGCCTTGGCAACCCGGATCGCGCGCCCCGCATTTCGGTAGCGTTGGGGGCCGCCATCTTCGCGCTTGGCGCGCTCGCCGCGATTTACTTTGCCTGGCCGGCCTATCGCGCGCTGCTGCCGTTGCAGATCGAAGGCGGCGGCATATGGCAGGCCTATCACGCTGACGCGCTGCGCGCCGGCCTGCCGCTTTACTCCTTCGATGTTTTCGTCACCAACAACTACCCGCCATTGTCATTCTATCTGCTCAACGCGCTCTCATCGCTCACCGGCGTTGACGTGCTCTACGTTGGCCGCGTGTTGTGCCTGGCGGCAACGCTGGCCACCGGCTTCGGCGTCTGGGCATGTGTCCGCTCGCTCGGCGGATCGGCTCTCGGAGCGGCGGTTGCTGCGGCGTGGTGGGTTGCAACGGCGGCGAAATGGTACTCGGTTTGGGTCGGGCGCGACGATCCGCATCTGGTCGCGCTTGCCGTCATGACCGGGTGTCTCGCCTACATACTGCGGCATCCGAGGAGCGACAGGGCCCTGGTTGCGGTCGCGATCATGGCGGTCGCCGGCTTCTACAAGCACAGCCTTTTTGCGATTCCGTTGGTGTCGCTGCTATGGCTTACGATGCACGACCGCCGGCGCGGCATGCTTGCCGTCGTCGTCGGCCTTGGCACCGTCGCAATCGGGCTTGCCCTTTGCGGCACCCTGTACGGCGCTGTTTTCTTCCACTGCATGCTGATGCCCCGGGTCTACCACCTCGGCCGCGGTTTGGGCCACCTTGGCTTGGTCCAATTCATCGCCCCGGCGGTCATCATCGCGTTAATTTGGGCGGCGTACCGTCGGCGAGTCACGGGCGCCAGGTTCGCGGTGCTTTTCATCGTGACCGCGCTGGTCATTTATTTGGTCCAGTCGGCCGGCGAAGGCGTCGCCGATAACGCAATCTTCGAATTGACGGTCGCCGCCGCTTTGGGCCTCGGCCTCGCGTTCGGTGACCTTGCGGCAATTCCGGCAGCACGCTCCTTCGGGCCGAAGCGCAGCCAGCTCCTGGTCGTCTGTATTCTGATCGCGCGATTTCTCCTCTCGCAGTACGTCACTCCATACCTGCTGCTTTTCAGTCCGGCGCTCCGCGCCGAGTTGAACGAGCGTATCGCCATCATGGAAGCGGAAACCGCGCGCATCGCCGCGATGCCGGGCCTCGTCGTCTGCGATTACCAAATGCCCTGCCGATCCGCGGGAAAGCCTATGCTATTCGACCAATTTGCCGTGACCGAGCGCGTGAACACCGGCCAAATGACGGCCCACGAGGTAGGTGAAATAGCGGCCGCGCGGGGGATTCGCTTTGAACAAATCGACCGCCGCGTCGACGTTTCGGATTTGCGCTAGCACCGCGGAGAGCGCGCGGCCGCCGTTTGCAAAAAAGCGACAGAATGCTCCCCGGCCCGCAAAACACGGGCCTCACTAAGCGGAGTAAAGTGTCCGCTGTCTCAGGCGACTTTTAGATTTTCCGCGGACGTTTTGCCGCGATTGGTGACGACCTCGAACTCGACCTCTTGGCCTTCGTTGAGCGAACGCAATCCCGCGCGCTCCACCGCCGAAATATGCACGAAGACATCTTTATCGCCGGCGGTCGGCTTGATGAAGCCGTAGCCTTTGGTTGAATTAAACCATTTGACGGTGCCCTTTTGCATCGTCTCTCTCCTAGTCAGTCCAGATGCCGCATAGACGCGAAGTGGCAGCCGCACGCGTGCACTTTGCGCTTCGCGCCACAAGCCAGATTTTGGGGGAAAGTCCGAAACGATCGCGTCGCCAAGACAGCACCGGCCGGATGGCCAAAATCCGATTGCAACGACAGGCAAGCCGAAAAATACGGCGCAACCATGGCTGCGGCTGTTGAGTAACGGCCTCAAGTTTGCACCAAGCCGCGTTGCGCGCGGCATGGTAACGGAAATCTTTACGGCGTAGTGGATTGCATCAGACGCGTTGCAGAAAATTCTTCACGCTGCGCTGGCTTCAGCAAATTTAGCTAGCGATGCAGAAAGAATGCGATCGCCATTATGACATAGGCCGCCAGGAGTTGCAGGCCTTCGAGCCAATTGCTCTCGCCGTCCTGAACAATAAAGTTGACGATGACGACGGCAAGCACGGTCGCAACAAGTTCGAACGAGTTGAAGATCAGGTTCATCGGCTGCCCAAAGAAAATGCCGAGCAGCACCAAAATCGGCGCCACGATCAGCACCATCTGGGTCGCCGAACCGATGGATATTTGAAGCGCAAGATCCATTCTGTTCTTGCGCGCTACAGAAACCGCGGTGATGTGCTCGGCGGCATTGCCGATGACCGCAACGAAAATAACGCCGACGAAAAGCTGCGACCAGCCGAGGCGGGCGAGCAACGGTTCGATCGAGTCGACGAGAATATCGCTGACCCAGGCGACTGCGGCCGTCGACAAAATCAGCGTCGCTACCGCCCGCCCCGTGCTCCAGCGCGGCAGGAATTCGCCGACCTCTTCCTGGTAGAGGTGCTTATGTGTGTGCAGCGAGAAGACAAGGCTCGCGCCGTACATGGCGATCAGCACCAGCGAGACCAGCAGGCTCAGGTTTTGCACAGTGGACGCCGCCGCCCCGGCTCCGGTCTCGAAAAAAATTGCCGGCACGATAAGGGCAATGGTGGCGAGGAAAAGTGTGGAGCTCTGGGCGAGAATGCCGGTCTTGTTGAAGGTCTGCCTGTCGCGACCCCACCCGCCCCAGAACATCGCCAGCCCGAGCACCAGCAGCAGGCTGCCGATTACCGAGCCCGCGATCGAAGCCTTCACCACATCGATCAAGCCGGCCTTCAGCGCAAATATGCCAATGATGAGTTCGGTGGCGTTGCCGAATGTTGCATTCAAAAGCCCGCCGACGGCAGGCGACGTCCGGTTCGACAATTCCTCCGTCGATTCGCCGATGAACTTGGCCAGCGGAAGAACGGAGATCGCGGCGAGAAAAAACACGATGACCGGCGAGACGCCGGCGAACGAGGCGCCGATCGCCAGCGGCACGAAAACCAGAAGCGCGAGGTAAACGATGCCCATTCGCCCAAGTGCACCGGGCCCAGCCCGGCTGGCGGGCGGCCTTCGAACTAAAGATCAACCGCAACGCTAATCTTTTGGCGTCAAGTTGACCATTGCCGCCGCACGCCTTTGAGGACGCGCAGGGGTCAACCGACGATTTCGTTACCGGGAAAGAACTGGGAAATCTCTTTCTGGGCGGTGTCAGCGGCATCGGAGCCGTGAACCGAGTTCTCGCTGATCGACTTGGCGAATTCCTTGCGGATGGTGCCCGCCGCAGCCTTGGCGGGATCGGTCGCGCCCATCAGATCGCGGTAGGCGGCGATGGCATTCTCGCCTTCGAGAACCTGAACCACCACCGGGCCCGAAATCATGAAGTCGACCAGTTCGCCGAAGAACGGCCGCTGGCGGTGCACGGCATAGAATGTCTCGGCCTGCGCCCTGCTCATCTTCAAGCGCTTCTGCGCGATGATGCGGAGGCCCGCCTTCTCGATCATGGCGTTGATTCCGCCCGTGACGTTACGGGCCGTGGCATCGGGTTTGATGATCGAAAATGTACGCTCGATCGCCATCAACTCTTCCTTTGAAATCTGCCGAGGGCGGCTTGGAAAGTGCGCGGCTTATAGCCGCCGATCGCGGGGCCGGCAAGCGGCGCGGCGTCCGGCACCGCCGTCCCGCCTCACAGTTGACGAATAAAGTCGATCATCGCGGTGCTGACCTCGGAGGCGCGTTCCTGCTGGGTCCAATGCCCGCATCCCGGCAACATGATCGTCTTGCGCAGTTGCGGCACGTAATTTTTCAAATTCGGGATGAGCTTTTCCATGCCGCGGAAAGCCACAACGAGATCGCGGTCGCCGGCGATGTAAAGCGCGGGTACGCTGACCTTTGCACCGGCAAACGGCGCCAACAGCTCCCAATTCCGGTCGATGTTACGGTACCAATTCAAGCCGCTGCGAAAGCCGGTGCGCGCGAATTCGCCGGCGTAAAAGTCGAGGTCCGCCGTAGTGAGCCAAGCCGGCAAGGCGGCAGGGATCGTCATACGGGTGAGAAAGCCGCCGTTTCGCGGCACCATGTCGACGCCTCCCTGGCCCGCCCCATGACGCGGCGCATCGCCCGAAACTGCAAACAAGAGCTTGACCAAAGTTTCGCGAGGATCGCGGTCCAACTCGGCCTCGGCAATACCGGGAGTCTGGAAATAGAGCTGATAGAATTGGGCATCGTCTTGCCGCGGCATGACGGAAGTCGGCGCCATTTGCGACCGCGGCCGAAAAGGAACGCTCAGCCCGATGACGGCGCGAAAGCGATCGGGACGGAGCAAAGCTGCGTGCCAGGTGACTGGCGCGCCCCAGTCATGTCCGGCGATCACCGCGTGCTCGGCGCCAAGCGCATCGAGCAGGCCGACCACGTCGCCGACGAGATGGAGCAACGTGTATTGGTCGATCGCGTCCGGCCGATCCGAACCCCCGTAGCCGCGCATGTCCGGTGCGACCGCGCGAAAGCCCGCGTCGGCGAGCGCGGCGAGCTGATGCCGCCACGAGTACCAGGATTCCGGAAAGCCGTGACAGAGAATGACCAGCGGGCCTTCGCCCTGCTCGGCGAAATGAAGCTGAATGCCGTTGGCCGCGACGGTCCGGTGCGTAATTTTCGCCGCCATCCGCGTCCCCCTCAGCAAGCGAAGTCGCGAGGCGGAAGCGCGCCGCCTAGCTGTTGCTGCCGCTCTTTGCCGGCGGTGGCGGCGTTGCGGGTTTTTTCTTCGCTATCTTTTTCTTCGTAGCTTTCGGCTCGGCCGCCATCGCCGGCTGCTCGACCCGGTCCATTTCCGTGAGTTTGCCGGCCTCAAACCGATAGACGCCCGGACGCAAGCCGGTGCTGTAGGTCAGGATCGCGCTGCGCAAGCCATTGGGATTTTGACCGAGGTTGACGTTACTGGGCTGACCGAGCCGCTGGACCACGTCGCATTCGCTCATGCCGATCGCGACGCCGCCGCCCACGAGGCCGCTGCTGTCGTTCGTCCCCCCAGTGCCGGGCTGCGCCGACGCAACCGGGCTCGGACAACCTCCATTGGCATTGACGAAGTCGTTTGCGGTAATGGGACGATCGCGTCGAACGTCGCCGAGATCGGAGTAGCTGTAGCCGCCCTTCGCTCCGAAAAAATCGGCCGGCCTGGAAAACCAGCCCGAATCGGCGCATCCGCACAGGGCGGTCATCGCGCCGAATGTCGCGGAAAGGGCCATGAGGCGATTGAACGAAGTTGCCACTTGAGAATATTACCTCGCTGCGGGGCCGATGCACTACACGTGCAGAATGCGCGGTTTTGTGTTGCGATCGTGGCGCGAGTGGGCCTTTTCGGCCGTCGGGCGCGCTGTCCGAGTGACGAGGCAAAAGGTTAAAAACGATGAAACGCCAGCGGGTTGAGGGGTGCGACGACGGGCGCGGTTGGACCTGCCAACTGTGATGTCCGTCACCGCTTTACGACCGGGAAATCTGCGAGAGTAAGGGCAGACGGAGCGCCGCGACGACCGTTTTCGGGCATTTCGGAGAATCATTTATGCGACTGCAATTCGTCGGCTGCGGCGACGCCTTCGGCTCCGGCGGACGATTCAATACCTGCCTGCATCTCACCGGCGGTAAAACCAACATCCTGATTGATTGCGGCGCCAGCTCGCTCGTTGCCATGAACGAGCTCGCAATCCCGCGCAATGACATAGACGCCATCTTCCTCACCCACTTTCACGCCGACCATGTCGGCGGGATCCCGTTTTTTTTGTTGGAGGCAAACTACGTCACCAAGCGCAAGCGGCCGCTCACCATCGTCGGTCCGCCCAGCCTCAAAAGCCGCTTTGCCGGAATCATGGAAGAAGCTTTTGCCGGCACCAAAGGGCTCAAGTACAAATTCCCGCTCAAGCTCGTCGAATTCGACATCGGCAAAAGCTGCAAGGCGGCGGGGGTGAAGGTGACGCCATTTCACGTCGTGCACGACGACCGCGCCGGTCCTTGTCTCGGGCTGCGCTTCGAGATCGAAGACAAAGTTATCGCCTTTTCCGGCGATACCGAGTGGACTGACACCTTGATCGATGTTGGCCACGAAGCCGATCTGTTCGTCTGTGAGGCCTACACACGCTTCAAGCCGGTAGCCACGCACATGGCGCTGTCATTGCTGGAACGTCATCTGGGACAAATTCGCCCCAAGCGGCTGATCCTTACTCACATGAGCAATGACATGCTCGCGCACCGCGCCGAGGTGCCGTACGAGACCGCAGGAGACGGCATGATTGTCGAGATTTAAGACGGCTTAGCCGCCAAGCGCGGCGGCAATCGCGTCCAACGCGGCCGCGGCCTTTGCGCCATCCGGGCCGCCGGCCTGCGCCATGTCGGGCCGGCCGCCACCACCTTTGCCGCCGAGCGCCTTTGCACCTTTGCGCACCAGATCGACGGCGCTGAAGCGCGCAACAAGATCATCAGTGACGCCGACCACAATTCCGGCCTTGCCGTCGCCGGTTACGCCGACAATGGCGACCACGCCGGACCCGACTTTCTTCTTGCCTTCGTCGGCGAGGCTACGCAGATCTTTCAAATCGATGCCCTCGACGGCGCGCGCCATCAGCTTGATCTCGTTGACGACGCGGACGCCGTCTTCGCCGGCGTTCTTGCCGCCGCCGCCCATGGCGAGCTTCTTCCTCGCATCCGACAAGTCGCGCTCAAGACGCTTGCGCTCGTCAAGCAACGCGGCAATCCGCGACGGCATTTCGTCGATCGGCACGCGCAACTCCGCAGCAGCATCCTTGGCGATCTGTGCGACATTATTGGCATGCTTGCGCGCACCCTTTCCGGTAAGCGCCTCGATGCGCCGCACGCCCGCGGCCACGCCGCTTTCGCCGGCCACCGAAATAATGCCGATATCGCCGGTGCGTTTGACATGAGTGCCGCCGCACAGTTCGACCGACCATCCCATGGCGTTGCCGCCGTCCTCGCCCATCGCCACCACGCGGACCTCATCGCCGTATTTTTCGCCGAATAGCGCGCGGGCGCCCGAGGCGATGGCGTCGTCGACCGCCATGATCCGGGTCGTGACGGGAGCGTTCTCCAGCACGATGGCGTTGGCAATGTCCTCGACGCGTTCGAGTTCTTCGCCGCTCACCGGTTTGGGATGCGCGAAATCGAAGCGCAGCCGGTCGGGCGCGACCAGCGAGCCCTTCTGCGCCACGTGATCGCCGAGCACGTGGCGCAAAGCCTCGTGCAACAGATGCGTCGCGGAATGGTTCTGCTGGATGGCGCCGCGGCGGGCATGATCGACGGCAAGTTCCAGGGCCGCGCCAACCTTGAGCGTGCCCTCGTCCACGGTCCCGAAATGCACGTAAAGGTCGCCGGCGCGTTTTTCGGTGTCGGCTACCGAAAACTTCATGCCGTCGCCGCTGAGCACGCCGGTATCGCCGACTTGCCCGCCTGACTCCGCGTAGAACGGAGTCTGATTGAGAACGACCGCGCCGGTCTCGCCACGATTGAGTGCGGTGACTTCTTTACCGTCGCGCAACAGCGCCAGCACGACGCCGGCGGCCTTTTCAGCTTCGTAGCCGAGAAAATCGGTAGGTCCCGCTTTCTCGCGTAGTGAAAACCACACCGCTTCGTCGGCGGCTTCGCCCGAGCCCACCCATGAAGCGCGGGCCTGCTCGCGCTGCCGCTCCATCGCGTCCGTGAACGAGGCAATATCGACGCCGATGCCGCGCGGCCGCAACGCGTCCTGCGTCAGATCGAGCGGAAAGCCATAGGTGTCGTAGAGCGTGAACGCCGTCACGCCGTCGAACATGTCGCCGCGCTTGAGCGTCTTGCTTTGCTCGTCGAGGATCCCGAGCCCGCGCTCCAGCGTCTTGCGGAAACGGATTTCCTCGAGCTTGAGCGTTTCGCCGATCAGTCCCTCGGCGCGATGTAATTCCGGATAGGCTTGCCCCATCTCGCGCACCAGTACCGGTACGAGCCGCCACATCAACGGATCTTTGGCGCCAAGAAGTTGCGCATGGCGCATGGCGCGGCGCATGATCCGGCGCAGCACGTAGCCCCTGCCCTCGTTCGAGGGCAGCACGCCGTCGGCGATCAAAAACGAGCTGGCCCGTAAATGGTCGGCAATGACCCGGTGCGAGGCCTTGCGCTCCCCCTCGGGATCGACGTGGGTCAGGTCGGCAATCGCCTCAATCAGGGCGCCGAACAAATCGATCTTATAATTGTCATGCGTGCCTTGCAGCACCGCCGCCATGCGCTCGAGCCCCATGCCGGTGTCGATCGAGGGCCGCGGCAGGTTTGACCGCTTGCCGTCGGCAAGCTGCTCGTACTGCATGAAGACGAGATTCCAGATTTCGACGAAACGATCACCGTCGGCGTCAGGGCTGCCGGGCGGCCCACCCGGAATGTGTGGGCCGTGATCATAAAAAATCTCGGAACACGGCCCACACGGGCCAGTGTCGCCCATCGCCCAGAAGTTATCGCTGCCGGCGATGCGCAGGATTTTATTTTCCGGCAGGCCGGAGATTTTTTTCCAGAGATTGAACGCTTCGTCGTCGTCGATGTAGACGGTCACCAGCAGCTTGTCGGCCGGCACGCCGTATTCTTTGGTCACCAGCCGCCAGGCAAGCTCGATGGCGCGCTCCTTAAAGTAGTCGCCGAACGAGAAATTGCCGAGCATTTCGAAGAAGGTGTGGTGGCGCGCGGTATAGCCGACATTGTCGAGGTCGTTGTGCTTGCCGCCGGCGCGTACGCATTTCTGCGCCGTGGTCGCGCGCGAATAGGGCCGCTTCTCCAGACCGGTAAAGACATTCTTAAACTGCACCATCCCGGCATTGGTGAACATCAACGTCGGGTCGTTGCGCGGCACCAGCGGCGATGATGGGACGACCTCGTGACCTTCACGCGCGAAGAACCCGAGGAAGTTCGACCTGATATCGTTGACGCCGCTCATGTGGGCAACTCTCTAGCGGGGCGGATGTTTTCTGTCCACAAAAGCGGCTTGACATCGGCGTGATTGCCGAACAGCCGTAAAACATATAAGCGCTCTTTTTCCGAGTGCTTGAAGTGAGTGGACGATGAACGACCGAGCACCCCCCCTGCCCCGCAGCTTTGCCGAACGTGTGCGGGCGCATCGCTTTGTCATGACCGCTGAGGTCGCCCCGCCGGTCGCTTGCGACGCGCAAGAGCTGTTGCGGAAAGCAACCCCGCTCCGCGGACTTGCGGACGCGGTCAACGTCACCGACGGCGCCGGCGCCCGCGCGTCCATGAGCGCACTCGCCGCTGCAGCTCTTCTGCTCGGCGCCGGCATCGAGCCGATTTTGCAAATGACCTGCCGCGACCGCAATCGCATCGCGCTGCAAAGCGATCTGATGGGCGCGGCCGCGCTCGACATTCACAACGTTCTGATGCTTACCGGCGACGACCCCAAGGCGGGCGATCAGCCCGACACCAAGCCGGTGTTCGACGTCGATTCAAAAACCCTCATCGAGACCGCGCGGCGGCTGCGCGACGACGGCAAGCTGCCGACCGGGCGCGACGTGGTCGGCAAGGCCGCGTTTTTCCTCGGCGCCGCCGACATGCCGATCGACCCGCCGGCTGACTGGCAGCCGAACGCACTGCGCGGCAAGCTCGTAGCGGGCGCGCAATTCGTGCAGACCCAGTTCTGCATGGACGTGGATATTGTGCACCGCTGGGTCGGAGCGCTGGCGAAAGCCGGGCTGACCAAGGATCTCGCCATTCTCATCGGCATCAATCCGCTGCGCTCGGCCAAATCCGCGCAATGGATGCGGAGCCATCTGTTCGGCACGATCATTCCCGACGCGCTGGTCGCGCGCATGGAGAACGCGGCCGATCCCGCGCGTGAAGGCATTCGCATCTGCGTCGACTTGATCGCGGAGCTGGCGACAATACCGGGCGTTGCGGGCGTGCATATCATGGCGCCAGGCAACGATGCCGCTATTCCGCAAGTCATTGCCGAAGCGCGCAGCCGGGTGCAAAACGCGGCAGTCTAGGACACTTGCGCTGGCCGATCAGCGGGCCGGCCATTCGACGGTGTGAATGTGCACCTCTGACGTCAGCGTCCGGTGCACCGGGCACTTGTCGGCAATCTCCATGAGCTTCGCGCGTTGGTTCGCGTCGAGATCGCCTTCCAGCGAGATCACGCGCTCGATGTGATCGAGCAGGCCGTCCCTGGTTTCGCATTCGGCGCAATCGGCGGCGTAGATGCGGTCATGGCGCAGCCGCACTTCGACGCGCTTCAGCGGCAATTTCTTTTGATCGGCATAGAGCCGTATGGTCATTGAGGTGCAAGCGCCGAGCGCCGCCCAGCAGAAGGTCGTACGGACCCGGCCCGGTATCGAGGCCGCCGACATCGACAGGCTCGTCGGCTGTCAGATGGTGCCGTCCCGAGTGAACCTCCTGCTGGAATTTTCCCTTGCCGGTCTCGCGGACGATGACAACGCCGCGCGGCGTATCACCGGAGCGTCCGATCTCTTCCGCCATGAGCGCCTCCTGTTTCCTTCTCCCGGCATACGCCCTTCGGCAAACGCATAAAACAAAGAAGGGCCGCCTTCGCAGGCAGCCCTTCCATTGTCAGGCCGTGGCCCGGTTGCGCAGGCAACGGTGGCCTTGCGCACGTGAGCCCGGTGGCGGATTAGGCCACCTAGGCGAGGACCTCGGTTGAGGCGAGGATCCAGCTCACGAATGCCGGCGACCGCGGCGATAGACAATGAGACACTGGATCACCTCCTTTCAGTTTGTTGACGACGCACCCAATATAACGTCGTCGCCGTGATTCGGAAGGCCAGTGACAATGGAACGGGCGGCCAACCGTGACGCGGCAGACGGATCGTGGGTCGGCAGGTAGATCGTGGGTTGCAGGGACGCGAATTGCCGGATCGCGCCAAGCGTTTGCCGGCTGACTGAAACATTGGGACTGACGCCGTCCACCTTTCCGGCGAGCATGAGATCCTGATCGTAGGAGGCGTCACCTGCCAGAAAAATTGCCGCGTCGCCATCGTAAACGATGACCGACAGATGATGCGCGGTGTGTCCCGGAGTTGCGACCGCCAAGACATCTCCAGCTGGGGTAAGCCGCCGTTCAAACGCGAAAGGGCCGCTCGCTGTGGGAGATAGTTCAAGCGGCACGGGATCGAACCACGACGGCCAGCGGTTCGGCAGATAGCCTCGCAATGCGCCCATCCAGCCCTTGGCCATCTTTAGTTCGCCAGCCCCAACCGTGATTTCGCTGTCGGGAAAATGTTTGAGGCCCCCGTCGTGGTCGATATGCAAATGAGTGAGCACAACGCGCTTGATGTCGCGCGGTCCTACGCCGCGCGCCCGCAGCTGCGGACCGATTTCCTCTTCCGGCGTGATCCGGAAGGAGACCTCCCAACGGATGTAAGGGTGAAGGGAGCGGCCGTGGTCGAGAAGGTGCTCGCCCTGCCCGGTGTCGACCACGATCAACCCGTCATCGTGATCGATCAGCCACGCGTAGGTCGGCAGCCAATCAGTCCATTGCCGATCGGCAAAGATGCCAAAGACGCCCGGACCGGCGCCGCTGCGCTCCCGCTGTGCGCGCTTGATCCGGACAGAGCCGGTCTGGATGGCGTGAACCTTTGTCATTTGTTTGCGCCAAGACGTGGATGCGCGGGTCGATCCCGCGGATTCCGAATGAAATCTACTTTCCCAATTCCCGCATTGCCGAGTCGAGGCCTTCGAGCGTCAGCGGATACATTCGCCCGCCGAGCATTTGCCGAACCATGCGAATGGACTCGGTGAAGTCCCAGTCGCGCTCGGGCACCGGGTTGAGCCAGACGCACGAGGAGTAAGTGTCGAGAAGCCGCTCCATCCACACGCTGCCGGCCTCTTCGTTGAAATGCTCGACCGAGCCGCCCGGCGCCACGATCTCGTAAGGCGACATCGAAGCGTCGCCGACGAAGATCACCTTGTAGTCCTGCGGATAGGTATGCAGCACGTCCCAGGTCGGCGTCGTCTCGTTCCAGCGGCGGCGGTTTTCCTTCCACACTTTTTCATACAGGCAATTATGGAAATAAAGATGCACCATGTGCTTGAACTCGGCCCGCGCCGCGGAAAATAGTTCTTCCGTCGCCTTGATGTGCCAATCCATCGAGCCGCCGATGTCGAAAAGCAGCAGCACCTTGATGGTGTTGTGCCGCTCCGGCCGCATCAGAATGTCGAGGTAGCCTTTGTGCGCGGTGCCTTTGATGGTGCCGTCAAGGTCGAGCTCGTCGGCGGCGCCGGTGCGGGCGAATTTGCGCAGGCGACGTAACGCGAGCTTGATGTTGCGGGTGCCGATCTCGACGTCGCCGTCGAGATCCTTGAACTCGCGCTTGTCCCAGACTTTCACCGCGCGGAAATTACGGTTGCCCTCCTGGCCGATGCGCACGCCTTCGGGATTGTAGCCATAGGCGCCGAACGGCGAAGTGCCGGCAGTGCCGATCCATTTATTGCCGCCCTGGTGCCGGCCCTTCTGCTCGGCGAGCCGCTGCCGCAACGTCTCCAGAAGTTTGTCGAGGCCACCCATGGCCTCGATCTGCTTTTTCTCTTCTTCGGTAAGATATTTTTCCGCGAGTTTTTTCAGCCATTCCGCCGGAATGTCGGCGCTCAAGGCCTGCTCTATCAAATCAAGCCCCTTGAAGACGTGGCCGAACACGCGATCGAACTTGTCGAGATTGCGTTCGTCCTTCACCAGCGCCGAGCGCGAGAGATAATAGAAATCCTCCACCCGCCGGCCGGCGAGGTCTTTTTCCATCGCCTCCATCAGCGTGAGGTATTCACGCAGCGTGACCGGCAGTCCGGCGGCTTTCAGCTCGTGAAAAAAGGTCGCGAACATTTCCGCGCTGCTCCCGGCGTGATGCCGCGCGCAAAGTTAGTGGCATGACCGCCGTAAGCCGTCGAGCCTGTCCCCCGTTGCTGTTGACGCACCGCGAGGGCGCGATCCCGGCTGCCACGCCAAGATTCCGAAATCCACGCTGCCGGGCTGGCTGCCATACCAAAAAGTCATCGAGCGAGATGGTTAAGCTATTGAAAAGTAAAACGTTTTTATAACATAGCCTATCTAAAGATATATCTTGCGTTATATCTCGATTTGATCTATCTAGCGATATATCGAAACGCAAAGGAGGAACAAAAATGCGTGGACATTGCAGTCGGCATGAACGTCACGAAGAGCGCTGGGCGGGAAGCCGGCATCGGCACAGCCGCTATACCAAGTACGGATCCTTCGGGCGCCATGGTGGTGGCCGGGACATGGACCCCGACGACATGCGCGCCGGGCGAATGCTGGCGCAAGGCGACCTGCGGCTGATTGCGCTTGCCCTGATCGAGCAGGCGCCGCGCCACGGCTACGAGATCATCAAGCTGGTCGAAGAGAAAACCGCTGACTGGTATTCACCGAGCCCCGGCGTCGTCTATCCGACGCTCACCTATCTGGAAGAAGCCGGTTACGTCACCGCTTCAGCCGAAGGCTCGAAGAAGCTCTACACCATCACCGACGAAGGTCGCGCCTATCTCGCGGCGAATCGCGAAGTGGTCGACGTGGTGCTGGCTCGGCTTGGGGCGGTCGGCGAGCGCGTCAGCCGCTGGCAGCGCGACAACCGCGGCGAGCGCCGTGACCGCAGCGGACTGCCGCCGCTCACTCAAGCCGCACTCGATCATTTGCGTGAAACCGTCGGCAAGCGGCTCGAAGGCGACGCCGAGGCCGAAGCGCATCTGGTGGAAATTCTGGCTCGCGCCGCCGCAGCGGTTCAGCGCAAGTAAAGCTGCGCCCTAAACCGGGACGCGGACCGTCGCGCGCAATCCGCCAAGCGGTGAATCGCCCAGCGTAATGTCGCCGCCATGCGAGCGCGCAATATCGCGGGCGATCGCCAAGCCTAGACCTGAACCGCCTTCGTCCTGGTTGCGCGCATCGTCGAGCCGCAGGAATGGCCTGAAGACGTCCTCGCGCAGCGCCGCCGGAATGCCAGGGCCATCGTCATCGACGGTCACCGTCAACCAGCGGTGATCGCGATGGCCCGCAATCGCCACCGACGATGCAAATCGCGCAGCGTTGGAGACGAGGTTGGCAAGGCAGCGCTTGAACGCTGCCGGGCGCACGGTAACTTCCGGCCGTCCCTGAAATGTGACGGTCGTTCGATGACCGTGACGCTCGCTGTCGGCCTTGAGCTCTTCGAGCATGGCGGCCATGTCGGTCGGTGCCGGCTGCTCGCCCATATCGCCGCGGGCAAACGCGAGATAGGCCTCGAGCATTCCCGCCATTTCATCGACGTCTTTGGTCATCGCCTCGACTTCCGCGCTGTCGCCGAGGAAGGCCAGTTCAAGTTTGAAGCGGGTGAGAATGGTGCGCAGATCGTGCGACACGCCCGCCAGCATGGTCGTGCGCTGCTCAATCGCCCGCTCAATGCGGCTCTTCATTTCCAGAAACGCCGCCGCGGCACGGCGGACTTCGCGCGCGCCCCGCGGCCGGAAATTCGCGACTTCGCGGCCCTTGCCGAAGGCTTCCGCCGCGTCGGCGAGCCGCACGATCGGCCTGATCTGATTGCGCAGGAACAGAATGGCGATCGTGAGCACCACGAGCGACGTCGCCACCATCCACAACAGGAAGATCCAGGAATCGAAATCGTAGGCGTCGGCACGGGGCGCAAACACCCGCATGATGGTGTCGTCGAGCTTGATGCGAACTTCCAGGATCGAAGAACGGCCGAGAGTATCGATCCAGAACGGCAACCCGATCTGCCGGCGCAGCTCATCCGACAGCGCGCCGTCAAGTTGCGAGAAAAACGGCTTCGGACCGGGCGGGGGAAGCTGCGCCTCCGGCAAGAAATCGACCACCAGGCCGAGCCGGTCCTGGGCAATGCGGCGCAGTTGCGTCCGGTCGGCGCCCTGCGGGTAACTCTTGTAGACGTCGATCAGGGTCGCGATTTCGCGGGTTACGGCAGAAGACAGGTAGTAGTTCACCAGGCTCGATTGCCGCTCCACGAACATGAACGCGACCACCGACTGCAACACCACCATCGGCAGGATGATGATGAGCAGGGCGCGGGCATAAAGGCCCTTCGGCAGCACCGTCTTGAGCCATTGTCCGAAGCGATCGAATGGTCCGGTGATCGGCGCGGCGATCGTGCCTGCGGTCGTGGCAGCACTGTTCGCGGCGCTCAAAAGGTGCGACGCCGCGTTGCGCAATCGGACGACGCCGTCGTCAAGGCTGGTCAGGGCGCCGCTCATGATGCGGCCACCAGGCGGTAGCCCAGCCCGCGGACAGTCTGGACAATCAGCGGGTTGGCGGGATCGTTCTCGATCTTGCGGCGCAGCCGATTGACCTGAACATCGACGGTGCGTTCGCTGACGCTATCGCCGTTGCCGGCCAAAGCCTGCCGCGGCACTGTCTCGCCGATATTGGTGGCGAGCACCCGCAACATGTCGCGTTCGCGATCGGTCAATCGAATCATCTCTTCGCCGCGCCGCAATTCGCCGCGCCCGAAGTGGAATACGAACGGGCCGAAGCGCGCGGATTCCGCCGGCGGCGCGCTGGGCGGCCGCGCGCGGCGCAGTATGCTGGCCACCCGCAGTGACAACTCGCGCGGCTCAAACGGCTTGATAAGATAATCGTCGGCGCCGATTTCGAGGCCTTTGATGCGGCTTTCGGCGGCGTCGCGAGCGGTCAGCATGAGAATCGGCACCGTGGATTCGGCGCGAATGGCGCGCGCGAAATCGAAGCCATTTTCGCCGGGCATCATGACGTCGACAATAAACAGGTCGAAATGAAGGCTTTCCAGCTTCGCCCGCGCCTCGCGCGCACTCGCCGCCGTGGTGACGCGATAACCCTCCCCGATCAGATAACGCAGCAGCAACGCCCGAATTCGCCGATCGTCATCGACGACGAGCAGATGCGGCGCGTCGTCGGCTGGGTTGACGGCCGGCGATGTCATGAGGGATCGTCCCGGCCGTTAGTTCGCTCGCCATCGGCCCCGGCAATCAAACGCAAAACCCGATCGCGATCCTCGGCGTCGATCATGCCGGCAAGAAAGCGCCGGGCGCTTTCGCGGGAACCCGGTCCAAGTTCATCGAGTACGCGGCTGATACGCTCGGTCTGCAGGCCGGCAAGCTTCATCGCCAAAGCGGCGCCGGCGGGGCTGACGTAGAGCAAGCGTTGCCGACGATCGTCGGGACCGGCCTTCTGCACGACATAGCCCTCGTCGATCAGTTGCTTGAGGACGCGGCCGAGCGACTGTTTGGTGATCTTCAGGACGTCGAGAAGTTCCGCAACCTTCATTCCGGGATTGCGATTGACGAAATGGAGGACCCGATGATGCGCGCGCCCGAAGGAAAGCCGTTCCAGCACCTGATCAGGGTCGCCGACAAAATCGCGGTACGCGAAAAACAATAGCTCGATGAGATCCCAATACGGTTCGCGCCCCTCCCTCGCCGCCGCCGCGGCATCGGCGGCGGTAGCAGGACGGGTTTTCCCGCGTGCGGTCAGCGTGATATCAGCCATTAGGTCAGCTATATTGACATATTTAGGTTTGGTTGATACCCCAAAAGCGCAACGTCATGGCAGCACTATTCTTGGGTTCGTGCCGCGGATATTGCCGACCGGGCGCCAAACGGCGCTCTCATAGGCCAAAGGCGACCATATCGGGAGTCTTTTCCCGAGGCAAAAAGCCAGACGGCCAAGGCGCAAGGCCTTAAAGCGCGTTACAATTCCGGCACGGAGTGGGCCATCCATGCCTCGGGAGCAAACTATGCCGGTGCCCTTTGATCAACGTCCAGATTTAATCTGGCTTGACGGCAAACTCATCCCGACCGTCGACTGCAAGATCAGCGTGCTCACGCACGGCTTGCATTACGCCAGCACCGTGTTCGAAGGCGAACGCGCGTACGGCGGACAGATCTTCAAGAGCGTCGAGCATTCCGAGCGCCTCAAGCGTTCGGCGCAGCTGATGGACTTCGAGATTCCCTTCAGCGTTGCCGAGATCGAGGCCGCCAAGCAACTCGTGATCGACAGAAACAATCAAAAAGAAGCCTACGTGCGGGCGATCGCCTGGCGCGGCTCCGAGCAGCTCGGCGTTTCGGCGCAGAACAACACCATTCATCTCGCCGTCGCGACCTGGGAATGGCCGAGTTATTTCGATCCAGCGCAGCGCCTGAAAGGCATCCAGATCGATCTCGCCGAGTACCGGCGACCCGATCCGAAGACCATACCGTCGCTCGCCAAGGCGTCGTGCCTCTATGCCATCTGCACCATCTCCAAGCACCGCGCCGAGCGGCGCGGGTTCGCCGACGCGCTGATGTTCGACTGGCAGGGCCGCGTCGCCGAATGCACCGGCGCCAACATTTTCTTCATCAAGGACGGCAAAATCCATACGCCGATCGCAGACTGCTTTCTGGCCGGCATCACCCGTGCGACTGCCATGACGTTGGCGCGGCGGCACAACATCGAAGTGATCGAGCGCCGTATCATGCCCGAGGAACTCGCCGGCTTCTCCGAGTGCTTCATCACCGGCACCGCTGCCGAGGTGACCGCGGTGTCGCAGATCGCCGACTATACGTTCACGCCCGGCCGCATCACCCAGCAGTTGATGAGCGACTACACCGCCGAGGTGCAGCCCAAGGGTAAGGCGGCGGCGGCCTGAAAACGGGGCCTCGCCCCCGCGTGGTCACCGCGGCCGGATCGGGCTAAACTGCAACCAAATGAATCAGGCCGTTCGCCCCCGCATCGCCGCTTCCGCCTGCCCCCACGACTGCCCGTCGACCTGCGCACTTGAGGTCGAGGTATTTGCCAACAACGCCATCGGCCGGGTTCGCGGCGCCGAAGACAACGCCTACACCGCCGGCGTGATCTGCGCCAAGGTGGCGCGCTACGCCGAGCGCGTGCATCACCCTGATCGTCTCAAGCATCCGCTCCGGCGCACCGGGGCGAAAGGCAGCGGACAATTCGCGCCGATCTCATGGGACGACGCACTCGATGTTGTTGCGGAGGGTTTCGTCCGCGCCGAACAGAAGCACGGCTCGGAAGCGGTGTGGCCCTATCTCTATGCCGGCACCATGGGCTACGTGATGCGCGACGGCATCCATCGCCTGCGCCACGCCAAGAAATATTCCGGCTTCTTCTCCACCATCTGCGTCAACCCGGCCTGGACCGGGTTTATCGCCGGCACCGGCAAGCTCGCCGGGCCCGATCCGCGGGAAATGTCGAAGGCCGATGTCGTCGTGATCTGGGGCACCAACCCGGTCAACACCCAGGTCAACGTCATGACGCACGCCACCCGCGCCCGCAAGGAGCGCAGCGCCAAGATCGTGGCTGTCGATGTCTACATGAACGGCACAATGCGTCAGGCCGACCTGCCGGTATTGGTCCGTCCGGGCACTGACGGCGCGCTTGCCTGCGCGGTCATGCATTGCCTGTTTCGCGACGGCAACGCCGACTGGGAATTTCTCGAGCGCTTTACCGATGCGCCGCATGAACTCGCCGAGCATGTGCGCACCCGCGATCCGCTTTGGGCGTCACGCATCACCGGCTGCCCGGTCGAAACCATCGAAGCTTTCGCGCGCCTGATCGGCGACAACAAACGCACTTACCTTCGCCTCGGCTACGGTTTCTCCCGCTCGCGCAACGGCGCCATCAACATGCACGCGGCAAGTTGCATCGCCGCGGTCACCGGCGCCTGGCGGTACGAAGGCGGCGGCGCGTTTCACAACAACGGCGCGATCTTCCACCTCAACACCAGCCTGATCGAAGGCAGCGACCTGCGCGACGCGTCGATCCGCATGCTCGATCAATCACGCATCGGCCAGATTCTCACGGGCGACGAAGATGCGCTGCGCGGCGGCCCTCCGGTCGACGCCATGCTGATCCAGAACACCAATCCGGTCGCGGTCGCTCCCGACCAGGAAGTCGTCAAACGCGGCTTCGCCCGCGACGACTTATTCGTATGCGTCCACGAACAGTTCATGACCGACACCGCGAAAATGGCCGATGTCGTATTGCCGGCGACGATGTTCGTCGAGCACGACGATTTCTACACCGCCGGCGGCAGCCAATATCTCCTGCTCGGACCGAAACTCATTGATCCGCCCGGCGAATGCCGCTCCAACCACGAGGTCATCTGCGGATTGGCGAAACGGCTTGGCGCGGAGCATCCGGGATTCGGCATGACGCCGCGCGAGCTGATCGACGCGACGCTGCAAAAATCCGGATGGGGCACGCTCGCCGAGCTCGAGGCCAAGCGGTGGATCGACTGTCAGCCCGATTTTGCCACCGCCCATTACGTCAATGGCTTTGGCTATCCGGACGGCAAATTCCGCTTCAAGCCGGATTGGCCAACCGTGCCGTTTCGGCGCTGGCACCGCACGCACGAAGCGCCGACCATTCCTCAACTGCCGGATCATTGGGAGGTCATCGAAGAGGCCGACACCGAGCACCCGTTCCGGCTCGCCACCTCACCGGCCCGCGGCTTTCTCAACTCGACTTTCACTGAAACACCGACCTCGCAGGGGCGCGAGCTGCGCCCCACGGTGATGATCCATCCAGAAGACGCGGCACCGCTGGCGGTCACCGAAGGCGCCAAAGTCGCGCTCGGCAATCGCCGGGGCGTCGTGCACCTGCACGCGCGATTGTTTGATGGCGTTCGCCGCGGCGTGCTGATTGCGGAATCGTTGTGGCCGAACTCGGCGTATGCCGATGGCCGCGGCATCAACACGCTAACCGGCGCCGACCCGATCGCGCCCTTCGGCGGCGCCGCCTTTCATGACAACAAAGTCTGGTTGCGCAAGGCCGCGGACTGATCGACCGGTCGACGCGGCCTGCTACGCTCGCCAAAACGGCTTGTTGATCTCGAGCTGGGCGTCGTAAGGGGTGAGCCCGATATCCTGAAGCGTTCGAGCCGGCATCCGCGCAAGCTCGCGGCGGCCTTTGGATCTGCAACTCCATTTTCTCATCAGAGAAATCAGGCTGTCTCGCCGGCGGCGGCGAATCTTTTGGCTGGTGAGAGCAAGTGCGCTCATGGTGTGTCGATCCTGCACAAGTTTCAGAGGCCGAAACCACCCGAAAGCTGCGCCGAACGTCTGGCCGTTTGGTGTCCCGCGCGAGCGCCGGTGATTTCTCTAAAGCTTACGTAGCGCTTTTTGCTCGTAGAATAATCAGGCCTGTGGTAATGTTATTTATCACTGTTAGTGATAAAATGGCCGATGCCGGACCTGCGGACCCTGGCGATCTTCGTGAAAGTGGCCGAGCGCCGCAGCTTCGTTCGCGCTGCGATCGATCTCGGCATCACCCAGTCCGGGGTGAGCAACGCCATCAAGCGTCTGGAGGAGCAGACCGGGACGCGGCTATTGGCGCGCACCACCCGCCGCGTCAGCCTGACCGACGACGGCGCGGCATTCTTTGAGCGATGCCGTCAGGCGCTTGCCGAGATCGAAGAAGCCGAGCACGTGCTCAAGGAGGCGCGGCTTAAAGCCTCGGGCAATTTGCGGATCGACCTCCCGACTTCCTTCGGCCGCCTCAAAATGGTGCCGTTGCTCGGGGCGTTTCAGTCGCATTACCCGGACGTGCGCCTGAGCGTTACGTTCACCGATCGCTATATCGATCTGGTCGAGGAAGGCGTCGACGTCAGCGTGCGATTTGGCCTACTGCAGGATTCCAGCCTGATTGCCCGCCGGCTGACGCAATCGGAATTCAAAGTGGTCGGCACGCCCGCCTACTTCGCTCGCTATGGACGGCCAAAAACACCGGACGATTTGGTCAAGCATAACTGCCTGGCATTCACGTTCCGCGATACCCGGCTCGCCAGACCCTGGCGGTTTGCATCGGCGGCGGCTGAAACCACGCTCATTCCACGTGGCAACATGAGCTTCAGCGATGGCGCCGCTTTATTCGAGGCAGCCTGCGCCGGCTACGGACTGGCGCAAATAAACGACTATTACCCCGACACCCTGATCGCACGGGGTAAACTGGTGACGGTCCTGGACAAGTTCAAGCCGAAGGCGGAGCCGGTTTGGCTTGTCTATCCGCCGACCCGGCATCTAACGCCGAAAGTCCGCGCGTTCGTCGATTTCATGACCGCGCGGCTTCACCCTTCGCATTGGGCAAAGGCGGCACGCTGAGAACGCGACGTTCCTGCGCCTCGCATGCAGCTGCGTAGAAGAGGATCGGTGCGCCCCCCTTGCAGCCCTTGAAAACTTACGGGCGTTGGCCCAGACTAAGAAATAAACTAATTTCCTATGGAGGAATACATGTCCGAGACCGCAGCCAAAACCGCCGGAGTGGATGGCCCACCCAAGTTTGACTCATTTCACCATGTCAGCATTCCCTGCCGCGATCTCGAGGAAGGCATTCGCTTTTATACCGAGGTGATGGGCGGCAGAGTTCGGGTCAAGGAGCCGTTCTTCGCGTCGATCCAAGTCGCCGACGCCGCGCTCGGCATCGGCGCAGAAGGTTGCTCCTACGTCGATAAGAGCGCCGAATATCCGCACTTTGCATTTCACGCCGGTGGTGAGGAAATGCTGCAAATGAAAGAGTGGCTTAAACGCTGCGGCATACCGAGCACGCTTTTCTGGACGCGCATGGGGGTGGAAGCGTTGATGTTCTTCCGCGATCCGTCCGGCAACCTTATTGAGCTTTATTGCGAGGAAGGATTCAAAGGCGCGGACAAGCTTCCCAAAGGACCCGCGCGCGGCCACGGCCGCACCGTCAATATCGACGAACTCTATTACGACAAGTGGCAGGTGCCGGCATCGCGGTGAACCGCGCCGCATTTGCGCTGCGTTAACCCGGGCCGGCCCCGCCGCGCCCCGGGTTTTTTTGTGCGGCTAGTCCGACCCCGCTCTGTGGCGAAAAGTCACCCAGCGGCTGCGAGTCCATTGAACCGACGCCACGGACGGTCTAGGCTCGCCTTCAAGAAACTAATTTCCAAGGGAGGAATTTTAAAATGTTCACCCTAGCTGGCCGTTTGTTTTCCCTCTCGCCGAAACTTGCTTTGGGCAGCGGCGTCGCGCTTTTCCTAACACTCGTATTGGCGCCACTCCGCGCCGACGACGCTCCGGTGCGCATCGGGTATTCCATGGCGCGCACCGGCCCGAACGCCGTTGCCGCACAAGGCGGCGTCGAAGCGAACTACACGCTATGGTCCGAGCAAATGAACGCCGCCGGCGGTCTGGCCGTGAAGGGACAAAAACGGAAGGTCGAGCTCGTCGGCTACGACGATGCGAGCGACGTGGAGACCTCGGTTCGCACCTACGAGAAACTGATGGCCGACGACAAGGTCGACCTCATCCTGCCACCATGGGGATCGAACTTTGCCTTTGCCGTCGGGCCGCTGGCCAACAAATACGGCTACCCGTTCCTGTCGACGACCGGCAGCCCGAAGAAACTTCTCGACATGCACATGCCGTACTTTTTTGGCGCATCCTGGACCTCCGAGCAATCGACGCGCGCGCTGGTCGATTTGATGGCCGCGCAGCACGTCAAGACCGTCGCCATTGGGTACATGGACGACCTGTTCGGGCTCGAGCGATTTAACCTGATGGTACCGATGCTCAAGGAAAAGGGCATCACGGTCGTTGGGGAAAAGAGCTTTCCCGCGAACACCAAGGATCTCTCCGTCGTGCTCAAGGATTTCAAGGCCAAGGAGCCAGATGCGCTGGTCGGCCTGACCTACCCGGCGGAGAGCTTCCTGATGACGACTCAAACCAAGGAGATCGGCTTCAATCCGAAATTCTTCTACGTCGCGATCGGTCCCGCGTTTCCATTCTTCAAGCAACGCTTCGGCGATGCTGCCGAGGGAATGGTCGGCTTCGGCACCTGGACGCCGAGTGAAGGGGCGATGCAGCAGAACTATCGCGACGCCTATATGAAGCGCTTCAACAAGGAGCCGGACCGCGACACCACCGGCTTTGTCTGGTCGAGCCTGCAGGAATTACAGGGTGCGGTGGAGAACGCCGGGCTCGATCGGGCGGCAATCCGCGACTACCTCGCCTCGCACGAATTCACCACCATGCTCGGCAAGGTCACCTACAAGGACGGCATGATGGCGCGGGCGAGCGGCACCGTCAGCCAGTGGCAAAATGGTAGCTATGAGCTGATCTGGCCGCCGGAGAACGCGACCAAGCTCCGCTTTACCCGAAGCCCGATTGGAAATAGTCCCAGCCGCAGCGTCGAACGCGGCACGGCGTACAATAAAGGGCGCGACCCCGCCGTTGCCGCGCCGCGCTCGGCCTTTTTAAGAATCTCCCAACAAGGCAAGATAGGCGGGCATGGCGGCTCTATTCGCTTCTCCCTCGCTGTTTGCCGACCTCATTGTCAACGGCCTGCTGATCGGCGGGCTCTACGCCATCATTGCGATGGGGCTCAATCTGCAATACGGCATGCTCCGCATCCTGAACATCGCCCACGGCGAGTTCCTGATGCTCGGCGCCTTCATCACTTACACGCTTAAGGTCGCGACCGGAGCAAGCCCGCTGTGGTTCGTGCCGGTTTCGGCGGCGGCGATGTTTGTCTTCGGGATTTTCCTGCACGCCACCATTTTTCGCCGCCTCTCGGCGATCTCGCCCAACCTCGACGTCATGGAGGAGAAAAGCCTGATTGTCGGCTTCGGGCTTTTGTTCATTCTGCAAAACGCCGCAGTACTGATCTGGGGGGCGGACTTGCACGGCTACGACTTCATGACTGAGAGTCTACATTTCGGCGGCGTCGTTTTCACCGCCAACCGCCTCTTGGTGCTGGTGCTTTCGGTGCTGTTCAGCGGCGCCTTGATTTGCGGGCTGCGCTTCACGCTCCTTGGCCGCGCGATTCGCGGCATGGTCCAAGCCCCGCTCGGCGCCATGCTGGTCGGGATCAACACCAATACCTTGCATCCGTTGTGCTTCGGTCTTGGCCTCGCGCTCGCCGGGGTTTCCGGCTCGCTTCTCTCGATGATTTATCTGATATCGCCGGACATGGGGACGCCTTATCTGATTACTGCGCTGATCGTGATCACGCTTGGCGGGCTCGGCAGCCTGACCGGCAGCATGATCGGCGGCGTCCTGCTCGGATTGGTCGAAACCTTCGGTGTCTATTTTACCGATCCGTCGCTCAAGATTTTATTGTCCTACGCGGCATTCATCCTCGTTCTTCTATTTCGCCCGCGAGGTTTGTTCGCGCGATGAGACCGTTGACTACTATCGTCGTTGCCGCGCTGATAATCGTGCTTGCGATCCTGCCGTTCGTGGCGTCCACCTTCGCGCTGTCGTTGACACTATCGATAGCGATGTATGCGGCGCTGGCACTGAGCTGGGCGATGTTCAGTGGCGCTACCGGCTATGTCGCGCTGTCGACCTCAGCCTTTTTCGGCCTCGGCGCCTATACATGCGCCATTCTGCTCGGGTCATTGCCGTGGCCTTTGGTTGTCGCGGCCGGAGCAATGGTCGCACTGTTGTTGGCGTTGGTGCTCGGCCTTTTCGTGCTGCATTTACGCGGCACCTATTTCGCAATTCTCACCTTCGGAATCAGCGAGCTTTTGAAGAATCTGATCATGTACATCGAGAAATCCGAGTTCGGCACAGTCGGCCGGCTGATGATGGGAGCGCCGCCGCTGTCGGTCATCTATTGGACGGTGCTGGTGTTGGTCCTGCTCGCGGCCGCTCTTTACTGGGCCGTCGGCCGCAGCGATCTTGGCGCCGCGCTACGCGCGATCGGCAGCGATGAGGGTCGCGCGTCTACACTGGGGCTTAACGTCCGGAATGCAAAAATCGCCGGGTTCTGCCTCAGTGCGCTCATTCCCGGCGCCGTCGGCGCCGCCATGTCGGTACGCTGGACCTACATCGAACCGCAGATCGTCTTCAATCCGTTCATTGTCTTTCAGACCGTGCTGGTAGCCACCATCGGCGGCCCGACGCGGCTGATCGGACCAATCCTCGGCGCCCTCGTCTTCGGGCTGCTGCAAGAACTGCTGCGCCTTAATTTTGCGAATTACTACCAGATCCTGCTGGGCCTCCTTTTGATCTTTTCCGTGCTTTACATTCCGAACGGCCTGGTGAGCATCTTCATGAAGAACCGGCGGCGAACGCTTAAGCGTGCCAGCAGCAAACATGCCTGAAATGCTGGTCGAGCTTCGCGATCTGACAATCCGCTTTGGCGGCATTGCGGCCCTTTCGCGCGTCACGTTTGCCGCCGGACCATCGGAATTCGTCGGCGTGATCGGCCCGAACGGCGCCGGCAAGACCACCCTGTTTAACGTCATGAGCGGCATTGCGCCGCCGACCGCCGGCATGGTCTGCTTTGAAGGCGTCGAACTGACCGGTCGTCCTCCCCATGTCTTTAATCGCCTCGGCATCGCCCGCACTTTCCAGACCGCGCGGGTTTTCCGCAATTTGACCGTGCGCGAAAATGTGCAGTTCGGCCTGCGTTTTCCCTGGCGGCGCGGCGGTCGCGCGCATGACCCTCACGGCGAGACCGACGAGCTGTTGGCCCGTCTCGGATTGATCGACCAAGTCGAAGTGGCGGCCGGAAGTTTGCCGCCAACGCGGCAGCGACTTCTCGAGGTCGCGATGGCGCTCGCCACCAACCCACGTCTGTTGCTTCTCGACGAAGTCGCCGCTGGCCTCACTCAAAACGAGGCAGATTCAATGGCGGAGCTCATTCAATCCATCCAACGCGAGCGCACCATCGCGGTGATCTGGATCGAACACAACGTCGTGACCCTGATGCGTGCCGTCGATCGGGTGATGGTGCTGCACCACGGCGAGGTGCTGGCCGATGGCCTTCCCGGTGAGGTCGCGCAAGACCGCGCCGTCATCGACGCCTATCTCGGCGAAGAAGTGGAGTAGGGCGACGTGCTAACGGTAACCGCGCTCAGCGCCGGCTACGACGGCCTCAATGTCGTCCACGACGTCACTCTCGCAGTCTCAGCAGGCTCGCTGACCGTGCTGGTTGGGGCCAATGGCGCCGGTAAGACTACGCTGCTCAAGGCGATCGCCGGCGTCATCGCCGGAGACGGAGCGATCGCGTTCGACCACGAAGACATTTCCCGAACGACGGTGTCCGATCGGGTCGCGAAAGGCCTCGCGCTGGTCCCGGAAGGCCGCCATCTCTTTCCCGATATGACGGTTGAGGAAAATATCGAACTCGGCGGCTTTCGTGTCGCTCGCGGCGACAGGCGCCGGGGCATCGATAATGTCATGCAACTCTTTCCGCGCCTCGCCGAGCGTCGCCGGCAGCTAGCCGGCACCATGAGCGGCGGCGAGCAGCAGATGGTGGCAATCGGCCGGGCGCTCGTCAGCCAACCGCGGCTGTTGATGCTGGACGAGCCGTCGCTCGGCCTCGCGCCAAAAATCGTCAGCGAGCTTTTTAAGATCGTCCGCGACATAAACGCCTCGGGGAC
>DASXDP010000106.1:0-17659 GCA_036490575.1 Xanthobacteraceae bacterium
GTTCCGCATGCTCGGCACCATCCTCGAAGCCAACCCCTATCTCGGCCGCATTGTCACCGGCCGCATTTTCTCCGGCTCGGTGAAGCCGAACCAGGCGTTGAAGGTGCTCGACCGCGAGGGCAACCTGATCGAGTCCGGCCGCGTGACCAAGGTGCTGGCGTTCCGCGGCCTCGAGCGTACGCCGATCGAGGAGGGCTTTGCCGGCGACATCGTTTCACTCGCCGGGCTGCCTGAGGCGACGGTGGCGCACACGCTGTGCGTTCCGGAAGTGACCGAACCGCTGCCGGCGCAGCCGATCGATCCGCCGACGCTCGCCATGACCTTCCGCATCAATGACTCGCCGCTTGCCGGCACCGAAGGCGACAAGGTGCAGAGCCGGGTCATTCGCGAGCGGCTTCTCCGCGAAGCCGAGGGCAATGTGGCGCTGCGCATTTCGGAGTCGACAGAAAAGGATTCAATGGAGGTCGCCGGCCGCGGCGAGCTTCAGCTCGGCATTCTGATCGAGACCATGCGCCGCGAAGGTTTTGAGCTTTCGGTGTCGCGGCCGAAGGTGTTGTTCCAATTTGGGGCAACCGGCGAAATGCTCGAGCCGATCGAAGAGGTGGTGATCGACGTCGACGAAGAGCACTCCGGCGTGGTCGTGCAAAAGATGGCCGAGCGCAAGGGCGAGATGGTGGAAATGCGCCCGTCCGGCGGCGGCCGGGTGCGGCTGGTGTTCTATGCGCCGACCCGCGGCCTGATCGGCTATCACGGCGAGCTCCTCACCGACACGCGCGGCACCGCGGTGATGAACCGCCTGTTCCATGCTTACGGCGAGCACCGCGGCGAAATCGTCGGCCGGAGGAACGGCGTTCTTCTCGCGACGGATCAAGGCGATGCGGTCGCTTACGCCATGTGGAACCTGGAGGATCGCGGCCCGATGATGATCGAGCCGGGCTGGAAGGTCTATCGCGGCATGATCGTCGGCGAGCACACCCGCGGCAACGATCTCGAAGTCAACGTGCTCAAGGGCAAGAAGCTCACCAACATCCGCACCCACTCCAAGGATGAAGCCGTCCGACTCACCCCGCCGATCCGCATGACGCTGGAAAGGGCGCTGGCCTACATCGGCGATGACGAACTGGTCGAGGTGACGCCGAAATCCATCCGGCTGCGCAAGAAGCTGCTCGACCCCAACGATAGGAAGCGCGACGAGCGCCGCAAGGAAGCCGAGCGCGTCTAACTCACTTCACCTTCACATCTCCCTGGAGGGGGGAGGTCGCCGCGCAATGCGCGGCGGGAGGGGGTGAACTTTTGCGCTCTCGAAAATCGAGCACCCCACCCCGCTCGTTACACTCGCGACCCTCCCCCTCCAGGGGAGGGTAAGGCGGACATTGTGCTCGCCGCGCGCGGTGAAGCGCCGCGCATTTTCGGCCCCGCGCACAGTCATATTTTCCGTTTCCCGCCGACCGTGGCGCGCGTGCAACACGCGCGCAAGATTGTTATCGGACCAGCGTTTTTCGCGTCCGGAGCATGGCGCCCCCGCACGCCATCCGCTAACGTTGGACGTCTTCAAAATCTCAGCACTTGAAGCCCGCAGAATCGCTTGCTTTGATTGTCCCCATGAGCACAATCCTCATCGAGATACGTCGAGCCAAGGCAAGCGATGCCGCTGCCGTCGCCGATGCGCACGATGAGGCCTGGCGCACCGCCTACCAGGGCATCATTCCCGGCACCGAGCTCGACCGGCTGATCAATCGCCGCGGGCCGTCGTGGTGGGACAGTGCCATCCGCAAAGGCAGCCGCATCGCGCTGCTGCAGTTCGGCGACAAGGTTGCCGGCTACGCCAACTATGGCCGCAACCGCGCGCGCAGCCTGCATTATGACGGCGAGATCTACGAGCTCTATCTGCGGCCGGAATATCAGGGGCTCGGCTTCGGCCGCCGCCTGTTCACCGCCGCGCGCCGCGATCTCGCCCAGAGCGGACTGAAATCGCTGATCGTGTGGGCGCTGTCGGAGAACGACACCGCGGTCGAATTCTACCGCGCGCTTTCCGGCAAGACCGTCGCGCGCTCGTCGGAGAAATTCGGCGCCCGCGTGCTCGACAAGATCGCCTTCGGCTGGAACAGCTAAAACTCCGCGATCGCTGATCGCGTCCCCTCTCCCCATCCGAAGTCGGATGTTTCCGACTTCGGCAAGATAAAGTTGGGGAGAGGGTGCTTCGCGAGCGTTTGCGAGCGCAGCGGGTGAGGGGGCGCGAGTGAAACGAGCGGCTTGGTCTAACCCCTCTCCCGGCTTGCTCGCGCTGACGCGCGACCTCGCCATCCTCTCCCGCAAGGGGAGAGGGGACGTGAGAAACAGGCGTCTCGCCATTGCGAGCCAACGGGTCCGGGCAAAAGTGGCCGGCCCGATGGTAAACTCCGCGAAGCAATCCAGTCTTTAAGGCGGAAGTTTCTGGATTGCTTCGTCGCTCGTGCTCCTCGCAATGACGAAAACCTTCCCCTCTCCCCATCCGGAGTCGGATGTTTCCGACTTCGGCAAGATAAAGTTGGGGAGAGGGAGCTTTCTTTCTTCGTCATTGCCGGGCATCGACCCGGCAATCCATGCTGATTCAAAACACAATCGGATTTTGTCAATCGAACCATCGGGTCAAGCTCGGTGGTGACGAGGGCGGGGGGCGTGCGCGTTCGGGGACGCGCTAAAATCGCGAGCCCGGAATCCGCAATTCTGTCATGCTCCGCGAAGGCGGAGCATCCAGTATTCACCGCGCTATCGTCGGTTACTGGATCGCCCGCTTGCGCGGGCGATGACAGAAGCAATTTTCCCTCTCCCCTTGCGGGAGAGGGAGCTGAGCGAGAGTTTGCGAGCGAAGCGGGTGAGGGGTCGCGAGCGTCAGCGAGCGGCTTGGTCTGAGTGCAGTCAGATCGCGCGTCAAAGGCGCGCGCGGCTTGGTCTAACCCCTCACCCGGCTCGCTCGCGCTGACGCGCGATCTCGCCACCCTCACCCGCAAGGGGAGAGGGGACGTGAGAGCGCGTGTGGAAAATCCCGGCGAAGCGCCATACAACAGTGACGTTGCAGCCACCCCGCATCGGACCTTCATTGTGACCGCTTCATTTGATCCGGCCACGGCCGGCTGGCAGAAAGTCAAAGCCGGGGCCTTCCTCGAAACCATCGGCCCGATCTGGCGCCGTAGCGATAACGGCCGCCTGCTGTGCGGCCTCGTCGTCACCGGCAAACACACCAACACCGGCGGCTTCACCCACGGCGGCGTGCTCACCACGCTGCTCGATTCCGCGTTGGGCCTGGCATCCGCCGACGCCCAGGGCAGTCATCAACAGGCGACCATCGGCCTTAACGTGCAATTCCTCGCTCCGGTGCGCGTCGGCGATTTCATCACCGTCGAATGTGAGGTCGTCAAAGCCACCCGCACGCTGATGTTCATGCAAGGCACGCTGCGCGCCGGCGACAATATCTGCGCCACCGCCCAGGGCACGTGGAAAATCTTGCGGCGGTGAGGCGGGCGCAAAAGGCGCGCAAGCGCCGTCTTGATGTAAAATAATCCGGAAATCCATCTTGCCCGAGTGAGTGGCTCCCGCGGAGCGGGGGAGGGGGACCATGCGAAGCATGGTTCAGGGCGTCGCGTTATTGCGAGCGCTTTAGCGCGAGCGGATGAGGGCGTCGTATTCCCAGGCGCACTTAAAGCGCGACCTCGGAATCCTTAAGCCCCGGCTGCTAAGACGAACGACGTCGCGTCCATTCCTCGATCACACGATACGAGATCGTGTCGGGTTCCCGCAGCGGTGAGATCGTGTCTGTCATAGTCGTCCTTTCCCACGCGTGCGCATTTGTCTTGAAGTCCGCGTAATAGCGAACATCGTCGACTTTTCGGAAATGCCGAAACCAAACGCCGATCTCGGGCGATCGCTCGCGGATTTAATTGTAGGGACCAGCGACCCGTACCAGCGCGAATGGGAAATGATGGGCGACGACGAGAACTAAGTCACCTTCGCGCATTTCGTGAGCAAACGCCCAATAATCTTTTTGATTTGAGGGAAGGCTCGCTCGCTGAGTTTCGAGCAGATCACCGACCCCAGTTGCAAAATCCAGGCCGATGTATCCAGCCGCCAGACTTTCGATAGTGTGGGCTACGGCATCGTCAGGTGATGCTGGATGAACCTGCATCCGCCAGTACGTCATCCCATTTCCCCTCTCTCGTGTAGACGGCGTGCTCCCGACGCTTTGGCCGGCTTCATCCTTCGAGGCTCGCTATCGCTCGCACCTCAAGATGACGGATTACATACTGACGCTGCACGGCTTACGTCAGCAAGCCTAGGTACGGCCTCATGACCTCTGCCACGCGGTCGAATTGCTCAAGCCGTAATACGTGATCTTTCTCTCCACTTACATCGATGATCTCAATATCATCATCCTCTAAACCGTACTGATCTTCTGCACCGATGATGAGCTGAGAGGCTTCAGGTGCTTTTTCTATCATCAGTTTCATCATTGCAGGCATGTGCGTCCGATCTTTTCCTTGCTGATTAGGCGCGTCGATGACGATGGGGCACTGCACGCAGGACGAATACGAAGCTGATACATTGAGAAATGCAAGGTAGTATGCGAGCAAAGCACGAGGGCCCTCGCTTCCTCGACCTATGCTCACTCCGCTCAATTGAAGCCGCTGTTTGCCATCCAACCGGACATCGAGCGCTTTAGCAAAGTCTGTGAGATAGTCGGCAAATTCCGCCCTAATCGCCTCGGTTCTGCTCTTTGCTTGCGCGTTACGCATGCGATCTTCTTGTTCGCGAACTTCTTTCACCTCTCCCCGGTGGGGAGAGGTCGCGACCGAAGGGAGCGGGTGAGGGGGATCTGACCTATGAGGTGGGCACCCCCTCTCCCGCCTCGCGAACTAAAAGTTCGCCAAAGCCGATGCTTTGCATCGGCGTTTGTTGACACCAGAACGGCGTCCAACGGACGCCTATGTCCCTCTCCCCACTGGGGAGAGGGGAAGTTGAAGGGCTAAGAGCGAGCGCCGCTAATAAACGTTCGGGAGAATGTAGAGCGCGATGACGTAGCGGATGAAAATGATGATCAGAAAAAGAATCACCGGCGAGATGTCGATGCCGCCGAGGTTCGGCAGCACGCGGCGGATCGGGCGCAGCGCCGGCTCGGTGATGCGGAACAGAAATTCGCCGACCATGCCGACGACCTGGTTGCGCGTATTGACGACGTGAAACGCGACCAGCCAGGAAAAAATCGCCGCCGCGATCACGATCCAGATGTAAAGCTCGAGGGCAAGATCGATGACGAGGAAAAGAGCGCGCATGGACGCCTTTCGCGGAAATGATGCGCAACCTAGAGCATGATCCGGAAAAGTGGAAGCCGGTTTTCCGACAAGATCATGCTCCACCAACTAGAGCATGATCCGGAAAAGCTTGCCCTTGGACTTGATCCGAGGGTGGAAGCCGGTTTTCCGAAAGATCACGCTCCACTAAAGACGCCGCCGCGGCGCGAACAAGCCGATGCGGGCAAGGTGATCCGGGCCGCAAACTTTGCAAGGTGGCTGGTGGAGCCGAGGGGAGTTGAACCCCTGACCTCCTCATTGCGAACGAGGCGCTCTCCCAACTGAGCTACGGCCCCGCCTTGAGAAATGAGCCGGACGCTGGGCTGCCGGCTGCGGCGATTGCGGCCATTTAGGGCTGCGACCGGAGTGTGTCAAGAAGTCCGCGCCGGCTTGGGCTTATGGCTGGGCAGGCCAGCCTTATGCGTGAGCGCAACGATCCGGTTCGAGTATGAAAGGATCAACGCGTCGTGAGCTTCGTAGGTGCGGACGGGCTTTCGGCGGCCTTGCCTTGTCCATATTCGCCGCCTAGTGCAACTTAAGCGTTCGCATCCGGGACGAGGGAAAAATGAGCATGAAACGCAGAGCCGGCTTGATGGCCGTTGTCGTGCTGTGTCTCGGCGCTTTGGCGGCGCCGGCGCTGGCGGCGCCCCCGTGCGGCGGGGATTTCAACACCTGGCTCGATGGCTTCAAGCAGGAGGCCGCGGCTGCAGGCGTGCCGCAGGGCGTCATCGCGTCCGCGCTCGCCGACGTGACCTTCGATCCCGCCATTATCGCGCACGATCACGCCCAGGGCGTGTTTCACCAGACCTTCGAGCAGTTCTCCGGCCGCATGGTGCCGCCGCGGCTCCAACGCGCCAGAAAACTTCTCGAGAAATACGCGCCGGTGTTCTCTCGCATTGAAGCGCAGTACGGCGTGCCCGGCCCGGTGATTGTCGCCATCTGGGGGCTCGAGACCGACTTCGGCGCCGGCAACGGAAAGTTTGCCACCATCCGCGCGCTGGCGACGCTGGCTTACGATTGCCGGCGGCCGGAAAAATTCCGCGGCGAGTTGCTCGCCGCGCTGCAGATTGTCGCGCGCGGCGACATGGCGCCCGCCGACATGCACGGCGCCTGGGCCGGCGAGATCGGGCAGACGCAGTTTCTGCCGTCGTCCTATCTGAAGTATGCCGTCGACTTCGACGGCAACGGCCGGCGCGATCTCATTCACAGCGTGCCCGACGTGCTCGCCTCGACGGCGAATTATCTGAAAGGCTACGGCTGGCAAAAGGGACAGCCGTGGGGCGAAGGCACCGCCAACTTCCAGGTGCTGCTGCAATGGAACGCGTCGACGGTCTACACCAAGACCGTGGCCTACTTCGCGCAGCAATTGGCCGGCGGGTAATTATTCGGAGCATGATCCCGAAAAGTGCAGTTGCGGTTTTCGGGAAAGATTATGCTCAACTAAAAAGCCAGAGCATGATCCCGAAAAGTGCAGTTGCGGTTTTCGGGAAAGATCATGCTCAACTAAAGGATCATGCTCCGATCCAGCGTTCCAGAAAGGCGCCGAGCCAGGCGCGGGCGCTGTAATCGTACACCGCGCGATCGGCAAAGTGCGTCTCGCGCGGCCGTGCGCCGGGCATGCCCATGCGCTCGTGACCGCGCGTCGTCCATTTGTGCATGGTCAGGTGCGTCACGTCGGGATGAAATTGCAGCGCGTAGCTTCGGCCGAAGCGGAACGCTTGCACCTCGAACACATCGCCTTCGGCCAACAGCTCGGCGCCGGCGGGAAGATCAAAACCTTCGCGGTGCCACTGATAGACTTGCTCCGGCCATTGGCCGACCACGTCGCGCCCGGCTTTGGTCGGCCGGATCGGGTAATAGCCGACCTCGACCTGGCCCTGCGGATGGGCGAACACGCGGCCGCCGAGCGCGCGGGCGCACATCTGCGCGCCGAGGCAAATGCCGAGGAAAGGCTTTTGCTCTTTCAGCGGCACCGAGATCCAGTCGATTTCGCGCCGGATGAAATCGTCGGCGTCGTTGGCGCTCATCGGGCCGCCGAAAATGACCGCGCCGGCATGTTCGTTAAGCGTCGGCGGCAGCGCCTGGTCGAAGCGCGGCCGGCGCACGTCGAGCGGAAAGCCGAGCTGGCTCAGGGAGTGGCCGACCCGGCCGGGCGTGGAATGCTCCTGGTGGAGAACGATCAGGATCGGCTGGTGCATTGTCTCAAAAGGAATCGGCGCCCGCGCCCGCTCTTTGGTATCGCGTTCGCCCGCAAATTCAAGATGGCAGGAAATCGCGCCGCCGCAGCGCGTATCGCCGGCGGCGGGCGCGGCGTGGCTCAGTCGTCGGTGGTCTCGACGCCGGCCGCGGCCTCACCGGAAATGCGTCGGCGCAGATCGATGCGCTCGCGCGGCGATACGCCGAGGAGGTCGGCGGCGCGCCACAGGAGATTGTCCTCGAGCTCGTCGCGCTTGCCGTCGGCGTAGACGATCTCCCACATCATGCCGATGATCTTGGCGCGGCCTTCATCGTCCAGCGTGCGGTTGAGGAGACTGGTGAAATGATAAAGATCGACGGCTTCGTGCTCGGCGGCCGTCGCCTTGTCGATCAATTCGTCGGTCGAGGCGTCGTCGAGCGCGAAGCGGCTTTTGACAATGGCGTGCAGCTTGTCGCGCTCGCTTTCCGTCATGTCGCCGTCGATCGCGGCGGCATGAACCAAAAGCGCCGCCGCGGCCAGCCTATAGTCGTTGTCGGCAAACAGGCTCGGATGTTTGCCGCCGTCGGCAAATTCGGCGACGAAGTTCCTGAACGATTCGAACATAATGCTTCCTGGTGAAAAGCGTGGGCCCCACGCTCATATCGCGAAGCAAGGCCGGCCGTTCAAGCCTGTTTTCGCGCCGATCCGGCTTTCGGGAGAACTGTCATGCCGACCCATATGTCCGCGACCGTCATTGATTCCGTCATCTTCCGCAACATTTTCTCGACCGAGGCGATGCGGGCGGTGTTTTCCGACGAGAACCGGATACAGAAATACCTCGACGTCGAGGCGGCGCTGGCGCGCGCGCAGGCGGGGCTTGGGATCATCCCGCAGAACGCCGCCGACGAGATTGTGCGCCATTGCCGCGTCGGCCAGATGGATTTCGCCCGGCTCGAAGCCGAGACCGCGCGCATCGGCTATCCGGTTCTCCCCGTCGTCGAACAAATCGTGGCGCGCTGCCGCGACGGGCTCGGCGAATGGTGCCACTGGGGCGCCACCACCCAGGACGTCACCGACACGGCAACGGTGCTGCAGATCCGCGAAGCGCTGGCGCTGATCGAAGCGGAGATCGACGGAATTTGCGCAGCGCTCGCGGCGCTGGCGCGCAAATATCGCGATACGCCGATGGCCGGGCGCAGCAATTTGCAGCAAGCCGTGCCGATCACCTTCGGCTTCAAGATGGCGGCGCTGCTCGCGGGCTTTGAGCGTCACCGGGCGCGCCTCACGCAACTGCGGGAACGCGTGCTGGTCGGGGAGTTTGGCGGTGCCGCCGGCACGCTCGCGTCGCTCGGCGACCGCGGGCTTGAGGTGCAGGCCGCGCTGATGAAGGAATTGCGGCTCGCAGCGCCGGCGATCGCCTGGCACACCATGCGCGACAGCATGGCCGAAACCGGCTGCTTTCTCGGGCTCGTCGCCGGCACCTGCGGAAAATTCGCGCTCGACGTGAAGCTGTTGATGCAGACCGAGGTGGAGGAGGTCTTCGAGCCGTTTCATGCCGGCCGCGGCTCTTCCAGCACCATGCCGCAGAAGCGCAATCCGATTTCGTCGGTCTATATTACCGCGCTGAATTCGGTGGTGCGCCAGCAGGTCGCCGCATTGCTCGACGCCATGGTCGAGGATCACGAGCGGGCGACCGGCCCGTGGGAGATCGAATGGATCGTGCTGCCTGAAATCTTTTGCCTGACCGCAGGCGCCCTGGCGCACACCCGGACCGTGCTCGAGGGCCTGCAAGTCGACGAGAACAAGATGCGCGCCAACCTCGACGCGACCAACGGTCTGATCGTCTCCGAAGCGGTGATGATGGAGCTCGGCCGGCATCTCGGCCGCCAGCGCGCCCACGACCTGGTGTACGATATCTGCCGCGAGGCCGTCCGCACCGGGCGGCCGCTCTCCGGTCTGCTTGCCGAAAACGCCGAGATCGCCGCGCGCATCGACCGGGCCGGGCTCGCGCGGTTGTGCGATCCGGCCAACTACCTCGGACAGGCCGGCGCCATGGTCGACCGCGTACTGCAGGCGCACGCGAAGTAAGACTAACGCGGCGTTACTTCATTCGTTTGTCGACGTCCGGAGCCGCACCACTTCGGCGAGCGGCGCTGCCGCCGGTTTTCCCGCGCCCGCGTCGCCGTTTTGCGGTTTTCACACGCGCTGCGGGAAGGACGTGGTTTACGACTCGTTGCCGCTTAACCGCAAAAGCAAACGTTTTCGCAACCACACATTGAGCCCGTCGCGACCCACCGAACATCTTTTTACCAAAACGTAAGCGGGTAGACCAACAATCGCACCTACAATTTGGTTGTACGAAGCCGCGGACATGAGGTTCCCCGGGTTTGTGCAAGTGGGGAGCAAGTGCATGCCGACCTCGGTCGCATTGCGCGCAGGCGATGCCAGTCCGCTCCAAACAGCGGCGGCCGCGGCTTCGTTTCCCTACGTCATTCACAGCGAGGCCGAGTGCGAGCGGCTCGAGTTGCAGGCCGGGCTCGCCGACATTGAAGGCCATTTGCGCCATCTGCCGATCGCACCGAACGACTGCGTGCTGGATGTCGGCTGCGGCTCCGGCTCGATGACCAGGCTGATCGGACATTCGTTCCCGCGCGCTAAAGTGATTGGCGTGGACGTCCGTGACCAGTATCTGGATTTCGCCGAAGCGCGCGCGCGCGACGAAGACTTGCACAATATCGGCTTTCGCCGCGCCGACGTGTTTGATCTGCCTTTTCCCGACGGCACTTTCAACATCGTCTGGGCGAAATACCTGCTGCAATGGCTCAAGGAGCCGAAGATCGCGCTCGCCGAACTCAGACGCGTGACCAAGCCGGGCGGCATCGTGGTGTCGTGCGATTATTCCGGTTTCGCGACCGAGCATTTCCCGATCGATGTCGAACTTGAGCGTCAGCTTCGGCAACTTATCGCCGCCTCGGTTGACAGCGACATCGGCCGCAAGGTGGCGCCGTTCATGATCGCGCTCGGCTTTCGCGACGTGCAGGTCCAGATCGAAACCGACACCTTGTTCACGGTTATCGGCACCATCGACGCGGATCGCCGGCGGAACTGGGAAACACAGCTGCAAGCCATGTGTCCGCACCTCGTCGCGCTGCTTGGATCGGAAATGAGCGCGGACCGCTTCGTTAAGCGCTTCCTGAACTATTACGACGATCCAACGACCTGCAGCTATACGTCACTCTATTTCACGCGCGGCCGGGTCTAGCTCATTCGGCCGCGGCCGCCTTCGCTGCGGCCTGCTCGCCGACGAATTTCTGCAGCGTCACCAGATCGGGCTTGCCGGAGCCAAGCAGCGGCAACTTGTCGAGAATGATGATCTCCGACGGCGACATCAGCTCGGAGGCGTGCTTGCTGCGCGCGAAGGCCTGAAAATCGGCGCGGGTGGCGCTGCGCTTGTCGGTCACGAGAACGAGCCGCTCGCCTTTGCGATCATCGGGAATCGCAACTACCGCAGAGACGTAGCTCGGCCACAGCTCGGCCGCGAGCGCTTCGACGGCGGCGAGCGAGATCATCTCGCCGCCGATTTTGGCAAAACGTTTGGCGCGGCCCTTGATGGCGATGAAACCCTCGTCGTCAATGGCGACGATGTCGCCGGTGTCGTGCCAGCCTTCGGCCGGCGGTTCAAGTACGCCCGGATTGTCGGCGCGCAAATAGCCCGCCATGATGTTCGGCCCTTTGACGAAAAGCCTGCCGCCTTCGTCGACGCCTGGGACTTTGTCCAGTCGCGCCACCATGTCCGGCAGCAGCCGGCCGACGGTGCCGAATTTGTTGAACATCGGCGTGTTCAGCGCCAGTACCGGTGACGTTTCGGTCACGCCGTAGCCTTCGAGAATGCGCATCCCGAATTTTTCCAGATAGACCCGGCGCGTCGATTCCTTAACTTGCTCGCCGCCGGAAATGATGTAGCGCAGCGAGCGGAAATCGTAGGCGTTGGCCATGCGCGCGTAGCCGGCAAGGAACGTGTCGGTGCCGAACAGATAAGTCGCGCAAATTCCGTACACCAATTCCGGCACCGTGCGGTAATGCAGCGGTGACGGATAGAGGTAAGTCGGCACGCCTGAGATCAGCGGCAGCACCAGCCCACCCATGAAACCGAACGAGTGAAACACCGGCAGCGCCATGAACAGGCGGTCCTCGCGGCCGAAGTCGATGCGGGCTTCCGCCTGCGCGACGTTGGCGAGCACGTTGCGATGCGACAGCACCACGCCTTTGGGAACGCCTTCGGTGCCGGAGGTAAACAAAATGACGGCCCAGTCGTCAGGCTTGCGGTTGACCAGCGGCTTTTTCGCCTGCAGGGCGCCGCGAAGCTTGTCGGAGAAGGTGACCGTCTTGCGGATATCCTCCAGGTACAAAATGCGTACATGCGGCTCGATGGCGGCAATGAGTTTTTCCAGTCGCGCCTTTTCGACGAAGGCGTGCGCCGTGAGGATCGTTTCGACTTGCGCGGCGCGGCAAGCGCCGAGCACGTTGGCCGCGCCGGCTGTGAAGTTGATCATCGCCGGAACGCGCCCGCCCGACATCAGTGCCAGCACGGTCACGACACCGCCGTTGGACGTCGGCAGCATGACGCCGATTGCGCGGCCTTCGGCCGCAAGCGGCATCAGCTTGGCGCCGAGAATCCGCGTCGCCTGCAATAGCCGCTTATACGTCAGCTGGCCGCTGGTCGGATCTTCGATGGCGGGCCATTTGGCGCCGTTGACATGGGCGGCCTCGATCACCCCGTCGACGACGGTGTGGTCCGTTGGCGTCGTGCGGAAGATCAACGTCGACATGACGTCGTAGAGTGCTGCGCCCGCAGCCTGCCGGCGCCTTCGGCCCTTGAGTTCGGGATTGACGTTCATCTTCACCGGCTCGAGGATCGTTACCTTGATTTTCGGGAACCATCGCCGGCGGACCTGCGTGCCGCGCAACCGGCTGAAGACTGTTTGCTCCGGCCCTTCGATACGGACCGGGACAACCATGGCGTCGGACTTGTCCGCGATCATCGCGGCGCCGTCGTAAATCTTCATCAGCGTCCCGGTGAGCGTGATGCGGCCTTCCGGAAAGATCACCAGCATGTTGCCTTCACGCACGGCGTTGATGACCGCGCGCAATGCCATCGGCTTGAGCGGATCGATGGCCATGGTGCGCACGAACGGCAGGAACGGCTGAATCCACCACCGCTGTGAAATACCGACGTCGACCGCGAACACCGGGCGCTTTGGCAGAAGCGCCATGGCGATCGGCGGGTCGAGGAAGCTGACGTGATTCATGGCGATGATGGCGTTGTCGCCAGCCTTGGCGATGTTCTCCAGGCCGGTGACTTCGAGCCGGTAGAGCGTGCGGAAAACGATGGAGAGAAGATCGTTGAGCCAGCTCGTCGGCAGCGTGCGGGCGATGATCACCGCGACCACAAGGTTGGCCACGCCGATCACCACGAACAGCAGCGAATCGTGGAAGCCGAACTTTTGCAGCACGGCAAGAACGATGGCGCCGACGACCATGAACGCGGCGTTGAGCACGTTGACCGCGGCGACGACGCGGGCGCGATGGTCGGCGCCGGCCCAGGCCTGCACCGCGCTGAACGCCGGGACGATGAACAGGCCGCCCGAGAGCGCGAGCCCGGCGAGATCGATGGCGACGTGGATGCTGTAGCGGGTCGCGAAGAATTCGCCGACGTTGAGCGGGTGCGCCGCCGGCGCCATGGCCGAAGTGGTCCAGCCGAGGTCGATGGAAAACAGGCCCAGGAGCACGGCAGCGACGAGGGTCGGCAACAGGACGATGCGGCCATGGGCAAGCCAGGCGGCCAGCGCCGAGCCGACGGCGACGGCCACCGAAAATATGGTCAGGAAGACCGTGACGACGCTTTCGCTGCCGCCGATGTGAAAAGACACCAGCGGTGGCAGGAGCGACATCACCAGCGCACCCGTGAGCCAGAACCAGCTGGTCACCAGCGCGCCCCACCACAACCGTCGCTCGCTGCGGACGTATTTGATCAGCGCGCCGGTGGAAGCGAAGATGTTGCGCCGGATGACGAGGTTTGGCGCGCCTTCGCCGGTCGGCGGAATGAAGCGGCTCGCCACCCAGCATGCCACCGATGACACCATCATCAGCCACGCAAAGTGAATCGGATCGCCGCCGTCTTTGGCGGCCAATCCGGCGACGATGGTGCCGAGGAGGATGGCGAGAAAGGTGCCGCCTTCGACGAGCGCGTTGCCCTTCGGCAACTCGGAACGGGCGAGGTGATCGGGCAGGATGCCGTATTTGATCGGGCCGAACAGCGAAGCGATCGTTCCGTACGCGCCGACGGCAATGAACAAAAGCACGATCGAGTGCACCGCGAACCCGGCCACCGCGATGGCGGCAACGGCGATCTCGGCGAGCTTCAGACGCCGCGCCACCAGCGCTTTGTCATAACGATCGGCGAGCTCGCCGCCGAGGCCGGAAAGCAGAAAGAACGGAAAGATCAACGTCGCGCCGGCAAGCGTAATCAACGCTTCCGAATCGGCGCCGCCGATCCGGAACAGAATAAGGAAGACCAGCGCGGTCTTGAGGAAGTTGTCGCCGAAAGCGGAAAAGGCCTGGCACCAGAACAGGGGCGCGAACCGCCGCGACGTCATCAGAGATGTAGACATGACCGTTCCGCCCTCTGCTTCGTGGTTCGCGCGTGCGACCGTGATTTTAGACCGCCGCACGCGCCTTGGCGACGTTGAATTACTGCGCCATCGAATAAGCTGTTGGCCCGCAAGCACTTGCCCTAATTCCCCCGGCAGGTTCAAGGGGATGAGGCCGTCACGCGCCGGTTGGCCCGCCGTCCGAGTTTAGATCGGCATCAGCACCCAATAGTCGAGATCAAGCAGCACCGACGGGTCATAATCGTCGCCCGATTTGGACGGAAAGTCCTCGCAGGGACGATCGCGCGTGGCGATGGTGCGTAGCCGCAAAGCGCCCACATCGCGTCGCCCGGGCAGCTCCGCTTTTGCCAGCACTTCCGACCAGGCGAAGACGGTGCCGCCCGCAAACAACGGCGCCACGTGCCGGCCGCCGTTAATGGCGGCGACGTGGAAGGCGTTGGCCAGTCCGTTGAAGGAGAGCGTGCGCGCCAGCGAAATGACGTGCCCGCCATAGATCAGCCGCCGTCCGAAGCGGCCTTTGCCCTCGACAAACTGATTAAAATGGATGCGCGCGGTATTCTGATAGAGCCGGGTGGCGATCATGTGCTCGGCCTCTTCGACGGTGATGCCGTCGACATGATCGATGCGTTCGCCGACCTGATAATCGCCAAAGCGATAGGAGCTACCGGACAGCGCGGTATCGTAAGCGGCGACGTCAATCGGCGGGCAGGCTTCACCCAAGACTTTCGGATCGAGCACCGTCGGCAGGCGCGGTACGTGATCGCCCGGCGCCGGAGCTTTTTCATCGCGCTTTCGCACCATCACCCAGCGCACGTACTCCAGCACCGAATTGCCGTCTTGATTCTCGCCGGTGGTTCGCACGTAGACGATACCGGTCTTGCGGTTTGAATTTTCCTTCAGCCCGATGACCTCGGACAGGGCGGTGATGGTATCGCCCGGATAGACCGGCTTGCGAAAACAACACCCGGCGTAACCGAGGTTGGCTACCGCATTGAGAGAGACGTCGGGAACGGTCTTGCCGAACACAACGTGAAATACCAGCAAGTCGTCAATCGGAGCGCGCGGGTAGCCGATGGCTTTGGCAAATACGTCGGATGATTGCACGGCGAAGCGCGGCCCAAACAGGCCGTTGTAAATCGCGACGTCGCCGGTGGTGAGTGTGCGCGGCGTTGCATGCCGGATCACCTGGCTGACGCGGAAATCTTCAAAGAAGTTACCGGGACTGGTTTTTGACATTTTCTTGTTTACTCGTAACGGACCTTGTTGTTGCGCAAGGTCATAACGCAGCGCTGCGGTCTGCGCAAAACCGGCCGCGCGGCTGGAGTGGCTATTTTTTGAACAGCATTGCCGCATGCCGCGGCGCGTGTTCACGCGCCTGTGAGCGCGCGGCTGAAACCTCAAGCAGACGCCGCCGTAACTCATGTAATGGCGCGATGCTTTGCGTCACGCCGGCGTCATACGTCGGCAAGGTTCGATCGCACTTAACCTTAGCAACCATGGAGCTCCCAATGTCCAAGCGTTTCGCATTGCTGACCGCGGCGGCCATTCTTGCGCTGACCGCGAGCGCCTCCGGCCCGCTATCAGCCGCAATGTCGGAAAAAACCGTCAATGTCGGCGGCGCGCCGATGTATCCGTCGAAGAACATCGTCCAAAACGCGGTGAATTCGAAAGACCACACGACCCTGGTCGCGGCGGTGAAGGCCGCGGGACTGGTCGAAACTCTCGAAAGCCCCGGCCCGTTCACCGTGTTCGCGCCGACGAATGAGGCGTTTGCCAAATTGCCGGCGGGCACGGTCGACACGCTGCTCAAGCCCGAAAACAAGCCGATGCTGACCAAGGTCCTGACCTATCATGTCGTGCCGGGACGCATGACGGCGATGAACTTGATGAAGGCGGTCAAGGACGGCGAGGGCGAGGCCAAGCTCAAGACGGTCGAAGGCGACTGGCTCATCGTCAAACAAGCCGGCCCCGGCAAGCTTAGCGTCACCGATGCGAAGGGCGACGTGGCCATGGTCTCGATCGGCGACGTGATGCAATCGAACGGCGTGATCCATGTGATCGACACCGTGCTCCTGCCGATGTGACGGAAAGTCTGCGAAGGCGGGCCGGCGCTGTGCCGGCTCGCCGTTTTCTGCTGTAACCTTTTCGCCGGCAACCGCGAAATAGACACAAGATCGGGAAGCAAAGTTTCTCGAGCCCGCAGAGACGGTCAATGGCACGCCGGCTTCAATCGAACGTGATGGCGCTTGCCCCCCGTGGGTGGTTGCTTTCGCCGCCTTTTCCCTTCATGGCCACGGGCGAAGGCTGTGTTGGAAAGCTTCACATGGTGAAGGTCGAGCCGCAGAATCGGAGCGCCGACGATCTGCGCCGTTCGGCGCAGATGGCGTCCGCGCAAGCCGGCGATCGGGCGGCCTATGAAACGCTGCTGCGGGAATGCGTGCCGCTGATCAAATCGATCGCCGACCGGCAGGGCGTGCCTCCCGATCATGCCGACGACGTGGTCCAGGATGTGCTTTTGACCATTCACCGGGCGCGGCAAACCTACGATCCGGCGCGTTCTTTTAACGGATGGCTGCGGATTATCGCGGAGCGGCGATCCATCGATGTGTTGCGGCGTGTCGGTCGGCAACGATCGCGTGAAATTCATGCGCCGCTGGCCCTCGAATCGTTCGCCGACGAGAGCGCAGACCTGCCGCGTTCAAGCCACGATGCGCCGGCTACCAAACGCGTGCACGCAGCGCTGGCGACATTGCCGAAGCGGCAGCGCGAGGCGGTTCAGATTCTGGTCCTGCAAGATCAATCGCTGGCCGAAGCCGCACTACTCACGCGCCGGAGCAAGGGCGCACTGAAAGTTAATCTGCATCGCGGCCTGAAAGCGCTGCGCGGCTTGTTTGCAGGGAAAGACTGAGGCAATATGAGCTTCACGTCTCATGACGAGTTGATTCACGGGCTCACCGCCGACCTCAAGCCAGTCAGGCGATTGCAGCACCCGGCGCTGCGCGCCGCCATCTGGCTGGCCGTTGTCGCCGTTATCGCCGTGGGTCTGGCCGCGTTTGCCGACGTCAACGCCATGTGGCAGCGCATCACTGCGGCGCCGGATCTCTGGCTGGCTGTGATCGGTTCGACGTTGACCGCCATTCTCGCGGTTTTTGCGGCTTTCGAACTTAGTTTGCCGGATGCATCGCGCGCCTGGGCGGCGCTGCCGCTGCCGGCTGCGATATTATGGATCGCCGCGAGCGGCTTGGGCTGCCTGCGCACATGGATTGCGCCGCAAGCGTATGTGGCCGCGATGTCCGAGGCGCGCGACTGCCTCATTTTCATCGTGGCGCTGTCCGTCCCGCTGTCGGCGCTCTTGTTCTTGATGCTGCGGCGCGCCTATCCGCTTTGCCTGGGCCTCACGGCTTCGGTCGGCGGTCTCGCCGTTGCTGCGGCGGCAGCCACGCTGCTCAACTTCTTTCATCCCTACGACGCGGCGGCGACCGATCTCG
>DASXDP010000107.1:0-3111 GCA_036490575.1 Xanthobacteraceae bacterium
AACCAGGCCGCTTCGGGTCATCCGCGCCATTTCGACGCTTCAGCTCGATGTCGGCTGTTACGCTGATACCATCACGATAGCGGACATCTCGCGATGGCAGAAAAGTGTCATGAGCAGACATGTAGTAACGTTCGCCGGTAATCATTCCGCCTTTATCGTCGATTTCTCCTTCCATTTGCGTAACAGGGCGCCCGGTACGTTCGAATAGTCGTCGGTCCACACGCGTTGACTCGGGTCCCGATTCAGGATCGGCCAGAACTTTGATTTCGCAAGCACGCCGAAATCCTCGTCGCTGCGTGCGACCGCAGCTACCATTGGTATTGACGTCATCTCACGTTCATTCGCCTGCACGTCCCCGCCCTGGTAATACCGAGTTATCGCATTGTTTGCTTGTGCGATCCCAGCAACCTCCCGACACATGGGACGAGTCCCCAATAGAGGTGCAATTTGATTGCGGACGGAAAAAGTCTTGAAACTAATTTGGTTCGGTGGGGATTCCTAGCATCGCGGCGATTCCACTCGCCTCTCACATGTAGTCTGCTTTGGGTCAAAGCCGATATTACCGCGCCCCAAGCAGACGTCCGCTAAGTGCCAACAGCGACCAAAGTGCATCGCAGCAAGAAAAGGTTCTTTCCATCACCTCATCGGCGACCACTTGGCGGTGGTGTGGGAGCACATGTTCGTCCTATCGAGCGTGCCGGTTCGGCAGCAACACGTAGCAGCGCAAAGCGAGTGAGACCACGCGATCGCCCAAAGAGGCGACACTTAACTTATGCGATTCTGATCCGTCAAATTTCTCGGGGACTGATCGCCGATTATTGCTGGCCGTTCCGCAGCCAGTCTTTATAGGTTTGAAATTTCAAGCCTAATTTTTCGTAGTGGACCCGTAAGTAGCCGTCGGCGCCGCGCGTGACCGCAGCCGGCACCACGCGTTGCACCTCCTGCGCGATCACTCCGACGTAAGTGGTATGCTCGCCATTGTAGACGAAGCGATACAGACCGATGCCGTTGGCGAGGCGAGCGACTTCCACGACGTCATGCTTCAACTGCACATCGGACCGGCGTCCGCCACCGCCTCGTCCGCCGCCACCGCCGCCGCGCCCCCCGCCGTAACCGCCGCCGCGCCCGCCACCGCCGGCATGGCCGTACGACGCCCGCCCGGCACCTCGCGAAGACATTTGTCTTGCTCCGTGATGGGCCGCGCGGTTGACGCTCGACCGGTGTGCTGTAGCGCGGTTTCCAGCATTCGTGCGCTGAGAAACTTTGCGGTTGGCCGACGTGCGATTGCCAGTGCGGTTCGCCGTGTTCTGCCGTTGCCCTTGACGGTTTCCTGCATTTTGCCGCTTGCCCTGACGATTTGCGTTCTGCCGTTGCCCTTGACGGTTTCCTACATTTTGTCGCTGGCCCTGACGATTTGCCGCGTTGGTCCGTTGCCCGCCTCGGAGCGCAGCTGCTCCAGCGCCTAATCCGGCGCCGGCCGCGATGCCGCCAAGATTGCCGCGCTGCGCGCCGGCGCCGCGGTTCGCGTTGCCGAAACGCTGCTGCACGTTTGCGTTGCCATAACGAACGCCGCCGCGATGTGCAGGATTGTGCTGCCAGGTGTTGCCGGCCCTGTTGCCGATATTGTTGATGGTGGTGCGATTGTAAGGCGTTGCGCGGGGCCAGTTTCTGACAATGTTGCCATTGCCCCAGTTGACACGACCGCCCCAACCCCAGTTGCCGGCGCCCCAGCGGCCGAGTGCGAAGCCGGCGCCGAACCAAAGACCGCGCGCGAGGAAGCCCGGAGCGACACCGTAACCCCAATAGCCCGGATAACCCCAGTAAGACGCAGGATATTCGGCATATGGCCACGCGCCGTAGACAACCGCAGGATCGTAAGCGGGGACGTAAACTTGGTCCTCGTTCGCTTGATCGATCACTATGGTCGACTGGGCACTAGCTTGTTGCGTCCCGCCGCTACCGCTATCCGTCGGAGCCGGCGGTTCGATCGTAACCTTCTGTTCCGGCGTGGTCGTGAGTTTACCGTTGTTACTGGCCTTCAATCGCAGTCGCTGGATTGCATCCGAAACGTCGGCCTGCTGCGCGAGAACAGCGTCGCCGACCTTCTGCGTCCAATCAATTTCGGCGCTCATCATCGCCAGCGCCGGGGGCGTCGCAATTAGCGCTTTGACGCTGTCGTCCCAAGTCTGCTTGTCGAGCGCCGCCTTCAGCGCGTCGCCGCTCAGGTTCTCGTTCTTCTTTAACCAGCGCTCGGCTTGCACGATCTCCAGCGGATAGGTCGACGCCATCAGAACGTTTGACAACAGACTATCCGGATAGAGCGCGATGGGTGAGACGAGTGCTTCCAGTTGGGGTCCGGAGAGCAAACCCTGCTGCGGATTGGAAGCGGGAACAGTGGTAGGAGCCGAAGGAGGAGCCGCTTTGTCGTTTTGCGCGAACGACGGAAGGGGAAGCGAACACAGACACATCGCGAGCATCACGATCAACGCCCGCATTAGAATTCTCATCATCGCCAACTCCCTGGTACTGCGCGCTTTTGCTTTTTCACCTCGTCCGGTCCGGGTCGCACGCCGCGGCACGTTTCCGATACTCACAAACCGCTATGGCGGTTCTCGAACTGCACAAATTGATCGTATGCGCTGACGGAAAGCTATTCCAGCGCGTCATTGCCGACAACCATGTTTCGATTCAATTTCGCGAGTTTTAGCAAAGCTGAACTTGATTTAAGTCAAACCGCTCTTTCTGCACGGACGCATTATGGGTCTCTTGGTAAGTCGCGCCCAGCCAGAAAAGGCATCATTTAAGGACGGGCATCCACGGTCGATTTACGGGCGACATAAGCAGCAACGATGACGTCGAGAACCGCCGTCGGATAGAGATTGTTGCGCAAAATAAACTTGATGATGATAGGGGTCTCGGACCTCGACAATATACCTTGCCCAACGGGCATACCGATGTCCGCTTCGGGTCGATTCTGTTGAAAAACACGCCAGTTGAAAGGGCGAGAGCTCATTGATTCAGTCCTGTAGATTGGCAGGAGCTGAGTCGATGATGGGATCACGGCAAGTCGAGCATGGAGCGCTGTTTTACAACTTTTCGATCGATGCGCAT
>DASXDP010000108.1:0-8614 GCA_036490575.1 Xanthobacteraceae bacterium
CTTCTCCTTCATCTTGGGGGCACTTCCGCTGGCGATCGCCATCCTTCTCGCCGGGAAGCGGACTCTTTGGGAGAACCGACTGACGGCCTTTCCGGCGCTCGCGCTGTTCGCCGGCGCCTTGTTCGCGTCGCGCAACGTCCCACTCTTTGCGATCGCGGCGGCGCCGCTTGCTGCGATCGGGCTGACCTCGCGCTTTGGGCAGATGACCCGGCTCGGCGCGCGCGTTCGCGAGTTGGAGATCGTCGGATTAGCGAGCATCCTCGTCGTTATGCCGCTCTGCGGCTTCACGATCGTTCGATCGTTTCACGACGCTCCTTCACAGTTACCGGCGAGCGTCATCGGATCGCTCGCGCAGGACCAGTCAGCGCATCGCCTCTTCTGCGAGGACTTTTCTTGGTGCAGCATCGCGCTGCAGTATCGAAACGTTCGGGTGTTTATCGACGGCCGCTGTGACGGCTACCCGCTGCGCGTGTGGCGCAGCTACATCGCGACCATCGGCATAAAGCCATCCTGGAAACGCTCGCTCAGCGATTTCGGCGTGGATAGCGTCGTCGCACATCGAGGGAGCGCGCTGGCAAAGGCGTTGGGCCGGGAAGACGGCTGGAAGCTCGCATCTGCAGATGCAAGGTACTCGCTCTTCCGCCGTGAGTAGTTCACGTGTGGCACATCTCGCCGCCTTGTGTGCCATTCTCCTAAGCGGCGCACTCAGCGCATACTGGGCGTTTCGCATTCCGATCTTCCAGGCGCCCGATGAGCCGGCACACTTTGACTACGCGATGTCCATTTACAGCGCGCACCGGCTCGTTCGCTTAAGTGACGGGAAACCAGGTTGGGTGGCAAGCCCCTATACCGAGTACCTCATGCACGCCGTTGACTTCGGTCGCATTGCTTGGCACTCTTCAATGCGCGTACCGAATGGCTACGGAACCCGCAGCTTTTTTGACCGCCTCGACTCTCAGGCGCCGAGTCTACGTACTTCCTCGGGCCGAAGCGGTTACATCAATTATATAGTCCCGAGCTATCCGTTCGGTTTCTACGCGCTCGAAGCGCTCTGGATGCATATCGTTGGTTTATTCACCGGTTCCCTCGTAGCCGCTTTTTTTGCAGCTCGATTACTATGCGTGCTTCTCATGATGCTGGGGCTGTACTTTAGTTACCGGACTGCATTAATCTTGGGAGTTCCTCCGGTAGCGGCGGTCGCGCTTACGGCCGCGGTTGGACTCTTCCCTCTCACGTCGTTTGTCTCATCATACATTCAGCCCGACAACCTTGCGTTCACGCTGGTCGCCGCAGCCCTCTTCTTCGCCGTTCGTTTGCGCAAAAGGCTTACTCTCGGCACCTACGTGGGGCTGGGGCTCTCACTCGGGCTCCTTGCAATCACCAAATATCAATTTTTCCTGGCGGTGGCGTTGCCGAGCGTGGCTTTGGCAGCCCTTGCGCTCTGGCAACGACGGCCGATCGTGACGCGAAAGGCCGCCCGGCTCGCGGCGCTATTACTGCCGTCTCTTCTTCTGCTCGGCATCCAATGGTTTTACGTCGACGCGCCGGGGGGATCTTATCGTGCGCCGCCGCTTGAGAATAGCGGGTATCTCCAGGGCATTGCACTTCTGGGTCCGTTACCCGCGCTAGCCTACCTTCTTACCAACTCGTTCAATGCTTTCACGGAATGCTTCAGCTCAGGACTTTGTGCTGCCACGTTTTGGCAGGTCGTCGGCTGGTTCGACACGCCGATCGTGATCGTTAATGGGCAGATCGAACGGATAGTCCGGGCAGCGGTCAGCCTTTTGAGCATGGCGACGGCGGTCTTGGTCGCATTGCTGGCGGTTCGCAACGGGCTTCGCATCGCGGCCTGCATTGTTCGCCGGCATACGTTATCAGGTTTGCGAGGCGCCGTCAGCGACCCGGTCTTTAATTCCTATCTGCTCTTCGCGGCGATAATACTCGCGCTTTACCTGATGACCAACAACTCATTCGCCGTCGAAGGAAGACATTGGTATCCGTTCATTTTTGTGTCGCTTTTATGCTTTGTGTGGTACGCGCCCCGGGCAATCCGTAGATCGACTGCCGGCGTCTCGGCGGCGCTCGCTTTGTTGCTGCTGTGCTATTCGCTAATTGCCTCACCGTATGCAATTGCGGCGATTTCAAATCGCTACTACGGGCCTGCAACGTCGGGCTTCGTCGCGAGCACCGCGAGTCCGTCGCAGATCGTTTCGGGAAGGGCCGGCACTCTGTGGTCGGTCGTCGACGCCAGGTATCACGCCGTGCCGACGGAGGGTCCGTTTTCGTTCGTACGAGGTACGCCGCTGCTAGCGAGCGGCGGAGTCCTTCCGCAAGGAAAGGGCTACCCGACTACGACATCGGTCATGGTCGATCAACGGCTCGCGGTACCGGTGCTAAGCAATCAGTATCACGCAAGGGTCGGCGAAGCATTTCACGATTCGCGCTACGGTTACGACGCCTTCTACGCGTTTATTCACACGGCCCACTTGGGCGAAGGCGCGCATCTGGTTAGCGCATACGCTCAAATCCGCGACCGCAATCTCTATCAGCCCATCTTTCCGGCGCGCGTCTTTTTTATTACCCAGAGCGATGGGCGGTTTAGTCCGTCCTCGCTGCGCACGCTCGTGAAAGCTCCCATTGTGAGCGGGAGCGTTCTCCCTGAGGGCGCGTGCCGTGGAACGGCTTCGCTCGCGGGGAGAACCATCGGCGCGTTCCCGTCCGCGCTTCTCCTTTTCTCTGGAAACGTCGCGCCTCAGCGCTTGAAGGGTAAGCTGGAGGGCGCGTGGTTCCTCGTGGACTCACGTCCTTTCCCGGCACGGCTTGCGGGCCCGGGCGGCTCGTTCTTGGGAACCATTCCTACCGATGGGTTCGTTCCCGGAACATATGATGTGACGGCCTATGCGATCTTTCAGGGCTCGCCCGTGCCCCGGCGAGTCGCCCAAGCCTCCAGGTTTAGGATTCTTACCGGCGGATCGAAAGCGCCTCTTGTGGCTGCGCCAGCCGGATGCCTCGATCCATTGGGACAACTAGCAAAACATAATACGATCCCCTCAAAGGATGCTCATGGAACGTCGTAATTTCTTAACAGCGCTCGTCTCAGCCGCACTAGTGGGAATGTCGCCCGCGGCGGTCCGCGCCGCCGTCCCAAGTTCGCGGAACCGCATCCTTTGGCTACGGCGCGAGGGCTCGAGCGACGAGATTATGGCCCCCTTTTGCGTTGACGGCAAGACTGTCTATCAACCCGGTTATCGGCAGATTTGTTGGGTGATGCGCGATCGCAATATCGCGACGGCGCAAGGTTACGTCCAGATCGACATCGTCGAGGTCGAAGCGCTTTGGGAGGTGCAACAAGCCCTCGTCCTGCACGGCATCCGGCAGCCTCTCGTGATCACCAGCGGTTATCGTTCGCCTCAAACGAACGCGGCGATCGAGAATGCAGCGCGTAACAGCATGCACTGTTATGCGAAAGCCGCCGACATGTACGTCGAAGGCGTCTCGACGCGCGAGCTCTTCGCCACCTGCTGGTCGCGGGCGGTTTCAGGTGGGATTGGTTACTACGACAGCCACGTGCATCTCGATTCGGGTACGCGACGCTGGTGGGTGGGTGACCTTGAAGTCCCATCTTTCGGGACCTTTGGCGGCACGTGCCTAGGAGAGCCGGCTCATCTTGCGTAAGGCTCCGCCCGTAGCGGATCACCGCCAGGCCTACTTTTTCGGCGGGGAGGGTAGAAACGGGTTATATGGAGCGGCTGACTCGAAAGTACAAACGCTTTCTAGCATACCTGGGTCAGGGAACGGTGGGTTACCTTGCCGTGAACCTCGTGCTCATGGCGGCCGAAGCCAAATGGCACTTGCTCTACCGCCTCACCGTCTGGGACATGTCCGAGATGAAGCTGGTGGCGATCCTTCTCGCACAGACGGCACACCACTAACCTACTGCGTATTGCGGCGCGCTTTGCCTGGAGCGGACCGCTTCCCAACCGGTGCGCTTACAGGAGGTGAGATGCGCTGCACCTACTTCCGAACCGTGCAATCTCCTACGGAAAATAGAATTCTCCTTCGCGTCTGACGGACAGCGCGTCGAAGATCCCCTGCCCGTGAAAAGCTTGCTGCGGCGTCTTTTCAGGGAAGCCAGACCGCTCCAATAGGTCTCTCCGAATGAAAAACGCGTTCAGTCCACGTTTATTCGTTCCGAGAAGCGCATAACCAAGTCGCTTACCCAACTTATTGAGCGCTGCTAAGCTGGCGCCAAGGTAGTTGTCGTTACGCCATACGTGCCGCGGATTATATGCGATCGTCTTCGATACGTCTGGTCCAAAGCAGCTGATGTACTCAATCACAACGACGCTCGCAGCATAATCCGCAAGCGCTTCCCAGATATAATAGTCATTTCCGTCGATATCGATACCCAGCAAGTCAAGATCCCGCGGCGCGCCGGCGTCGCGAAGGATCGTTGCAACGTTTTCGCGATCCACAAAGGTATCTACGCATTTAACGGGCAGAGCGGCGTAGCTAGCGCGCAGCCGCGCAAACCTCGCTGGGTTGCCCTCGACCATCAGGCCTTTCCAGCCACAGTGCCTGATCAGATAGGCCGAATTACACTCGAGGCCGTCACCAACCGAGATCTCGGCGGAATAGCCATGGTGAGGAATCCGCGCAAACAGCTCAGCTATGATGCCGTCCTCGCCGCCCTGAGAGTAGACGCGCCTTTCGAAGGAATTGATGTCCCGCAGTTTCGACACGGCGGCCGACCGCTTTAGTCCACGCAGTTTTCCAGATAGATCTCGAAACGTCGGATTTCCCGAAATTGCTTGGGCTAGCTTCCGTGCGGCGATCATCGGCATTTGTTACCTTTCGGCGGCTTGATCCCAGCTAACATGTTTTATTGACTTCACGCCACGACCGGCCTCTGTCGCGCGTGCTTTGCATCTCGGTATTTCCCAAGAACGCCCGAACAATCGATGGCCATGTGTAGCTTTGCTGGATCCTATCGAAGAGCGCAACGCCCCGCCGAAGGGACTCTTCACGCATTTCGAAGGCCTCCTCTAGCCGAGCCGCGATCGCGCCTGCGCTTCCAGGCGGAATGAGCCACCCCGTTACGCCTTCCTGGATGAGATTTCCGCAGGCGCCATTGGGGGTTGATAGCACCGGTAGCGCCGCGGATCCCGCCTCAAGCACGATCCGTGAAAACCCCTCCCTGAGTTTCGAAGGATTTACGAGCACGGTCGCGTTTTGCAACTCTTCCGCGATTTTATCCGGAGCGAGCCCCCCGAGATATGTAAGGTGGCCGCTTTCTTTTGCTCGAGCTTTGAGCATTTCCGATAGAGGGCCACGCCCAGCGATCCTTAGTTGGATGTTGCGCCCGTTCTGCTTTAGTATTTCGACCGCATCCACAAGATCGACGATTCCTTTCTCATCAAGGAGCCGACCCGCATAAAAAACGACTGGTCTCTCGAACGATCGTTCATCGCGCACAGGGCGCGCCACAGTCGGGCCAACGCCGTTCGCCACAATTTCCACATCGTAAATCCCAAAACGCCTGAGCCAATCCGCTGATCCCGGCGAAACAGCTAGAAAACGCGGCGAAAAGAACCGCAACGCTCCGGTTATCAGGTGCTCATAGGCCGTCGCTGCCGCGCGAAAGAACGGCGCCGGCCGCAGGGGGCCCGCGCCATGGTCCATCACGTAGATCTGTCCTCCCCGCCTCGCAACTATCTGCGCGGCCATGATCGTCGTAAGGAAAAACCGGGTGTGAGCCATAACTACATCGCAGTTGAGGAACTCACCCATGAGCCGCCTGCCGCCCAAGGGAACCGGAAAATAGCTGCCCGAGAGCGGAACATACCAAGCCGGTATTCGCAATACTTTTATGCCGCTTTCTTCGATCGTGACTTCAGGTTTTGCGGTCTGCGCTGTCGTAACAATGTTAACTGATAGTCCGAGAGCTGACGCCGCCCGGGCGAACTCCTGCACGTACCGCTCGATCCCGCCAATGCTCGGCGGGTAGAAAGCAGTAACGATAGCAAGGGATTTCACGCGATGACGCGTCACTGATCTTCTTCAAACCTCTCTAACTTTTCGAGCGGCTTCGATACTCCATCATCAAAGCATGACGTTCGTTCACGCATTTTGACTATTTGACCGTAAGATTCCGATCGCCGTGGCCTTACGGCGAGCATTTCCCTTGAGGATCTCGCAGAAAACTGCACATCAAACAGAAGCGCGTTCAGAATGAGCTGGAATCCCATCAAAACTGGGAGCACTCCCAACATCACCGTTCCCGTTGTCCGCGGAATCCCCGTAACGATGCTTTGCCACCATTCGAACGCCGCGAATCCAGTGCCAAATCCGGCTAACAGAAGTCCAAATAAAATATACAGGGAACCCAAATTTATATCGAACAGATAGTACTGAAGGATGATGCGCCGGAGGAACAGCCACCAAAGCTTTGGCGGAAAGGAAAAGAGCGAGCGCGATATCGAGAGGGAGCTTTGCTCGCCTGCGTATATCGGCTCCATCGCCAGCTCAGCGATCGCGGCTCGCTTGAGGCCAAATTCGCATAACACGGACATCTCGAAGAAATAGGAATTCGCGAAATTCCTCCAGGATACCGCCGGTAGAATACGCCCCGAAAAGGCCAAATAACCGTTTGTTGGGTCCAAGATGTTCCAGAAACCGGACGCGAACTTCGCCAACAGCGACAAACAGGAATTGCCGAGGAGCCGCACCGCCGGCATCCGCGATAACACAATCGGGTCAAAAAAGCGGTTACCTTTTACATATGCGAGCGTTGGGTCATTTTCGAAAAGCTCTACGATGCCCGGGATGTAGCTGGGGTCCATTTGCCCATCGGCGTCGATCTTGACGATGATGTCGGCACCTAGACCAAGGGCTTCTTCGATTCCGGTCTTCATCGCCGCGCCAACACCCCCGTTTTTATCGCGCGTGATTACGCGAACGGAGTCCTGAGTCGAGAAGCTCTGCCTTACGGCTGTACCGGAACCGTGCGGGCAAGCGTCATCGACGACGATGACCCAGTCTACGTAGGGCAAAGCGTCCCGGACGACGTTACAGACACTTTCGCGCGCACGATAGGCGGGGATAACGCAGCAAACCCGCGATCGGCTCATGCCGCGCTCACCTTGGCGCTCGCAACGTTTCCCCATACGTAACCGCTCGGTTTATAGGCGGTCCATAATGCCCAGCCCGCGCCCCCAAGGCAGACAACGGTCAAGGCTAACCCACCGATAGACATCGCGACGCCAATCCCTCCCAGCGCGTAGATCAGCGCGATTAACCGCGTCCTCTGCGGATTCGGAACGCTCGTCATAACGAAAAAGAGCGCGGGGAGGATAAGCGCGGCAGCATAGCTCCAAGCGTGGACTGCGGCAGCTAAGCCCAGGAGCGGTGCTAAGCTCCCCGCGACAAGTGCCGGTGCGCGCGCCAGCAGGGGAACCGAGAGGAGTAGCAGGGCCAGTGAAGACGCAAAGACTGCATGCTCCGGAATACCATGCGCGAGAAGAATGGTCGGTAATGTGAATACCATGTAGGGATTTGCGCCGGAATGCAGCGCGTACCAGTCACGAACGGTATGCGCGTAGGTTATCGGCCAGTACCAGTCACTACCAGCTGCGTAAACGCTGCTCACGAACCAGAACAAGGCAAAGGCTCCGATCATAGCCAGGGCTCGCCATTCGCGGCGCGCCAGCACAAGCAGAATCATTACGGCTGCATCTGTCGGCTTGAACAGCAGAAGCCCGATCGAACTGCCCAACAGCCATTTATTCCCTGTAACGAGCCCAAAAATGGCCCCCAAGTTCAGCAAAAGGCTCAGTCCGGTATTTTGGCCGCTTTCGATCGTGCACATCGTCGGTCCCCACGCGAAGACCGCTGCGATTGCAAACCAGAGTTTAAAGCCGTAAATCCGCGCGGCGACGGCGGCACAGGCGCAGAAAAGCAGAGCCATTATTACTTGCTCGGCCACGAAACCGGCCATCGGCGGCAACCAGCTGAACGGCCTATAAATCCAGGCAAAGGCCGGCGGATAAACAAAGGGCTGCGCGGCCAAATGATGCGCGCCCTGCCAAGCAGCGAGAAGCGCATAGTTTGTCAGAACATGCGTTCCGACGGTCGCTCCCGCTGACCAATAGTTTGCAAAATCGTCGACGGTCGCCATGTCGTGGAATCGTTGCGGAGCAATGATGAACGGCAACGAAGCATACAGGACGAGAAATAGCGCGAGCACCAAGACGGTTTTGGATTGTGCTTGCAAGGGCACCAGAGCGCGGCGCGTGCTTCCCACGACTCCCCTTAAACCGGCCGCGCCGGCACTGCGTCGCCCAGCGCGGGCCGATATCCGTACCACAGCCAGCACATCAGGCCGCCAATCGCCAGGAGCGCCAGGGCGTGGCCGGCGTGCGGCAGCGAGAGCGCGAGCGCTGCCACCACGTACGACGCCACTATTGCCCGGGTCCGCCACGGCTCAGTCGCGTTTGCCATCGCGAAGAAGACCGCCGGGAGCAGCAGCGTCGCTTCGTACGGCCAAGCGTGAAGGCTCGTAGCTATGCCGAGAACTGACGCCATGCTGGCCGCTTCGAGGAGCGGGCGGCGTATC
>DASXDP010000109.1:0-28513 GCA_036490575.1 Xanthobacteraceae bacterium
CCGCAGCTGGGGCTAAGGTCCAAGGATGACGCTGCGCAGTCGCAGCGCGTTGCCAATCACACACAACGAGGACAACGCCATCGCGGCGGCGCCGATCATCGGCGACAGCATGAGACCGAACGCCGGATATAAAACGCCGGCCGCGATCGGGATGGCCGCGCCGTTATAGATAAAAGCGAAGAACAGATTCTGCCGGATGTTGCGCATGGTGGCGCGTGCCAGCCGCCGCGCGCGTACAATGCCGAGAAGATCGCCTTTGACCAGCGTGAAGCCGGCACTTTCGACGGCGACGTCCGTGCCGGCGCCAACCGCGATGCCGACATCAGCCGCGGCAAGCGCCGGCGCGTCGTTGACGCCGTCGCCGGCCATGGCAACTACGCAGCCCCGGCGGCGCAGGTCTTGCACAACGCTATTCTTTTGCGCGGGGCGGACTTCGGCCTCGATGTCGCTGATATCAAGCCGTCGCGCCACCGCTTCCGCGGTTGTCCGGTTGTCGCCGGTCAGCATCACGATGCGCAATCCCTCGCGGCGCAGCGCGCGCAACGCCTCCGGCGCGTTGGATTTGATGGGATCGGCGATGCCGAGCAGTCCGGCGAACGCGCCGTCGATGGCGATAAAGATGACGGTCGCCCCCTCGCGGCGCAGGCGGTCGGCTTCCTCTTCAGGAAACACACCCGTGACGCCGAGCTCGGCCAAAAAGGTTCGAGTGCCAAGCGCGACCGCGCGGCCTTCGACATAACCGCCGACGCCGCCTCCGGCTGTTGAATGAAAGTCGCGTGCCTCGGCGAGTGCAAGCCGGTGCCCGGCGGCGGCAGCGAGGACCGCGGCCGCGAGCGGATGCTCGCTTGCGCGCTCGACACTTGCCGCAAGCCGCAACAGGTCTTGGTCGTTGCCGCCGTCGGCCGGCATGATGGCGACGAGCCGGGGTTTCCCCTCGGTCAGCGTCCCGGTCTTATCGAGAACGAGTGTGTCGACTTTCTCCAGGCGCTCCAGCGCTGCAGCATCTTTGACTAGAACGCCCGCCTGCGCGCCGCGGCCGACGCCGACCATGATCGAAACCGGCGTCGCGAGGCCGAGCGCACAGGGACAGGCGATAATGAGGACGCTCACCGCAGCAAGCAGCGCGAAGGTGATGCGGGGTTCCGGCCCAAACATCGTCCAGGCAATAAACGCTGCAAGCGCTACCGCGATGACAAGCGGTACGAACCATGAGGCCACGCGATCGGCAAGGCGGGCAATCGGAGCCTGGGAGCGCTGCGCCACCGCGACCATTTGCACGATCTGCGCGAGCAGTGTGTCGCGGCCGACTTTGTCGGCGCGCATGATAAAGCCGCCGCCCTGGTTGAGCGTTCCGGCGATGACGTTGTCGCCCGGCGCTTTCGCGACCGGCATCGACTCCCCGGTTACAAGCGATTCATCGACCGATGAGCGGCCATCAATAATCGTACCATCCGCCGGAATTTTTTCCCCAGGCCGAACGCGCAAGCGGTCGCCGGCTGCAAGCGCCTCCAACGGAACGTCTTCGTCGCTGCCGTCGGTCCGAACGCGCCGCGCGGTCTTTGGCGCGAGCAGAAGCAACGCGCGAATGGCGCCGGAAGTCGAGGCGCGGGCGCGAAGCTCCAGCACCTGGCCGAGCAGCACCAGCACGATGATGACGGCGGCGGCTTCGAAGTAGATCGCGACGCCGCCGTGCGCATCGCGGAACTGCGCGGGGAAAAGTTGCGGGGCAAGCGCCGCGATGATGCTGTAGACGTAGGCCGTCCCGGTGCCGAGCGCGATAAGCGTGAACATGTTGAGGTGGCCGGTTCGCACTGACCGCGCCCCGCGTACGAAGAACGGCCATCCGCCCCAAAGCACCACCGGCGTTGCGAACAGGAGTTGCGTCAGCGCCGAGGCTGAATGCGACAACGGCGCGAAGCCGAACAGATGCGCGCCCATCTCGAGCACGACCACAGGAACCGCCAGCGCTGCCGACAGCCAAAGCCGCCTTGTCATGTCGGCAAGTTCGCCGCCGTCGTCCTCGCTTCCGGCGTCGGGCTCAAGCGCCATGCCGCAGATCGGGCAAGAGCCCGGGCCCACTTGCCGGATTTGCGGGTGCATCGGGCAGGTGTAGATCGCGCCTTCCGGCACAAGCGCGGCCGGGGCCTTCACCGGCGCCCCATCCCGGTATTTTTTAGGGTTGGCGATGAATTTGCTGCGGCATCCGGCGGAGCAAAAGTAGTCGACGCGCTCGCCATCGGCGTGGCGGTGCGGCGTGGACGCCGCATCGACCCGCATCCCGCAGACCGGGTCGGTTACTCTTGCCGGTTCGATGTGGGAATGCGCCTGGTGGTCCAGCATCGTCCGCCTTGAAACGGGTACCCCGTGGGGGTATATACGCACCATGCAAACAGATGCCAAGACGTCGGTGCTCAAGCGCCTCAAACGGATCGAAGGGCAGGTCGGGGGGCTGGCGCGCATGGTCGAGAACGACCGCTATTGCATCGATGTCGTCACACAGGTGTCGGCGGTACGCGCCGCGCTACGCCGCGCCGAGGAAGAGATTTTGGCTGATCATGTCGCGCATTGCGTCGAGCACGCCATTGCTTCGGGCAATAAGGGCGAGCAGCGGCGCAAGGTCGCCGAATTGATGGACGTGCTCAGCCACGCCGATCGCTAAAGCATCGAAGCGGTCGCGGCATCTATCCGTCGAATCGGTTGCGCGCCAACGCCGCGCCTTTCGCCAGGGCCTCGAGCTTCGCGACCGCAATCTCACGCCGCATCGGCGCCATGCCGCAATTAGTACAGGCGATGATATTTTGCGGTGGCACGTGGCGGGCGGCTTCTGCGATCACCGCGGCGACTTCGTCGGCCGTCTCAACCCGATCGGTCGCGACGTCAATGGCGCCGATCAGGACGTCTTTGCTGGCGAGCAGCGCCAGCAGGCTCATCGGCACGCGTGAATTAATGCACTCGATCGACACCTGATCGATGCGGCTCTTCGCAAGAGCCGGAAAGAATTGCTCATATTGCCGCCACTCATCGCCGAGGCCTGCTTTCCACTGGATGTTGGCGGGTATGCCGTAACCGTAACAAATATGCACGGCGCTGGTCGCAGCGACGCCGTCGATAGCGCGGTGCAAGGCTTCAATGCCCCAGGTGGCCGCTTCGTCCATGTAGACGTTAAACGCCGGCTCATCGAACTGGATGACATCGACGCCGTCGTCGGCGAGCCCGCGGATTTCGGCGTTGAGCAAGTCGGCAAATGCCATCGCCATTTTCACGCGGTCGCCGTAATGGGCATCCGCAATGGTGTCGACAATGGTCATTGGGCCAGGCAGGGTGAATTTAAGTTTCCGTCGCGTATGGGCGCGGGCGACGCGCGCTTCCCGGGCATGCACGCGACCGCGAAGACGAAGCTCGCCGACCACGGTCGGGCACATCGCCTTGTAGCGATTGTTGCGGATGCCCATTTCGACCCGCTTGTCGAAATCAATGCCGTCGACGGCTTCGAGAAAGCCGTGCACAAAATGCTGCCGCGCCTGCTCACCGTCGGCGACGATGTCGATACCCGCATCTTCCTGGAGCTTGACGGCGAGGATGGTTGCGTCGTCCTTGGCGGCCTCAAGTTCGTCGCCCTGGAGACGCCAGGGAGCCCAGAGACGGTTAGGTTCGGCGAGCCATGAGGGCTTTGGCAGGCTGCCGGCTACTGTGGTCGGAAATAGTGCGGCGGCAATCGCTTCTGATGACATGGGATCCTGCCCGCGTTAGCGCTTGACGGCGCGAATGCATTCGAAATTATCCGGGTATCGCCTTAAGTGTGCAACGGCTTTTAAGGAGGCCTTCGTTGACCGACGCACCATCGCCGCCGCAGCTCGAATTCCTCTTCGCCGCGGACGTGGCCGTCGACGCGCCGCTTTCGGTCGGCGATGTCGGCAAGGGCACGCGCCGGTTCGTTCCTATTGCCGGCGGAGAAGCCTCAGGGCCAAAGCTGAATGGCACAGTGCTGCCGGGCGGCGGTGACTGGCAGACAATCCGCGATGATGGCGTTGCCGAACTTGAAGCTCGCTACACGCTGCAAACCAATGACGGCGCGCTGATCTTCGTCCGCAACTACGGATTACGTCACGGTCCGCCTGAAGTCATCGCCGCGCTCGCGGCCGGAAAGACCGTCGATCACGCCAGCTATTATTTTCGCGGCGCGACGTTCTTCGAAACGAGCGCCGCGGCCTATCTCTGGCTCGCCAGGCAAATCATCGTCTGCGTCGGCGAGCGCGAGCCCGCGCGGGTCAGGCTTAAGTTCTATCAGGTGCTTTGAGCGGCCGTTTCCGCGCTCGGCTTTTCCGCTCCAAAAGTTTCGTCAACGCAACAGCATTGTTGTGGGTCTCGTCGCGGGCCGCGTAAATGAGCGTGACCGGCTGTTTGCGAGCCAGCGCGCTCAGGCCCGCGAAGGCGGACGCCGCCGGCTCACGGGCAAGTTCGCGACCATAGGCCGCGACGAATTCGGCCCACATTTCCGGATTGCCGTGGAAGCGCTTGCGCAACGCATCGCTGGGCGCGACATCTTTGAGCCACTGATCGATATGCGCTTTGTCCTTGGCGATGCCGCGCGGCCACAGCCGGTCGACCAGTACGCGCACGCCGTCGCCCTTGGCGGCAGGTTCGTAAGCGCGCTTGATGCGAAGCCCGGCTGCCGCTTTTCCAATTCGTTTCGCCGCGATCATTTGCCAACAGTCCTGTCGCCGCCTTCGCGGCCATTGCCGAATACCATGAGCGTCGAGGTACCGTGGGCCAAAACGCGCCCCTCGGAATCGAGCACGCGACCCTCCGCAGACATGATTTGCTTGCCGCGGGTCACCACGCGCCCCTCGGCGCGAATCCGTCCGGTATCGGCTCTGATGGCGCGGGTGAAATTGGCTTTGGTCTCAAGCGTGGCGTAGCCGACGTTGGCGGGAAGGAGCGTGTGTCCCGCCACACCGGTGACGGTGTCGATCAAAGTCAGCGCCCAGCCGCCGTGAATTGTTCCGAGTGGATTGAGAAAATCCGCTTTGGTTTCCGCTTCAAACAGCGCGTAGCCGTCGCCGACCTCGACGATCCAAAAGTTCAACGTCCGGGCGATCGGCGGCGCCGGAATTTTGCGGTCAATCATGGCTTGGAGGAGCTCACGGCCGCTCATCCCCGCTACCTCCTTGGGGTCTGGCAATCCGTAAACAAATGAAGTGGCCGCCGACATATAAAACTTCCTCGTAAAGAGACTTGACGGAAATACTCAGGCCTTGCCACCGGGGATGACGATCTGTGTCTGGATCACCAGCGCGCAAAGGCGGCCGTCGCTTCGGGTAATGCGTGTCTGCCAAACCATGGTGGTGCGGCCGCGATGGAGCGGCGTGCACTCTGCGCTCGCGGTCTCGCCGACCGGAATGGAAGAAAAGAAATTGGTCTTGCTCTCGATGGTGGCGGTACGCGCGCCCTCCGGCAGGTTCGCGACCGTGGCAACGCCGCCGAGGTTGTCGGCCAGCGCCATGATCGCCCCGCCGTGAAGGATGTCAGGAATGGTGGCAAGCTCCTTGCGTACCTTGAGCTCCGCGACCACGCGCTCCGCGGAGACGTGGGTGATTTTAATTCCCAGAAATTCGGCGAAGGGCGACTCAAAATCGGCAGGGTTGGGCATGCAAACTTCCCGGATTGCTGACGACCGCTACTGACACCAAGGCGTCGTGACTCGGCGGATCGCGTCGGTCAGTAGACGACGACGCTGCGAATGCTTTTGCCGGCGTGCATCAGGTCGAACGCCTTGTTGATGTCGTCGAGCGGCATGGTGTGGGTGATCATGGGATCGATTTCGATCTTTCCCTGCATGTACCAGTCGACGATTTTCGGAACATCGGAACGGCCGCGCGCACCGCCGAAGGCAGTGCCGCGCCAGATCCGGCCGGTGACGAGCTGAAATGGCCGCGTCGCGATCTCCTGACTGGCGCCGGCAACACCAATGATAATGCTCTGGCCCCAGCCGCGGTGGCAGCTTTCCAGGGCCGCGCGCATCAGATTGACGTTGCCGACACACTCGAATGTGTAGTCGGCGCCGCCGATCTGGTCGGCGCCGCTTTTGGTCATGTTGACGAGGTGCGCGACCAGGTCGCCGCCGATCTCCTTTGGATTGACGAAGTGCGTCATGCCGAAGCGCTCGCCCCAAGCCCTTTTCTCCGGATTTGCGTCGACGCCGATGATCATGTCGGCGCCGACCAGCCGCAGGCCCTGAATCACGTTGAGGCCGATGCCGCCAAGGCCGAAGACAATGCACTTGGCACCGGGCTCGACCTTGGCGGTGTTGATGACGGCGCCAACGCCCGTGGTCACGCCGCAGCCGATGTAGCAGACTTTGTCGAACGGCGCGTCTTCGCGGATTTTGGCCACCGCGATTTCGGGCAACACGGTGAAATTGGCGAACGTCGAGCAGCCCATGTAGTGATGAACTTTTTCGCCGCCGATGGAAAAGCGCGACGTGCCGTCCGGCATGACCCCTTGGCCTTGGGTGGAGCGGATGGCGGTGCAGAGATTGGTTTTGCGCGAGAGGCAGGACGGGCAGGTGCGGCACTCCGGCGTGTAGAGCGGAATGACGTGGTCGCCTTTCTTGACCGATGACACACCGGGCCCGACGTCGACGACAATGCCCGCGCCCTCGTGTCCAAGGATCGCTGGAAAAAGCCCCTCGGGATCGGCCCCCGACAAAGTGAACTCATCGGTATGGCAAATGCCCGTCGCCTTGATCTCGACCAGAACCTCGCCTGCGCGAGGCCCGTCCAGCGTCACCGTCGTTACTTCCAGCGGTTTGCCCGGAGCGAACGCCACTGCCGCACGCACTTCCATTAGCTTCCCCGTAAATCTGCAATGTGTCTGTGATCACTTGCGCTTACGTCTGCACGCGTCGGCGGCAAATGCAAGGGCGCGGGCGCGGTCGTAACGGTGTATTCTCGGCAAACTTCAGCTTGAGTTTAGACCTGCCACGACGACTAAGCCGGAGACAATTTCCATGCGTCAGATTTGGATCACGAAAGCCGGGCCGCCCGAAACTCTGGCGATCAAGGAAGCACCCGACCCGACGCCGAAGGCGGGCGAGGTGCGTATTCGCGTCGAAGCGAGCGGCGTCAATTTCGCCGACATCATGGGCAGGCTCGGCATTTACCCGGACCTGCCGCCGATGCCGGTGGTGCCGGGTTACGAAGTGGCCGGGCGGATCGATGCGGTCGGGGAGGGCGTCGAAGCCAGCTGGCTGAGCGGCGACGTATTCGCCGTCACGCGCTTTGGCGGCTATTCCGACGTTGTCTGCGTTCCGCTCAATCAGGTTTTCGTACGCCCGGATGACATGGCGGCGCTCGAAGCCGCCGCCATTCCGGTGAACTACCTCACCGCTTGGTTGCTCATTGCCGTAATGGGCAGTTTGAAGCGCGGCGAGACGGTTTTGGTCCATTCTGTCGGTGGCGGCGTCGGCATCGCCGCCACCCAAATTGCCAAACACATCGGCGCCCGCGTGATCGGGACAGCATCGGCCGGCAAGCACGCCGAGTTACGTGCGCTCGGCGTTGATGGTCTGATCGACTACCGCACCGAGGACTTTGAAAAACGTGCGCGCGAGATGACGAACGGCCGCGGCGTTGAGCTTATTCTCGATGCCGTCGGCGGAGAATCCTGGAAGAAGGGTTATCGGCTTCTGGCGCCAACGGGACGACTCGGCATGTTCGGCCTGTCCGCGGCGGCGACCGGCAAGAGCCGGAGCGTCGTATCGATGCTCGGGGCGGTCGCGCGCATGCCGTGGTTTCAGTTCAATCCGCTGGCGCTGATGAACGCCAACAAGGCAGTCTTCGGCGTCAATCTCGGTCACTTGTGGGGCGAGATCGACCGCCAGCGCCAGTGGGTTGAAGCTTTGATGGAGCTATGGTCGAAAAAGGCGATCAAGCCGAAAATCGCCAAAACCTTCCGCTTCGACGAAGCGGCAAAGGCGCATCATTTCATTCAGGACCGCGGCAATATCGGCAAAGTTCTGTTGGTGCCGTAAGGCGGGCGGATGAGAAAAGCAAAAGAGCGCGGCAAAGCCGCGCTCTTTCTTCATCCCATACCGGCGCGATTATGAGCGCGGCGCCGGTACAATGCGGATGTACGGCTTCGGCGACTTCCAACCCTGCGGATAAAGCTTTTTCGCTTCGTCGTCGGTGATGGCGCCGCCGAGAATGACATCCTCGCCTTGTTTCCAGTTGGCCGGAGTCGAGACGCGATGCTTGGCGGTCAGTTGCAGCGAGTCGATCACGCGCAGCACTTCGTCGAAGTTGCGGCCGGTGCTCATCGGGTAAACCAGTACGAGCTTGACCTTCTTGTCCGGGCCGATGACGAACACGTTGCGGACAGTCTGATTATCGTTCGGCGTGCGGCCTTCCGATGTCCCGCTCGTGCTGGCGGGAAGCATTCCATAGAGCTTGGAAATCTTCAGATCGGTGTCGCCAATCATCGGATAGTTCGGGGCGAAGCCGACCACGTCCTTGATGTCGCCAGCCCACTTCTTGTGATTTTCGACGGGGTCGACGGACAGGCCGATGATTTTCACATTGCGCTTGTCGAACTCGGGCTTCAGCCGCGCCATGGTGCCGAGTTCGGTCGTGCAGACCGGCGTAAAATCCTTGGGATGCGAAAACAGCACGACCCAATGATCGCCGATCCAGTCGTGAAAACGGATTTTGCCTTCCGTCGTTTCGGCTTCGAAATCCGGGGCGATATCGCCAATTGCCAAGGACATAAATACCTCCGTCTTAGGGCTGATTGCGGCGTTCTTCAGGAATTCGTCGCTATGACATAGCGTTAGGGTGTTCCCAATACTAGGCCTTCCACTGTGAATTGAATATTCGATTTGGCGGCACAACGGGCAAGAATTGACGCGCCGGCGCGGTCACTTAGGAAAGAAACTTCTCGCAGTTTCGGCGAAGGCTTAAGCCGTCGCGCCCTGTCACCGCGACGTGATCGTCGTCACATCGGATCGTCGCTACTTTGCCTTAAGTGTGCCTTGTGGCGGCCGGGCTTGCCCTCCACTTTCGGCGTCACGCGCGATCTTAAGAGTGCCACTGGTGGGGATGAGCGGAACCGCTCGCCGGCTGGCCGGTTGAACGCCCGGGAGGCGTCGATGAAGATCCTGATCGGTCAAGACCGTTCGCTCCTTCAAGCGATCTTCGCGCTGATCGGTCGTTCCCCCATTGCGGTCGCCAAAGTGAAGGCAAACTTGCCCGAAGGCTATGGCGAGGTTGACGGGGCCATCCTTGATTGGATCGCCAACGACGTGCGGCACTTCGGCGGCAGCTACGCCCGTCATTGAAGCACAACGCCTACTGCCCGGAATGTTCCGTGCGCGTGGTGGTAAGCGGCGTCGCGGAAAGTCCCACTGTTCGGCCTGGAAAGCCCCCGGCGTCGAAATAACGGGTATCTCCGACCTCCTGAATATTGAGTACCGTGGTGAGGCCGTTCGCGGCCGGCGCGGAAATCACGATACGCCCGATCGCTTCGGGCACCGTGCCGTTGAGCAGCGCTTCGGTCAGTACGCGGCCAACAAGCTTGCCGTTGTCGCTCGTCTTGAGCCGCAGCACATGCGCAATGGTGCGGCCGATATCGGCATTGCTGGCCGGGGCCGGATCGAGGAAATGCGATTTGAAATCCGGCCCTTGCAGCGCCATGAAATTCCAAGTGTCAGCGCGGCTGAATGATCCGTGCATGCCCTGGCCTTCCTGCAAGATAGTGTCGGCGATTTCGACCGTGCAGCGCACCGGCTCGCCGCAAACAGTGTCGAACGAGCGAAAGCTGACAACGATCGCCGGATGCGGCGTGATCGCGCTGCCTCCGAGCGCAATATCGTCAAGCGTCAACGTGCCGGGAAACTTGCCGAGCTTGGCGTCGACGAAAATGCCGCTGACGTAGTCTTGGGCCAAAAGCGTCTCAACCACCCGCTTGGCGATCGCCCGGTCGCTGTCGGGCAAGTAGATAATGTCCGAGCCACCGTTGGCGGTGACGACAATTTTGGGATTATTCCGGTCGCCGCCGATAAGTCCGTTGCCGAATTTGCTGTGCTGACCGTTCACTACCGGCCCGTAGTGATTGTCCGGATCGATCAGCGGCAAATCGAGCGCGTGCGCGAGATCAAGTGCGACAAAGCCGAGCGGCAAATGACCTGCCGGCGCGTCGTCGAACTTCGTCTTCACGGTCGAGCTTGTCTGGCTTTGCTTTGCAATGGTCGAGAAGCCGTGGTCGGCGACAACGATGATGTCGGTGCTCGCAAGCAGTCCCAGCTCATCGAGCGCGGCCCGGATGCGAGCCAAATCATCGTCTGCGTTGCGGATGGCGGCGAGCGAAGTGGGGCCGTTGATGCCAGGCACCAGCGAATTCAGGCTGTCACCATGGGAATGTTGCGTGCCGTCGGGATCGCGGGACCAGAACACGAGCACGAACGGCTTCTCGCGCTCCTTGAACAGGGGCAGGATGGCTTTGGTCGTCACGGCGGCGAAGTAGTCCTGCTGGACGGCGTTGGGAACGAGGGTGCCCGGCGTGTTCATGTCGCCGTAGTTGCCGTTAGCGCCGCGCGGCGGCGTCGCGAGCGGCAGGATTGCCGCCTTCAGCCGTTCGGTCATCTCGGGTGAGAGCGGCACGCCTTTTTCACTCCCCGTCGCATCGTCAACCACAATGGTGTGCGCACGGCCCTCTTTGGTGTGATCGAAAATAAGGGTTGGGCCGATCTTGCCGACGGCGGCGGTCGAGAAGCCCGCTTCGCGGGCAAGCTTCAGGATCGTCGCCTCATCAAGGTAATTGCCGGCGAAATGCTCGTCGACATCGGCCAGGACCCGGTCGCTTTCCAGGAACGGCGTGGTGCTGCCACCGGCGCCGGAAACCGCAAATCCGGCATAGATCGTGTTGGAGAAATCGCCGGTGTCGCCGAGCATATGGCCGGTCGCCATGGCCGACGCGTTCGCCGTGGTGAAAGTCGGAAACAGCGCGTGGCCGTTGCGCAAATAGACGCCTTCGCGCGCCAGGGCTGCCATGGTGGGCGCGGTTGACTCGTCGACCATGCGTGACCGCAAGCCATCGGCGACGAAGAGGACGACGTTGTGCGGACGCTCCTGTCGAGGTTGGGAAATAGCCGATGCCGTGGATACGACGGCCGCAAATGCCGCGAAAACAGCGAACCGTACGTTCATCGCGTTACTCGAAGTCTTGGTTGCCATGGCGTGACCCGGAACGTTCAGACTAGACTGCGCTTACTTCGGTGTTAGCACTCCGCATTGACATTTCGGCGTCAACCCCGCAAAGGCAAGTGGCCGGCTCGCTGATAAAATCGCCGCAATGTTCAAGCGCATCCTGATTGCCAATCGCGGCGAGATTGCTTGTCGGATCATCAAGACCGCCAGGCGGATGGGTATTGAGACGGTCGCGGTGTATTCCGAGGCCGACCGCGATGCGCTGCATGTGGAAATGGCAGACGCCGCGATCGCGATCGGGCCGCCGCCGGCTGCGCAAAGTTACCTCGTGATCGAGCGCATCGTTGCCGCCTGCAAAGAAAGCGGCGCGGAGGCGGTGCATCCGGGCTACGGCTTTTTGTCCGAGCGGGCGGCTTTTGCCGAGGCGCTGAAAAAAGCCGGCATTGTTTTCATCGGTCCCAACGCCGCCGCCATCGCCGCCGTGGGCGACAAGATCGAATCAAAGAAGGCCGCGGCACGCGCCAAGGTTTCCACGGTCCCCGGACATCTCGGCGTCGTCGCCGATGACGCCGAGGCGATCGCGGTAGCCGAGAAGATCGGCTATCCGGTGATGATCAAAGCCTCCGCCGGTGGTGGCGGCAAGGGCATGCGCATCGCGTTTAGCAAAAGCGAAGTTGCGGAAAATTTCGCCCGAGCGCGATCCGAAGCCAAATCGAGCTTCGGCGACGACCGCGTCTTCATCGAGAAATTCATCACCGATCCGCGCCACGTCGAAATTCAGGTCTTGGGCGATAAGCACGGCAACGTCGTTTATCTCGGCGAGCGCGAATGCTCGATCCAGCGCCGCAACCAGAAAGTCATTGAAGAAGCGCCGAGCCCGCTACTGGACGCCAAGACCCGGGCCAAAATGGGCGGGCAGGCGGTCGCGCTTGCCAAGGCGGTGGGTTACGACAGCGCCGGCACGGTAGAGTTCGTCGCCGGCCAGGATCGAAGCTTCTATTTCCTGGAAATGAACACGCGCTTGCAAGTCGAGCACCCAGTGACGGAACTCGTGACCGGCATCGACCTTGTCGAGCAGATGATTCGCGTCGCAGCAGGCGAGCCGCTTTCTTTCAAGCAAGGCGATCTGAAGCTCAACGGCTGGGCGGTAGAAAGCCGCATTTACGCCGAGGATCCCTATCGCAACTTCGCGCCTTCGATTGGACGGCTGGTGCGCTATCGCCCGCCCGCTGAAGGCGAGTGGGACGGCGTGACCGTTCGTAACGACACCGGCGTGTGCGAGGGTGGTGAAATCTCGCTTTACTACGATCCGATGATCGCGAAGCTCGTGACCCACGCCGACACGCGCGCCGAGGCAATCGACGCTCAAGCGGACGCGCTCGACGCTTTCACCATCGAGGGCATCCGTCACAACATTCCGTTCCTTGCGGCCATCATGCAGCATCCGCGCTGGCGCGACGGCAAGCTCTCGACCGCGTTCATTGCCGAGGAGTTTCCCGGCGGTTTTGAGCGAAAGGCGCCGACGGGCGAGGTGGCGCGCACCATCGCCGGCGTAGCCGCCGCCATCGACCATGTTCTGGGCGATCGAAAGCGGCGCATTTCCGGTCAACTCGATCGCGCGGTGACGCGCGAGCGGCGGCGGGCCATCTGGCTCGGTGGCGAAGAGCTGCAGGCCGACGTCGCGCATGACGGCAAGGCCGTCGCGGTTCTGTTCGAGGACGGCAATAGTCACGTCCTCGTCTCGGACTGGGTTCCCGGCGTGCCGGTATGGAGCGGCGCCGTCGATGGCGCTCCGGTCGCCGTGCACGTGCGCATGGTTCCGAACGGCTTTGAGCTTGCCTATCGCGGCGTCGAGGTGAAGGCTTTCGTCTACACCGAGCGGGAGGCGAACTACGCGCGCTTGATGCCGGTGAAAAAGCTCTCCGGCAGCGAAAAATCCGTCCGTTGTCCAATGCCGGGTCTTGTCGTCTCGATCGCGGTCGCCGAAGGACAGGAGGTCAAGGCCGGCGAGACCCTGGCGGTTGTCGAGGCCATGAAAATGGAGAATATTCTTCGCGCCGAACGCGACGGCGTCATCAAAAGAATTCCGGTGAAACCGGGCGACAGCGTGGCCGTCGACGCGGTGATCATGGAGTTTGCCTGAGCCCTTTTTCGCCCAGCGGGAATTTGCCGCCAGGAGTTTTTCTGGGTGCGGCCGCCGCCGTCTACGTTATTGGCGCAGCCTCCCAGTTGCTGACGGTCCCGGGGGTTATCGCGCATGCCGGCCCTTGGCCGTTTGCTGCGATACAGGCTGCGCTCATCTGGTTCTGGTATACGCTGCACAGCAGGAGGCTGCGCGATGCCGGTCTAGGCACGGGCGTTGCCGCCGGCGTCAGCCTCCTCTACGCGCTATCCGTGCTTTTGCTTGTCATCGTCGAGGCCTCATTTGCCGGCGCCATTGCCGGGCAAACCGGCGATGCCAAGGCCGCCAGCGGTCTTGAGCTGATCCTCCTTGTTTCGATCATTGCGCTTTTGCTCAATTCGACCCACTACGATTTGACGTGGGCGGTGGTGGCGATCCTGCTTGCCGTCGAATTCGTCCCCATTGCGCTGGCCTTCGGCACGACAGTTTGGGCAGCGACCCAGCCGAGCCGCGAATCCCAATCGCGATGACTTTGCATTTCGCCTACGGCTCGAACATGAGCCGCGCCGTGATGCGCAAGCACGCGCCGTTTGCCCAACTGCTCGGCGTGGCCACGCTGGCGAACTATCGATTTCTGATCACCGCGGATGGTTACGCCTCGATCGCTCCGCGCCAAGGCGAAAAGATTTATGGCGTTCTGTGGCGGCTGAGGCCGCGCGATCTGATCACGCTTGCGGCTTGGGAAAATACCGCCGGCGGCCTCTACCGCACGCAAATGGTTCCGGTGCGGCACGTCGGCCGGCGAAACCGTGCGCTGATCTATCTGGGCCGGCCGTACCGGTCAGGCCGCGCCAAGGCGGGCTATATGGAGCTTTTGATTGCGGCAGCGCTGGAATGGAGTCTGCCGGAACTTTACATTGACATGTTACGAGGCTGGCTGCCGAAACGGACGGGCGGGATAATCCCGCCTTGCGGCAAGGCGTTTCGATGGAGATGATCTGTCGTGTGGTCGTTCGCGGGAGGGTCCAGGGCGTCGGCTTCCGCGCCTGGGCGGAGATCGCGGCGGTTGAGCTTGGCATCGAAGGCTGGGTACGCAATCGCCGCGACGGGACGGTAGAGGCCGTACTCGCCGGTTCCGAGGAAGCCGTTTTGACAATGGTGGAAAGCTGTCACGACGGCCCGCCGGGCGCCAAGGTCAGTGCCGTCGATCAAACCGAAGCCAGTGAGCGTGATCTGGAATTGCGCCGATCCGGCGAATTATTTTCCGTGCTGGCAAGTGGCTGAGCGTGGCCCGGGTCGCGAGTCCGAAAGTTCGCACGACTACGCGGCGCCCTGGTTTGCGAACTCCTGAACCGCCACACTTGTCTCACCGAACAGCCGCTCGAATTCGCGCCGCAAGACTTGGTCCACGTCCCTCATTGAGGCGGTGACGCCAAGCGCGGCTAGCGAGGTTATCCCGTAGCGCTGATCTGAAATTCCGCACGGCACGATGCCCGAAAAATGCGCCAGCTCCGGCGCGACGTTGAGCGCAACGCCGTGAAGTGTGACCCAGTGGCGAATGCGCACCCCGATCGCTGCGATTTTGTCTTCGGCGTCGCGTTCCGTTCCTTCGCGCCGTACCCACACTCCAACACGGTCGTCCCGACGTTCTGCGGTGACGCCCAAAACGGCGAGCGTGCCGATCATCCATTCCTCGACCGTGGCAACAAAGCGGCGGACGTCGGGTGTGCGCCGTTTGAGATCGAGCATCAAGTAAGCCACCCGTTGGCCCGGGCCGTGATAGGTGAACTGGCCGCCACGCCCGGTCTGGTAAACCGGGAAACGCGCGTCGATCAGTTCATCGGGCCGCGACGATGTGCCGGCGGTGTAAAGGGCTGCGTGCTCGAGCAGCCAGACGAGTTCACGTGCTTCGCCCCGCGCAATCGCCGCGCTCCGCTCGGTCATGACGGCGAGCGCGGTTTGGTAATCGACAGGCGCGCCGCTTTGCCGCCATTCGACGGCCGGTGTGCCTGGGATCGGAAGCAATCCAACCCGTGCTTCGCCGCGCGCTTTCGTCCCTTCAAACCCGCTCATGGTGAACCGTTAGCATAACGCGGCCCCCGCAATAACAAGGACTTAAGTGATGGCGGCGTGCTGGCCGCTCAGGCGAATATAGGCATTCCTCGCCCTTGTCGGCATTCAGCCTAACTGTTACATCGGCGCCGCCGAACGCTTTCGTTCGGCGTGTTCTCACCCCACATGCGGCCGTGGCGGAATTGGTAGACGCACTAGCTTGAGGTGCTAGCGGGGCAACCCGTGGAGGTTCGAGTCCTCTCGGCCGCACCACTACAAAAGTAACTCGATTGGCGATGGCGGCCGGAGCCTGGCGCAAACGGACCGGGCTTCGGCGACGCCACATCGGGTCTACCTGAAGCCCACGGTTTCAATAGCTGCGCTTGACACCTCCCAAGAGTGACGTACGCTTGGTTCAGGTTTGATAGCCGGTTTCGCGCGGCCCAATCCGAAAAACAATAGCAACAAAAGATTGGGAAGGCGTTGCCCGGCAGATCGAGCCGGCGCATCGTCTTGATCCGGGCCTGGCGGGAAATGCGGGCCGTTATGCCCGGCTTCGTGCCCGCATTTTCGGCCGGACGCGCTAGAACCGCATCCGGACTAGAAGCGCAAAGACAACAGGAAACGTCAGGGGAGGAGAACCAGAATGGCTTTTGGAGCAATTTTCAAACCGGGCCTCGCGAGCTTCGTCGCCGGGACCGCGGCGGTCGCCGTTGCCGGATTGCTCTTCGCATCCGGAGCGCGAACCGAGGATCTCAAGCACTACGAATCCAATAACAAGAATTTCTGGCTGCATCCGCCGGACGACTGGTTCATGGGCGACGAGACCAAGGAGCAGAAGGGCACCGCAGTAGCCAATACCGTGCCGCCTCCCACGGGCTTCACGGATGACGAGGTCGATGCAACGCTCAAGCAGATCAAGTTGCCTGCCGGCTTCAAGATCGAGCTATGGGCTCGGGTACCGGGCGCCCGGCAAATGGCTCTGGGCGACAAAGGCACGCTGTTTGTTGGCTCCTGGTTCGGCGTCGGCAAGGTTTTTGCTGTTACCGAGGATGGCGGCAAGCGGACGGTCAAACCCGTCATCGAGGGAATGACGGTGCCGACCGGCGTAGCCTACCGCAACGGTGCGCTCTACGTCGCCGATATCGACAAGCTTTACAAATACGCGGACGCGGAAGCGAAGCTCGGCAGCATGCCGAAGGGCGACGTCGTTTATGATGATATGCCGCCGTACGTTCCGCACGGCTGGAAATACCTCGCATTCGACAAGAATGGCTGGCTCTACATTGCGTTCGGACCGCCGTGCAACATCTGCTTGCCGCCGACGTCGACGTCGCAAATCCGGCACGTCGATCCGGAGCATGGCCTTGCCGAGATCGCGGCGTTAGGCGTTCGCAATAGCGTGGGCGGTGACGTCGATCCGCGCACTGGCGACTATTGGTTCAGCGAGAATGCGCGCGACTGGCTTGGTGACGATGTGCCGAGCGACAAGCTCAATCACATCACGCGCATTGGCGAGAATTTCGGGTACCCCTATTGCCACGAGGGCGACATTCCCGATCCAAAATTCGCCATGGGCCACAAGTGTTCGGAATTTGCACCACCTGCACTTAAACTTGGCGCGCACGTTGCTCCGCTTGGGATGAAGTTCTACACCGGCAGCCAGTTCCCGGCCGACTACAAGGACAACATCATCCTCGCCGAACACGGTTCCTGGAATCGTCACAAATTCCAGGGCGGGCGGTTGATGCGCATCACCGCCGACCCGGACGGCAAGAATGTCAAAGAGGTCGAGTTTGCCTCCGGCTGGATCGGCGCCGATGGCAAGTATCGTGGCCGGCCTAATGACGTACTGGTTGCGAAGGACGGCTCGCTGATGGTCGCCGATGACTTCACCGGCTCTATCTACCGGATCAGCTACAGCAAATAAGCCGTCGCTGAGACCGATCCATGCCTCGAGTTGGATCGATCCACTTCAAAAGGTCCAGGCGGGATTTTCCCGCTTGGATTCCTTTGTGATCAAACCTGCTCGTTTTTCCCCTTTCGTCCCAATGAGGGACGCCGTGCTCGTTAGGATGGCGATGAGGCGTTTGAGTTTCCTGGGTTCTGTGTCTGGTTTTGCCGTGCTTTGCCTGTTGGCTGTTTCGCAGGGCGCTGCGGCGGCCGATATCGCGGCCGGAAAGGCTCTCGCTGAAGGTTGCGCGGGTTGTCACGGAGCGGACGGCGTATCGCAGACGCCGCTTATTGCCTCACTTGCCGCGCAGCCCGATTATTACACGCAATGGCAGCTCGTCTATTTTCGCGGCGGCACGCGTAAGAGCGAGGTGATGGGACCGATCGGGCAGGCACTTACTAACGACGACATCAAGAATCTCGGCGCTTATTATGCGTCCCTGCCGCCGCCCAAGCCCGAAGCCGCGCCCGATGAACTTGCGCAGCAGGGCGAGAAGCTCGCCGCGTCACGTCGCTGCGCGTCGTGCCATGCCGATGATTTTTCCGGAAATGTCGTCGCGGCGCGGCTTGCCGATCAGCGCGAAGACGTCCTGCTCAAAGCGTTGCAGGATTATAAATCAGGAGCCCGCGTTGGCTCGGGGGTCGCCACCATGGCGGAAGTGGCCTTCTTGCTCAGTGATGATGACATGAAGGCGCTGGCGCATTACATGGCGTCGCGACGCTGATTGCATCGCGACGTTGGGCAAGCGCCCGCGCTCTATGTGGCCGATCTGCATGCGTGGCCGATCCGCGCGTGCTTGCCGGATTTTCCCGATATGTCATGATGGCGCAGTTTTCGGGCGGCAAAAACATCGCGTACGGGGGGTGCTTCATGCCAAAGCGCACAATGCTGGCGACATTTGCCGCCGCGCTTCTGGCGACGGCGACGCTGGTCGCATTCGCCGAGAACAATCCGAACAACCTGGAAAAGCTTGGACAGTTTAAGACGACGGGTGCGTCGCCCAATATTCCAACTATTCCGCAAGGCGGCGCCAAAGCTGCGGCTCTGAAAAAGAATCTGGAAAAGATCAAGCTGCCGCACGGTTTCCATATTGGCCTGTACGCGATCGTTCCCGATGCGCGGCACATGGCGGTCGGGCCGCAAGGCATCGTGACTTTCGTCGGTACGCGCAAAGCGCAGGTCTATGCAGTGACCGACCGCTCCAAGTCCGGTGTCGCCGAGGAAGTGAAACCTTTCGCCTCGACCATCGATCTCGTCATTCCCAATGGTCCGTGCTTCTCCAAGGACGGCTTTTTGTTCGTCGTCGAGCAGAACCGCGTGCTGATGTATCCGGCGGCCGAGTTCTTCTATGAGAGCCCGGATGTCGTCGCGGTGCCGATCGTGCCGCAAGGCGAACTCATCCCGAAGGAAGATGAAAGCTACAATCACACGGCGCGCACGTGTCGAGTCGGTCCCGACAACAAGCTCTACATCACGCTCGGCCAGCCGTTTAATGTGCCGGCTCCGGAAAAGCTCGACGAGTTCAAGAAGTTGGGCATTGGCGGCATCATCCGCATGGACCGCGATGGCAAGAACCGCGAGGTCTATGCTTGGGGAGTTCGTAATTCCGTCGGTCAGGACTTCAATCCGAAAGACAAGACGCTCTGGTTCACCGACAATCAGGTGGACGGCATGGGCGACGACGTCCCGCCCGGCGAGCTCAACCGCGCCACCAAGGCCGGCCAGAATTTTGGCTTCCCGTACTATGGCGGCGGCCACGTTCGTACCGAGGAGTACAAGAACGATACACCGCCTGCGGACGTCGTGTTTCCGCAAGTCGAGATGGTGGCGCACGCTGCCGACCTCGGCATGACCTTCTACAGTGGCAAGGCATTTCCGAGTAAATATCAGGGCGCCATTTTTTCGGCCCAACACGGATCGTGGAACCGAACTACGCCTGTCGGCGCGCGGGTGATGGTGACGTATCTCAAGGAGGATGGCACCGCCGACAAGTCCGAGCCGTTCGCCGAAGGCTGGCTCGACGCCAACGGCGAATACATCGGCCGGCCGGTCGACGTCGCCCAGCTCCGCGATGGGTCCCTCCTGGTTTCGGATGACTTCGCCGGGGCGCTCTATCGCATCTGGTACGACGGCAAATAAGTCGTGCGCTAATGACAGCGGCGCCGCGCCAGGTCTGCGCGGCGCCGTTTTTATGGATTGGACGGTTTAATTGATGAGGCGTTTCAGCATCGCCTTGATTGGCGGCCTCACATTTGTGGTCGGGGCGGGGGGCGATGGCTTTGCCGCCGGGAATGCCGCCGCCGGCCGGCAGAAGGCACTGATGTGCCAAACCTGCCATGGCCTTGACGGCAAGGCCAAGATTCCCGAAGCGCCGAACCTCGCCGGACAAAGTGAGGTCTATCTGGTCAAAGCGCTGAACGACTATCGTTCGGGAGCGCGCAAGAACGACATGATGTCGCTCGTTGCGCCGACACTCAAGGACAGCGACGTCGAGGACCTCGCCGCCTATTACTCCGCTGTCGAAATCACCGTCGGTTCACCGCCGAAATAGTTAAAAAAATTCGCAGCATTCCGACGCCGTTTGGAGCGTGCGCCGCGCAGCGAAATGGTCGTGGGAACGGCAGCAAGGCGATTTATCGATCACTCGAGCGGATCGAGTGGTGAACCGGGAGGCATCGCGGCCCGTACGGCTTTTTGCGGGACAACGGACAGGTCGGCATGCAGCTCCAGGGTTTCTTCTCCGCCGGGCCACCGCAGCAGGGAAAGCCCCACGTCGCGGACGTCCGGCGCCGGCGCTTGTGCTTCGTCGGCGGCGCCACCGAGTACCATCGGCTCCGTCCATTCGGTCGCGGCGGCGAGCGCGAGATAAGCCGCGTTGGCGGAGCGGTCGGCCAATACGATGCGGCGACGCGGCCGGTAATTGGGCGCAAACAATTTCAAGTCGGGCGCCGCTGTGAGGATCCGATCGTCGATCTGGATCCCCGTAACGGCCGGCCAAGCCGGCCGGGTGCGGGTCGTCGGTTCGGCGGCGGTTTCGACCTGCTCGGCGGCCGCCGGCACCACATGAACGATATGAAAGCCGGCCGCTTTCAGTTGGGCGAGCAATTCGGGCAGCGCCGCGACGGTCGCCGGATGAATGTCGTGTAGCAACAGGATGCCTTTGCCGCGCGCTTCGAGCCGGCTCATCGCCCGGCTGACGATGTCCGATGGCTTGATGCGCCGGTGCCAATCGTCGGCAACGGTGTCGGAACTAAAGACAATGAGCGACCGCGCGGCGAGCTCTTGGTCGATGGCGTCCGTGCGCGCTAAACCCGGAATGCGGAAGAACGGTGCAAGCTCGGTCGGATCGCCAAGCGCCGCACCGACGTCGGCAATGCCGTCGTCGATTTCGTGCCGCACTTTCTCGATCGGCAGCTTTTGCATGCGCGCCGGGTGATCTTCGGTGTGGGTCCCGATGGTGTGGCCTTCTTCGTAGATGCGCCGCACCGTCGCCGGATAAGCCCGCGCCATGGCGCCGACCAGAAAATACGTCGCCTTCACGCATTGGGCCGCAAGGATATCGAGTACCGCGTTGGAATACCGTGGTATCGGCCCGTCGTCGAAAGTCAGCACCACTTCCTTGTCGGCGAGCGGTAGCGACTGGTGGTATTGCATAATGCCGACTTGCGAGAACTCGCCCGGCTCGACCACGAGCACGCGGCTCGTGCCAAGCGCATCGGGATGTCCGGCGCAATCTTCAGCCCGCGCCACTTCGGAAAAAACAACAACTCCGGCCGCAGCGATAGCCGCGCCCAGAGCAATACCGAAGGCTGACTTTTGGGACGCCCGTAACCCCTTCATTCCCCCAAACCCGTACCGGCTTCGATTCGAAGACTACGGAGTACAGGATTAACGCGATGTTAACGGTAGGGACCCGCCGCAGGCGCAATATTGCAGGCACTCCGTGTTCCACTTTTCCTTGCCGTTAATCACCACGGCTTAAGTCTAGGCAGACTTTGGTAACCGAGGCGCGTAACAAATGGCGGGGGCGGCCCGTAAGTGGTGGGCGGCGCGAGGCGAGCCCGCGTCCGGGTCCTCGCCGGCGGAAAAGCGCGCCGAGGGCAGGGCGGCTCGGCTTGCCCTTTACGTTCCCATCGTTCTCGCCTGCGCAACGCTATTCTGCGCCGCGATTGGTTTTGCCGTTACACAATTCGGCGAGACCCACGTCGAAGCCGAGCAACGTGCGGCGTTGCGCGCCGCGCTCGACCAGTACCGTCAGGATTACGGCGACATCGAAAGCCTCGATACCGGTGACTTGCGCGAAATTCAGCGCCGCGCCGGTCTTCAGGATTTGCGGTTCGATCTCGATCCGGCCGCCGAATCCGGCCGCCAGATCCAGTCGCTGCACAACGGCCGCGGGCGAATTATCGGCTGGCTGAGCTGGGTAAGCGACGGCGCTCTGGCCGGCGCCATGAACCGGCTGTGGATGCTGCTCGCCGCAATCGGCGCCGTCTTTACGCTTGGCGGGTTTTTTGCGGTGCGCGCCGCGCGGCGGCTTGCACGATCGCTTGACCGCAGCAACCAGATGATGCGCAAGCTGACCAGCCAGGATCCTTTGACCGGGCTGCCCAATCGCGCAGTCATGGTTGAGCATCTTGATGTGGCGCTGGCCCGCCGCCGTTCAGGCATCGTGGTTTTCGCGCTCATCGACCTCGACAACTTTCGCGAGGTGAACGACACGCTCGGCCGCTCGGGCGGCGACGCGGTCCTCACCAATATCGCCGAGCACTTGCGCGATGGGTTGCCGCCGGCTGCAAAGCTTGGCCGCTTCGAAGAGGATGAACTTGCCGTCGTCATGGCGGGCGACGAGCCGCAGATCGCAACCGTACTCGCCGATTCAATCCGTGCCGCCTTGCAGCGGCCGATCTTCATCGATCGCATCTGGCAGATCACCGCCGGAATTGGCCTTGCCCAGGCGCCTGATGACGGCCTCAGCGCCGAAGAACTGGCGCGTCGCGCCGGTCTCGCGCTTCGTGCCGCCAAGCGAGAAGGCCGCGGTGCCGTGCGTCGGTTCGAACCGCAAATCGAAACTGAATACGCCGAACGGCGCTTTCTGCTGCACGAATTGCAGACGGCGATCCCGCTGCAAATGTTCGACGTCCATTACCAGCCGGTCGTGGCGGCGGCCGGCGGTGGCATCATCGGTGTCGAAGCTTTGGTACGCTGGACTCACCCAACGCGCGGCAACATTCCACCATCGGTATTCATACCGCTGGCCGAGCAGAGCGGGCTGATGTCGCAATTGGGCGAGATCGTGCTCCGCCGCGCGCTTGCGGACGCCGCGCGCTGGCCGGAACTTTCCGTCGCGGTGAACTTGTCGCCGGTGCAAATCCGCGACCGCTGGCTCGTCGATCTCGTCGCCGCCGTCATGGAGGAGACCGACATTGCGCCGTCGCGGGTGGTGCTGGAGGTCACCGAAGGCGTGTTGATCGACAATCCGCAGGAGACACAAGCCCGGCTCGAGGCGTTGCGCGCGCTAGGCGTGAGCATTGCTCTTGACGATTTCGGCACCGGCTATTCGAGCCTGAGCTATTTGCAACGCTTTCCTTTCGACCGGCTCAAGATCGATCGCGCCTTTGTGGCTTCGCTTGGCGTCTCCGCCTCAACCGGCGCCATCATCCAGTCGATTGTCACGCTTGGGCACGCGCTTGGCATGAAAGTCCTGGCAGAGGGCATTGAGAACGAAGAGCAGCGCGTCCTGCTTCGGCTTGCCGGCTGTGACGAGATGCAGGGCTATTTGTTTGCCCGGCCCGGTCCCGCGGCGGAGATCGACGCGGCGCTGGCTCGTAACGCCAAAGCGCTCGCCAGTTGAGCCATCCGACGCGCTGACAGGAGCGCGGCAGCGGGGTATCGTCGCGAGGCGGGGCGTGTTTGGGCCCCGACCGAGACGACTAGATGATCGCCAACAGCCTTCCCGGTCTTTCGTTCGACCTCGGCAGCGACGTCGACATGCTGCGTGCAAGCGTGAGCGCCTTCGCCAAGGCCAAGATCGCGCCGTCAGCCGATGCCATCGACCGCAGCAATGAATTTCCTCGTGCGCTTTGGCCTGAACTCGGTGCTGTCGGACTTCTCGGTATCACCGTCGAAGAAAAATGGGGCGGGGCGGGGCTCGGCTATCTCGCCCACTGCGTCGCTACCGAGGAAATCTCTCGCGCCTCAGCGTCGATCGGGCTGTCTTACGTCGCCCACTCGAATCTCTGCGTCAATCAAATCCGCAGAAACGGCAACAACGACCAAAAGCGGCGCTGCCTGCCGAAGCTGATCTCCGGAGAGCATGTCGGCGCGCTCGCGATGTCGGAGCCCAATGCCGGCTCGGATGTCGTCTCGATGCGCACCCGCGCTGCGCGCCACGGCAACCGCTTCATTCTCAATGGCACGAAGATGTGGATCACCAACGGACCGATTGCCGATGTGATCGTGGTCTATGCCAAAACCGAACCGACCGCAGGCTCCCGCGGTATGACCGCTTTCATTGTCGAAAAGAGCTTTCCGGGATTTTCCACCGGGCAAAAGCTCGACAAGCTCGGCATGCGCGGCTCCGATACCGGCGAGTTGGTATTTACGGATTGCGAAGTGCCGGCCGAGAACGTGCTCGGCGTCGTCGGCAACGGCGTCAACGTGCTGATGTCCGGCCTCGATTATGAGCGTGCGGTTCTCGCCGCCGGCCCGCTCGGGTTGATGCAGGCTTGCCTCGACCTTGCCGTACCTTACGTGCATCAGCGCTCCCAGTTCGGCCAGCCGATCGGGCGTTTTCAGCTGATCCAGGCCAAGCTCGCTGACATGTATGTGACGCTCAACGCCGCCAGGGCTTACGTCTACGCGGTAGCCAAAGCGATCGACCGCGGCGAGACGACGCGCGAGGACGCAGCCGGCGCTATTCTCTACGCCGCCGAGCGCGCGACGTGGATGACGCTCGAGACCATCCAAATTCTCGGCGGCAATGGTTACATCAATGACTTTCCCGCCGGCCGCCTGCTGCGTGACGCGAAGCTTTACGAGATCGGCGCTGGCACGAGCGAAATCCGCCGGATGCTCATTGGTCGCGAGATCTTTGAGAAGACCCGCTGAGCCGTCATAAATCCGCCCGCCGAATAAGGACGACAAGCGTTCGTCTCCCGGGGTATTGTAAGGGCAGGGCGCGACGGTGCGGCACAATCGGTAATGGTCGGCTTAAAGCGATTTAGCGATCGCAAGGGACTCGTTATTTCCGCGATCGGACATCTCGGTCTTTTGGCGGTAGGGCTTCTGTACCTCGGCGCGAGCGCGCACGAGGCGCCGCCACCCGACGCGACGCTGGTCGAGCTGGTGCGGCCGCAGGACATTCCGCACTTTTCCGGCGCGCCGACTGATCTGCGGACCTCCGGCATCGACGCGCCTGCGCCGAAATCGCAGCCGGCCGTGCGCCCGCAGGAGGCGAAGCCGCAGCCCGAGCAGAAAGAGCAAAAGCAGCAGCGCGAGGCGCAAAAAAGCGCGCCGCCGCAACCCAAAGCGCTGCCGCTGCCGCAAATGGAGGTGGGGGAGGCCATGAACGCTCCGCTGGAGCAGCCTCCGCCCGATCCGCCGCCGCCGGCCGAGGCTCAGACGCCGGGCGCGGCCGAGAGTGCAGCGCAACGCGCCCAGCTTGCGCTCCTTGGTGGCCAGCTCGGCGGCGGCTTTAACGCGCCGCCCGTCGAGTCACCGGTGGTCGGCTACGATTACACCGAGCCGTTCCGCCGCGTGGTCAGCGCCTGCGCGCCCGGCGTGCCGAGCGTCGATCCGCGCGAAAGGATCAGCGTGCGGATCCGCGTCTTCCTCAACCGCGACGGCACGCTGACACGGGCGCCGCTCATCCGCGAGTCCAATCCGACGACGAAACAGGAAGCGATGATGCAAAGCTTCGCTGCCGGGCTTGCGAAATGCCAGCCCTACACCATGATGCCGCAGGAAAAATACGATCAGTGGAAAGAGATCGATCTCGTGGTGTATCCGGTCAATTCCTACGGCGGGTGAGCACTCACCCCATCCGGCGGTCGAATTCGAGCACGGCGTTGAGCAGAACCTGCGCGCCGGCGGCGCATTCGTCGAAGCTCGTCGATTCCGCCTCGTTGTGCGAAATGCCGCCCGCACACGGCACGAAGATCATGGTAGTCGGCGCGACGCGGGCAACATAAGCGGCGTCGTGGCCGGCGCCGGAAATCATGTCACGCGATTTGAAGCCGGCTTTTTCGGTGCCGACGCGCACGCAGTCGATAAGGTCGGGGGCGAATTTGACCGCCGGCGAATCCCAGATGCGCTTTTGCTCGTAGGCTAGCTTCAGCGGCGGCAGGATTTCAGCGAGCGAGGCACGGAGTTTCTGCTCCATGGCGTCGAGCACCTTGTCCTCGGGGTGGCGGAAGTCGATGGTGAAAAACACCTCGCCAGGCACGACGTTGCGGCTGTTCGGCTTGTTCTCGATCATTCCCACGGCGCCCACGGCGGTTGGCGCGTGCTCAAGCGCGATCGCATCTATCCGTTCGATCATATGCGCAGCGCCGAGAAGCGCATTTTTGCGAAGCCGCATCGGGGTAGCGCCGGTATGCGCCTCCTGGCCGGTGACAGTGACCTCGTACCAGCGCATGCCCTGCACGCCCTGCACAATGCCGATCATTTTTTGCTCGTCCTCGAGGATCGGGCCCTGCTCGATGTGCAGCTCGAACATGGCGGAGAACTTGCGCGAGCCGGCCTTCTCCGCGCCCCGGTAGCCGATGCGGGACAGTTCGTCGCCGAAGGTTTTGCCATCGCGGTCGGTGCGCGAGTACGCGTAGTCAGGCGTAAAGGCGCCGGCGAACACGCCTGAAGCGAGCATGGCCGGCGCAAAGCGCGAGCCTTCCTCGTTGGTCCAGTTGACGATCTCGACCGGCGCGTTGGTTTCGTAGCCGGTCTCGTGCAGCGTTCGCAGCGCTTCGAGCGCGCCGAGGACGCCAAGCACGCCGTCGAATTTGCCGCCGGTCGGCTGGGTGTCGAGGTGCGAGCCCATGGCGATAGGCGAAAGCGTGTTATTTCGTCCCGGGCGGCGCGCGAACATGTTGCCGACCTCGTCGACCGAAACCGTGCAGCCGAGCGCTTCGCAGCGCGCCTTGAACCAGTCTCGCACTTTGCGGTCGAGGTCAGTCAGCGTCAGCCGGCAGATGCCGCCTTTGGCGGTCGCGCCGAACTGCGCGGTCTCCATCAGAGTGTCCCACAGCCGTTGCCCGTCGATCTTCAAGTTTTGCGCAGGCGGCATCATCTTGCTCCTTGGCCGGGTCGCTCAGCGCAGCGACTGGGCGACTCCCTCGCCCCGCATGTGACTCACGGCGTCACCGGCACCCGTTCGACCGGGTGCGGCGCATTGAGTTCGCGCCAGACCGAGTTGGCGACTTGCACCGCCGGAAACGGATCGCGCGGCACGTATTTGCCGGTACCGGGCTTGGCCCGCAGATCGCCGTCCATCCAGGTGACGGCGCCGCGCGAGAGCGTGACGCGCGGCAGGCCCGTGCATTTGAAACCTTCGAAGACATTGTAGTCGATGCGGCTCACTTGCTTCTTCGCGGTAATCGTCTTGGTAGCTTTGGGATCCCAGATGATAATGTCGGCGTCGGAGCCGACGGCGACTGCGCCCTTTCGCGGATAGATATTAAGAATGCGGGCGATGTTGGCCGAGGTCACCGCCACAAATTCCTCCTTGGTGAGGCGGCCGGGCGTCACGCCAGCCGTCCATAACACCGGCAGCCGGTCTTCCAGCCCGCCCGTTCCGTTCGGGATTTTGGTGAAGTCGGTGCGGCCGAGACGCTTCTGTTCGGTCGTGAAGGCACAGTGGTCGGTGGCGACCGCGTGCAGCGAACCCGATTGCAGTCCGGCCCACAGGCTGTCGCGATGCTCCTGGGTGCGGAACGGCGGCGACATCACGCGTCGCGCCGCGTATTCCCAATCCTTGTTGCGGTATTCGCTCTCGTCGAGCACGAGATGCTGGATGATCGGCTCGCCGTAGACGCGTTGGCCCGAGGCCCGGGCGCGCGCGATTGCTTCGTGGGCGTCGCGGCTGGAAGTGTGAACGATATAAACCGGGCAGCCGGCCATGTCCGCGATCATGATGGCGCGGTTGGTGGCTTCACCTTCGACCGCGGGCGGGCGCGAATAGGCGTGCGCTTCCGGTCCGGTCATGCCGCTTCCGAGGTAATATTGCTGCAAATGCCAGATCAGGTCGCCGTTCTCGGCGTGGACAATCGGCATGGCGCCGAGCGATGAGCAGCGGGCGAATGAGTTGTACAGCTGATCGTCGTTGACCATCAGCGCGCCTTTGTAGGCCATGAAATGCTTGAACGTATTGATGCCGTAGGTTTTGACCACCGTCTCCATCTCGTCGAAGACGGATTTGTCCCACCAGGTGACCGCCATATGGAAGGCGTAGTCGCTCGCCGCGCCCTCCGCCTTGCGCCGCCAATCCTGATACGCCGCAAGCATCGATTGCCCGGGCGTAGGAATGCACATGTCGACGACCAGGGTGGTGCCGCCCGAGAGCGCCGCCTTTGTACCCCATTCGAAATCGTCGGCGGTCACCGTGCCCATGAACTCGAATTCGAGATGAGTGTGCGGATCGATCCCGCCCGGCATGACGTAGCAGCCGCCGGCGTCGATGACCTCAGCGCCGGCCGGCGCTTGCAGGTTTTCGCCGAGGGCGACGATCGTGCCTTCATCAATCAGGACATCGGCGCGCCGCGAGTTGTCGTGATTGACGACGGTGCCGCCGCGAACAAGCTTCGTCATGCCAGGTTATCTCCTTACCCTTTGGGAACTAGCACCCCGAAGCGATAGTTTTGGCTGGTTGCGAAAGCTTCGTCAAAGCGCAATCGCTTCCCGTTGGAGGCCGCCGATGCCGTCGGCATATGTCGCGGGGGAGACTAAGCTCGCCCCAGGTTATTGGCGCGGCTGGGGAAAGCGGGCACAGGTTTCGCCTCACGCGGCTGTGAGATTTGGCGCCCGTGATTAGCGAGTATAGTCGCAAAATTTACAGGGAGATCGCTCATGCATTTAATTTCTCGACGTACCGCCATGATCGCGGTTTGCGCTGCCGGCGCCATGGCCTTTTCCGTTTCGGCGAATGCCGCCTCGGAAAACTTCAAAGTCGATCTCACGGGTGCGCAACAAGTG
>DASXDP010000110.1:0-18876 GCA_036490575.1 Xanthobacteraceae bacterium
GTGGCGGTGTGTGGGCCCCCGCTGGCACTGGCAACGCGAACATAGCAGAATTGAGGGCGGACTCAAGGCAGACCGGGGCCAGCATTGACCAAAGAGTCGGACCAGGAAGCGGAGTGGCGCGCCGAGTTCGAGCGCGACGGAGAGCGGCTGGTCTATGACAACATCATGGCCGCGAATTATACTGACGTGAGGAAGCGACGAGCTGCCTTCTCCTGGTTGACGGACGAAGCAAGCAGACGGCGCGCCGCCGTGTTTCGAGCGTTCCAACTCGCGACATGGATGCTGGTCAACTTGTTCGCTATCATCGTCATCGGCGCCGTCGCCGTAGTCCTGATGTTGACGTCAAGAGCCTTTGGGGCCGGCTGACAACGAGTCCGGCCTCGAGCAACCGTGCCGGATCCTGCTCGCCGGCGGTTGCAGCATCAATAATTCGGACCGCAATGCGGATATTACGCCGCCTCCGGCCACGATGCCTTGCCTTGCTTGAGAAAGCCGGTTTCATCGATCACCAGCACCGCGTTCTCGTCCGCAAGATGCTCGGTGGCATAGTCGCGCACCAGGTCGCGCAGCGCATCGGCATCCCAGAGGCCATTTTAATACTCGTTGTCGCTTGGGATATCGGTCCCGCGACACCGAAAGGAAAGACCACGGATACGGCACCGGTCGATGCGATCGATGCGCTCGGTACGGTCAGATTATAATATAAGTGAGGGGGCGGCGGCGGAGCGACGGCACGCGGTGTCGGCTACATCCCGCAGCGGCACCGTTGGACCGGCTAGACGCGAATGTGCGCGGTTATTCGATGCTAGAGCGCCGGCAGAACAAATATTCGCATTTGAACACAAAAAAGCAAACCATCGCTAGAACGTCATACGGCGCGACCAAGAGGGTCGCCGAATGGGTCTTACTGGTTTTACTGCCTTCACAGGTTTGACCGGAACGACTTTTTTCACCGCCTGCACGGGTTTTTCGGCCTTAACCGGTTTGACCACTCCAAGATTGTCTGCCTCCGTCGTAAAGACGGCCACTGCGCCGGCATTGTCTCTGATGTGGCCATTCCCCCACCAGCCGACGTGCTGGCCTTGCCAGTTGTAGACACTGTCCCCCTCAATGAAGGCGAGGTGATTTCCGTAAAGACCAACTATTCGTCCACCCTCATCGAGCCACGCATAAACACGCCCAGACCCGTCGTAAAGCGCTTCCATGCTTTCCTCCTTGAGTCTGGGACTGGCGTTTCCAACTTCGTATAATATGTATTGCACTAACCCGCTGCGCGGGAGGGAAACCGCGGATAGGGTAGTCGACGTACTTGGCGTGACGTGTGACTGGAACGCGCCTTTTGGAGCTTTATTCAGCCCGCTGCACCAGGACTCCAGCCACGTAGCGCGAGCATCACAAAGAATCCGACCAAGTAGGCCAGCGCGACATGCCAGCCGCTTCTCATCCAAGCCAATGTTGAACGCCCCTCGGGGAATTGACCCGTAAGCGCGACACCGGCGGAAGATCCAAACCAGACCATCGAGCCGCCGAAGCCAACCGCATAGGCGAGGAGCGCCCAATCGTAACCACCCTGTTGGAGTGCGAGCGCCGTCAGTGGAATGTTATCGAAAACCGATGAGAGCAAACCAAGGCCGAAAGCTATTGACCATGACGCCGGCGGAAGAGTGTTGACCGGCATCAGTGAGGCGATCGCGACCAAGGCTACGAGAAACAGGGCACCCTTAGTTGCTACCGGTGCAATGCTCCAATCCGGTCGGCGTGCGAACAGTGCGATCAAGATGGCCATCCAGATTGCCAAGCCCAGCAATGGAGCGACTTCTCCCAATCGGGGAAAAACAAGATGAGAGCTGACATTCGCGGTGATGATGATCGCTACCACGCCGACGACTATCATCACGCGAACCCAATCTATCGCCAGCTCTGTGGAGTCATGGCGCATGATCGGAGCGTGGCGGTGCTGCGCAACGGAACCGATCACGCCGAACACTACGAATGCAACCAGAGCAGCGATGAATGCCGGGAGCAGTGCAAGCGGCGAGATACCCTCCAACCACATCATCGTTGTAGTGGTATCGCCAATAACGCTGCCAGCGCCGCCGGCATTCGCGGCGGCCACAATCGATGCCAGGAAGCCGATGCCAACTTGTCCTTGGTAGACATGGCGCGCAACAATACCCCCGATCACCGCCGCGGCGATGTTGTCGAGGAAGATCGACATGCAAAACACCATGCCCAGCAGCATGAGCCCGCCCACCCATCCATCAGGCAACAGCTTTGATACGGCGCGGGGCAGTTTGCTCTTTTCGAAATGGTTGGCGACGATCGCAAACCCGACGAGCAACATCATGAGGTTCGCGAGGGTCACCCATTCATGCGCAAAGTGCGTGCCCAACCCAATCAACCCGGGTCCTTCCTTGAAGCCCGTGAAGGCGAGCTTGTAGATGATAGTCGTTGTCAGACCGGCCAACGAGACCCACAGGGAACGCCTATCAAAGATGGCGACACTCACCAGAGTGACACTAAAAAGAAGGAACTCTATCGGTACGGCAGATAACGGCGACGTCATATTGGTCCTTACAGGAATTTCCGTCCGTCCGAAGAGAGACGCTGGCCTCATCGCATGTCAATGACCGAGCGGCTGTGGGAGATCGGTGATATTGTACTGGGGCCTGGGGAGCCACAGAACCGAGAACATGAGCAATGGGCATCATGCGAGAGAGCACCACGACGATGTTTCGCTGCGACATACCTGGTTGCGATTGTACGTCGATGGGAGATGATGAGGACCGGTGATTGTTTGCCTTATTTAAGTCGACTCACTACCGGCGGCCGTTATTAGGCCGTGAACCCATAAATCTGCAGGCGGACGGCTTGCCTGGTCCGCTATGCCCCGAAAGCGACCGCAAACCGTCTCAGGCCCGTTTGTTGCGAAGGGCCAAGAAGCGCCTCCCGCACCGCAAGTCGCACAATTATGAGGTTTCTGCGACGCCCTGCACCGAGTGCGCGGGCGCGCACGCCATCGGGCGGCGTTGCAGAAACCTTGTTGCACAAACCCGCGGGCAGCGAGTTCAGCTATGGGGATTTGGTGATGTTGGTCGTCGTAGGGGATCGGGCAAGGTCCTCCCTTCTCTACGTCGTGCTCTCTCTCCGACATTTTCGGGCCGGCGCGATGCTGCTCATTATCGCTTGGCGGGGGTGGGCGCCGCGGATTCTGGCGCAGCGCTGCTCGACCGGCGCGAGCCGCCGATTTTTCTATTTAGCAAATTCCGCTGCGCACCGATCGATGGCGCTCGGTTCGAGCTACCGGGTCGCTGCACATCGGCGCCGGCCGCGAGCGAACGGGCCGGGGGGCTCTACGTCGTGCTCTCTCTCCGACATTTTCGGGCCGGCGCGATGCTGCTCATTATCCCTCCGATCGCCCGAGCTCCCGTGCCGGTCGAAACCCGAATATCGCGAAAACGGAATCGGCGCCGCCGGCGACATCACCATCGGCGGTCAGCAGCCGCTGCACCAACCAGGCGGCGGGTGCGGCTCAGTCTGCCGGTCGATATGCGCCGCGCCCGAGTCTTCGGCGACGTCTTCGGCGACGTCTTCGGCGCCCCCTCGCGAAGGGATAAAGAACACCATCGCGCCAGCCGGAAATGTCGGAGCGAGAGCACGGTGTAGAGTTTCCGGCGCTGTCATGCCGATCCTGCCGGCCGCATGCGCCGTTCGCTGAGCTGATGCGGCTGTCGCCGCGGAGTATCGCCGACGAGATGCGCGAGGAGCAGCGGCCGCGCGTGCCGGGCAAGTAGGGCAACGCCGTGGTAGCGGCGATGTTTCAGCCTTCAGTGCTATAACGCCGCCAGCGTGATGATAATGCCCCCGATGACGGCCGCCGCTACAGCCAGGAGCAGCGCATTGCCCATTGCAGCGCCCTAAACTCGGCGGCGCGGCGCGGCGCTTGCTTGCCTCCTCGTGAGCCACCGTAGGGCGGCAAGGCGCTTCCCGGCGTCGTTGTAGATTGCGCGGCGTTTGATGTTGTCATAGACCACCCGTTCAGGATGGCTCCAAAACCCGCTTCGCGAAACGTCAGGAAGAGCTATCGGTGATTCCCTGGTCTCTGCTCGATATGGCACAAGTGCCCGGCGGGAGCGGTGAACTCCGTCTCATGCAGCGTGGCACCGAATTCTCGATCAGGTTGGGCCACAACGAACTGATGAACAGCCGTCTCAGCGGCTCCGAAGAAGCGCTCGCGACAATTGCTTGCGAGCGAATTAAGGCCCGCAATCGGCCTCAGATATTGATCGGCGGGTTGGGTATGGGCTTCACGCTTCGCGCCGCGCTTGCCGTGCTCGGACCGGCGGCCCGAATTGTTGTCGCCGAACTGGTCCCGGCCGTTTTGGCATGGGCCCGGGGTCCGATGGTGGAGGTCTTCGGTACAAGCCTGACGGATCCGCGCGTAAGGATTCGCGAGTCAGATGTCGGCCACTTGATCCGGTCTGGCCGGTCAACATTCGACGCGATCTTGCTCGATGTCGATAACGGTCCCGAGGGATTGACCCGAAAAGGCAATGACGCGCTGTATAACATGGAGGGATTGCGCGCCGCTGGCACGGCGTTGTGTCCCGGTGGCATACTCGCGGTCTGGTCATCGGGACCCGACTTGGATTTTACTCGGCAACTTCGCAAGACTGGTTTTGATGTGGATGAGGTTAGGGTGCGCGCCAATGGATCGCGCAGAGGCGCGCGTCATGTTATTTGGATCGCGACGCGTGCCAATCGTGGGCATCTGCCGATTCACGTTTGATGATTCGTCTGTCCACTGACGCCGACAGAATGCACAAGTTGACGGACAAGCGGTATCGAAATGAACTCGTTGCCGCGCCGCAGGATGCGTGCGTGCCACGGCGTTTACGGAGCGAACTGGCCTATTGCGCACCTCCAAAAGCTGCCTTATTTGACTTGGTCTGCGGAGAGAACGAGGCACTCCGTTTCTGTTGCGAATTCTAGTGGAGGTCGATTGGGCCGTTACAAAGACTACCACCGCGAGCCCAAGGGCGGCGGCGGTTATAACGACCATCAAAATTCTGACGACCGTACCTCCGGAATTCGGTCAAATTTTCCGCGTCCGGGCGACCCGGCGGTGCGCCGCCCTGCCACTGCCTCGCAGGTCGTTGACACTACCAGCGAAAGTATTGGTACCGTTAAGATGTACAAGGCCGACAAGGGATTCGGTTTTATCGGTCAGGATGACGGGGGCAAGGACGTCTTCGTCCACGCGTCGGCACTGACACGTGCCGGGCTGAGCCGGCTGACTGAAGGTCAGCGTGTTCGGATGCAAATCGGCAAGGGCCAAAAAGGCCTAGAGGCCAGCTCGATCGAACTCCTGGACTGATTGAGTTGCGGGAGGAACACCTGGGGGCGAGTGTTGGGCTACAAGGGCTGCGGCGCAAACAATCAGACCGCGCCAGGTGCGGCTATCTCTTGCCAACAGCGCGCACGATCACCGACGCAAGCCGTTTGTCGGCTTGGTCATCAAAAATACTTCCGAAGACTTCGCTCATCTCCGGCTGCGATAATGCAAAATCGCCATTTGCAGACACCGTCGCTCGAATAGTCACTTCACCGCGAGTAGCCGTCTTAATCTTGACCACGATGGTCGCGCGGCCTGCATCGTCGGCAAGGACTTGAACGTCTTCGAGATCGGCCGAGCGCAGCTCCGGTGCGCTTGACTTTGCGACCACCCATGCCGCTGGCGTGATCTGCCAAGCCCGATTGTGAAGGTCGTCGAAGGAGTAATGCCTACGGCCGCCGTCCATCCTATTCAGCCTTTGTCCGGCACGGCCATGCCGCGCCTGGCCGAGTACGCCCCGCGCAGATCAGCAGCCACTCATGCACCTCTGCTCCCGAACGTCCGGTCGCGGGTCAGGAATGAAACCGTCGCGATTCGGCATCTTGATCGCGGCCAAGGACATCGCGTCCAATGTCGTATCCTCCGGCACGAGACCATTCAGATACAACACGTAAGCAGACACCGCGTAGACCTCATCGCTGGTCAACGACTCCGGTGCGTTCATCGGCATCGCGCGCCGGATGTAATCGAACAGCGTCGGAGCGTATTCCCAGTAGCTGCCAACGGTCCTGATCGGATTGGCGCTGGCGAGCGTGCCCTCGCCGCCGACCAGCCTGTCGCCGATGCCGCCTTCACCTTTGGAGCCGTGACATGCCGCACAGCGCTGATTGAAAATCATCTGGCCCCGTTGGACGCTTCCGCTTCCGGCCGGAAGATTTTTGCCGGTGCTGCCGTTGACATCGATGTTCCAACCAACGATTTCCGCGGGCGTCGCCACGTGGCCGATGCCATAGCGCTCCTGAGCGTGAACGACCGAGATGCCCGCCAGCGCGAGGACGGCTACGCCTGCAACATGCTGCTTAAGCGTTGCCATTGGTGATCTCCCCGGTCGCTGCGATTTCCCAAGGCTGGATCGCATTGTCGTGATAGAACGAATTCAGACCGCGCGCCTTGGTCAGGTCGGCAAAGCTCGGCTGCACATATTTGGTTTCGTCCATCCGGTTTTTCGCCGTCGCGGCTTGACAACAGTCGATGATTTCCTACTTGCCGTCGGTTGGAAAAGAGGCTGGCTTGGGATGGCAGCCCCGATGGGCACGACGGGGGACGAGCGCACATATGGAGACGCGTTATGAAGCTTAATTCTGAGCTGGTTGACCGGACACTGAACCAAATCGATGCGCAGGCGGTTCCCGAGGACGCGCCGATGTTCACGAGACTTAAAGACGTGTTCGGCGACCACACGTTTTTTCTGGACAGCAGCGGACTTAACATCGTTGAACCGGTAAAGGGATCGCCCCAAACCGGCAACGTGGTGAACTTGGCAAGGTGGGGTGGAACCGAACAGCAAAACCTGGTTCCGCATTCCCCCGAGCCAACCAATGTGACCGTCCAACTCACACCGGTGCAGTGAGCGGAAAGGAGCTGCCCCAGGCGGAGCGGTAAGAAATCGATTGCCTCACCTGGGGCACCTGGATCGCATCGGGTTTGGTGCGCCAATAACTCTAGCCTTTCCATACGGCGTTTTGCTGCAGATGCTCACGGCATAAGCTGGCACTTTGCTGCCAATCCGAAATGTTCGCTGGCGACTTTGCTCACGAATATGCGATGCTGTCTTACGCTGCACGAACAGCTTCGGCTCGACAAAGACATGATTGCGTTCGAGGCCGCGACGCATCCATGCGGTGTATGGTTCCTGCGATGCAAGGTCACCGATGCAAGGTCATCCGCGACAACCGGCCGGTTCTCGGGAGAGAGCGCAAGTCCAGCGTCGAGTGTGCCGACCGCGAACTCGGGCGCCAGCAGCGCAGCATCCTCGCTGCCGACGCGGAAGACGGCCAGCGTACCGGCATTGCCGATGATGGCGGCTTCGCACTCTATCCGACAGCTGTGCAGTGAACTGATTTGCGGCGGCAAAGTAGGTGGCGAATTTTCTTGCTTCGCTGAAAAGAGATGCTGATTCCTGTCCAAGCCGCCCATCATAACGAGATGAAGTCGCCCGCCGTAACGGAATGATGCCGCCCACCAATACGAGATGATGTCGCCCACCGTAACGGGATAATCCCGCCCGGGGTCTGGAACGGCGACGAGTACCTCCGCTGGCCTGTTTAGGGTCTCTCCTTTGGCAATCCAAGGGAGCGATCGATGCCAGCGGAAAGAGTTGCGATGCGCCAGGCGCGCGAGATCGCTCGTTTGAAGTTTTTAGCCGGCGTTCCAACTCGCGCAATCGCGCGTCGGCTGGGTGTCTCTTGGTCGCCGAGACCAGCTGCGAAGCAAGAAATCTTTTTTTAGATCGCGCATTGATCGTGGATACGGTGGGTCAGGTAGGAGCGGGCTTCTTCTGACGCGCTACACGGCGTTTCACCTGGGCCGAAGTCCGCATTTATTGTGCTACACTCATCTGGGATAGGCGGGCTGCCAATGTATTTCTCAAAGGAAGCCATAATTGACCTTGAAAAGCGTCGGTCTGAGATTGCGGGCAAATATCAGAAGCTTGTTGAAGGCTACATGTCGCTCCCGCTCAAGAATGCACGAGCTCGTGAGTTTGCAACTCAGGGCCTGCCGCGACGCGTGAAAATAATGCAGTTATGTATTGAGAGCGTCTTCATCTATCTGAAGCCCGAAGAGGATAAAATTCCGCAGTTCGATATTTTGTTGGAAGTGACCATGAACCTTCAGGCGTTCGTGTTCAACACATTTGGGAGCCTGGACAACATCGCCTCGATCTGGGTTTTCGAAAAAGATGTGAAAGGGGGCGATCGCAAGCCGATACCCAGGAAGTGGGTAGGTCTCGGTCCCGAAAATACACAAGTCCGCAAATCCTTGTCAGCAGATTTTCAACAGTATCTCGCTACGCTGGACGAATGGTTCAGGGTACTTCAGGACTTTCGGCATGCTTTGGCACACCGAATACCGCTGTACATTCCGCCATACGTCGTCTCGGAGGAAAAGTTCGCCGAATACAAACAGCTCGATGCAAAAAAGTATACGACTGCGAGCCCTGATGAGTACCAGCGGCTAACGATGGAGCAAATGAAGCTCGCGAAGTTTGCACCCTGGATGCAACACTCTTACGAGGAAGGTTCAAAGAGGATCGTGTTTCATCCCCAAGTGCTCAGGGACTTCTGTACGGTCGAGGAAGTCGCATTAAAGATGCTCAACGAGTTGAAGCGGTAGGGTACTACCACTGCCGAATATCGGCATCGTCGTCATGATATTTGGCGTCCCTGTCGTAGGTCTCGGCAATTTGGGCCAGCATCGCGCCGGTGCGCGGGAATTCCAGCCCGGTCTTCTCGCTCCATTCCCGATAACGTGCGGCAATGACTCGTTCTTGCGCACCGCCATCTGTGGGTGACCGAGTGGTAACCCCGCGGGCGTTATAGACGCCAGTTTTAATGCCCGCCTCCAAGTCTTTGCTGCGGGTGAACTCAATGAGCTCGCGTACCGGCAGGCAAGGCCATGTGCCATCCTCGTCGGCCGGCGCATGCGCGAGTACTTGCCCAATCATTTGGTCGCCGATTGCCGCGCGTTCTGCTTTAGCAGAGAGAATTCTAGCCTTGCGCACCCATGCTTCCAACTTGGCGCCATCAACCGACTTGCCGTCGTCCGATAGACCTGGCACGTGTGCCCAACTGTGCAACAAGGACCAAGCCTGGCCAGCCATCCGTTTCTGGACCTCGTAATCTTCTGCGTTCTCGTCGAGGCCCTTTTCGTCTTTTTCACCACGATAGGCCGCTGAGAGCAGCTTCAAGAAAAGCTCCGGCGAAGTTGCCAGGACCTTTGGCAGCGCCTTTGGCGTGCGATTAGAAAATTCCAACACTCTTAGATAGGACCATTCGAGGCCAGCTATCTGGCCCTGGTCGACCGTCGCGTCCTTATCGAGCCTCTCGAAAATCTGCGTGACATAGTGTTGAAACATCGTTCCTTCGTTACCGTCTGTCGCCCTCTTAGGCTGGTAGGCAAGTGCCTCCGTTAGAACCTGAACGAGCAAACTCGAAGGAATGTCGGTGACATACTGGCCTGCAAAGCTAACCGTTGGCCATGCCCGCTTGGCTTGGAGCAATCGTTCAACCACGGCAGGTCGCTTGGTAGCGGGCACGTTGATCTGAAAGATTTCTAGTTTTGTCCAGTACGCCGCTTCCACGGAGCCTCCGATTTTGGCCGCGCACTCGATGAAATGCTCCGTTTTCGGTAACGACAAGAGGATGCGCTGAAGTGCCAGATCGCCCCATTTTTCTTTGACGGCTCGCGCAATGACCTTATCAGCCCAGGCGTTACCCCGCTTCTCGAAGTAAGCGAAAAGTCCGCCGTGCGCGAAATCCCATTCGGCGGCCTCGTCCGTCTTAAGAGCCTCTATAAATTCAGTCGGAAAATTCGCCATCTCGTTATTTTGTGCGAAAGCTCTTCCAACGAGGCTAGGCAACCGCACCATGTGATAAAGGTCACGGACGGCCGTGACACCCGCCTCGTTCACAAGATCAGCAAGCGCCTTCCGGCGTTCTTTGTCGCTTGCGCTGCTGTTCGCCTCCCAATCGCGCGGGTTTTCCGGCTGGAGAAGAGGCGCATGATGCTCATCGAACAGCCATTTGATGCGAAGAAGCTTGTTCTCCGGCTGAAAGAGATGATAAGCGGTCTCGATCGCCTGCAATTCATCGGCAGGGAGCGTCCAGCCGGCATCCTCGAATTGGCGATGATGATGAAGGAGCCTGCGCAAAGCTTGCTGGATAATGACCTTGTCATTATCGCTCTTAATCCTGGGTGCGGTCACCACCAACCGCTGCACGATGTTTTTACGGAGATCGGGGGCGAAATCGCCAAGTCGCTCGAATAGTTCCTGCCATCGTTTCGCGTCGGTTCCGACATCCTCAAGCAGCCACCCTCCGATCGCTTCCGCGCCCTCAAAGATGATGGCATGGGTCGCGGGCTCAATCTTGTCGACGCTAAAATCTCGCCAGCGTGGCGCTGCACTATCGGTGGCTGTGTCATGGCTCTTTGGATAGAGGTTTAGCAGCAGTCCCCAAGCGGTTTGAGGGTAGGTTTTTCTGAGACGCCTAAGAACGGCATTGCGCTGCTGCAGGGTCGCGAACGTTTGAGGACGCCAGAGGCGGTAGATATCTTGAAATGTATTGCGCGGCCGGTTGGTCAATCGACCTTTAGGATCGAGTTCGGTAAGTTTCGCCAAAATATCCGTGACGCGCGCGAGGTAGTCCGGGCTCCAGGCCAGCACCTCAAGCGCCCACAGCAGGTGAGGATATTCGCCACCGCCTCCGAAAAAGAGAGGGTCACCGCCCTCTTCGAATAGCTTCATGATCGGCGGATCGTTTTGAGCGAGGCTCTTATCGACCGCATTTAAGAACTCCTCTGGGGAAGCCTCCGCGAGGACGCGAAGTTGGCGGTGCAGTGACCACCAACGCTCGGCGTCCGCGGTGCCCAGCAACCGCTTGACAACTTTGTCCGTATATAGCTTGGCATCGGTGACACCTTTGGCCTGCGCTCCGAAGACGCTCGATAGCACCAAGACTTCCGCCATCCCGGTTCTAATCAGGCCCGAATAGGCCGCATCGTCTCCAACCAGATCATCCGCGCGCCAACGTTCGTCCGGCTCCAGATTAAACCGGGGATCGGCCGAGCCGAGCACGTCAGCGGTCAGCTTGCTAAATTTTTCTAGGTCGGCTGCGGTGAGGAATATCGCCAGGCGGAACCAAGCATCGCGCGGCGATGCGATAGCCCAGGCGGCCCCGATCTTGCGGAGCGGGCTGTCCGGTTCTTGGAGGATCGGCGTCAGCTCTCGTGCTAGTTCGTCGTAAGCCAGCCCGGAAAGGCTTTCCAGCACGCGCTTATCCGCCGCTTTGTTTTCGTTCCAAGCGCCCGTCAGCAACGCGGGGATGATGAAACGAGCATTTTGTTTGGTAGCCCATTGAGGGGTTTTGATACCCGGGGCCGACGGCATCAGCCGACGCAGGATCGTCAAGCTGCGGGCGGAGTCGTGAGCGCGGTTCTGGATATCCGCTCGGGTAATTTTCCTTTGCTTCAGTTCCTCCTGAAACATTCCCGTCAGTTCATGTTCGATGGTATAACGAATGGGGCGGCGAAGAGCCGTACCCTGCGCCCCTTCATCCACGGTGAGCGCTACGAACACATGGTGACCCTTTTGCACCAGGGAATTGGTGAGTCCCGGTTCGGCGTCCTCCAAAACGATGATGAGGGGCGTCCCCACGTCCGCCAAGGCCCGGGCTGCGTCTGCCTTTGCGGCGACGATAGTTCGGGAATGATAGAAATCGCGATAGTCGGTGGGATACTGTTCGATCGCGGCATGCAAGAACGCCTTCGCTTCTATCGGCGCATCCGCTTGAAGGGCGAGGACGCTTGGCTGTTTGAGCAACCATTGCCAAATTTGGGTGGCATTATCATCTCTATCGGCGAGAACAAGCGAGACGCTCAAAGGCGGCGTCGTTGATAACGACCACTCGTCCCAAACCTGATCAAGTGTTCTGACATCGGCGTCGGGCGGCAGGAGCTCAATGTGGTGCGCGAACCAGAGAGCGACCGCGGGGAAGCGCTCAAGCCACTGGACTAAATCAACCGCGTCGATAACGCGGACGTCCTTCCAAATTCCTTCTTCTTTTTTGGCTTTTTCCCATTCTGCTTTTTTGGCCCAGCGACGGAGTGTAACGAAAACAAATGTCGTTTCCTTGGGGACAAAATGCAGCGGGTCCTTGGTGCGTTGTTCGTAGTCCTGGTCGGCCTTCGCCTTTGGCTGCTTGGTTGTGCCAAGCTCCCAGCCGGCCGGGCCAGACGGAATAATCGGCGAAGCGACCTCGACATTGGTCTCGCCATCCCAGCCTTGCATGGCGACGCTGTCGCCTGATGGAAACCGTAGCTCGGGATGATAGCCAGCTTCCGCCAGGACAAGGCGGCGGATCAACTCGGGGAATGTATCCTGTCCGACCCGACTACTGCCCCATTGGTCGAAATTGTTTTCTTTGATCCAGCGAATGGGCCTCACGCGGTCTTGCGGTACCCGGCTTCGCGCCACCATTTTGGGAAGGGCGCCAACGACTGCACCGCCGGGCGGGAAGGTGATGTCCTCCTTTTCGAAGGCGAGCTTGAGGGCTTCTAGGTTGTTGGTGACCGGGGACCGCTGCCCCCGCTCGAAGTCGGCGACCGTGGAGGTTGCGACCGAAGCCCGGCGGGCCAGTTCCGTTTGGGACCAGCCAAGAAGTGCACGGGCAGCTCGCGACTGGGCAGCGGTCAGGACGATTAGGGTAATATCTGTCATCATATAAATAATATGATGTCACTCTTATTTGCGCAAGTGCCGGCTTTGCGGAGATTAAGGCTTGTTTTTACCGCATATTCTGCGGAGAATATTGAGTTTGCGGCGAATAAGCCCCATAATCTCCGCATGGAGCCACAGGGAAATGGCCACTTACATTTATGAATTGTTACCGTGGCCTCGTTTCCGCTGGTCCGACGAGGAAATTGCAAGAGCGCTGAGCGACGCTCACCGCCGTCAAGGGCTCTTGGCTGGCCGGATGCAGACCTTAGGTTTCCACCTGCAGCAGGAGGCCGAACTCAGCACGCTGACCGAAGAAGTTCTCAAGTCCAGCGAAATCGAAGGGGAAATCCTCGACCGAGACCAGGTTCGCTCGTCGATCGCTGGGCGTTTGGGAATGGACGCTGGCGGCTTGCCTGCCGCCGATCGGGACGTGGAAGGCATCGTCGACATGATGATCGACGCCACGAAGAATTTTTCGCACCCACTCACGAAGGGACGACTGTTCGGGTGGCATGCGGCGCTGTTTCCGACCGGGCGAAGCGGTATGCACAGAATTGCCGTCGGCACATGGCGGACCGATGAAAAGGGCCCGATGCAAGTGACCTCGGGGGCTATTGGCCACGAGAAGGTCCACTATGAGGCACCTGCAGGGGCACTTCTTGAAGATGAGATGAAAGCGTTCCTCGATTGGTATAACGCCAAAGAGGATATCGACCCCATCATTAAAGCCGCCCTAGCCCATCTCTGGTTCGTTACAATCCATCCGTTCGATGACGGCAACGGGCGCATTACGCGCGCGATTACCGATATGTCCCTAGCGCGCGCGGAAAACAGCTCGCAGCGCTTCTATAGTATGTCCGCGCAAATCCGGCTGGAGCGGAATGCGTACTACTCCATTCTTGAACGCACCCAGAAAGGTGACCTCGACATCACGCCTTGGCTGGCTTGGTTCTTGGCTTGCTTGAATAGAGCTTTTGATGGTGCGGAGAAGATACTCGCCGCCGTCTTGCAAAAAGCAGAATTTTGGAAGCAGCATGCAGCTACGCAACTCAACGAGCGGCAGCGAAACGTCATCAATAGATTGCTTGACGGCTTTGAGGGCAAGTTGACCAGTACAAAGTGGGGCAAGCTTGCGAAGACGTCTCCTGACACCGCCCTGCGCGACATCAACGATCTCGTCGCACGGGGCATCCTGAAAAAAGACGAAAGCGGCGGGCGTAGTACTAGTTATTCGTTGGTCGCCTTTTAGTTGTCAACCAGCTTCGAATATGGCCGCTTGCGTGACGCTCATCTGGGCCGCCGATCCGTTCGCGTCGCGCTTTCGACTTGACCGAGATCACGGCTCGCCTGCGGCAATACCTTCAGCCCTTCAATGAGCTGCCGCAGGATGAGCCGCCAACCGTTGCCATTGTCCCCGGATTTTCTGAGGCCCCGCAAGCCGCGCGTTAGGATAAACCGAACAAGCTCTGCGGAAGCGCCTGGGCTCGCTCATGCACGAGCGCGAAATGGCGTTCGCTTTCGATCGCCATTACTTGCCGTTTAGCATTGAGATCAGGAGTTTGCTCTAGTGTTTCCGCGAAGATGAACTCGGCTAGCTCCCAAATTTCCTGCATTGCCTGTGTTAAACGTGCGTGGCCTTCGGTGTCACGGGCTTGCTCGAAATACTCTTGCAGATGCAGGCATGCGACGTGGAAGCGAATAGGTGCGGGAGGATGAGGCCGACGCTTCAATGTGTTGTCGCTCCATGTCGTCTCATCCATCAGCCGGAATACAAAGTACACCGCCAAAAGATAATTGCGCATTGCCTCATCAATCGTGCGGTGAAATGCGCGATAAGCCTGATCGACAAGATTGGTGCGGCGACCAAGAATAGTCCGCATAAGCGGAAGTTTCTGCACACCCCAATTCACCGCATGGCCGTCCGCCGCAACTTCTAACGCTTGAACGGTTAGCGCGTCGTCGCCGGCATTCGCTGCCCGAAATTCACAGTGCCCGAGCACAAGGTGCGCAAGCTCGTGCCGCACAATGACATCAAAGCATTCACTCATGAACACCACCGCAAATGCAAGGCGAACACGATCATCCGGCGCACTGGCCGTGATATTCGCCCACAATTTAGTGTTCGTCATCATGCGGTCGAAGAAACCTACGATCCGGGGCACGATGCCGATGTGCAGCACAATGTAATCGTATCGGTCGCGCACGGCGAAAGCTCCATACGACTGGTCTTCGCAAAAGAAAATATAGACAGGTCGCCGCTTCGCAGCCGGGACATACTGAAGCTGTCGCCTCACCTCCTTTTTGGCGCGCTCCTCAAATTGGAGTACTAACTCGCGGGCGACGATCGCGCCGGCTGGATCAACGCGCGCTTGGCGCTTATGCGAAGCCAAGTAATGATCCAGGCAATCGAGCACATCTTGTTCAATCAAGCGCCTAGTCCTCCTCAAGCCTTGGTCTCGACGACGCTCGGCAGGACCACCTTCCACTCACTCGGCAGGTGCTGTTCAGCAATCGTCTCGTTGACATATGCGCTCATCCATTCAATTTTGCTGCGCTGCGCGTCATTCTCGGCATTTCTGTATCGTAACGGAAGCATTTGGCGAAGTTCGCCAAACATGTCTGGCACGCCGTCATCGCCGTCGGCCGCCATTGTTTTCAGAAACGGCCAGTCTGGCCCGAGCATATGCACGAAATCTCCCGTGCCGCGATTGCGAGTGAATGACCCCACCCGGCCAATTTGGCCGGCTTGAGCGAACTCCTTTCGGACCTCCTCCATCACTCGCGCGTCAATCGCAATTCGCGGCTCAACGACATGTTGCCGCTCAGCGTTGTAGGCGTCGATCAGGCCACCGCCGTATAGTCGGTCAGCATCGTGGACAAGTTTGCCGATGGTGATGATCCCGCGCGGCAGGTAGCCTCGGCGAACGCAGACGTTGCCGAGAAATGCCGCGTGAGAAATGGCCCTGCCAAACGCGCCCTTTTCGATCCGGTACGAGATGACCAACGCATCTGAGATTTGGGTCAGCCGAGCATCGTAATTAAGTTCGCCGCTTTCGCGGCGCGCATCTAAGTCGCGCTTGCAGCGGACAATGGCGCTTAACACCGCGTCGATGGAAAGGAGAAGTCCAGGGCGCTCCTCGATCCTCTGCACATCACGTGAGAAGCCCAGGAGGTCAATAAAGGTAACGATGCGTTCCGGGTAGTCCGGCAACGGTGGAATTATTGATGTGTCGGTCATGGCTCGTGCCGCCGCGGCAGTCCTGTTGGCCACGGCTACTACGCTCGCTATCTGTTCTCAACGGCGTAGTGCGATGCCCTCCTACCACGCCGTCGTTATTCGGTGGGGATCCCTTTTGGCCGGTGGTCGCCTTAACGGTGGCGGGCGGGCACTCCTGAAGGAAGCGCTGCAGGCTGGGATGTCACACGTCAAGCTCGCACGGCTGTTCGACATCACGCCGGCGGCAGTCGCCTACCACGACCGGTAGAATACACCCCTCATCAATGAGGCCGCCTTAGTTGGCGGCCTCGTCGATCTGGAATTTGTGCCTGCCGCCGCCTCCGTGCCGCCTCGGCATCTGGGCGTCTCGGAGCAATGATTTGCTCACCGAACGAAAACTGAACACCTTGCTACCATTTTGCTACCCAACCCGGTAGCAGCACACGACACAGCACGAGGCGTGGTAGACGGCCTCGCCAAAATCCTCAAAGAAAACAATACCGCGCAGAACTGGTCGTCACTAGCCGAAACAGCCGTAACCGAATTTCGAGTGCGGTGCTTTCAACCGCTCAGCCACCTCTCCCCAATCTTCAGCCACCTCTCCCCAATCTAGAGGTTCGAGCGGCGGACAGGATATTTAGCAGGGCGCGGACGGCTTCTCCTCGAAAGGAAGCCGTCGTGCTTCATTTCGTGAAGCCAATTCTGCCCGGCTGGCGGCTTTTGCGGTGGACGTGGCTGGCAAGGCTCGAACCGAAATAGCGAAGGGTCGAGACGCACGCGGCGCTTGAGCCCCACGCGATACAGACGTGGTGGTAAGATAGACGAGGCACTGCGCAGGGCGCTGGTTTGTTAGCCAGCTGTTAGCCATATCCCATTTGATTGAACGGCATTTTCTGATAAGCATTTGATTTTGTTGGTGGGCGCACAAGGACTCGAACCTTGGACCCGCTGATTAAGAATCAGCTGCTCCAACAACCATCCGTCCCATGCACCTTGCTGTGCGATTGCCGTGAGAATCTCTCCGGGCGCGCCAATTTGAGAGACATTCCGTCCGATTAAATCTGGCGGTCGGGAGTTCGAATTCGTAGTCTGGTGCTTTTTTAGCCAAGCTTGAAAGCACCGTGCGCGTCGACCAACGAGACGGAGAGACGTTTCGCGGTCGGCCGGTGCCGCTGACGCCAGAGGACTGCGGCGATCAGGATCAAGACGAGAGTGGCACCATGCTTCGCCTCCTACGAGCCCGTTACGAACCGGGACCAATGCTCCATAAGCTCGCGGCGGGCTTTGAAATGATCGGAGCGCAAATAGGCCGCGTCTGATTCGTTCTCTGTCGCGTTGTGCGCGATGGCCGCCTTGATGATCGGCATGGGATACAGCCGGCCGTTGTCTTGCTCTTGTGCCCAGGTCGTGAGCGACGTTCGAAATCCGTGAAGCGTAAACGGTTGCGGCACCCATTCCTTATCGCAAGTCTTGTTGCCCAACATGCGACCCGTGCGGCTACTCGGGAACACGAAAGCATCCGGCGCGCCCGGCTCGCCAAGGCAAGCAAGCATGGCATCCGTCAGCGGCACCGCATGCGCGCGTTTCTTTTTGGTCCGCTCGACTGAAACATTCCACACGCGGTTTGTGAAATCAAACTCGCCCCACTTCGCGCCTAGCCCTTCCTTGCGGCGCACTCCGGTGAGAATGACGAACTTGCCGGCGCGGTCTTCGGTGCCATCGCCAAGCGTGGCGACGAACGCCGGCACTTGGCTGTAAGGCATTGCCTCACGGTGTTTTACATCCACGCGCTTTTTGGACAACAACCCTTTCACAGGCCCATTCCAACGGGCCGGGTTCGGGGAAACGTCCTTTGCGTTCAAGACACCTTCAATCAGCCGGCGCAGGCGGCTGCCGCGATTGTTTCCAGGTCCGTTCCAGCACGGCCGCAATACGTCGGCGACGTGCTCGGCAGTGATCGCAGTCACCGGCCGCGCATTGAATTCGGCCGGCACGTGGTTTGCGAACAACGCCTTGTTGTCAGCCCGCGTGCGCGGCGTCCATTCAGCCGAATGATTCGACAGATAGGCATCGGCGGCCGTGCCGAACGCCTCGCCCTTGGCTCTCCGCGGAATGACCGCAACGCCCCGGCGCTTGTCAGTCATGAACGCTGCGCAGTCACGGCGAGCGGCAGTGGGCGTCACCGTGGCGGCGGACCCGACACCGCGACTGTGGATTATTCCGTCGCTGGCGCGAAACCTGTGAACCCAATAGCCCCTACGGTTGCGGACGAGGAGGTGTAGGCTATGACCGTCGTAAAGCTTCTGGTCTTGGCCGCTCGATATGGCATCGCGGACCTGTTGAGGTGTGAGTGCCATGGCATCGCCTTTCCGTTATGCACAGCGTCCCCCACAAGATACTGTCCCAACGTGGCCCTTGGAAGCTCGAAAGCGACACGTAGTAAATGAGTGGAAAAGCCGATGAGATATGGCTTTTGGCTTGCTGTGGCCCGTGCTGGCCCGCGATCAAATTAACCAGAGGAGCGGCTCGTCGCTGCGCTCCTCGCAATGACGAAGCAGGGACAAGGGCCAAGTTACCCTGCTGCAAAGCGCGCCGGCATGGCTTATGTATCGGACGCATCGCCGCCAAAGCGGCCGGAGTTCCCCGATGTCTGACACCCCCACCTCCCTGATCGACCGCGCCGGACTCGACCGGCCGCGGCTCGCCAAGATCATTTCGCGCGGCCTCGACGGCGCCGACGACGGCGAGCTTTATCTCGAATATCGCCAGGTCGAGGCGCTGTCGTTCGACAACGGCCGGCTCAAACAGGCCACCTACGACACCTCGCAG
>DASXDP010000111.1:0-9676 GCA_036490575.1 Xanthobacteraceae bacterium
GGTGGCGATCCAATGCGTCGAGGTGACGACACCGAACGTGCCTTCGATCTCCGGCCGCGTGGTGAACGCGTTGGGATTGATGACGCTCATGCCAAGACCTTAGCCCGGATTGAGCTAAAGCTTAATGGCTTGATCGACGTAGAGCTTCCAGGCGCTTTTTTTGTTTTGGTTTCGCGCGGAGCCAGTGCGCGCCAGACCCGGTTACTGTGCTCGAGCCATGATATCACCTGCGCACGGTTCGGCCGCAAAATTGCGCGGCCGACGATGGCAGTCGCCTTCAGCTCGAACTGGCCGGTTGGGGCATGAACTTCAGCGCGACCCCGTTCATGCAATAGCGAAGCCCGGTGGGCTTGGGGCCGTCATCGAATACATGGCCGAGGTGGCCGCCGCAGCGGTGGCACGAAATCGCCGTCCGCACCATGCCGAAGGTGCGGTCCTTTGTCTCGTCGACAGCTTTGTCGAGGGGGGCCCAAAAGCTCGGCCACCCTGTGCCGCTTTCAAATTTGGTCTTCGACGAATAGAGCGGCAGGTCGCAGCCGGCGCAGGCGAACACGCCGGTCCGGTGCTCTTCCAATAGCTTGCTGGTGAAGGGACGCTCGGTGCCCTCGTGGCGAAGCACCTGATAGGCGTCGGGACTGAGCAACTTGCGCCATTCGTCGTCGGTGTGGGTGACCTCGTAGGTGGTCGCCGCGCGGGCGTCGCCCGGCCGAGTCAGCCGCCATGCGGCGAGGGCGGCAAAAGCCGTGCCGGCCAAAAATACGTGCCTGCGGGTGAGCATGTCGCGTCCTCCTGCGTGTTTCGTAGCGCTATAGACGAGGACAGGTCTGCCGTCACGCTCAAGTACGGTAACGCGCGCGCCAACATTTGGTGAACACGGCGACGGCTGTGTTGACGGGCCGGCGAGTGTCCTCCGTCGTCCTGCTCGTTCAAATCTTGCGGCTATCGTAGGCCCAATGCAGCAGTGCCTGCCGCTGTCTCGGCCGGCAGGTGACGTCGCCCGGCTCGCAATTGCGCTGAACTTGCCGCACATGCCGCCGGATGGCCTTCCAGCGTTTGATCTGGCGCGCGTCCTCGTCAGGAATACGGCGGCCCAGATAATAGCGGCAATACCATTGGAACCAACCGCGAGGATCGTCCCGACAAACCCATCCCTTCTTGCGCCACACCGACAACGGCTGGCTTGCGTCCACGCCGAAATAGTTGAGGCTGCAATCGCGGCCCTTCCTCGCGAGCTTGGCGTGCGAGAACCAGCTGCGCGGGAACTCGGCTTTACAGTCCGTCAGGTATTTGCCGCAGAAGACACCCAGGCGCAGCATTTCCGCCGGCGTCAATTCGGGACGGAACTCGGGATCGAAATTCCGGCCGGGCGGCGCGGTCAGCGCGTACCGGTAGCCGCGTTGCATTTTGTCTTTGACGACAATCGTTTTCTTGCGCATCCGGCTTGCCGCATCGCTCGACCGATTCAATTTTATAACGCGCGAGAAGCCGATACAGCGAGAAAAGGCGCGCACCGCGGCTCAAGCTTTGTGCACAAAAAACCGGGCCCTTGCGGGCCCGGCTTGGGGATCGCCGGCGTGGGGGCGCCGACGATCATCTTCCCAGGGAGGAGCTGCTGGCGGGCATGCACCACTTGCTGCCAACCGGAATGCAGTCCGCCATTACTATGCAACTCGACGCCGAGGCACAACGCAATCACCGGCATGCCAGCCATGCGCCGCAGGCAAAATTATGCGGAGCGGATTTGTTGCCTATGTCCGAATTGCAACACTCGCGGAGTAGTCTGACGTTCGCTTTTCTCCACTCTGGGGTGAAGCAATGCGAAGCTCGAAAACCGAGCACTAGTAATTCCAGCGCTGCGCATTGGCTACGAGGAAATCGCGAAACGCCTGCACGCGCGCGACGGATTTGAGTTCTTCCGGATATACAAAATAAGCATCGAGCGCGATCGGGTCGGCATCGCCGAACAGCTGCACCAGGTTGCCGTCGCCCTCGACCAGGTAATCGGGCAGCATGGCGATGCCGACACCGCGCTGGCAGGCGCGCAAAATGCCGAGAATATTATTGATGACGAGATGCGGAGTTCGCGGTCCTTTGCCGTCGCGCGCCACTTCGGTCAGCAACAGCGAGCGCTGCAAATAGCTCGGCACGTTGCCGCCAAGCATCAGTACCCGATGATTGTCGAGATCTTCGAATGTGCGCGGCGTGCCAAATCGCTTGAGATATTCGGGCGAAGCGTAGACGTGAAAGTGCACGGAAAAAAGCTTCCGCTGAATGAGATCAGGCTGTGTCGGCTGGCGCAGCCGGATGGCAACATCGGCCTCGCGCATCGCGAGATCGAGCTCTTCCTCGGTGGTCAGGAGCGTGACTCGGACTTCCGGATAAAGATCGATGAATTCGCCCAGCCGCGGCGTGAGCCAATGCACGCCGATCCCGGGCGTCGTCGTTACCTTTAAGTCGCCGTTCGGCCGCTCGCGGCTGTCGGTGAGCTTGGCGCGCGCCGCTTCGAGCTTCATGAAAACATCGTGGGCGGTGCGAAACAAGAGGTCGCCCTGCTCGGTGAGGATCAAGCCGCGTGCGTGGCGATGGAACAGCGACACGGCGAGCTCTTGTTCAAGCGCGCTCACTTGCCGCGACACCGCCGACTGCGACAGCCCGAGGTGCTCGCCGGCATGCGTGAAACTGCCGGCTTCGGCGGCGGCGTGAAAGACCTTGAGTTTATCCCAATCCATTTTGGCTGAGCCGTTCGGTATCACTCGGCGGCCATGCGCGGCTCGGCCTCGCCGTGTGCCGCGAGGAATCGTTCCGCTTCCAGCGCCGCCATGCAGCCGAGACCGGCGGCCGTTACCGCCTGTCGGTAGATTTCGTCGGCGACGTCGCCCGCGGCAAACAAGCCCGGCACCGACGTCGCGGTCGAGTGCGGTGCGGTTTTGATGTAGCCCGACGGTTTCATTTCCACTTGCCCGGTTACGAGCGCGGTCGCCGGCGTGTGACCGATCGCAATGAAGATGCCATCGACCGGGCGCTTCTCGACTTCGTTCGTTTTCACGTTGCGCAGCATCGCGGCCTTGACCTTCAGCGGCGCTTCATCGCCGACAACGTCCTCCAGAACGGTGTGCCAGAGCACCGAGATTTTCGGATTTTGATAGAGCCGCTCCTGCAAGATTCGCTCGGCGCGGAAACTATCGCGCCGATGCACGACGGTGACCGTCTTGGCGAAATTGGTCAGGAACAGCGCTTCTTCGACCGCCGTATTGCCGCCGCCGATCACCAGGACTTCCTTGTCGCGGTAGAAGAACCCATCGCACGTCGCGCAGGCCGAAACGCCGTAGCCGCGGAATTTCTGCTCGGAGGGCAGATCGAGCCAGCGCGCCTGAGCGCCGGTGGCGAGCACCAAAGTGTCGGCGAGATAAACGTCGCCGGAATCGCACGTGATGCGGAACGGACGCTGCCCAAGATCGAGCTTGTTGACGTAATCAGCGACCATCTTGGTGCCGACGTGTTCGGCCTGCCCCTGCATTTGCTCCATCAGCCAGGGACCCTGGATGACATCGGCGAAGCCCGGATAGTTCTCGACGTCGGTCGTGGTGGTCAGTTGCCCGCCGGTTTCGAGTCCCTGGATCAGGATTGGATCGAGCATGGCGCGCGCCGCATAAATGGCGGCCGTGTAACCAGCCGGCCCGGAGCCGATAATGACGATCTTGGCGTGGGTCGATGTACTCACGTTCTCCAATCCGTCAGTCGGGGCATGATCCGGAAGGGCGGACGAGATTTTGCGTCCGCTCATCGGAAATTTAAGAACTTTTACGAGCTATGCAAGAGACGCAACCCAATACAGCTAAAGAGCTGTGGGTAACAAAAAGCTTTGGCTTTTCAGTTATTTGAGGTGCGGCTCGATGCGTTTGGAAACCCCCAAGCAGCGAAGCGCTACTTCCACTCGACCTTGACGATCTCGTAAGCCTTGGCGCCGCCAGGGGTCACGACCTCGACCTGCACGCCCTTCTTCTTCCCGACCAGAGCGCGCGCGAGCGGGGAGGTGATGGAGATTTTGCCTTTTTTGGCATCGGCTTCGGGTTCACCGACAATCTGCCAGACCGCTTTTTTCTCGGTGTCCTCGTCGATGAGTGTGACCGTTGCGCCAAAGGTAATGGTCTCGCCGGAAAGCTTCGACACATCAATAATTTCGGCGCGCGCAAGCTTGTCCTCAAGCTCGGCGATGCGGCCCTCATTCAAAGACTGCGATTCCTTGGCGGCGTGATATTCGGCGTTTTCGGACAGGTCGCCGTGGGTGCGCGCGTCGGTAATCTGTTGGATGATGCGGGGGCGCTCGATCTGCTGGCAATGCTTGAGTTCGGTCTCAAGCGCCGTATAGCCCGCCGCAGTCATCGGAATCTTGTCCATCGGTCTTAAACCTCCTTAACTCATAGAGACAAAATTCAAGTCGCGGACCGAAGCGCCGTTCGGCCTCGCGACCAAAAACCTGTCTCTACACGTGCCGTCGCCCAGGCTGCCCAGATCCCTGATCAGAGCCGGCCGCAAAATAATTTTGCAGCGCACACACCTCAAGGTCGCCCTCGAGGTAGGCCCTGATACCCTGCGCTGCGGCGACGGCCCCTGAGAGAGTGGTGTAGTACGGCACTTTATGCAAGAGGGCTGCCCGCCGTAACGACCGGCTATCGACAAGTGCGGTGGCGCCTTCTGTCGTGTTGAAGACCAACTGAACTTCACCATTTTTTATGGCGTCGACGATATGCGGGCGGCCCTGGGCCACCTTATTGACCCGCTCTGCGGCAATGCCCTCACCCGCCAAGTAGGTTTGCGTGCCTGAGGTCGCGAGCACGCGGAATCCGAGCCCTGCCATCAAGCGGATGGTGTCGAGGATACGCGGCTTGTCCGCATCCCTGACCGAGACGAACACGGTTCCGCTTTTTGGCAGCCGCGAGCCGCCACCGAGTTGGCTTTTGACAAACGCGACATTGTAATCGCGGTCGATACCCATGACTTCGCCGGTCGATTTCATCTCCGGACCGAGCACGGTGTCGACCGCAGGCCCGAAACGCGCAAACGGAAACACAGCTTCTTTGACGCCGACGTGCGTGGCGTGTGCGAACTCGAAACTATGCGGCTTTAGGTGAAAGCTCTTGAGCGTCTCGCCGGCCATGATACGCGCTGCGATTTTAGCAACCGGAATTCCAGTTACCTTGGCGACAAATGGCACCGTCCGCGACGCGCGGGGGTTCACTTCCAGAACATAAACGTCGCCGTTCTTGATGGCGTATTGCACGTTCATAAGACCGCCGACCTTCAGCGCCAGCGCCAGCGATGTGGTCTGACGCTGAAGTTCGCCGATCAGTTCGGCGGAGAGATTATGCGGCGGCAGCGAGCAGGCGGAATCGCCCGAGTGGATGCCGGCCTCCTCGATGTGCTCCATGATTCCGGCAATGTAGCTATCCGTTCCGTCTGAAAGGCAATCGACGTCGACTTCCACGGCGTCAGTCAAATAGCTGTCGATCAGAAGCGGACGTTTCTGCGACACGGCCAATTCCGACGGCCGATCAAGATCGGCGGCAAGCCGCGCCACGTAGCGGTCGAGTTGGCCTGCCTCGCGCACGATTTCCATCGCGCGGCCGCCAAGCACATACGAGGGGCGGATCACAATCGGATAGCCGATCTCATCAGCAATCGCCCGCGCGCTTTCCAGGCTGGTGGCTATGCCGCTTCTCGGCTGACGCAGGCCGAGCCGATCGAGCAGCACGCGAAACCGCTCGCGATCCTCGGCCAGATCGATAGCGTCCGGCGAGGTGCCGAGAATAGGCACGTTGGCCTGGGCGAGCGGCTCGGCCAATTTGAGCGGCGTTTGGCCGCCGAATTGAACAATGACGCCGTGCAGCGTTCCGGCGCGGCGTTCGGTATCGATGATCTCGATCACGTCTTCGGCCGTCAGCGGCTCGAAATAAAGCCGGTCGGATGTGTCGTAATCGGTCGACACCGTCTCCGGATTGCAATTGATCATGATGGTTTGATAGCCGGCGTCCTTGAGCGCGAACGCGGCGTGGCAGCAGCAATAGTCGAATTCGATGCCCTGGCCGATACGGTTCGGTCCGCCGCCGAGGATGATGACCTTGCGTTTGTCCGCCGGCGCGGCCTCGTCGGCGCTTTCGCCGGCGAACGGAGTTTCGTAAGTCGAATACATGTAAGCCGTCGGCGAGGCGAATTCGGCTGCACAGGTGTCGATGCGCTTGAATACCGGGCGCACACCAAGCTCGCGCCGGTGCGCGGATACTTGGTCGACGGCAAGCCCGGTGAGACTGGCAAGCCGCGCGTCGGAAAAGCCCATGCGCTTTAGCTTGCGCAATGGGCGTGCGGCGCCCGGCAGACCTTTGGCCCGGATATCTGCCTCGATGTCGATGATGCCTCGGATTTGCGCCAGAAACCACGGATCGATGCGGCAGGCCGAGTGGATTTCGCCGTCGGAAAGTCCGAGCCGCATCGCCTGCGCGACCTTGAGGAGGCCGTCGGGTGACGGCGTGCCGAGCGCCGCACGGATGGCGTTCTTGTCGTCGCCTTGGCCAAGCCCGGCGATCGCCACCTCGTCGAGGCCGGTCAAGCCGGTTTCCAGCGAGCGCAGCGCTTTTTGCAGGCTCTCCTGAAAGGTGCGGCCGATCGCCATCGCTTCGCCGACCGATTTCATCGACGTGGTCAGCACCGCCTCCGCGCCGGGAAATTTTTCGAAAGCGAAACGCGGAATCTTGGTGACGACGTAGTCGATCGTCGGCTCGAACGATGCCGGAGTGGCGCCGCCGGTGATGTCGTTTTGAATCTCGTCGAGCGTATAGCCGACCGCGAGTTTGGCGGCGACTTTGGCAATCGGAAAACCGGTTGCTTTTGAAGCGAGCGCGGACGAACGCGACACCCGCGGATTCATTTCAATGACGACAAGGCGGCCGTCTGCGGGATTGATCGCGAACTGCACGTTGGAGCCGCCAGTCTCCACTCCGATCTCGCGCAACACCGCAATCGAGGCATCGCGCAGGCGCTGGTATTCCTTGTCGGTCAGCGTCAGCGCCGGTGCGACCGTGATCGAGTCGCCGGTATGGATGCCCATCGGATCGACGTTCTCGATGGAGCAGACGATGATGCAGTTGTCGTTTTTGTCGCGCACCACCTCCATCTCGAATTCTTTCCAGCCGAGCACTGACTCTTCGATCAGCACTTCGGCGGTCGGCGAAGCGTCGATGCCGCGCTCGACAATTTCGATGAACTCGGCCTTGTTGTAGGCGATGCCGCCGCCGGTGCCGCCGAGCGTGAACGAAGGACGGATGATGGCGGGGAGGCCGATATCGTCGAGCGCTTCGAGTGCGCCGATCAACGTCTTGACCTGGTGCGAGCGCGGCGTCGCGAGCCCGATGCGAGTCATTGCATCGCGAAACAGCTTGCGGTCCTCGGCCTTGTCGATCGCGTCCGCGGTGGCGCCGATCATGGTGACGCCGAACTTTTCCAGCACGCCCATCTTGCGCAGCGATAGCGCGGTGTTGAGCGCGGTCTGCCCTCCCATGGTCGGCAACAGCGCGTCAGGGCGCTCCTTGGCGACGATTTGCGCGACGATCTCCGGCGTAATCGGCTCGATGTATGTGGCGTCGGCCAAATCCGGATCGGTCATTATTGTCGCCGGATTGGAATTGACGAGAATGACCCGGTAGCCCTCGGCCTTGAGCGCCTTGCAGGCTTGCGTGCCGGAATAATCGAACTCGCAAGCCTGGCCGATGACAATCGGCCCGGCGCCGATGATGAGAATCGAGGAGATGTCGGTTCGCTTCGGCATTCTATTCCGTCATCCTGAGGCGGCCGCGTTAGCGGCCCTCGAAGGACTGGATGGCCCGCCGTCGCCCTTCGAGGCTCGCTTCGCTCCGGACCTGAGGGTGACGGACCGGAGCCAATGCGCTTAAAGCACACAAAAAAAGCGCGCCCCTGGGGCGCGTGAGCGCTGAGGTTTGCCCCCGCGCGCGCGCTGTGTAGACCAGAAATAGCGGGCAGGGAAGGGCGATCGGAAAGCGCAAAAATTGGGCACCGCCTCACCGTTACCTGACGTTTTCGCCTGCAACCGTTTGCCGCCTTCGTGGTTGTTCCAAAGGCTCGCGCGATATCCCGTGTTCATGCTCGAAAAACGACCCGAATTGCCGCTGTGGCTTGGACTTGGCGCCATGGCGCTCTTGAGCCTGGTCATTCCGGCGCCGCGCGAGCGAGCTCCGGCGCCAGTCGCGGGGCCTTCCCCCGACGCTGCGCGTCCGTTCGGCGAGCCGCGCAGTTCAGAAGAGCCCCAGGCGGTTGAGTTTCGCCGCGCGCGCGAGCACGGCCGCGGCCGTCACGCCACCCATCCTCTGCAAATTCCATGGCGAGGATGGAGAGATATCCTGTGGCGCACGTACACGGAAATGCAGTCTGACCGGCTGTTGTCGATTGCCGGTGGTGTCGCCTTCTTTGTTCTACTTGCCATTTTTCCCGCCATCACCGCGCTGGTTTCGGCCTACGGACTGGTCTTCAACGCGTCAGATATTACCAACAATCTTTCGCTGCTGGCCGATATCGTGCCGGCTAACGTGCTCTCTATCGTGCACGAACAAGCCCAGCGCATTGCCGCGAACAGCGGCCGCACTTTGAGCGTCGGTATTCTCGTCGGCATTCTGGTTTCGCTGTGGAGCGCCATGAGCGGCGTTAAAGCGATGATCGACGCGCTCAACGTCATCTACGAGCAGCAGGAGGGCCGCAATTTCTTCAAGCTCAGTCTGGTGGCGCTGGTTTTCACGCTTGGTGGGTTCGCCGCCTTCCTCCTAGCCATCGCCGGCGTGATTGTGCTGCCGCTCGTTCTTGCGCCGATCGGGCTCGGCAGTGTCGCCGGAACGCTGACGCGGTTTGGCCGCTGGCCGGCTCTTTTGCTGGTTCTCTTGATCGGGCTCGCCGTCCTTTACCGCTACGGTCCGTACCGCCGCGCCGCGCGCTGGCAGTGGGTGAGCGTCGGCAGCGTGTTTGCGGCCGTGACCTGGATCATCGCGTCGTATTTGTTCTCCTGGTATTTGGCGAGCTTCGCCAACTACAACGCGACCTACGGTTCTTTGGGCGCGGTCGTCGGTTTGATGATGTGGTTGTGGATTTCCACCATCGTCATTTTGCTCGGCGCCGAGCTCAATGCCGAAATTGAGCATCAGACCGCCCGCGATTCGACTGTCGGCGGTGAGAAGCCGCTGGGCGAGCGCGGCGCGGTGATGGCCGACACCGTCGGTGCCGAGCAGAGCTAGCACCGGCACGGCACGCGCTGTCGGCCTATTCGCCCGCGCCGGGCGCGCCTGATTTGCCGTTCAATGAGTTGACCGCGCGAAAGGCGTTGGCCAGTCCGGCGCCGAACTCGGCATGCTGGCCGGCGGCACCTACCGGCTTGGCCGTCTTCACAAGGATACTGCGAACATCCGCGGGTGTGAGTGAAGGTTTGAGTTCGAGCAGGAGTGCGGCAATGCCGCTCACCTCGGCTGCGGCGACTGATGTTCCGGTCGTGACCTGATAGGATTCTCCGGGCGCGAGCGCCAGCACGTCGACGCCGGGGGCGGCGACGGCAATGAACTGGCCTCGGTTCGCCATCTTGTAGAGGCCGTCGCTCAGGTCGGTAGCGGTCACCGCGATAACGTCA
>DASXDP010000112.1:0-16578 GCA_036490575.1 Xanthobacteraceae bacterium
ACCCTCGACGAAAAGACAACGCTGTCGCTCGCGAACGCAATTGGGGCGTCATTGCACAATGTGTTTGTTATTGCTGGACTGCTTGCCATATTGACATTCGCTGCGACGCTATTGATACCGGCCCGGATACAGGCCAGGCACTAAGCTGTCTCGTAATCCGAACGATCGACACACGGACGCCAACAAAGTCGCCTTCCCGAACCTCTGATGTAGGAGCGGGAAAGCAGACGTTGCCCCCACTCTGCCCGGTGGGCATTCCATAATCCGTCATTATGCGAACGTCCGCTTTCGCGGCAAAAGCGGATGTGCGGGAAGCGGTTTTGGATGTCCGTTCTTGGACCCGAAGCAGACTTCCAGTCATCGTGACAGGGTGGTGAGTATCAGGCGAAGTTCAACAGTCGTGCAGCGGTGCGGCCTAGGATGTCGACCTTGTGCTCGTCGGAGAGTGAGTCCGATGCGAAGATATAGTCGACCGGTTGCAACTGAAACGGATAGGGAGTGTCGCTGCCGAGCACGACCTGACCGGCGCCGACTTGAGCCACCAGATGCCGGATTGCCTCGGGGGTGAAGACCACCGAATCGAAATAGATCTGCCTGAGATAATCCGAAGGCCGCTTCTTGAGTTGGATATTCGGATCGCAGCTCTTCGGACTGGCGAGACAGCCGTGATCTGAACGATCGGCATAGGAAGGCAGGTAGCCGCCGCCGTGGGCCGCGATCACCTTGAGCTTCGGCGCTATTCCATAGCGCGCCTTGAATGCCGCCGTGAAAAGGGATTGCGACGAAGCCCTACTGCGTAGCGCGGGCGCCTATGCTTCGACGAGCGTTTCCAGATAGGCGCCGTAGCCGCTTTTCTTCAACGAGCTCGCCAAGCCCTTCATCCCGGACGGCGTGATATAACCCATGTTATACGCAATTTCCTCCGGGCAGCAGACCTTCATGCCTTGCCGCTGCTCCAGCGTGCGCACGAAACAGCCAGCCTCGATGAGCGAGTCGAAAGTGCCGGTATCGAGCCAGGCAAAGCCGCGGCCCATGCGCGCCACCGTGAGTTCCCCGGCGTTGAGGTATCGCTTGTTGACGTCGGTAATTTCCAGCTCCCCACGTGGCGAGGGCTTCACGTCCTTGGCGACACGGACGACATCATTGTCGTAAAAATAAAGCCCGGTCACCGCCCAGTTCGAGAGCGGCTCGGCCGGCTTCTCCACAATGTCCCGGGCCCGTCCTGTTTCGTCGAACGCGACCACGCCGTATTGCTGCGGCTCCTTGACGTAATACGCGAATACGGTTGCGCCGGTGGTCCTTGCCGCTGCCTGCGTAAGCATGTCCGGCAGTCCGTGGCCGAAAAAGATATTGTCGCCGAGGACAAGCGCCACAGGATCGCGTTCGATGAAATCCTCTCCAATAAGGAACGCCTGGGCCAATCCTTCGGGTTTGTGCTGCACCGCGTAAGAAAGCCTGATGCCCCACTGAGTACCGTCGTCCAGCAACCGCTCGAACTGCGGCCTGTCCTCCGGCGTGGTGATAATCAAAATGTCCCGAATGCCTGCCAGCATCAGCGTCGACAGCGGGTAATAAATCATCGGCTTGTCGAACACCGGCAGGAGCTGCTTGCTCAGGCCGCGCGTAATCGGATAAAGCCGGGTGCCGCTGCCGCCTGCGAGAATGATACCTTTCAGCATCGTTGCAGCTCCTCGTTCTCGACGATCCTGGATACGCAATCGGCCACTGCATCCGGCCACGGCCGCAGCTTGATGCCGAGCTCCCTGTCGATCTTGGTGCAATCCAGCACGCTGTTCGCGGGTCTGCGCGCCGGCGTCGGATAATCCGCAGTCGTTATCGCCGCGAGCGACGGCACATGCCGGCCGCACGCTTTGGCTTGGGCAAATATCTTGGTCGTCAGTCCGTACCAGGTGGCGCCTCCGGTACCGCTGAGATGATAGATGCCGGGCCGGCAGCCGCCATCGAGCACATTCGACGCGACATCGAGCAGCGCAACGGCGAGGTCGTGCGCGGATGTCGGACAGCCATGCTGGTCGTCAACAACCCGCATGTCCGGACGGCTGCGCGCCAATCGCAGCATGGTGATAAGGAAATTCGAGCCAAAGGCGCTGTACAGCCACGAGGTTCTAAAAATCATCGCATTGGAGTGCGCGCGCAGGACCGCCTGCTCGCCCTCGAGCTTGGATCGGCCGTAAACGCCCATCGGACAAGTGATATCGTCTTCGTGGTAGGGCGACGTTTTCTTGCCGTCGAACACGTAGTCGGTGGAAATGTGAATGAACGGCACCCCGCGGCGCCAGGCTGCGGCAGCGAGCTCCGCCGCACCGTCGCGATTCACCGCGTAGCAGCGCTCAGATTCGGCCTCGGCCTTGTCCACGGCGGTATAGGCGGCGCCATTGATGATGAGCGCTGGCGAAACGGCGCCCAGGAATCGGTCGATAGACTCGCGGCGTTCGATATCGAAGTTCGGCCGCCCGGCAAGAACGATGCGCAGGCTGCGGCTGCCGGCGGCTTCGAGCAGGCATTGGCCCAACTGGCCGGATTTGCCTGCCACTAAAATCGGAGCACTGCTCATCGTGCCATCAGCTTGCTTTTTTGATGAGCCCCAAACGCTCGCCGTCGTAGACGTTCTGGCGTAAAGGCAGCCACCATTGTGAATTCTGCAGGTACCACTTGATCGTTGCCTCGAGTCCGCTGGCGAATGAGTGCTGCGGCCGCCAGCCGAGTTCGACGCGCACCTTCGAGGCGTCGATCGCATAACGATGATCGTGACCGGGCCGGTCGGCGACGAAAGTGATGAGAGATCGCCGCGGTCGCCGCGTCGGCACGATCCGGTCCAGGATGTCGCAGATCAATTCGACGACGCGGAGGTTTGTGCGTTCGCTGTCGCCGCCAAAATTGTATTTCTCGCCGACTCGGCCTCGCTCAAGCAGCGCGACGAGGCCGCGCGCATGATCCTCGACGTGCAGCCAGTCCCTGATGTTATCTCCGGATCCGTAAACCGGCAGCGCCTTGCCTACAAAGGCGTTCAGGATCGTCAGCGGGATCAGCTTTTCCGGGAATTGACAGGGCCCGTAGTTGTTGGAGCAATTGGAAATCACCACCGGCAGTCCGTAGGTCTTGTGCCACGCGAGCGCCAGGTGGTCCGACGCCGCTTTGCTGGCGGAATAAGGCGAACTCGGCTGATACGGCGAGTCCTCACGGAACAGGCCTTCGGCTCCGAGCGAGCCGTAAACCTCGTCGGTCGAGACATGGACAACGCGGAATTGCTCCCGGCGCTCACCCGGGAGGCCCTCGTAAAAACGCCGCGCCGCTTCCAAAATATGGAAGGTGCCCGTTATGTTGGTTTGCAAAAAAACGTCCGCACCAGAGATCGACCGATCGACGTGGCTTTCCGCCGCCAGATGGATGACGCCGGTCGGCTGAAAAGTTGTGAATAGCGTGTTCACCGCCGGCCGGTCGCAGACATCGATCCGCTCGAACGAATATCGCGGATTGCCCGCAATCCTCTCCAACGAATCCAGATTGGCCGCGTAAGTGAGTTTATCGGCGTTGACGACCGTTGCGTCGCATTCTTCGATGAGATAGCGGCAAACCGCGGAGCCGATAAAGCCGGCGCCTCCGGTCACGATGATTCGCCGCATGGGCCGGCCCTTCGCCACAGAAATGCCTTTCAATGAAAATGAGCGGGTAACTCTTTGAGCATCGGCAGCGCGCGGTCTTTGTCGGAAATCACCGTGTCACCAACCGCCACGGGCCAGCGAATGCCCAGCTCGGGGTCTGCCGCGTTCAGGCCGCAATCATTGGACCCCGAGAACACGGCGTCCACTTTGTAACTGACCTCGGTATCAGGCGATAAAGTGCAAAAGCCGTGCGCAAATCCCGGCGGAACAAAAAGCTGCTCGCCGCCGACCGCGCTCAGTTCGATGCCGACATGCCCGCCATAGCTCGCCGAGGCGCGCCGCAGGTCGACGATGACGTCAAATATTTTTCCTCGCAGCACTCGAACCAGTTTCGCCTGCGCGAACGGAGCCTTTTGAAAATGCAGGCCGCGCAAAGTTCCGCGCGTGGCAGAATATGATTCGTTGTCCTGAATGAATACGTTGTTTATGCCGGCCGCGAAATAGTCGCGCTGCACATAGGTTTCGGCAAAGTATCCGCGTTTGTCGGCAAAACGCTTTGACCGTATAAGCAGCGCGCCGGGTAGCGCCAGCGGGAATACATCGAGGATCATTTGCGACCCGTATTTGTTGAGCAGAAATTCGCCCATTTCGCGAGCGGACGAGGCAACGGATTATCCGCTCTAATGGAGTGCATCATAACGCAGACGCGACGACACGCCGCGCTGAAGCGCTAACGCGGTGCAGATTTGGCTAAGCCGAGCGCCGCACTATTCGGATAAATCTAAATTATTTTGGAAACACCGGCTCCGCGGTGGAACCGCTCTTTGCAGCGCAATCGCGAGGATGTTGCGCACTACCGTACGCACAACCGGAGCAATAACGACATTCGACTGAAATTTAATTCATTCTTCTCGCGGCTGCGGAAACGAAAAAATAGAGCGCCACGGCTTAGAAAAGACAATCGCACGGATGAGCATTGGCAATGAGCGGAGGACTGACAGTGTATTTTCGCAATCTGGAAAAAGTGATGAAGGTTGATCGCCAGCGCGATCCGCAATACGTCGGTATACCCAAGGAGGTTTTTCGCGGCCTGCTAGCCGGTGCTATCAAGAACAAAAATCTGTTCGACGAAAGATTCTACCTGGAAACGTATCCAGATATTGCGACAGCAGTTCGCTCCAAGAAGATAAAAAGCGGCCTCGACCATTACGTCGAGACCGGATACTTCGAAAACCGGCTGCCGCGCAGGTTCATTGTCGACGAGCGCTACTACTTGCAGGCGAATCCAGACGTTGCGGAAGCGATCAAAAAGGGCCGCTTGAAAAGCGCCCAGGACCACTTCAATCACGCCGGCTTCACGGAAGGCCGTATCCCGTACAAGGACTTCTCGATCTTCTAGAGAAGGCCCGCGGCGGTGAGTTGGCGGACCGCGGACACTTGGCGCGGCGGAACGAAACGCGGATACCTCAATGAAAGCCCGGTCGGTTCACGACTTTGCTGGCGGGGAGTTTGCAAGCGAAAGCGTGCACGTTCTTTTGTTCAAAGAAGCGCGGGCGAAGCCCGATCCGGCGGCTCCGCCTCCACTCCTTGTCCAAACAAACTCGACCAGGAAGGCGGAGCGCTCCCGCAACGGACGCGGGAGAGCCGACAACCGCTGGAAAGCTGCGACCGGTCTCGCCGGTCTGCACGCGCCAAGCAGCACGCAAGCGACGCCGAGCGTGCTCGGCTTGTCGCAGGAGCTGCTCGAAATCGCCAAACATTTTGATCCTGAGTACTACGCTCACGAATATCCCGACATCGCTCCCGGTCGGGACAGGCTCTTGCACCACTTTTGCGAAGTCGGGTGGCGCGAAGGACGCAATCCGAACGCTTTCTTCGATACCGTGTCATACTTGTCGGCGAATGCCGACGTTCGGCGCTCGAAGATCAATCCCTACTTCCACTACCTGCGCCACGGCATGCTCGAAGGGCGGATCGCATCTTCGAGCGTCAGTCCGTCAATACGTTCGCGCCTGTTGTTCGGCGTTCCGATCCTCGATTGGGTGGAGCGTCTGCGGCCGCATGTCGATCTGGATTTCTATCTGGCGCAACTCGAAGATCTGGACGCCAACGGATTGGATCTGGCCGCGCATTTTGCATACCGGGGTTGGCGCGAGGGCATATCTCCGAACCCGTCATTCGACATTGCTGCGTGGCTTCGGGCGCATCCCGCCGCGGAATGGTTTGCGGTCAATCCGTTGCTCGCCCAACTCGAGGCCGCTGCCGGCAGTTTCGATCTTCACGTCCTGACGGAGAAGCGCGACGAGAATCCGGCAGCGGCGGCAGCGCGAAAACCGGACGACGCCGGCGGCGAACTGCGCGATCAGTTGATGTCCTGCGATTTCGCGGAGCCGGCCGGCCACGACGCCGCACTCGCGGTCGTACGCCCGCATTTCGATGAAGCCTACTATCTCGCCGCGTACCCGGACGTGCGATCGGCAGGGGTCGATGCGCTTCTGCATTTCTTCATCACCGGCTGGCGCGAGGGGCGCAATCCGAGCCTGCAGTTTGACACCAAATACTATCTGGAAATGAACGAGGACGTGAGGGACGCAAACGTCAATCCGTTCTGGCATTATTTCATATCGGGGCGCAGCGAAGGCAGATTGCCGCGTCGCCCCGGCGGTTATCGCCGGCAAATTATCGATGCAGCTCTTGAACCGTCGAAGCGCCCTGTTCCAAGCCCGGTCGCCGGTGAAAAAGTATTCAGCGGTGCCGTGCTGGCGCGCAAGCTCGGCGCAAGCATCAAAGGCAAAAAGGGATTGGTCGTCGCCATCAGCCACGACTGTTACATCCGCGTCATCGGCGGGACGCAAATATTCATCGCCGACGAACAGGCGAAGTTCAACGCTCTCGGTTGCGCTTACGTACACATTTCGCCGCAGATCGCGCGGCTGACATTTGCGCCGGAAGATTCCCGGACTCTGGTTCGCGTGGTGGCCGACGGAAAGCTCGTGGGCTTGTTCCCGATCGCGGCTGTACGCGAGATGTTGAAGAAAATCGCGCCACCGGGTGACCGCCGGCCAACCCTTATCGTGCACTCGATGATGGGATTCACGCCGGCTGACGTTGTGAAGCTTTGTGCGGCGCTTAAGCCTGAGCGCCGCCTTTATTGGCTGCATGATTATTTCAGCCTCTGCGAAGGATTCAATCTGCTGCGCAACGACGCGCATTTTTGCGGCGCGCCGCCTGAGACAAGCTTCGCTTGCCGGGTTTGCGTTTACGGCAAAACGCGGCACGCGCATTTGCAAGGCATGCGAACCGTGTTCGAAGCATGCCGGTTCGAAGTCGCCAGTCCTTCCGCTGCCGCGCTTGAGATCTGGCAGAAATCCACTTCCTTGCCGCGTCACAACGAGACCGTTCATCCGCACTGGCGGCTGGCCGCGGAAAGCCCGTGCAAGAAACCTGGCGGCCGCGTCGGCGCGCGCAAGCGCATCTCGATAGCCTTTGTCGGCTTTGCCGCAGCGAGTAAAGGCTGGCATCTGTTCTGCGATCTTGTCCAGCAGCTGCAGCACGATCGGCAATACAAGTTCTATCACTTCGCCGCCGAGGGAACGTCATCGCTGCCCCAGGTCGAGTTTGTGCGAACCGAAGTCACCGCAGCGGATCGCTTTGCGACGCGGCGGCTGCTGGCACATCATGCCATTGACGTGGTGGCGGTGCTGTCGCCATGGCCGGAGACGTTTTCCTACGTGGCCCATGAAGCGGTCGCCGCCGGCGCCAAGATCCTTTGCCTTACGGATAGCGGCAACGTCGCCAAACTGGTGCGCAGCCTAGATTACGGTTGGGTCGTCGATGACGCCGCCGCCGTCAGGGAATTCTTCGAGAACCACGTCCCCGCGTCTTTGCTGAAAAAAAGCGCGCCGGAGGCGGCTTACGGCATCGATCAAACCGGCACATCGGCGACGTTTGGCGCCCCGGCGCCCTTATCCACGAGACCGGTCGCATGAGCGCAAAGGTCCACTGTTTCACGAGCTTCACGTTCAGTTACCTGGCGCGCGCCGCAATCCTCGTCAGGACGTTGCGGCACGTTCACCCCGACTGGGTCGTCTGGGGCGTAGTGACGGACGAGCCACCCGACGGCAATGACCATGGCCTCGTCGCCGAGTTCGATCACCTGCTCTACGCCAAAGAGCTTGGTTTCGAGCGATTCGATCGCTGGATTTTCAAGCACGACATTGTCGAGGCCTCGACCGCAGTGAAAGGCCAGATGCTGTGCCACCTGTTTGCCGAGGGCGCCGACAAGGTCGTTTATCTCGATCCCGACATCGCGGTTTTTGCCGACCTGAACGAGATTGCCGACGCGCTCGACCGGTCCTCTATCATTCTGACGCCGCATCAAATCCTGCCGAACGAGACTGAGAGCCTGGTCAAAGACAACGAAATGACATCGCTGAAATACGGTATCTTCAACTTGGGCTTCGTCGCCGTGCGCAACGACGATGCCGGCAACGCATTCGCGCAGTGGTGGGCGAAACAGCTGTATCTCGCCTGCTACGACGATGTGCCGAACGGGCTGTTCACGGACCAGAAGTGGTGCGATCTCGTTCCGTGCCTGTTCGACCGGGTCCATATCGAGCGCGACCCCGGCTACAACGTGGCGAGCTGGAATATCAGCACGCGCAAGATCCAGATAACCAAGGGAGGCGACATTCTCGTCACCGGCTCTCCTTTGCGATTCTTCCACTTCACCAAAATCAACTCGGCCGGCGATATCATGATCGAAAAAAACGCGCGCGATAACGTCGAGGTCCGGGAGTTGTGGAACTGGTACCGCCGCGCGCTCGGAGACGTCACTGCGGATATTCCCAAGAGCTATTGGCACTACGGCAATTTCGACAACGGGGTGAAGATTTCCAAGGCGGCACGACTCCTGTTCCGCCACCGCGCAGATCTCTTCGAGTATTTTGACAATCCATTTTCGACTAGGGGGGACTCTTATTTCGAGTGGCTTCGCCGCACGGAGCCGTCCGTGCTCGCGGCCGCCTAACACGGCCTCTCGTGGATCGCCCCCCTTGAACCGCGAAGCGCACCTGGATGAATTCGACTGCCGTTATGGCTCCATGCTCGCGTTTTCGGCTGACAACGTCATCGGCCGCTCGCTGCGCATGTACGGCGAATGGGCCGAGCATGAATTGAGTATCTTGCATCGCTACATCGGCACCGGCATGACCGTGGTCGACGTGGGAGCCAATATCGGAACGCACACCGTGCCGTTTTCGCGCTGGGTCGCTGACGGTCACGTCATTGCGATCGAGGCGCAACCGGATGTGTCCGAAGTACTGAGCGCCAATTGTCAGCGAAACGGTTGCAGCAACGTCGAAGTCGTCAACGCGGTTTGCGCCGACAAGGATGGCAGTTTCGAATGCCAGCCCGAGGGAGCTGCCGAGCGAAATGTCGGCGGCCAGTCGTTTTCCGGACGCCGCACGAACCTTTGGCACAAGGCGATGCGAACTCTCCGCGGAAACGGCGGCGCGAGCACCGCTGAGATTCCGGCGATCACCTTGGACGCGTTATGCAGCACGCGCCCGATTTCATTCATCAAATTCGACGTTGAGGGTATGGAGCTCGCCGCGCTGCGCGGCGCCGGCGCAACGCTTGCGCGATCTCAACCCGTTATCTTCCTCGAGCAGAACGACACCGACCGCTTGCCCGACATCCACGACTACCTGAGCAAAGCGGGCTATCGCGCATTTTGGCTCGAGACCCAGCCGTTTAACCGAAATAACTTCCGCGGCGTCACGGAAAATGTCTGGTGGCGCACCGAGACCGGGATTGTCGCCATTCCAGAGCGCAGCGTCCCACCGCCCGATCTGATCGAAGTGCAGCGCAACGATGCTTCGCCGCCCACTAACCTCAACGCGCGCGCCGGGATTGCCGTTGACCCGTAACGTTCGTCTCCGCCGCCGCACGAGGCGGTTCGGCACGTTCCGGCGATACGCCAAACTCGCCGCGGAACTGATCGATCAGCGCGCGATTCAATTGCCCTCTCTGGCGCTTGAGGCTTTTGCCGCCGCGCTCGATCTTTGGAAGCCGCGCCAGCGTATCTTTGGGCGCATCGACGTAGTCCAGCACCTCGCGCAGCGTGCGTTCGGGGCTGCCGACCAGGTCCTCATAGCTCAAGGACAGCAACTCGACCTCATGGAGGGCGGAGAACAGCGAAAACAGATGCTCCTGGTGGAGGATGTAGCGCAAGCGGTCCAGAATCTTCTTGGCGTCGTAGTCGACATTGGGTTCGCTTGAGGGCGGTAGGGCGTCGACCTTCGATTCGGAAAACTGTCCCGTCGACTCGGCAATGAAGAGACTGACGGCCTGCGCAACCTTGTCCCGCCGCGACATGAAAATGAACTTCGGCGGCACCGCCGACTCCATCATGCGGGAGAGGAAGCCGTGTTTGGTCAGCCAGAAAAGCTGCTCGCCGCCGATCTTGAGAAAGCAAACTCCGTTCTTGGCGTTCGCGATTACTATTTTGGCAAAATAGGACGAGAAGCTTGTGACGTCATTTTGCCGGCACCGCGCGATGACCTGATCGTAATTGAACGCCTCGTCGGTCGGCTTGGCGCCGAGATCGAGTTGTTCTAGGAGATCGAGCAGATAATTGGATCCACTGCGATTGACGAAGCAGACAAACACGACTTGGATCAAGTTATCGATCATTCGCGAAAAATGCTTAAGTCCGGCTTCATCCCAGATTGGCATATTTTTTTCGATTTCTACGCTGTGGATGGACCTGTCCGGGTATAGGTCGGGCGCTAGATCATCGAGACCGAGCAGAACGTTGCTGATATCGTTCATAAAAGCTGTCCGTCGTATTCTTGCGGCGCGATCAGAGACCGACGCCGTGCCGCAGCTTACGAACACAGACTTTTCAGGACGGTTAATCGCTTGCCCGCTTGTTTCAACACCCGGTGGTGATTGTAGTTATCCTTCCCGGGCCGGAGCGCAGACCGCCGGCGCTCCATCGCGCGCCGGCCGCGCTGTCCGCGCTGTCCGGATTTTTCTTGAGTGAGCGTTCGTAAGCGATGCCGCAAAACCTTGACCGGTCAGAGATGCTCACTCGGCTGGCGCATTTTCTGCTGCGCCCATACGCCCTCGTTCGAAGTGAACGGTTGGCGCTGCAGCGCTGTTGCGCCCCGATCGCGATAGCGGCCGTTGTTGCGCTACAAATGCAGGCTGGCGCGTCGCGCTCCGAGCCCGGCGGGACGCCGATAACGGTCTACCCCGATTTCCAAAATGTGTGCTCTGCTTTTGTCGTCGGCTATCGCAACGTCGACGGCCCGAAATTGTTTCCAAAGCTCGGAGACTTCGCCGGAGATTGCCGGGACGGGACGCCGCCGATAGTCTTTAGCGTGACCCACGAGAATGACAAGAACAATCACCTCGGCTCCGCAAATTTCGATCCGAATATTGTTTCCTACATGGCTGATATGAATGTCGCCACCGATGTTGGTCGTTGGATCGGCGCGGGGTTTCACCGGGACGCAAGCGGCACAGTGCTGGCGTTGTCGATCGACACCATCAACTATCGCCAAACTGACGTCACCGGATGGCCGCTGCAGTTCGGCCATCTCTTTCTGGGCGCCAACGACCGGTCGGTGAAAGGTACCCTCGAGGCGGAGATCACCATCGACGCCGATCTTCGCATCAGCAAGGAACTGGTGCGGCCGGCGCTTTACCCGGGCGGATATTCCGGCCACCGCGTATTGATCGGCGCACTCATGAATTGGAGCGAGGAAAGTTCGCGAACCAACAAGATGCACTTCCTGGAAGTCGACCTCGCGCAGTCGGAAGGTTATGCGGCGTCATATCGCGAACCGCGCCATCCGCTTTGCCAGGACGCCCGTTATGACCGCTGCTTCTACAGCGAAGACGGGCGGCACGCGGAAGGCCGCGTGGTCGATTACGCGACGTTCCTGAACACTCAGCCAATACCCGTCAACGCTGGCGGGTGGACCCATCTCCATATTCCGTTGTCGCAGATTTACCGGAAGCTCGGCTGGGTCTCGCCACCGAAGTCCTGGAGCGTCGCTACATTGGGCGGTCTTTATATCGGACTTGAATCGGAAGGCGCAGCGCAGGAAACCCTCGAGCTGCGTAACTTCCGCGTCTATGCGGTGAACTAGGACGCGTACTCATAGGCCGCCATGTCACCTTTACCTGAAAAAGCGACACCGCAAGACGATTATCACCGCTAGATTCCGTACCCTGTTTAGGCCGCCAGCGTGAGCGCCGTGAGTTATCTCCGAGCCGTACCAAACGTGCCGAGCTGATAGACTGACGCGCCGGCCGGCGAAAACGTGAACGACCGGAATGGCTCCGCCAGCATCTTGTTCAAATATCGTTTCGTTGCCACACCGATTGTCACATGCGAATTGAACCGCTCGCTCGCGGCGATCGCGACGAAGTTGGCGACGTACTCGATTAGCGATTTTTGAATGTCGCGCCCGCCGGCTTCGCTGAAGAAGGCCGCAGGGGTCCCGGTTTTCACGGTGTAAGGCTTGACGGCGGTAATGAGCTCAGTCCCGCCGATACAGATCGTCGGTCGGTTCGGCCACAATTCCCGCAAGACCGAACGGCCGATCGGGGATGTAGTAGTACTTGAGCGCCTTGAGCATCCATACGCCGGCTTTTCCTTGACCGTTACCGCGTTCGCTGCCGCAAATATCTTGTCGAGGTCGTCGGTGCGAACAAACTGCTGTAGTACGCTGACATGCGGGTGGTGCGTTTCATCCAGCGCAAAGCCTTTCGGAAAAGACTTGAGCAAACGGGCATTGGCAGCTTCGGCGTGCTGAACCATGGTCGCGTCGGGTTCGAGTGCGATGTCGATCGCCGTCACGGACCTTTGCCGCGCGAAGGCTCCTTGGCTAAACGCGAGAGCCGGCACTGCCGCCATGCCCGCAACCAGAGTACGGCGATCTAGGCCGAATGATCTTGTCTTTCGTTCATTTGCGTCGGCTCTGCCCCAATTCGCGCATGTTCAAAAAGTCGGGCGTGCTGCCCAACGGCCACCATTCGAAACCATCAATAAACTTGCCAAATTTTATCGTGTGGAATAGCCGCGTGCTACGGCGCATCGCGTTACACGGCCTCGCTTCGGCCGTTTAGTTGACCGGAAAATCGCGGAGCGCCGCTTGCGCTGCCGCCAAACCCTGCTCAGCAGCCCTATGCAGCCATTCGCGCGCGCTTTCACGATCGACCTCGCAGCCCTGGCCTTTGGCCCGCATAATCGCAAGGTTGTATTGCGCCACCGGATTTCCGAGCTGCGCGGCAAGCTCGTACCACTGGATCGCCCGCGCAAAATCTTGCGGCACGCCTTCTCCAATGCAATACATCACGCCAAGCTGAAACTGCGAGGCGGCGTGGTCATTATGTGCCGCCCGCTCGATCCAGTTTGCCGCCGCCGCGGGATCGGCGGCAACGCCATTGCCTTTGAGGCACATCATGCCGAGCGTGTGCTGGGCTTCAGCGTCGTTGCCTTCCGCCGCCTTGATGTACCAGGCGACGGCTTCGGCGGTATTGCTGTCTTCCGCGGTCGAGTATCGGCCAAGGCAAAGATGCCCCAAGTGTAATGCGGCGCCGGCATGTCCGGCCTCCGCGGCCTGGGTCAACAATTGTCGCGCGTCGGCGGTGCCACCGCTTTCGGCTTCGCCCTGCAGGAGCAGCATTGCAAGCGAGGTCTTGGCTTCAAGATCGCCGGATTCGGCCGCTTTGCGTAGCAGATCGGCTGCCCGACTTTTGTCGCGCGGCTCATCGCCGGCGGCCTTGTACAAGAGCTTGCCGAGCTGAACCTGAGAGGCCGTGATCCCCTTCGAGGCGGCAACTGTGTACCACTTGATGGCCTCGGCTTCGTCCCGGTCGACGCCGGCGCCTTTCACGTAGTAGGCGGCGATATTGTGAGCGGCGGTGGCGTGGCCCTGTTCCGCAGCGCGCAGAAACCACTTAGCCGACTCACGCAGATTGGGAGGAACGCCGGCGCCCGTCGCATAGAGTCGGCCGAGGATAAATTGCGACTCAGCGTCCTCAAGTTCGGCAGCGCGCTGATACCAGCCTGCCGCTTCACGCAGATCGGGAGCGATCCCATTGCCACGGGTATAAAGCTGGGCGAGCGCGATGATGGCGGGCAGATGATTCTGCTTGGCGGATTTGCGCAGCAGCGTTTCGGCGCGATCCATGTTCACCGGCAGCCCTTCGCCGTTCAAGTGCATCATGGCGGCGCCATGCAATCCGCGGGCCTCGCCCTGCTCCGCGGCCTCAGTTAAAAGCCGCGCCGCCGCCCCGCGGTTCTGCGCAACACCGCGTCCACTAAGATGCGCATTGGCGAGCGCGACGCGCGCACGCGCGTCGCCCTGACGCGCGGCCTTTTCGTACCACTCGGCGCCTTTCTGATGATCGACGGCAACGCCGAGGCCCAAGTAGTACAAATCGCCAGCGCCGTATTGCCCCGCCGCATTGCCCTGTTGCGCCGCTTGCAAGTACCAATGAAGCGCGGCGGCGTAATCACGTTCGACACCAAGCCCGCGGCGGTACATTTCCGCCAGGCCGGCTTGCGCCTGAGCCTTTCCGGCCTCGGCGGCTGCCGTCATCCATCGCTTCGCCGCGGTAAGGTTCTTCTCAACGGCGATGCCATGAGCGAACAAGGCCTCGACATTTCGCTGCGCATGCTCGCGATTGCAGGCCGATGCGGACTCAAACCAGATGCCGGAGGCAAAAGGTAAAGGGGCCGCGCCCGCGCCGTAAATCGAAGCCAATTCGAATTGCGCCTCGGTGTGACCCGCTTCGGCGGCGCGCTCGTACCATTTCGCAGCATCCGGAACGCTGCGAATGACGCCCTCGCCACGCGCGTAAAGCCGCCCAATTCTGTATGCCGATTCAGCGTGTCCCTTCCCGGCGGCGCATTTCCAAGCGGAAAGCGCCTTCATGTAACGGCGTCGTTCGAAGGCCCGAGTCCCGAGTCTGAACCACTTCGCAGGATCCTCGGCTACCTGCGCCGGCCGCCGCATCCGTGCGAAGAATTCGGCTAGCGATGGCGCCATTCTGCTTTGAACTGCTGCCGGCCGCGCCGCGTGCGTCACAAGCGACTGCAGCTCCTGAATCAGATTTGTCGCGCTTGCCATGTCCGCGGCCGGTTTGCGCTGTTACGGTTCTCGCATCGATTCGCCGAACTGACGCAAGAAACCGCTCAGCAAGTACATCGCCGCGGAGCGCTTGCCGACGTTCACATCGGCTTGCAGCGTCATGCCCGGGATCAACCGAAACTTCGGCGGGACGCTGACGAGGTGCGTCGCGGTGATGCTGCAACGGGCGGTGTAATAGGCATCGACCGGCTGGCCGTTGTCGTCGGTGGTAAATGCGTTTTCACTGACCCAGCGGATCGCACCTTCCGCCGTGCCGTGCTCCATGTAGTTGAAGGCCTCTATCTTGAGGACGCAGCGGTCGCCGGAACGAATGAACCCAACATCGCGGGCCGAGACGCGGATTTCCGCTTCTATCGGCGAGCTCGCCGGCATCAACATGAATAAAGTATCACCCTCCTTAAGCACCGAGCCCACTGATACCTTGGCTATCGTCAGGACAACCGACGGCTCGGCGGCTACCACGCGCACGAGCTCGTGGTGCCTTACGGCCTTCTCCAGCGACGCCTCCGCCGTTTCGAGGTTGTTGCGCGCGGTGACGAGGTCTTGGCTCAATTGGGCCGACCATTGCTGAATGAAAGCGTCGCGGTCGGCCTTTTGCGAGGCGAGCGTGTGTTGCGCTTCGATCAGACTGTTGTGATCAAATTCAAGGGTGCGCAGCATGTCAACGCGCGCATCCTGCGACGTCAGCAGATTGTACTGCGATCCGGTGCCGTGAGCGGCCAGGATAGCCCGCATGTCCTCGATCTGCGCCGCTATCTTTTCTCGCTCGTGATATCGCGATTCGTCGGTCTGATACTTCTGGACGGTGGTTTGCGTTGTCCGGATTTTCGCGTCGAAGCTCTCCAGTTGCGCGTGATATTGCGCGACTTGTTGGTTGTAGTACTCCCGCTGCACAGCATTGGACTTGAGCGTGTCCGGGTCGCTGCCCCCAGGCGGCGTGAATGGGCGGCTGCCGAGTTGCGCGTCGTCGCGCGCGATCTGTGCGCGAAGATCAGAGACCTGCTGCGTCAGTTGCCGAACATCGGCGGCGGCAAAGGTCGGGTCGAGCGTGGCCATCAGCTCGCCCTTCGCGACCTCGTCCCCCTCACGCACGCTGATGCTTTTGATGATCGACGCGTCCAGGGCCTGGATGACTTTGAGCCGCTCCGACGACACCAGCTTGCCGCCGACGCTTGTCACCACGCGGTCGATTTTGGTCAATGACAGGATAACGATGGTACTGACGAAGAGACCGGCCAGCACAAACACCGTGAGTCGTGCCCACCTGGGCTCAGGCGCTTCGGTGATGCCATCTGCTTCCGACTGAAATTGGCGGATGACGGTGAGGTCCGAGGGCTTCTTAGGAGACACGTTCCTGGGCTCTGAAAGTGGGTTTGTCACGCGTATTCAGCGCAGCCGTCACGTGGCGAGTCTGCTGATGCCAGAGGCTGCTGTAGATGTCGCATCGTTTCAGCAGCTCTTCGTGCCGTCCGATATCCTGAATGACGCCATGGTCGAGAACGAGAATCGCGTCTGCCGAGATCAACGACGACAGGCGATGGGAAATGATGATCAGCGTCCGGCCATCGGCGATCCGGGAGATGTTCGCGTTGACGATGGCTTCGCTGTCCGCATCGAGAGCGCTCGTCGCTTCGTCGAGAATCAGGACGCGCGGATCGGCGATCAGGGCGCGGGCAATGGCCAAGCGCTGCCGCTGGCCGCCGGAAAGATTTGGCGAGCCCTCGTAAATGTAGGTTTCGTAACCGCGCGGTAGTCTCTCGATGAATTCCTCGGCGCCGGCC
>DASXDP010000113.1:0-4395 GCA_036490575.1 Xanthobacteraceae bacterium
CGGCAGTTCGACGCGGATATTGTCGCCGTCGCGCGAGAAAATGCGATGCGGCCGCACCGTGACCTCGACCAGCGCGTCGCCCGGCGGCCCCTCGCCGATGCCGGGGGCGCCCTTGCCGCGCAGCCGAAGCGTCTGTCCGTCGCGGGTGCCGGCAGGAATGCGCACGTCAAGCGCGGAGCCGTCCGGCAGCGTTATGTGCTGGGTCGCGCCGTTGATCGCGTCGAGAAATTCAAGCTCGAGCCTATATTGCCGGTCTTGGCCGCGCATATTGACCGGCCCGCGTCCCCTGCCGCGAAAAATCTGCGAGAGAATGTCGTCGTCGGCAAAGTCCGCAAAACCGGCGTCGCTCGAATATTGCGAACCTGCTTCGGCGAAATCCCGGTAGTACTGCCGCTGCTGCGGGCGTTCGGCGCCGGACGCGTCGATCTCGCCGCTATCGAAACGCGCGCGTTTCTTTTCGTCACCGAGAAGATCGTACGCGGCGGCGACTTCCTTGAAGCGCTCCTCAGCCTGCTTGTTGCCGGGATTGAGGTCCGGATGCAGCTTCTTCGCCAGCGCGCGATACGCTTTCTGGATGTCGCTTTGCGAGGCGTCTTTCTTTACCCCCAAAACTTCATAGGGATCGGCAGCCAAGATGGCCTCCTTGTTATTTGCTTACAACACGCCGGGAGCCACGCCTCTTCCGCTGGCCACCGGCGCGGAGTAGGAGCGCCGGACTTTTTTCAGCCGGCGCACCTACCCTAGTCCGGTTCGGCAGAAATGGAAATTCGACGATCAAAACGCCGGTGGCGCTAGTTTTTGTTAGCGTCGCGCTTGCTGACGACTACCGGCTTAGCGGAATGAGCGCCCTGATACGCGCGTCGCGCAGCCAAAGCCCGCCCCAAACAAAAATTCCCAGGTAGACGCCGAACAGATCGTGCGAGAAAAGCGGACTGCCGATCCGGGCATGCGAAGCGACGGCGCCGCCGAGGTAACCCGTCAACAGAACTGCTCCGAGCACCGCCGTACGCGGCCAGATATAGAGCGCTGTCGACGCCAGCAAGAGACCGCCAAGAACCCATAACGTCGCCGGGTCCGCCGGCCACCCAATGCCACGCGTCGAATCGATGACGAATTGCGGCTGGATCAATTTCATCACCGCGTCGAGTGCCAGGAACGCGGCAGCAAGTCCGCTCAGGACCCGCCCGATCCACACCATGCGCGGGCCCGCGCTGCGATCGACGGCGGCGCTTGCGAAAATCTGGTTGCTCATGTGTTGTCCCTCGTCGATTTGTGCCGGCGCTTTACGACAGCGGTACCTGCATGATCTCGATCACCTGGACCTCGCCATCACCCGCGACTTCGAGAAATTGGCGCACGACAGCTTGGAGGTGGTCGAGCGAAGCGACGTCGAGGATCGCCCATCCACCCTGCCGGGCCGCCGAAGAAGACCCGGACTCCACATCAAACGCGCCGTTCGCCAGCGTCATCCGCATGCCATTGTGAGCGCTCGGCATCACCATGCCGGTGGCTACAAGAACCCCGGCTTCGACCGACTGCTTCATAAAAGCTCCCATCCCGGCCTGCATCTCGGGGCTCGGCGCACCGGTAAGCGGGTTGATCGGGCTGTATTGCGTCAGGAAGCGCATCGTTCACTCCTTGCTCGTGATGGAACTAGACAGTATAGTACCACTACCACTGCAGTACGGAACTGTCTAGTACCCAAGGAAAGCGCGCCTGTGAATTCGCTTCCGGAAAAACGCTCTGACCGCAAACATCGTGAGATCATGCAGGCGGCGACCGTGGTATTTGTCGCCCAAGGCTACGATGGCACCAGCATGGACGAGATCGCCGCCAAAGCGAGCGTGTCCAAGCAAACGATCTACAAACACTTCACGGACAAGGACCATCTGTTCGCTGAGATCGTCCTTGCCACGACAAAACGGGTCGATCACGTCGTCGGGTTGGTCGCTCAGTCGCTCGACGACACGGCCGACTTGCCGCAAGACCTGGAACGGCTCGCCCGCGCGTTTCTGGACGTCTTGATGGATGAAGAATTATTGCAGGTCCGCAGATTGGTAATCTCCAACGCGGAACGCATGCCGAGCCTCGGCCGTGACTGGTATCAGCAAGGATTCGGCCGCGTCCTGGCAATGCTCGCGGCTTGTTTCAAAAAACTTGCAGAGAAAAAGCTGTTGCGAATCGAGGATCCGCTCCTCGCCGCAAATCACTTCTCCGGCATGCTGCTTTGGATACCCGTCAACGAGGCCATGTTCACCAGAAATAACCGGCCGCGCAAAAAGGCGGAGCTGGACCGTCTAGCAGTCGCGGCCGCTCGCACGTTCCTCGCCGCCTACGGCACGCGCCAATCGCGATGATGCAGGCGGCGCGCCAGTCGCTCAGCTCCCGCGATAGGTCGAATACGACCATGGCGTGACCAGAAGCGGCACGTGATAGCGGCCCTCCGGCTCGGCGATGGCAAAGCGCACCGGCACGATGCCGAGAAACGGCGGCTCGGCCATCGGCGCGTCCGCTTTGGCGAAATAATCGCCGACGGAAAAGCGCAGCTCATAGGTCGCGATCGGGACCGGCATGCCGGTAAAGAGCGGCGCGTCGGTGCGCCCGTCGGCATTGGTCTCGGTCCGCTTGATGACACGCGCCGCACCGCCCTCGCCCGTGATCTCGCACAATTCAATGACCACGCCTTGCGCCGGGTGACCGGCGTGAACGTCGAGCACGTGGGTTGAAAGATGCCCATGCACCTTGAGCCGCTCCGCGGCCGTGACCCGCTGGTCGAGACGGAGGGCGGCGATGCGGAAGATTTCGTCAAGCGCGGTTTTTTGTTCCGCAGCAGCGTCGTTTTTGAGCCGCCGCTCGAACTCGCGCAGGATCGATTGCTTGCCATGCCGGCGCACGCAGACAATGAAAGGCATGGCGAATTTCTTGCGGTAGGCACCGTTGAGGCGATGGAAATCGGCGAACTCCCGCTCGCTGAGCTTGTCGAGCCCGGCCGCGGCCTGCTCGGCCGTGGAGTCGGCGGTGAGTGTTCCTTGCCGCGCCGCCTTGCCCGCGAGATCGGGATGGCCGTTGATCAGCGCCTGGCGCCGCTCCTGTGGCGCGTTCCGCACCGCATCCGTCATGGCCGCATAAAGTGCCGCGATGCTCGCAAACGGCCGCTTGGCGAAGGTTTCCTCCGCCACCCAGGGCGCGAGCTCCATGACTTCGCCGATCGCCGCCGTGAAAGTCGTGCGGTCGGCGGTGTTGAGGGCGTCGAGGCCTATTTGATTCATCCGGCGACTTTAGGCGGCGATCATTTCAAGCGCAAAGCCATTCCCTCGCCCCCCGCGCGGCCAGCGGGGGCGGCCGACAACCCTTAAGGTGGACACGCGTTAGCGACACCGCGCATTAGCCGGATTGGCGTTACCAGTCCCCGTAGCGTATTCGGCACGGTTCAAACCGTGTAACGGTCTTTGAGCAGAAGAAGACGCGTCGTACCAAAATAAGCGAAACGTCTCCATGAAACAAACGCCGGTCCTCATCGCCGGAGCGGGTCCGGTGGGAATGACGCTTGCGTTCGACCTCGCGTTTCGCGGCGTCGCCTGCGTCATCATCGAAAAAAATCACACGACCACCCGGCATCCGAAGATGGATATTACCAACGGACGCAGCATGGAGCTGTTCCGCCGCATCGGCTTGTCCGATCGCTTGCGTGACGTCGCGGTGCCGCAGGATCACCCGTTCGATGTGTCATGGATCACCTCGCTCAACGGAAGCGAATTGCACCGCTTTCGCTATCCCGGCGCCATAGAACAGCGGTGCAATTTTCGCCAGCAGAACGACGGATCGAGCCCGCTCGAACCGGGCATGCGGGTGTCGCAAGTCGAAGTCGAACGGGCGCTGCAGCAAGCGCTCGAACAACAGCCACTCGTCGATCTTCGTTACGACTTGGCCTTCGAGGACTTCACCCAAGACGATCGCGGCGTGACGGCGACACTTCGTTCTGCAGAAGGCGCCGTGGAACAAGTGCGTTGTCAGTTCCTTGTCGGATGTGACGGCGGCGCTAGCCGTGTTCGAGCCGCGCTCGACATCGGTCTTTCAGGCACGCCGGGTGTCATGCAGCGCTTCATGACGCATTTTCGATCCACAAGGCTCGACATTTTGCAGCGCTGGGGCATCGCCTGGCACTATCAGTCGGTGCACGGGACACTCATTGCGCAGAACGACAAAGACATCTGGACATTGCATTCGCGTTTTCCCGAGGGCGCGGGCCCGGGTGACGCAACCGCAAGCATCCTTTTGGAGACGTTTGCCGGAACGGCGTTCGACCATGAAATTCTGGTCGCCAATCCCTGGACGCCGCACTTGCTGGTCGCGGACAGTTACGGCGCCGGCCGGGTCTTTCTCGCCGGCGATGCC
>DASXDP010000114.1:0-154127 GCA_036490575.1 Xanthobacteraceae bacterium
GCACTTCCCGACGACGAGCCGCCTGCCGAGTAACCCATGCGCCGTGGGTTGTGAACCGGACCTCTTGCTCCGGTGTGGCTGCCGCCCGAAAGACAGAAGAATTCGCAATGCGCTTTGCCCGTGATGGTGCCGCCAGCGTCAAGGATTCGCGTTACGATCGTGGCATCGATTTCCGGAACATAACCCTCGAGGATTGTGCTGCCATTGATCATTGGCACGCCGGCGAGGCAGATGCTGTCCTTAAGCGCAATGGTTTTGCCGGCTAGTTTGCCGCCGGGCTTGCCGTCAATCTGAACCTTGACGTGCCAGGCATTGTATTTGTTTTCTTCGCCTTCCGGCCGATAGCCGGTCGTTCGAGGATAAGCGACCGGAGTCAGATTATCTGACATCGCATCAACGGCTTTGTAGAGGGCTACGCCGGATACGGCGGCTTCGGCGTAGGCGGCGATCTCTTCATCCGTCATGACGAATCCGAAGTCCTCGGCAATCGCCGCGAGTTCATCCCGCGTTGGAGGCCTGATGGTCATAACCTTTTCCCTTGACGTTCCAGTTCGGTAGATGGCTTGCAAGCCGCGAAAATAATGCCGCTTGGGCTAATGAAGGACAAGGACTTTACCAATTGCAGTAACGCGGTGGCGCAGAAGCCAACGTCGTTCGTTGCCATGAGCGTTTGCGGGGATAGCTGAACCGACTTATGGATTTTACCGAAGCTCGGAAACGTCTGTGAGCATAGAGCGCTCCGCACGGTTGACGTCGTCGCCGCTCTCTTTAACTACTCGCTATTGCGAATATGCCGGTGATTTAAAAGCTGCCTAGCTCCGACACTCCCTCGATGCTCATAAGCTGCGATCGCGAAGCGAGAGCGCTCTCTCCCTGAATTTTCCTCGAATTTCCTTCTCATCGATGCCCGGGATTGCGCGGTCTTCCATGATAATTTTGCCGTTGGCGATGGTTGTCACTACATCGTCGGCGCGAGCGGAATACACCAATGCCGCAGCCGGTTGATAAACTGGCAGGCAATGAGGCTTGTCGAGATCTACAATTATTACGTCCGCTTTACGGCCGGGGGCGAGCACACCTGTATCTGGCCGGCTCATCGCCTTCGCCGCTTCGCAGGTGGCTAACTCGAGCACTTCGGCCGTCTTCAGAAATTCCACGTCGTCCGTCTTATCTTTGTGAATCATGGCCGCGAATTTCATTTCTTGGAACATGTCCAGCGAGTTTTGGCTCGCCGGGCCGTCCGTCGCGAGGCCGACTGTTATGCCAGCCTGCCGCGCCGCCCGCAGTCTGAAGGTGCCGGAGTTCAGCTTGGCATTGCAGCATGGGCAGTGAGCGATCTTCGTGCCCGTTTCCGCCATAATACGAATGTCTTCGTCGTCAAGTTGTGTGCAATGCGCCGCGGTAACGTCGGGCCCGAGGAAACCGAGCGAATGCACCCACCGTACAGGTGTCGTGCCATAGTTATCCGCCACATAACGAATTTCTTGCCGTCCTTCGGCAAGATGCGTGTGAATGGCGATCTTCTCCGCGTCCGCTACCGCCCGCACGCGTCGAAACATCTCTGCGCCGCAAGAATATGGAGCATGTGGAGATAGTGCCACGTGGATACGATCATCGCCCGATCGGTGATGACGTTTCACCCTGTCGCTGAAGCGGTCGAGGGCGCTCCACGACCACTCAGTGATCCGCTCGTAAAGTCCACGGTCGGCGAAGCCATAGCCGAGCGTCGCGCGCAAGGGTATTTTTTTAAGTGCTTCGATCTGAGGTTCGACGCGGTAAGCGTCAAAATGCTCGTTGAAGCAGGTGATTCCGGATTTGGCCATTTCGACGAGACCGGTCAGACTGGCCCAATAAAGCGTCTCCTCGTCAAAATTCCGCTTTAGCTTCCACATCGTATTCAGCCATTCGAACAGTTGCACGTCCTCAAGTAGACCGCGCAACAGCATGTTCGAGGCAATATGAGTGTGGCAATTAACGAAGCCCGGCATCACGACGGCGCCTCTTGCATCGATCCGTTTTTTTGCTGCCGAGATATCGAAGCTGTTTGACGGTCCAAGCGCGGTGATGCTGTCGCCGTTAATCTTCAGCGCGCCATTCGGTATGGTTGCCGCTCCGCCCATCGGCAGGATGGTCGCATCGACGATGACAATATCGGCTGGTCCCGCCGCGAGTTCGGACATGCCAAACTCCTTCTGTGAGATTACGCCCCGCGCTGTGTTCAACCCTGCTCTTTTAATGGCGGCGCCGGACGTTCCGCCGACATCGAAGGTTTCGAGCTCGCGGCTCGACAGATCGGCGTACTGCGTCGTAGCCGTGGTCCATATAAGAGCAAGGGGCGGGGAACAGGCTTCGACAATCGAGTCTGCGATCGCACGGGCGCGCGCTAACTAATCCTCGCCTTGGGTCAATTCACCTGCCCGGAATTTTATCGTCGATGCCTTTGACATAAAAGTTCATGCTTCGGATCTGAACGTCGTCCAGGTGATCACCACCTTTGCAATCGACTGCGTTGCCATCCTGATCGACGAGCGGACACTTGAAGGGATGCAATGTGCCGGCCTTGATTGCTCCCTCGGTATCCGATGCGAGTTTCTTGGCCTCATCAGACATATTGGTGTAGGGCGCCATCACGATAACATTCGAATTTAGGCCATTCCAGCTGGCCTCCGACTTCCACGCACCCGCGAGCTCGTCCTCCGCGCGCTTTGTGTAATATGGTCCCCAATTATTGATCGTGGCGGTGAGCTGGGCGTGAGGTCCGAACTTGATCATGTCCGAACTCCGACCAAAGGAGTGAATGCCTTTTTGTTCGGCAATCTGCATGACAGCGGGCGAATCGGCGTAGGTCATTAGGACGTCGACGCCTTGCTCTGCCAGAACCTTTGCCGCATCGGCTTCCTTTGGCGGATCAAACCACGTATTCACCCAGACGACCTTAAGCTTAATGTTCGGATTGACGCTGCGAGCGCCGAGCAGTGAAGCGTTTATTCCGGAGATCACCAGCGGGATCGGGAATGGTGCGATCCATCCCAATACGCCCGACTTCGAGGTTTTTGCCGCAATCACACCCTGGAGGTAATCGCCTTCGTACCATCGGGCATCGTACGTGCTCACATTTGCGGCACGTTTATACCCAGTCGCGTGCTCGAAGTGGACGTTTGGGTACTTGCTGGCCACCTTGAGGGTCGGCTCCATGTAGCCGAAGGACGTGGCGAAGATCAGTTGATGACCGGATCTGGCGAGCTGCTCGAGTGCGCGTTCGGCATCGGCAGTCTCAGGGACATTCTCAAGAAAGGTTGTCTCGACCTTGTCCCCTAATGCGGCCATCATCTTCTTGCGGCCGACATCATGCTGAAAGGTCCAACCTAAGTCGCCCACAGGTCCCAAATAGACGAATCCGACTTTAAGCTTGTCCGCCGCACGAGCGTGAAATGCTGTCGCGGCAATCGTAAGGACCGCCGCCAACACTAAAAGGACGTTCCACTTTCTCATCATTCACTCGATCGCGAGAGGCCAAGTCATATCCGCGCCTGCGGACAGATCAGCTAACCATGCTGTCGCATGAGTGTCTATCAACCAAGCGGTGTGGGAGGCACAGTGCGCCACGCGTGTTTCACACGTCGCATCGTCGATGTTCAGCACAAGATAGTACAACCAGCTGCCGGTGAACCGGTATCAGGCGGGAACGTGGCGCCCCTCACGCCGTCGTCATTGCTGCAGCGGTCGATGCCGAGCGAGAGGATTGGGTCAGCTTGTTCTCCGCTCTGTGGGACCCGGCAACCCCAGCTTTCTAGACATCGCTGCCGTGAGTGAATTACCCGAACGGATCGCATACCGCGGCCGCGCAATGCCGACGGTTATGAACGGAAGGGAGAGCGCGTGATGCCCAAGTCCAAAATTAAGATCGCCCATCTCGCCGGTCCGACGGCCACCATTCAGAACTCTCCTCCCCTCGTGACCTCTGACAAAGCGCGGCGCAAGTATGGGTTGCCGTTGCGGAAAAATTCGAACGGGAGCGATCAGCGTTTCGACGTATTGCGCGCTCAGCGCCTCGCGGCTTCGGCAACGGTTTACGTGGAATGTTTCTCGGCGCACCCGCTTGAAGCGGATGCCGCCGACCTTTACGGACCGCCCGACGGATATCTTGATCAGCAAGGCAAATTTCGCAAAGACCGTTCAAGCCCGCAAGACAAAGCGGTATTTGAGATCGAGCTTCATCCTGAGGATGGAGTCTATCCACTGCCTTACATGGCGCGGCAGGCAAATGGTCAAGCGTGGGAAGATGAATGCGCTACGCCGGACGCGCCGGCCGATCAAGTGCGGCAATGTTTCTATCCGGACGGCTCGCGAAGCTTCGAAGAAATCGATCGCTTATCGGTCGGTCCGGCGGGAGTAGGCAATCTCATTTCTGCGATAGCTGACGTGGATTTTTACCGCATGTTGCCAACAGGCGGTTATATCCACGGTCTTCCTGCGACACGACGCACTGATGTCGGCAGTGGCGACATCGCTCCCGAGATCCGCGGCAAGGACTTCTTTGCCTACAAGCCGTTTCACCTCAACGAGTCGCCGCCACGGCCAAGTTTGGCTCGGCTGACTAATGCGGCACGGCGAGTTCTTGCGAGCGGGAAATACGAGGGCGCTATTTTCACCCAAGGCAGCCCGCAAGTCGAGGAGACCGCCTATTGGCTCAATTTGCTGATCGATACCACTGCGCCGATATGCGGTACTGCCGCTCAGAGACCACACGGCGAGATCAGCAATGATGGGCCGAGAAACCTAACCGACGCGGTCAAATACATCGCATCGCGGGTCTGGGCCGACGACCAGGGGCGAAACCGCGCAGGCGTTATTGTGTTACAGGAGCATCGAATCTTCGCTGCGCGAGAGGTGATGAAGGTCGATGCCCGGCCCGGAGGCTACGTCGCGACCGGCGGGCATGGCGGCATTCTCGGCGGCATGGGCACTTACGGGGTACCCGTGCTCCACTATGTGCCGACTCTAAAGCACACTTATCAGTCTGAACTGAACTTAAGCAGAATTCCGGATGCGGTGCCCGTTGCTCGAGCTAGCGGAGGTCGCATTCACGGCGCTGAAATCAAAATCCGAGATGCGAATGGGGACATATTTGAAACCGCCATTCCGTCGGTCACTATCGTCAAGGATGGCGGCTATTATGCAGAGGAGTATTTTGACGCCACCTCGGCGACGGCGGACTTGGAGGCAATGGTGGCGCAGAAGCTATCCGCGAATCGTTTAGCGGGCTTTGTGTCCGAGGGGCTGACGCCCTACGGGGTTATGACGTCGGCGGTGCGACAGTCAGCTCTGCAACGTGCAGTCTACGCGGGCCTACCGGTGGTGCGTGTTGGGCGCGGCAGCCCGGAAGGATTTGCCGATCGGCACGAATATTTCATTTCTGGATCCAATCTGACGTCCACCAAGGCGCGCATGCTGCTCATGGCTTGTTTGCTCAAACTCGGCAGCTTGCCCCCTGCAAATGACCCAGTTAATCCGACCGAGGGAGAGCTCGCGTCGACGAGAAAAGCTGTTGCGGCTTATCAGGATATTTTTGATACGCATTGACGTCAGGCACAGAGGCGAGTGAAGCGCGAAAACATAGTTTGTCGGCGAACGAACGCTCTATTCAATTTGGCATCCCGCTACAGCAAATGAGCGATCACCAAACCGAGCCCGCAGCGCAAGCATTCAGACCTTCGTCAGCGGGGCGGCTCCAGCGCCCATTTTGGGATCATTGCGTGCACACCCTTACGAAGATTGACTACCTGCGTGACGCGAATGTCCGCTGCGACACTGCACAACAAATAAGCGTCTTCGGGCGACAATCCGCTTTTTTGCCCGATTAGCTTTATGAGATCGCGCAAGGCCACTTTGACTGCTTCGTCGAGGTCTTCTTCAAAGCTCATCGTCATCAAATGCGTGGAATTCTCAGCCCAAGGCCGCTCGATGCGCGTGCGTTTTTCCAGCTCGATACGTACCGTCCCGCTGACGGCGGTTTCGATCGCGGTCGAGCAAACCTCGCCGTCCCCTTGTGCACCATGACCGTCGCCGAAGGAAACCAAGCCGCCGTGGACGAATACGGGGAGATGTAATGTGACGCCCGGTTGCATTTCTTTATTGTCGATATTGCCGCCGAAGGCGCCGGGGACGATCGAGTTACATTGACCCATTTCTGGCGGTGGCGCTGTCCCGATAACGCCAAAGAACGGCCGAGCCGCAAGTTGCAAGCCCCAAGGCATGTGAATGACGCCGCGAGCGCGGTCTATGGCAACGACGCGGCGGTATTCATGGCGGAAATCTTCTGTAAGCGTACCGTATTTCGTTAGAATTACGATAAAGCCCCAATCCTGTCGCAGCCGGGCATCAAGAATCTCAATCGCAAGACTATCGCCCGGCTCAGCGCCGACTACGGCGATTGGGCCGGTCATCAGGTGTGGGCCAGGGCCGCGCTTGGTCGCGCTATGTACTTCAAGATGGTGCGGCAGGATTGTGTAGCCACTGTCGGCAGGCGGCATATCATGCGGCTCGCCGGACAGCGTGTGAACTGTCACGATATCGCCGGATGCGATCTGAAGCGTTGGCGTGATATCGCTAGCGAAATAACCCCAATGTACGCGGTCTGGCGTGGGGTCAATTTCGTGGAAGTGGGCCATGCATTCTTCTCGGGTGTGCCATCAAATTTCCAGATGGAGACTATATCGATGAGGATGGACAATCCAATTCGCAAAATCGTTTGAAAATTCCTGTTCCTGAATTGCCTTTCCCTGCGAGCAGGGAATTTCACTCGAAGACCGGTCGAAACGGACCGGCACATCAGCCAACCGTCCCCGCTTCAATTTCGCACGATATTGCCGGCGGCGCGCTCGATCAGGTCGATCAATATCCCGCAGCGGGAGTGGGTGGCACAGCTGCGCGTCTAACGAAAATAATCGGAGGAGCGGATAATTCTTCCGTTACTGGAATCGCGGTCAGTACGCGGTTCGCGAATGGCGCCATCGTCCACTGCGCCGGCGCCATCGCCAGAAGGTCGGAATGCGCCAGGCATGTCAGCAAAGTCAGAGCCGATTGGCTGCGCAACGCGAGTTTCGGCTCCGACAAGCCGTAGCGATTGAAGAGCGCGCCCAACTCTTTTTCCGCCGTCGGCGTTATCGACGTTGTGATCCATTCCGCGGCGACCAAGTCCTTGAGCGAGGTCGCGCGAGCCAACGGATGTCTCGACCGACACAAAACCGCGCGCTGGCCGGAAAACAGAGTGGTCTTCTGTAAAGCACGCGGGAGCTTTTGCCCCGGATCCGGACCGACGTAAAAATCTATGCTTCCATTTTGCAGGTCCAGTTCGAGGGTCGGATAGAACCCCTCGATTATGTGCAAATGGACACTGGCGAAGCGCCGGCGAAAGGGCGCGAGTACTTTTGGCAGCAACCACAAGTGCGCAGCAATCGACAATCCGATCGTCAACTGGCCCACGACGTTTCCGCGCATCTGTTCGATTTCTTCCTGGGTGCGGCGCACATCGTTGAGGATTGCCGTCGCGCGCCTGACAAAGGCTTCCCCCAGCGGCGTGGTGATCATGCCCTTGGAACGCCGCTCGAAGAGAGGCGCTCCGATTTCACGTTCCAGCTCGGCCAGGCCACGAGTGAGGCTTGGCTGCGCAGTGCCGAGCTGGCGCGCGGCCGCACGGAGGCTGCCGTGCTCGGCAATGGCAACGGCACCGCGGAAATGGCTTAGTTTCAATTCAACCCCCGAGTGCTGCGAAATGCGTTTTGCCCGATAGCTAATAGCTATCGCAACTGATCATCCGCTATCTTACTGCGATCGGTCGTGTAGTCTAATGTCTGATGCTCAAAAACGCCGCCGGGTTTTATCGGCGGCTGTATCGGGGAGGAGCAGATGACCGAGTTCCTATTGGTGCATGGGGCGTTTCACGGTGCTTGGTGCTGGCGTAAGGCGGTCGCTGAATTGGAGAAGCGGGGCCACCGGGCCAAGGCCATAGACCTTCCAGGGCAAGGCGAAGATCGAACACCGCTCAAGAACGTCACCCTGGACACAATGGTCGACAAGATCATCGCAGAAATGGCCGATCTTCCCGGCAAAGTGGTCTTGGTCGGCCACTCGCTCGGCGGAATTCCCATCACCGCAACGGCGGAGAAGGTTCCTGAGCGCGTCAAAGCCCTCGTCTATCTGAGTGCCTTTCTGCCGCAGGACGGTGAAGCGCTGCTTGACATCGAAGGCCGCAATCCGAAGCCTGTCGTCCCGGTCAACATGACGTTCGACGCCGGGCGGATCAGCGGGACCATCAACGCCGACAAAGTTCAGGACATTTTCTACCACGATTGTTCCGCCGCCGATGTCGCTGATGCGAAAGCACGATTGCGGCCGCAGGCGCTCGCCGCGTTAATGACCAAGGTGCACATAACGCCCGAGCGTTTCGGTCGGGTTCCGCGAGTGTATATCGAATGCACTGAAGATCGTGCGCTGTCGATCGACATGCAGCGTGACATGATTGGCAAGTCGCCGCCCGTCGATGTTCGCAGCCTTCCCGCGAGCCACTCGCCATTCCTGTCGATGCCGGACAAACTTGCGGATGCCTTGGCAGATTTGTGAGAATGCGCTTGGCGGCGAACCTCCGCTGGTTACGAGGAGATCAAGATGATCAAGCCAAAACTTCACCACGTGACCATGAAGACGAGCCATCTCGACGAGATGATCGCGTGGTACGGCAAGGTTATTGGCGCAAAGGTGCAATTCCGAGACCAGGTCGCGGCGTGGACCACGAACGACGCGGCCAATCATCGCATCGCCTTCCTGGCCGTGCCGGGTCTGTCCGACGATGCGGAAAAGATCAACCACAATGGCATGCACCATACGGCCTTCGAGTACGACAGCTTCGAGGATCTAATGACGTCGTTCGATCGGCTGCGTAGCGAAGGTGTTGAGCCGGCCTTTTGTCTTGACCACGGCTTGACGATTTCTCTCTACTATAGGGACCCGGAAGGAAATTACGTCGAGCTGCAGAGTGACAACTTTGGCGACTGGAGTAAGTCCGCCGAGTGGATGAGGACGTCGGCCGATTTTGCCGCGAACCCGATTGGCACGTTTTTCGATCCTGGCCGGGTTTACGACAAGATGAAGAGCGGGGCTGATTTCAAAACCCTGCAGAAATCGATCCGCGCTGGAGATTACTTGCCAAATCCGGTTCCGGCGCACATCGGTCTGCCGACGCCGTAAAGACCGCGACGGCAGATATGGGTGCAACGACGGCCGACTTGGAAACCGATGTTTTGATCGTCGGCGCCGGTCCGGTTGGTCTGGCCGCGGCCATCGAGCTTGGGCAGCGCGGCGTGCGCTGCGTGGTTGTCGAACGTAATGATCGGGTCGGTTATAGCCCGCGCGCCAAGACCACCAACGTGCGCAGCCGGGAACACTTGCGGCGTTGGGGCATAGCCGGCGCGCTGCGGCGTGCCTCGCCAATCTCGCCCGATCGTCCATCGACGGTCGTGTTTGCCACCCGGATGAACGGGCCCCTCATCGCCCGCTTTGAGAACGCGCTCAACGGCAACCGTGCGCGGAATAATCTCTACTCGGAAGAAGCGCAATGGGTGCCGCAATACATTCTGGAAGAGGTCCTGCGGCAATGCGCGCAATCGCTTCCGGGAGTCGCGATTCTTTTCGAGACGGAATTCGTTTCACTGGCCCAGACGGCAGCGGGCGTAAATGCACGGTTGCGAAATGTCCGTGATGAAAGCGGGAGCACGATCAAAAGCAGCTATTTGATCGGCGCCGACGGCGCGCGCAGCGCCGTGCGCGACGCCATCGGCTCGACGATGTTGGGGGAGGGCGCGTTCTCGCGGAATTTCAGCATCATCTTTCGCGCGCCTGAACTCTCCGCGCGGCAAATTCACGGTCCAGCAATCATGTATTGGATGCTGAACGAAGAAATGCCGTCGGTGTTGGGTCCGATGGATGAGGAGGGCTTGTGGACCTTCATGGTCACCAAGCTTCCCGACGGCGTTGATCCGGCCACGATCGACGCCGCAGATCTTATCCGGCGCGGCACCGGGTTGCGCGACCTGCCCATTGAGATCGTCGGCACCGATCTGTGGGTCGCGCATCGCCTCGTCGCTGACCACTACGCACAGGGCCGCGTATTTCTTGCCGGCGACGCCTGTCATCTCCATCCGCCGTTCGGTGGGTTCGGCATGAATATGGGGATCGGTGATTCCGTCGATCTCGGCTGGAAGATGGCTGCGCACCTGGCCGGATGGGGCGGCGACGGTCTTCTCGCGAGTTACGAGATCGAACGGCGTCCGGTGCACGAGCGAACCATGGCGGAGGCGGTTCACAACTTCACCCAGACCGGCAGCCAAATCGTCCGGCCTGATCTGGAAGCGCCCGGCGTCGTCGGCGAAGCGACCCGGCGCGAGGTTGCCGACCTGATCGAGGCGACCAAGGTGCGCGAATTCAAAACTCTCGGGATCGTGCTTGGCATGCGCTATTCGGATTCACCGATCATCGTTGCCGACGGCAGCACGCCGCCTCCGGAGCATTTCATGCTCTATGTGCCATCGGCGCATCCCGGGTGCCTGGCGCCTCATCTTTGGCTGGCGGATGGCTCGTCACTCTACGATCACTTTGGCCCGGGCTTTGCGCTTCTCGTGACCCAGGGCGATGCGAACGAGGCAGAAAGGCTCGTCAAGGCGGCGGCGCACCGAAACATTCCGCTTAAAGTGCTGGCGCCGGCGAACGCACGGTTGCGTCAACGTTATGAGGCGAAATTCGCCCTGATCCGCCCCGATCAGCACGTTGCCTGGCGCGGGGAAGAAATTCCCTCTGACTGCGACGCGCTGATTGCGCGAGTGACCGGCACGAGCGGAGGGCCAGGGCAAATGCCCTGACTGCGACAAGCACGCTGACGGGATAACGCGGCTTAGCTGAAGAGACCTTTGTGGTCCTCGACGAACTGTTTGGTCGTCAGGGGTGCCCGGCCGACGATATTCCGGATGGGGTCCGTCACCTCGCTCGCTAAGCCCCCGTTGGCGGCGATCTGTCCCGCGGTTCGCTGGTGATCGATGAGCCAATCGGGCATACCCCGCGTTTTCATCACCTGTTCGGCCCGCTCAAATGGTATAGCAACATAGGTGATCTCGCGGCCCAAAACCTGCGAGAACACATCCGCGAACTCTGCGAAATTGCTGCGGGCGCCGGTAAATTCGTAGATTTTGCCGGCGTGGGGCGCTGGATCGAGCACGACGCGTGCTCCCACCGCGCCGGTGTCGCGCACATCGATGAAAGCGAACGGCAGATCGACCGGGAACGGCAGAATCATCTTGCTGTCGTTCTTGATCGAAGCAGCCTGACCGAACGTATTTTGCATGAAGAAGCCAGGCCGCAAAATGACCCATTTGATGCCGCTAGTGCGCAGGCGCTCCTCAATTGCGTAGTGACCCCGGCCGATGACCGAAGGGGAATCGGGGATCACGAAAAAGCGGCTACCGGAAACGCGCACCAAATACTGAACGCCGGCTTCGAGAGCCGCATCGAGCACGTTGTTTTGCTGTTCGACCATGTTGGGGTTGTGGCCAGTCACAACAAAGACGCTGGTGACGCCTTTAAGCGCCTTCTCGAGCGCCGGCCGGTCGGTCAGCTCGGCGACTGCGATTTTCGCATCCTCACCCAAAACCTCGCGTGCTTTATCGGCGTTGCGAACGACGCAAATCGGGGCATGTCCGAGTTGCTTGAGCTCTTTGACAACGGCGCGGCCGGTGTTGCCGGTCGCGCCAACGACGGCAATCATGGTCTCCTCCCTGGTTCGCTCGTATTCACCGTTTTGTCAGGTGCGATACAAATCTAAGTTATTGTCCAATCGATGGGGTCAAACAACGCGCGCATCCACGGGACCGGACTCGGCCGAAGCTGAGCGATATGACCGCCGATGATCCGCGGACGATTGTCGTCCATAAACGCGTTCCAATCGGGAAACTCCGCAAGCTTGCGACGGTGCGCTTCGGCCTCCGACCAGCTCTTGTGCCAGTGGTAAGCGAACGTGCGGTGCAGGCTGCCAACGGTAACAAAGAAGACGCCGATGAGGCCGCTGCGAAAACTCTCCATTGTCGCGGCGTTCAGCTTTCGAAAGCCCCCCCAATACGCAAGCAACCCGCCGGGAAGGAAATCGAGGACGCGCTCGGAGACCGCGAGTTCGGATGCGTTGCCGACGTTCGTGAACGCCGGCTGATCGGGTAACCAGTCGCGCTTGTCGTTCCAGAGCGGACTAAGCTCTGGGACAGGAGCGGGGTCGAGGTAAGCATTTTCCTGGCGCAGGAGGGAGCTTCTCGCCGTGATGAAGTATTCCATCCGCTCGGGCGTCACGATCGCCGCTAGACGCTTTTTGGCGTCGTCGTAGCTGTCCCAGCGGTAGAGATGCACGATGCGCTCGCCGTCGCCGGCTGTCATCGCGAAGTAGCCCAGATTGCGCTCGAGAAGAGGGCGAAAGGAGCCCGGTTTATTCCATTGGCGTTGAAGCGCCCAATAGGTTTGCTCAGAGCCTGGCCTGAGGGTGTAGGCTCTTCTTTCAAACAGCATCGCTTCTCTCTCCGGCGCGTGCCATCTCGTAGCGCGTGCTCCTCGCAGCGCACCGACCTCGGCGCCTAATAGGTGTGCGCCGTAAATGCCGTAAAACCTGTCCGCGAACGATGCGCGTGGCCGTATCCCTGTGCGCTTAATCCGCTCGGCGCCAAACTTCGTAGCCAATCTCTCTCGAGATCAGGCCATCGTGAATATGAAAGTTATGAATCAGGCGCATTTTCACTTTAGTGCCAATCGGATAGGGACAATTCTCGAAGGCGTCGCCGGTGATCTTGAAGCTTGCGTAGGAATCATCGAACACCCGATCCGGAGTTGCGAAGCGCTCCACCGGCGTAAATTCGAAATCAACCACCCCATTGAACACCCGAAGGTACATTTTCTTGATCAGGTCGCGGCCCTGGTACGAAACCTTGCGGGCGGGAGCTTCCCAAACCGCGTCATCCGTGTAGAGGCGGATACACTCATCGATGCGTTCGGGATTTTCCTCCTGCAAATGCATTCCGACCACGTCGAGTGCGTGCTGAACCTTTTCTTGATATGTCCGCGGTTCGTGACGCCGTGCGATAAGGCTATCGACTGTCAATTTCGATTTTTCGACCAGCGTCGTCATCGGGCTTCCTCCACCTGTCAGTGCCTGTTCATTCCAGCGGGTTGGCGCGGCGCCTCGCTGGCTCTGTCGCGCGGTATACTGGGCGAACGCAGTCTCGCCTTCAAGGGTTCGTCGCCCGCCGCACCGTCGCATGGGCTGGCCAGCCGCATACGAATCGAGGCCCTGCGAATGCTAGCCCGAAGCAGTCATCGGCTATTGCACGATCAATACCGATCTTTTGCAAAATCGAACCGGTGACGGGTGGTCGCGCGCGCTCGGTGAGAAGACTTAGCGGTCCCGGCGGATTGCGCCCGGTGTGCGGCCGGTCATCCGGCGAACCATCCGGGTCATATGCTGCTGGTTGCTGAATCCGCATTGCAGCGCGATTTGCGCCAGCGAAAGATCAGTCAAGGTCAGCAAGGCATTTGCGCGCCGCACCCGAGCGTTGAGGACGTATTGGTGGGGCGCGAGCTTCATCCTGCACTTGAACTCGCTGTTCAGCCGGCCGGTGCTTATGCCTGCCGCCTTGGCGATGCCGGCCAGCGTGAGATTATCGCTGAGGCATGTTTCGATATATTCAATTGCGCGGTTGCATTGTTGCGGCGTCAACGCTCGCGCGTCGTTGGTGCCGGATCGCCCCGAAGCATAATTTCGCACAAGATAGCTTGTGGCCGTTCGCGACAAGGTCTCAGCATAGATCCTGTCGGGCGGCGCCGGGGACAGCAGCATCTTGCGTATCTCATACGCAACTGCCTTGAGCATTTCGTCCATCACGCCGACGAAAGGCGGTAGCGAAATCCCGGTCTGCGATGCAAACATGTCGGCGTAACTTTCACGAATGAATTCGTCACGGACGTAGAAGTGGAGCGTGTCGTAGTGTCCACCCTGCGACGACGTCTGAATATCGAAATCGGCGCCGCCCGGCGTAATCGTCGCGCTGCCCGGCAACAGGATTTGCTCCTGGAGTTCGCCGCCAATCCGCCGCATAAAACGGACCGGTTTGTTCAGTGGAACAACAACGAGGTGATCTTTGACCGCCGCAAAAGATCCCTCGTAGGAAGCCTCAGAACAAATGCAAGCGAACAGCGACGTCCAACCGGCGTTTTCACTCGAGCAATGCACCTCGCTCCCGGGCTGGTGCACGACCCGGTGAGTCTCGTGGTACGAGAAAGGCGAACGCGTCATCCTCCAACCCGGAGTTTAGATGCCGTGGCTTTCTTTTTGAAGTTACCACCGTTTTGAACCGCTGCCATCTGTAAACGCGGAGCGTTGCGCTGCTCGCTCGATCACATGACCGGCAGCACGTTCGAGTATTTGGTTTGTTCGAGCGCGAAGCTCGAATCGATCGAAGCAACGCCGTCGATGCGCGTCAGCTTCTGCTTTAGAAAGCGTTCGTAAGCCCCCAGGTCCGCCGCAACGATGCGTAACAGATAATCGCGCGGTCCGGTCATGAGATAACATTCAAGCACTTCCGGCCATTTGGCGATCGCCCGCTTGAATCGTTCCAGCGCCTCGACCCTCTGGCTTTCGAGCTTGATCGAAACAAAGACGCTCACCGGAAGCCCGACCTTGGCCTGATCGAGCACCGCGACGTAGCGGGAGATAATTCCCGAGCGCTCAAGCCTCCGGATTCGGCGCAGGCAGGGCGAAGGAGACAGATTCACTTTTTCAGAGAGATTGGAAAGGCTGATCCGGCCGGTACTTTGCAGAACCATCAGGATTTTCCGGTCGATTTCGTCAAAACCATTTTTTGGCACTTTCTGTCCCTTTTGCGATGTCTTACGCCAGCTTCTGCCAACTAGGAGTGACAATCGGCCATATTTGGCATTTCTTTGCCGGCATGTCTCGCCATTATTGCCGACACCGGATAACACCATGGCTCAGACTCTCGCCAATAGCGATGACTTACGCCTGCTCGGCGAGCTCGAACGCAAGGTTTTGTGGCTGGCGAGCTGGACCATCCATCATGCCAACCATGAGCGAGACAGCGTCGATGGTCTGAAAGTCGGCGGACACCAGGCATCTTCCGCATCTCTTGCCGCGATTATGACCGCGCTTTATTTCCACAACCTGCGGCCGCAGGACCGGGTCGCCGTCAAGCCGCATGCTGCGCCGATCTATCATGCCATCCAATATCTCCTCGGCCGTCAAACCCGGCAGAAATTGGAAGATTTCCGCGGCTACAAAGGTGCGCAGTCCTATCCGTCGCGCACCAAGGACACTGACGACGTCGATTTCTCGACGGGCTCGGTCGGGTTAGGAGTCGCACAGACGTTATTCGCGTCGCTGGTGCAGGACTACGTGCGCGCCCATGGCTGGGGTAGGGAACGGCCCGAAGGGCGCATGATCGCGCTTCTCGGCGACGCTGAACTCGACGAGGGCAACATCTTCGAGGCACTTCTCGAGGGCTGGAAGCAAAACCTGCGCAATTGCTGGTGGATCGTCGATTACAACCGGCAGAGCCTCGATGCCGTGGTGCGCGAAGGTTTATGGGAGCGCTACGAAAATTTATTTCGCAATTTCGGCTGGGATGTCGTCGTTCTCAAATATGGAACGCTCCAGCAGGCGGCTTTTACCGAGCCGGGCGGCGAAGTACTTCGCCAATGGATCGATAATTGTCCGAACCAGCTGTACTCGGCGTTGGTGTTCCAAGGCGGCGCGGCGTGGCGCAAGCGGCTCCTGGATGAGATCGGCGACCAGGGACCGGTCACGCGACTTATCGAGTCACGTAGCGACGACGAGCTGGCGCGCCTCATGGGCAATCTCGGCGGCCACGACCTGCCGGCCATCATGGGCGCCTTCGATCGTATCGATCACGACCGGCCGGTATGCTTTATCGCCTACACGATCAAGGGCTACGGCCTGCCGTTCGCCGGTCACAAGGATAATCATTCAGGCCTGATGACACCGGCGCAGATGGAGACCTTCCGCGGGACAATGAACATTCGTTCCGGCCATGAGTGGGACGAGTTTGAGGGCCTGCACGCGCCGCCAGAAGAACTTCGCGCATTTCTCGAACGCGTCCCGTTTGCGGCGCAAGGTGAACGTCGCCTGCGCGCGCCAAAGATCGAGGTGCCGGCGGAGCTTGAGGTGACAATCCAAACGACCATGTCGACGCAAGTCGGCTTTGGGGCTCTGCTCAACGAAATTGGTCGTCACACCACGCCTCTCGCCGCGCGCATTGTCACGACGTCGCCGGACGTAACGGTTTCGACCAATCTTGGGGCGTGGGTCAATCGGCGGCGCTTGTTCGCTCGTGAAGCCATGGCCGACACTTTCAAGGGCGAGCGCATTCCGTCGACTTTTACCTGGGAGTTTTCGCCGGGCGGGCAGCATATCGAGCTCGGCATCGCTGAGATGAATCTGTTTATTCTCCTCTCGGCGCTGGGATTGTCGCACAGCATCAACGGCGAGCGGCTTCTGCCCATAGGCACGCTTTACGATCCGTTCATTGCTCGCGGGCTCGATGCACTCAATTACGCGTGCTATCAGGACGCGCGCTTTATTGTGGTAGCGACGCCATCGGGCATTACGCTGTCGCCCGAAGGCGGCGCCCATCAATCGATTGCCCAGCCGCTCATCGGCATGGCGCAAGACGGGCTGGCGTCGTTCGAGCCCGGGTTTGTCGATGAACTGGCCGGCATCCTCGCGTTTTCGCTGAGTTACATCCAGCGCGATGGTGATGACGAACCAAGCGAGCACACCTGGCTGCGTGATGAAACCGGTGGCTCGGTGTACCTGCGGCTTTCGACGCGGCCGATTGAGCAGATCAAGCGGCCGATGACGCCGCAATTGCGTCAGGCAATTGTCGATGGCGCGTATTGGCTGCGCGAGCCCGGCCCCAACTGTCAGGTCGTCGTTGCTTACACCGGAGCCGTCGCGCCTGAAGCGATCGACGCCGTCGGATTGATGGCTGAAGACCGCCGGGATGTCGGCCTGCTCGCTGTCACCTCAGCCGATCGGCTCCATGCTGGCTGGAGTGCCGCTTGCCGCGCACGTGAGCGTGGTTTGGTGCATGCCCGCTCACACGTTGAGCGCCTGCTCGCTGGGCTGCCGCCGCATTGCGGGATTGTGACCGTACTCGACGGGCATCCGGCGACGCTCGGCTGGCTCGGCGCTGTGCATGGCCACAAGGTTCGACCGTTGGGGGTCGAGCATTTCGGCCAGACCGGCACCATTCCCGATCTCTATCGGCACTATGGCATTGACGCGAACGCGATCATTGCTGCGGCGCAAGCGCTCACTCCGGGCGCGCCGATCCGGCATCTCAAGGTGATCTAATGAACGCCGCTTCGCAAATCGGATGGATTGGTCTCGGCAGCATGGGCAGCCGTATGGCGCCAAATCTCGTCAACAACGGCTATGGCGTGACCGGTTTCGATCTTGACCGAGGCCGCGTTAAAGCCGCTGTCGCGCACGGTCTCAAGGAGGCCCCGTCGCTGGTGTCGCTTGCGTCTGAAAGCGACGTGCTTTTTTCCATGATCCCAAACGACGAAGCGTTCTTGGATGTCGTCAGTCATGTCTGCGGAGCGGCTAAGGATGGTGCCTGTCTCATCGACATGAGTACGATTTCGCCCGATGTCTCGATCCGCGGTGCGGCGCTGCTCGGGGCTGCGGGCATTTCGTATCTGCGTGCGCCGGTGTCCGGCAGCACCGCGCTCGCTGCCGCCGGCACGCTCAGCATCTGGGTTTCGGGACCCGAGGGCGCCTTCCAATTGCAACGTCCGCTGATCGCGCTATTGGGAAAAAAGATCACCTATCTCGGCGCCCAGGAGGAGGCGAGGGTGATGAAGCTTGTCGTCAACGTGATTGTTGGCGCCATCAACACTTCGCTTGCGGAAGCTCTGAACCTCGGCCGCCGCAGCGGTCTGGACTGGGCCGCGATGATCGATGCTATCAATGAAAGTGCGGTTGCCTCGCCGTACATCGCTTCCAAGGTGCAAAAGCTTAAAGAGCGCGATTGGTCACCGGCGGCTACCGTCGAGGTGATCGCCAAGGATATGGATCTTGCACTTGAGCTTGCGAGGCAGCGGGGCGCATTCGTGCCATCCGCGGCGTTGACGCGTCAGGTTCTCTCCGCAGTCGAAGGCAAAGGGCACGGACACCTCGACATGTCCTGCGTCGCCACGTTCTTCGAGTGACGAAGAGTCACTGGATCGCGGTCTTTGGTAATACGCGCCATACTTTCACGTCGACTGCGTCGAGGCGCCTGCGCCCCGCGACAAGCGACGACGTTTCAAGCCGCACGCGATGCGCCCGACGCCAATTGATCGGGATATAACTGCTTTAACCGCGGATAGACCTCGCGCGCGAACATGCGAATGCCGTGGACGGTATCATCGTGCTCGAGAAAGCCTGCTTGTCCCATGATTAGCAGGTGTCCGTAGCCGCCCACATATTCCCAGTGCCGTTTGATTTGCTGCGCCACCTGATCGGGCGTTCCCGCAAACATCAACCCTGCCTCGACCGCGCCGTCGACGCCCGCCTGCTTCGTGCCATACGCACTGACGACGTTGTGGGCGCCACGCGCCAACTGCACATTCATCGCGACGGGGAGATAGCCGGGCGGATTGGAGAAGTGCGGCGGCACTTTGTTGGAAGTGACGTACCAGAGAAGCTTTTCCGCGCCTGCGCGGGCACGGGCTTCGGTCTCCCCGACATAAATCAATGCCGCGTAGGCGAGCCGGTCTATCGGCACATCTTGCCCGCGTCCGGCCTGGCGCCAGCCGCTTCGGTAAGCCTCGTAAATGCGTTTGGTCGTTTCAAAGCCGGTAAGAAATGTTGCCTGAACATAGCCCCGTCCGCCGACTTGAGCGGCTCCGCCCGGGCTTGTCGTGCTAACCCACACCGGCGGATGCGGTTGCTGCATTGGCCGTGGCCAGATATTTATCGAGCGGTGATGAAAGAACCGGCCTTCGTGGCTGAATGGGCCGTCGTGATGGGTCCAGCATTTGATGATCAGGTCGAGCGCTTCCCAATGGCGTTCATTCATGCGCACCGGGTTGCTGTTTGCGGGCAAAATCTCGTAGGGAACCCCGCGCACAAATCCGGCTTCCAGACGGCCGTGCGATAGAATGTCGATCATCGCCATTTCCTCGGCCACGCGAACCGGCTGCCGGCGGTTGGCGATTGGATTTCCGAGGATCAGGAGGCGCGCTTTCTTGCTCAGGCGGGCGAGCGCAGCGAGCATGAGCGGAGCGGCAGGATCGACACACGTGGCGGTCTGATGATGCTCGTTGAGCATGATTTCCACGCCTTCGTCCTCGGCGATCAGCCATTCGTCGATGTACCGATCATAAAGGGCTGCGCCTTTCGCCGGATCGTAGATCTGGTTAGGCAGTGAGACACGAATGGAAGGATAGGTCTCGGCCGGCGGCAGATAGGGGTAAGCGTTCTCGCTGAAGTGCCACGCCCGCATGTCAGTCTCCGAGAAATTCGAGAACAGCGCGCGCAAAAGACTGCGGCTGCTCCAGCTCCGGCATATGACCGGCAGCCGCGATTGTCAGCGTGTGCGCGTTGGGTAACAGCCGGGAATACGCCTCGAGATAAGCTTGCGATACCAGGCCGTCGCTTTCACCTCGCACGAACAGCGCCGGCTTGGCGATTCGATGCAAACGATACTTAAGCTTTGAATTATGCATCCATGGCTCCCAAGTCAGCAGGGCCAACGTCTCGCGGGCGCGGAACTTCTGTACCAGCTCGTCGTCCGGTATCTTGGCTGTGTCGACGTCCATGGACGCAGGGCTGTGGTAGAGAAGTTTACGTACTTCCTCCTCCGGCTTGGCGAAAATGTCCGGAATGTCGAGCGTGTCCGGCGACCCAACCTTGACGCCGACCGGCCCGACCAGCACCAGGCGGCGAAAGCGCTCCGGCGTTTTCGTGGCCATCTCCGCCGCGATCCAACCGCCGATGGAGCAGCCGACTACGTCGAGGTCGTCGAGTTTCAGCACGTCCATCAATTCGAGATAGAGGTGGGCGATGTCATCGACGCTGTCGAGCCAGTCGGGCAGGGCCGAGTTGCCGAATCCCGGGTGCGAGGGCGCGAGGACACGGCGGGCTGAAGAAAGGGGCGCAACGAAGGGTTGATGTGATTGAAAACCGATATCCCCGTGCAGGAAAAGAAGCGGGCGCCCGTGCCCTTCATCGAACAATTCGAGCTCAACGTCCGCGACCTTCACCTTCGACGACTGCACGCGTTCCTCCGCGGACCTTCTTTTCAATGCCTAACCCGAACGTTGCATATCGCTGGACCAATTAGAACGCCGCTGAGCGAAAAGCTGAGTTGCACGCATCAAACGCTTAGGTAGTTCCGCAACACGAGATCGTTGCCTTCGAGATCGGCGGCGCTGCCCGTGAAGCAGATTTCGCCTTTGTTCATGACGTAGTGACGATCGCCCACCGCGAGGGCGGCTCGCAAGTTCTGCTCCACCAGCAGTATGGCGAGCCCTTCACTTTTGAGTTTTGCCAGTATCTCCACGATTTGTCGCACGACCATCGGTGCCAGTCCTTCGGATGGCTCGTCCAGCAACAGCAGGTCCGGATTGAGCATCAACGCGCGCGCGATCGAGAGCATCTGTTGCTCACCCCCCGAGAGCTGAAAGCCCAAATTGCGCTCGCGGGCCTTCAGCGCCGGGAATACGTCGAAAATACGCGCCAGCGTCCAGGCACGCGCGCCGCCGGCTTCGTCGCGCCGTTTTGTATCGCGGGCAAAGACGGTCAGATTTTCGAGGACGGTCAGGCTTGGAAAAATGCCGCGCTCTTGCGGCACGAACCCGACGCCAAGCCGCGCTATTGCGTACGGCGGCAGGTTGGCGACATCGCGATTGTTGTAACAAACTCGGCCGCGCCGCGGCCGCAAATAGCCCATGATCGAAAGAATCGTCGTGGTCTTACCGGCGCCATTGCGGCCAAGCAGGCATACGATTTCGCCCGGTCCGACCAAAAGTGACACGCCCTGCAGAATATGGCTTTCGCCGTAATAGACGTGGACATTTTCGATTTCGAGCATCAGCGGGAAAGCCCTAGATAGACTTCGCGCACGCGATCGTTGGTCTGGATTTCCTGCGGCGTACCCGTCGCGAGAACCTTGCCGAAGTACAGGACGGTGATCCGGTCGGCGATCGAGAACACGACTTCCATATCGTGCTCGATCATGAGAATGGCGAGCGCGCGAGGCAGAGCGGAAATAAGCGCGATGATCTGAGCCGTTTCGCTGGGCGACATACCCGACGTCGGCTCGTCAAGCAGGAGCAGCGCCGGTTCGCTGGCAAGCGCAAGCGCGAGTTCAAGTTGTCGCTGCTCCCCGTAGGACAATTGTCGAGCCAGGCGTGTGTCTTCGATCGGAAGGTGCACCTTCGCCAACAAGCTTGCCGCTCGTTCGGACAGAGCCGCGCTGCCCGCCGCCGGCAGAAAGAAATTCAACGGGGTGCCGTGACGAATTTGCAGGGCAAGCCTCAGGTTGTCCATCACGCTGAGGTTCTGGAATAAATTGTTGCGTTGAAAGGTGCGCGCGACTCCCATCCGGCTGATGCGGTCCGGCGAGCAGCCGGTGATATCACGGTCCTGTAACAGGATAAGCCCGGAGTCCGGCTGTATTTGACCGCTGATCTGGTTGATGAGGCTGGTCTTACCCGCCCCGTTCGGTCCGATGATCACATGACGTTCACCTTCACCGATGGCAAGACTGACCTGGTCCGTCACGTTGAGGCTGCCGAAGGATTTGCACAGGCGGTCAACTCGAAGCACATTCATTTCGGCGCTCGCTGCAAAATCCCGCGCGCCGTGCCCCACAATCCAGCGGGGAAAAACATGACGCAGCAGACAAAAACGCCGCCGATAATTGCCATCCAGTGCTCGCTGTGGGAGCTGACGACATTCTTCATAAGCAAGAAAATAGCGGCGCCAAAGGCGGGCCCGATCAGGGTGCCAGCCCCGCCGAGCATTGTCATAATCAGTACGTCGCCGGATGCAGTCCAATAGACGGCGTCGGATGAGATAAAGCCGTTGAATATGGCGTAAAGGCCCCCGGCCAGTCCCGCCAAGGCGCCGGCAATCGTAAACGAAAGAAGCTTGTAAGCGCGGGTTCGGTAGCCGATAGCGGCCATGCGCTGTTCGTTTTCCCGCAGGCCGATGAACGCCTGACCCAGCGGCGCATTGAGAAGACGGCGGAGACCCCAATAGGTCAGGACGAAGAAAATCAACGCCATGAAATACATTGGCAATGAACGGGACAAATCCAAGCCGAAAAAACTTGGCCGCTCGGCAACCGCAATTCCATCAGAGCCGCCGGTGACGTCGCGCCATTTCAGGGCCACCGTGTAAACGAGTTGGGATAGAGCGAGCGTCAGCATCAGAAAAGGAATGCCGCTTGTCCGCACGCAGAAAACGCCAATTAGTGCTGCGCCACTGGCGGCCAGGCCAACGCCGGCGATGACGCCGAGCCAGGCATTAAGGCCAAACTGGGCGCCAAGAACCGCAACCGCATAGGCGCCCAATCCAAAGAAAGCCGCATGGCCGAGCGACATCAGGCCGGTGAAGCCGAATATCAAGTCGAGGCTCATGGCGAATATGCCGTAGATGAAGATTTCCGAAACCAGCGCTCGCGGATAGTCGCCGACTGCAAAGGGAAGAAGAACGAGCGCCAGCAGCGCGGCCAATTCCGCAACGCGGGTAGATGAAGTGACAGCGCCGACCCGGGTAGTGATCGCGGGCGCGGCGGCCACATTAGAGTATTTGATGCCGAACAGGCCTTGCGGCCTGATCAGCAAGACCACGATCATCGTCAGGTAGATCAGAAACAGCGCGACCGTCTGGAAATATGCCTTGCCGAAGGTGTCGCATATGCCGATCAGCAGGCTGCCCGCGAACGCGCCGCGCAGGCTACCCATACCGCCGATACAGTGACAATGAACGCCGGGATGAGAATGTCCGCGTCCATTCCCGGATAGACCCCAAGGATGGGCGCGGCAGCGACGCCTCCAAGCGCAGCTAGCGCGACGCCGAGGCCGAAAACGCCGCCGAAAAGCGCGGGAATGTTGGCGCCAAGCCCAGCCGCCATGGCGGCATCGTCGACACCGGCACGTACCATAGCGCCGATGCGGCTGCGTTCAAGCAGCAGCCATAGTAAGCCAGCGACTGCGAACCCAAAAGCGATCAGGCTCAAGCGATAGGCGGAAAACACCCCCCATCCGATCTGCACCGTTTCCTGCAGTGCCGCAGGGACTGGTAGGCGCAGGACGCTGCGGCCCCAGACGCTCTGCACCAGATCCAGAAACACAAACGTGAAGCCGAATGTCAGCAGCACCTGATCCATATGGCCGCGGCGATAAAGCCGGCGCAGAAACACCACTTCCATAACGACGCCGAGCGCAATCACTGGGATCGGCGCCAAGACAAACGCGACCCAAAAGCTGCCGGTCGATCGAAAGATCGAGTAGCCGATGAACGCGCCCAGCATGAAAAATGAGCCGTGCGCCAGATTGACGACGTTCATCAGACCGAAAATGAGAGAAAGTCCCGCCGCCATCAAAAACAGCAGCATCCCGTATACCAGCCCGTTGAGAAGCTGGGCGACGAACAGGTCCATCGTTGCCTCTGAGAGCGCTGATGTACGAGCCGTGGCTCTCAGTAGATCTTCTTGCCGGGATCCTGCACGTTCTGCGCGGTGTGAATTATTTTGGTCGAAATTCCGTCGCCACTGGCAATGACCTGCGCAATATAGACGTTTTGGATCGGATTGTGCGTTGCTGGATCCATCCGGAACGGCCCGCGTGGGGCGTTGAATTCGATTTTGCTCATCGCCTCGGCGAGTTTGTCTTTATCCGAGGCGTCTCCGCCGGTCATCTTCAGCGCTTCGCCGAGCGCCTTGGCGCCGACATAGCCGTATTCGGCGAACAGGTCCGGTGCGTATTTGTATCTAGCCTTGAAGCTTGCCGCGAATTCCTTGCTCTCGGGATTGTCGACAGTGTCAGTGTAGGTTACCGCGGACATAACGCCTATTGCGACCTTGCCCAGCGCCGTGACGGTTTGCGAGTCGATCGCGGTAAAGCCGGTGAACTGCATTTTCTCTTTGAGGCCGAATTCGGTGTATTGCTGAATGAAGCGGATATAGTCGGCGCCCGGCATGAAATTGTAGGTGACCGGCGGATTGATCGACTTAATGTCGGTCAGATAGGCGCTAAAATCCTGGGTGCCGAGCGGGGTCCAGATTTCCTTTAGAACTTTTCCACCTCTGGCGATGTAGGGTCCCTTAAATTCGGCCGCCACGTCGCGGCCACCCGCATAATCGGCGGCCGAAATCACGATCTCCTTGCCGAGGTTATCATACACGTAGTGTGCCATCGGCATGCTGAGCTGGTAGGCTGAAATCGAGGTTCTGAATAGGTACGGATAGCGGTCCCAGGTAATCGCGTCGGTACCTGCTCCGGAAACGACGTAAAAGGCCTTCTGCTGTTTCATGTAGTTGAGCACGGCAAGCGCCACGTTGCTCGCCTGGATGCCGATGATCAGGTCCGCCTTGTCGCTTTCGATAAGCTTCTTCGCCTTTTGCAGTCCGATCTGCGGATTGAACTGATCATCCTCCTTGATTAACTCGATCTTGCGGCCCGCAACGGTCCAGCCGATGCTGTCAAAGTAAAGATTCATGCCGTTGAGATTGTTTTCGCCCGCGTAAGCCAATCCGCCGGTGTATGAATTTATGTTGCCGATCCGGACGACTGCGTCCGATGCGGCGTGCACGCGGGGCGCGGCGAGGGCCTGCGCAAAAACAGCGCCAGCTCCCGCCGCGCTTTTCATGAACCTACGCCGGGACACATGGCTACCTTGCGAATTTTTCTCTTTCATAGCGTTTCTCCCTGCACCATAGGTTTGTGTACCGGCGTTTATTTTAAGCGGCGGCCAATGGCTTTCGCTAGGGGTGTTTCGACACAGGAGCCTCGACATTTTAAATGTCGCAACCAGGTGCGCGATACGCCCCTTTCATGGTGATCCGATAGATGACTTTGGAATTCGGGGTGTTCGATCACCTGGATCGCAACCAACTGGCGCTGCAGGATCTCTACGAGCAGCGTTTGAAGGTCATCGAAGCCTTCGATCGTGCCGGATTCTATGCCTATCATGTCGCCGAACACCACTTCACGCCGCTCGGCATGGCTCCTTCGCCGAGCGTCTTTCTGGCCGCCGTCGCTCAACGAACGAAGCGATTGCGGTTCGGCACTTTCGTTTACGCTCTGCCAAATCATCATCCGCTGCGGGTGCTGGAAGAAATTTGCATGCTGGATCATTTGAGCGGTGGGCGGCTCGAAATTGGTTTCGGGCGTGGCTCGGTACCGTTCGAGATTTCCTACTACGGGCAAAACGCCGGAGAGAGGCAGCAAATATATGCCGAGAGGCTTGACCTCATTCTCAAGGCATTCACGGTTCGCACGCTGACCTGGCATGGGCGCTACGATCAATTCGAAAATGTGCCGTTGGAGTTTGAGCCGCTGCAGAAGCCGCATCCTCCTTTGTGGTATGGCGCTCATTCGCCCGAAAGCGCGGAACGCGCCGCTCGCAAGGGCTTGAACATCGTAACCAACGATAATCCGGGAAAAGCGCGTGCCATCATCAATCAATACAAAAAAATCTGGCGGGCGCTGCGCAGCGTCGAACCGGTGCCGAAAATGGGCTTGGTTCGCTTCATCGTTGTAGGTGAAACCGACACCGAGGCAATGGCCGCCGGGCGCCGAGCCTATCTGCGCTGGCGATCGAGCTTTGTCTATCTTTCCGCGTTAAACGGAACGCTTCCTGACTCACCGCTCAATGTCGAGAGTTTCGATCACCTCGTTCAACGGGGTTACGCCGTCGCCGGAGCGCCGGACACGGTCGGCGCCTTCCTGAAAGAACAAATTGAAATAAGCGGTGCGAATTACGTCGTCGGCCAATTCTGCTTCGGTGACCTCTCGCTTGCTGAAATGCTCCGGTCGGTAGAATTACTGGCAGTCCACGTGATGCCAAAGCTGCGTGAAGTGTTCCGCGGAACTTCTTCCATTCACTAGGCGTGTTCCGAGCGAACGGTTTTTCGGCAGCTCTGCCGGTGAAAAGCCGCTTTTCCGATTTTTCGCCGAAGTTGGCGCCCTGGACCGCGTCTTATTAGACAGGTTTGAGGCGCGTCAATTCCGTCGCCGCGTTGCGGGGAAACGAGTCAGAAAATTGGAACGATGGCAATAGCGAAAAATGCCAAGCTCGGAACAGTGCGCTCGCCGACGTAACAGCGCCACAAAATCGCCTTCCGCCGTGCGATTCATCACGTGGCTAGGGGACGTCAACAGTAAAAACAGGGGTCGTGATGCGAGTGTTTGTTGCAACGCTATTTGTTTGCGCTTTTATCTCGAGAGCGAATGCTTCCTATCTGATTTCACCGACCGGTGAACCTTCGCATGAAACACACCAGGCGTACGGGCGCATGGTGCGGTCTTTCAAACCGATGCGGCAGGTTTCCGTGCATATCAGCCATGTTGCGACCGCAGGCTCGGCCACCGAAGTGGTGTCGCATCCCGACGGCTGTCCGCGATCCCAGTTCTGCGGCTGTGGTGTCAGCGTCCGCGTTTTCGGTCATCCCGTGCGCGATCTCTGGCTAGTGCAAAATTGGTATCGCTTCCCGCGCGCGGAGGCTGCGGCGGGAAATGTCGCAATCCTTGGCTCGCGTCACGTGGCCTACATTCTTCAAGCCTACGGCGACGGGACGGCAACACTATACGATCCTAATAGCGGCGGCGGTTTGACTCGCGTCCATCGGGTGTCGTTGCGCGGTTGGGCGGTCGTTGATCCGCGCGCGACCGTTCGCCGCCGCTTCCAGTATGCGCAGAGGTAGCGATTCAGCCCGGGAAAGTAACACCATGAGGTCCCGGCGCGATGTAGATCGCGCCGGGACCAAACTCAGCGCAACAGGTCAACGACACTGTTAGTCTGGTCGGCGCGCCCGGTGTTGAACGCAGCTTCCCACACGGCGACCTTGCCGTCGCGCATGACCCAAAGCTCCACGCCGAAGCCGCGCATGGCAGCGCCGCTTTCCGCATCCTGCCAATCGCCCTCCCAGACATTGGTGATTGTGTCGTTTGTCAGCGTGCGGAAGGTTTTCTTGAGCCGATAGCCCTTTTGTTTGTTGCTGCGGGCGGTAAAAAAGGTGCGCAAGGTTTCTGTTCCGCGAAACTCCGCCAGCGTACCGAAACGTACGACGCAATCGTTCGTAAACCCGGCCACGAGCGCATCGATGTTCCAAGGCATGAACAACGACTCGACGTGTTTGACCAGCGCCTTTGCTTCTTCAACGGTTTGCGGGTTGCGGTCGCCTTCTTTGCGCGATGGTTGCGCCGGCATCGTGCCTCCCCGGGGTTGCGGCGTGCTGCTGCGGCACATTTCACGCCATGCAAAGGGAAGACCTGCCCATAAGTCAACGCCATATAGTTCAGGCATTTGCGTTTTGCGCCGGGCAGCGGCATCCTAAGACCGAAATTGCGAAGTGCGTGGAGATCATTAAGCTGCGTACGGCATTTGCGTATCCGCGCAATCCGTCCGCGCCAGTTCTCAGGTGGCCGATGAAGAAACCGCGCACGAAAATCAGCAATCCGTCTAGCGTCGCGCCGCCGCTCAAGCCCTATTATTCGAACGCGGTGCGTGTTTCGAGTGGCCCGTTGTTGTTTATCGCCGGACAGGTCGCACTGGATAAAGCCGGCAACGTGGTCGGGAAGGGTGATCTGAGGGCCCAGGCGGTTCAGGTTCTTGAGAATATCCGCGCCATCCTCGTCGCCAACAAAGCAAGCATGAAGGATGTTGTGCAAGTCACGGTCTATGTTACGGACATGCGGGCCTTTCATGATATCGCGGATATTCGCACCAAATATTTTCCGAAGAACGGGCCGAGCAGCGTGATCGTCGAGGTCTCGAAGTTGGCGCTGCCTGAATTGCAAATTGAAATCTCCGCAGTAGCGGCTGTTTAAAACTAGAATGGTGTCTTAATTTAACGCCCAGGCGCTTGAAGGAGTGCGATCATGGCGAAGTATATTCCGAGCCCTCATGACTGGGTGCGCGAGCAGGTCGAACTCTATGAGAGCAGCGGCGGCACCAAGGGCACCACGCTGCTCGACACCGGCTTGCCGGTCGTCATCGTGACTCACAAAGGGCAAAAGACGGGTGCAATTCGAAAAACCCCTTTGATGCGGGTCAAAGACGGCAACAGCTACGTTCTCGTCGGCTCGCAGGGAGGAGCGCCCAAAGACCCGGCGTGGGTTCGTAACCTGCGCGCCGATCCGCATATCGAGCTTCGCGACGAGACCGTCGTTCGTCCCATGCACGTTCGGGAAGTTGAGGACGCGACGGAAAAGGCTCGGCTGTGGGGACTAGCCGTAGCTGCGTACCCGCCTTACGCGGACTATCAGAAACGCACCCAGCGTCAAATTCCGGTATTTGTCGCCGAGCCTTGATCTCTATCGATCCACTTGCGGATCGCCTGGGCACGAGAGTGCGCATCGTCGCGGATTTTTTGGCCGCCAGAAAGATGCGCAAACACGTCCTGCTCTGCGGCGATTTCGAGCACCGGTATTTTTAATCCGGAGAGCCGCTCCCGTCCCGGGTAAGACAGCGCAGCGCGCCACGCGGGGGCGTAGCTCGCCGGCTGCTTCATGGTCTCGCGCACGCGGAGCGCGAGGTCGTCTGGGGCGATGCGCGGGGTGCTCCTGCGTGCGGCTTCGTAAGTGCGCTCGAACCACGGCCACCACAATTCCGCGTCGCGCAGGTGATGCCAGGCCCGCAGCCAGTGGCTGCCTTCCCATACCGGCAGCACGTCTGGCGCATAGCGGGAGGCAAGGGCCTTTCGTTCTTCAGGGCCAAGAAAACTTGGCGCATCCAGCACCAATCCGCGCACGCGGTGGCCGAGCCGGTACGCCAGCTCGATTGCGACGGCCGCGCCGCCGTTGTGACCGTAAAGGCGAACGGGCCCGGCATTCAGTTTGTCCAGAACTTTTGTTGCAATATCAGTCCAGACTTCGACACTTTGCGGATTGCCGGGGAGCGGATCGGACTCGCCGTGACCGGGCAAATCAACAGCGAATGCCGGCGCACAGTCGAGAATGAGCGCATCGTAGAGGAGGGAAGAACCCGGCGCGTGCGGCAAGACAAACAGCGGAGTCGTATTAGCGAGTTCGCCCGCTGAGCGCACCAGCACCTGCGTTCCGTCAATTTCCACGTAGTTGATGGTGGTACGGCCGGGTAGTGCGGCACAGGCCGGCGCGGGCGGCGGCGAGCTGCACGCCGGATGCCGTTCGAGGATTGCACGCTCGGCAAGTGCCGCCGCTTCCGGATCGCGCGGCAAGATTTCGATCCAGGCCGATTTCGGATAGAGCTTGTGACTGGCGTAGAGGCTATCGCCCTCGCGGTGGCCGAAACATACCGGCACCTTGAGGTCAGGCAGGATTTCGAGCGCACGATGGCGAAACGGCGCAGCGTAGCCGATGCGATAGTCGTCTCCAGCTTCGAGCAGCTCCACTACGCCACGATGCAGGAAATCGAGATCTGGCACGTCGGCGTCGGAGCGTGTTTCCGCCGTCTGTACGTTCCACGGCCAGAATACGTGCTGATCGCGGTAGCGGAACCATAGCCGCAACAAATGCGCGCCGTCCCAGGCCGGCAAGATCGGCTCAAGATAATCTTCAAGTTGCTCGTCCGTATAAGGCTTGGCGAATACGGCATAGCCATCGGCGTAGGCCATGGCGCAGCGCTGCGGATGCCGTGCCGCGAACTCCACGGCAATCGAAGCGCCGGTGTGGCGGCCGTAAGCGGCAGCCTGCTCGACCCCAAGTGCGTCGAGGGTTTCGGCGAGGGCGTCGGCAAAATCCTCAACGCGGGGCTTCGCAATAGGCAGCTTGTCGGAGAGCCCGAAGCCGGGCGTGTCGAAAACGAGGCAAGTGGATCGCTCGCCAAAAACCGGCAGCAGTGGTCGCATCACCTTGGCCGAGCACGGCGATGCGTGCAGCATGGCCAATGCCGGTCCGCGGCCGGCACGCAGATAATGCACCCGGCGGTTTCCGACGGTGACAAAGTGTTTGGTAACGTTCATCAATAGCTGCGCGGCAGGCCGATGCGCTCAGCGACGAAATTGTGCACCATCTCGTTCGAGATCGGGCTGAAAGGACCGAGCCGCGTGTCGCGGAACAGCCGCTCGAGCGGCGACTCCTCGACCAAGCCATAGCCTGCGAGCACACGCATCGCGCGGTCGGTGGCGCGCACCGCAGTCTCGCTGGCCGCGAGCTTCGCCATGGCAGCCTCAAGTGCGCAGTCGCGGCCGAGCGATTGCAGCCACGCAGCCTTGGCAGTGATCAGGCGGATTTGCTCGAGTTCCGTAGCGATATCGGCGAGTGGGTGCTGTACCGCCTGGAAGGCGCCGATCGCGCGGCCGAAAGCATGCCGGTCCCGCGCGTATTGCAGCGCCTGTTCGAGCGCGGCCGCGGTGATGCCGATATACAAGGCCGCACACAGGATACGTTCCTCGTCTAGCGTGCGAAGCAGCGCCCGCCAGCCGCCGCCGCGCTCGCCGATCACCGCTGCGGCCGGTGCGCGCGCGCCATCCAGGAAAACCTCGCAGGTGCATGCGGCTCGCATGCCCATTAGTTCTAGTCGCCGCACTTGTACGGCAGGCTGATCCCTCGGCGTCAGGATGAGCGAGAGGCCGCGCGAACGCTTGTCCTCGACAGAGTCGGTGCGGCAAAGCACCAGGATCGCGTCGGCATCATCGGCGAAGGAAGTGTAGAGTTTCTGTCCTCGCACTACCCATTCGCCATCTTCCAGCGATGCTCGCGTCGTGAGCGCTAACACGTCGGTTCCGCCGCCGGGCTCGCTCATGCCGAAAGCCATCAGGAAATCGCCGGCAGCGAGCTTCGGGAGGAGCTCTGCCTTTTGCGCAGGCGTGGCAAACTCGCGCAACACGCGCGCGGTCATGGACACGAGCAGCCAGTCGGTGGCGAGCGAGGGGAAACGTCGCGCGAGTTCTTCGCAGAACACTGCCGCTGTCATGACGTCGGCCGCGCTGCCGCCGAACTCGGCGGGCACTGACAGCCCCATCCAGCCCATTGCAGCGAAGTCTTTCCACAGCGAGCGCGGAATGCGCCGGGCGCGATCCATCTCGCGGATGCGCGTTTCGGGGAGTTCGCGGTCAAAGAACTGGCGCACGCTCTTGCGCAGCAGATCGTGCTCTTCGACCGGTTCGAAATTCATGCCGCTTCTCCGAGATAAACTTGCTGCACTTCCGGCCGGGCCCGCACTTCAGCAGGGGTACCTTCAGCGAGTACGCGTCCCTGGTGCAACACCGTGATGCGGGTAGCTACCGCGAAGACCACCGCCATGTCGTGCTCGGTGAAGACGCACGAGAGGCCAAGTTCGCGGGCGATGCGATGCACGAGCCATATCGCTTCGAGCCGCTCCGGAGCCGCCATTCCGGCGGTTGGCTCGTCGAGCAATAAAAGTCGCGGCTTGGCGGCGAGGGCGATGGCAAGCTCGAGACGCTTTTGGTCGCCGTGTGAAAGTGTTCCCGCCGGCTGGGCGGCAGATGCGGCGAGACCAACCAGCGCAAGAAGCTCCCGCGCTCGTTCGGCGCCGAAGGCGCGGGCCCGCGGCCACACGCTCCAGGAGCGCTGTGCGTGCGCAAGCAGCGCGACTTGTACGTTCTCAGCCGCGCTCAAATCGGCGAAAACGCTGGTAATCTGAAAGGTGCGCGCCACACCTCGGCGCGCGACGCGATGAGGCGGCGAACCGGTAATATCGCGGCCCTCGAAAGCGACGCGCCCCGCATCGGGGCGAAGCAAACCGGTCAGTGTGTTGAAAAAGGTGCTCTTGCCGGCGCCGTTTGGACCGATGATGGCCCGGAATTCGCCGGGTCCGACAGTGAGATCGACGCCGCCGAGGGCTACAAGGCCGCCGAAGCGTTTGACCAGAGCCTCCACGCGCAGGATTGCGTTGTTCATCTCGCTTCCTGTGGAGGCAGCGGCGCACTGCGGCCGCGCGATCTGGCGGTGACCAATCTCCACAATCCGGTGAACCCTCGAGGCATAACCAATACGAGAATGACGATAATGATGCCCATAGCGAGCGGCCAGTATTCGGTGCGCCCGCTGATCAGTACTTCGAGCACAACGTAAACCGCAGCGCCGAGAGCCGGACCGAGAAAGCTTGCAGTGCCGCCGAGCACGGCCATGACAATCGGCGTTGCGCTCGCCGTCCAGTCCAGCCATCCGGGAAACACATTGCCGTTCGAGAGCGCGAAGATCGCACCTGCCAGCCCGGCAAAGGCGCCGCTCACGACGAACGCAGCCAGCCTGTGCGCACGGACATCTATGCCAAGATATTGGACACGCAGAGCGTTCGCGCGAAGCGCGCGTAGCATGTAGCCGAACGGTGAACAGACGATCCGATGCAGGATATATAGGCTGCCGGCCGTCAGCATAAGCGCGAAGTAATAGTATACGCGCGGTTGGGCGAGAATTCCCGGCGGTTTGAGGCCGGTGAGGCCATCGTCGCCGCCCGTTAACGGTGTCGCCTTGAGCGCGATGGTGTAGAGCAGCATCTGGAAAGCAAACGTGAGCATCGCAAAGTAGATGCCTGCACGCCGGACAGAAAAGAAGCCGATGACCAGCGCTGCCGCGGCAGAAACGAGCGTCGCGGCAATCGGCAGGCAGACGAAGGTCAGCGCGGGCGGCAGTCCCGACTCTTTGACGACGAGGCCTGCCGTGTAGCCACCTACACCCAGAAAAGCAGCGTGACCGAAGGAGAGCATGCCGCCATAGCCGAGCAGGAGATTAAAGCTTACCGCGTAAAGCGCGAAGGCCAGCACCTCGATGGAGATAAAGACCCAGAAGTCAGTGAGGCAAAACGGCAGCGCCAGAAGAGCGGTGGCGGCGATCAGCTGACAGGCGTGCTGCGCCTTCATTCGGCGGTTCCGAGCAAGCCCCGTGGGCGCACGATGAGCACGATCGCCATGCAGGCGAAAGTCAGCACAACCGCGGCACTCGGAAATGCGAGGACACCGAAGGCGTTGACCAATCCGACGAGCAGCGAGGCGATGAACGCGCCGAGTACGCTGCCGAGCCCGCCGATCACCACCACCACGAAAGCGTCGATAATTACCTGGACGTGCAGTCCCGGCCCGACCGCTACGACGGGGGCGGCAAGCGCGCCACCCAAGCCGGCGAGCGCCGCCCCGAGCGCGAAGACTGCGGTGAAAAGCCAGCGCGTATTGACGCCGAGAGCGGAGAGCATCTCCCGGTCCATGGTGGCTGCACGGATGAAAATGCCCCAGCGCGTCCGATAGAGCGCCAGCCACAGGCCGGCTGCCACAACAGCGCCGGCTACGATGAGGAACAGCCGGTAACGCGGAAAGACGAGTCCGAAGGCGTGGGCGCTGCCGGTGAGCATCGCGGGCATGCCGACGGAATGCTCTTCGCGTCCCCAAATGATTTTGGCTGCATCACCGATGATGAAAACGAGCCCAAACGTGAGCAATAGCTGCATTTCGTGCGGTGCGCGATAGATCCGCCGCAGCAAGTTGGTCTCGATCGCGGCGCCAATGAGCGCCAGACCCGCTGCCGCGCCGATCAGTGCGGCAGCGAATCCGGCCAGCGGGCCCGGAACGAGCGTGGCGATGGTGGCAGCGATCAAGGCGCCAAGCATGAAAAGCGCGCCATGCGCGAAATTTAGGATGCGCAGCACGCCAAAGATGAGTGAGAGTCCGGCGGAGATCAGGAACAGCAGCATCCCGTTCGAGACCCCGGCGAGCGTCTGCCGCGCGAGTACAACCGGATTCTGCGCCCAGGCGAAGTGGTGGGCGATCAGTTCAAGCACGCCGTCGAGTATGCCAGAAACGCGCTTGACGTTGGAAGACCCCACTTCCTAGGATCGCGGGCATACTTTCTCGAGGAGGGGTCGCCATGCACCGCGTCTTTCGTAGCGCGTTGACTTTGTTCACTTTGGCCGCGTTTGGTGCGGTTGGCGTTGTCGCAGAAGCGCCGGCTAGCGACGACACGATAAAACTCGGTTTGATTGACATCTATAGCGGCGGCTTCTCTTTCATTGCCGACAGCATCCGCACCGGATTCCAGATCGCAGTGGATGAATCCAACCAAGCGGGCGGTCTGAACGGCCGCAAGTTCGAGCTGGTGTCGGCGGATATGGGCGGTTCTGTCGAAAAGGCCGTGACCGAGGGACGCCGCATGATCCTCGAGGAAAAGATCAAGTTCGTAACGGTGGGAATTCACAGCGGTGCGGCGGTAGCGGTCGGCAATCTCGGCAAGGAATACAAGGTTCTGGTGATCGGCGGATTCGCAACGACCCGCCGTCTCACCGGCGAAGCCGGGCACCGCTACGTCGGCCGCGCCAACCTCTCGACGGTCGAGATCGGCCGCGTGATGGCTGAGTATTTGAAGGGGCGCAGCGATATCAAGCGCATCGCGACCATCGCGCCCGATTACGAGTTCGGCCAGCACTTCGTGCAGGATTTCCTGGCGGCTCTTAAAGTAGCGCGTCCCGATATCGAGGTCGTGCGCCAGGAGCTGCCAAAACTCGGCACTACCGACTTTGCACCGCACGTGACAGCGTTGCAGGCGCAACCTGTCGACATGGTGGTGGCGGCGGTGTTCGGCGGAGACTTAGTCAACTTCCTCAAATCGGCCCACGACTTCGATTTGTTCGGACCTAAAACTCAGCTCTTTGTTCACGGTATCGACTTGGTGAAGATGGGAACACTCAAGGATGTGATCCCGGCCGAAACCATCGCTACCGCGTGGTATCCGTTCTACGCGCTCAATACGGCGAAATCGAAGTCGTTCACCGAGGAAGTTGAAAAGCGCATGAAGACGTACCCGATCGGCCCGGCGCCGGTCGGCTACATCGCCGGACGCATGATCGTTGAGGCGATCCGCAAGGCTGGCACCGCCGATGATGTGGACCAGATCATCAACGCGCTTGGCACCGTGCAATTCGAAGGCCCGACCGGGCCGGTCAAGGTGCGCGGTTGCGACAACATGGCGCTATACGATTTTTACGTCGGCGCCGTGAAGCGCGACCCGAGCCTGCCGGATGGTATTGGGCTCGGCGACATCAAGACCTATAACACCGAAGCTATCGCGCGTAGCTGTGACGACATTATGAAAGTGCGCGGCGGCGGCTAGCTCCGCTCCAGCCGTATGGCACTTCTTGAAGTCCGCCAACTGGAAAGCGCATACGGCAGCAGTCATGTGCTGTTCGGACTGTCGCTCGACGTTGCGCGTGGCGAGGTGGTAACGCTGCTGGGACGCAACGGCGCTGGAAAGACCACGACACTTTCCAGCATCATGGGATTGGTAAAGCCGCGCAGCGGCAGCATCCGATTCGAAGGCGTCGAGATAAGTGGCCGTGAACCGTTCGAGGCCTGCCGCTCGGGCCTCGGCTTTGTTGCCGAGAACTGTCGCCTGTTCGGCGGCCTGACGGTGGCCGAAAACTTCGAAACGGCACGCCGGCCGGCGCGGTCGGGAGCGAGCCGCTGGGATGTTGACGAGGTTCTCGATCTCTTTCCGGATGTGAAAAACTTTCTTCGCCGCCAGGCTTCTGCGCTCTCCGGCGGCCAGCAGCGCATGGTCGCCATCGCGCGCACGCTGCTCGGAAACCCGACGCTACTGCTTCTGGACGAACCTTCCGAAGGGCTGGCGCCGCTCGTTGTCCAGGCGCTGCTGGAGCGGCTCAGACGGCTGAAGGAAACCGGCGCTACCGTGCTGCTCGCCGAACAGAATTTGCGCTTCGCGACCGAACTCGCCGATCGCGTCTACATCATCGAACGCGGCGAAATCCGGTACGAGGGTCCACCGGGCGAGCTCGCGATAAACCCTGAAGTGCGGGAAAAGTATCTGATGGTCTAGGGGTGCTGGGCATGCGCCGGTTCCCCTTCAAGCGTCGGGTAGTCGTTGTATCCGTCGGGACCGCCGCCATAAAAGCGCTTGGTGATCGCCTTGTTGTAGGAGCCGCCGCGCCTAATGCGTTCGGGAAGGTCGGGGTTTGCCATCCATAACCGCCCGAAGGAGACGGCGTCGACTGCTCCCGAGCCGATCAGCGCGTTGCCGGTTTCAGGGTCAATACCGCCGTTTGCGATAATGACGCCGTCGAAGATCGGGCGGACCATTTCGAGCATGCGGGTGCGCTCGAACTTGCCCCACCAGAAGCTAGTGTCCGCGAGCTCGATCCACCCCATTCCAAGGCGGTTGGCCTCGCGAACGAGGTGCCGGTGCGCCGGGACCGGCTCTGGATCAATCGCCCCGTTGTAATCGGTGAAGGGCGAGATGCGTAGCCCTACCCGCGCCGGTGGATAATGCCGCATCATCGCTTGAAGCACTTCGAGAGCGAAGCGTGCGCGCCTTTCCGGCGAGCCGCCGTATTCGTCGTCGCGCCGATTGAGATGCGGTGAGATGAATTGGTGCGGCAGATACCCGTTTGCAGCGTGCAGCTCGATGGCGTCGAAACCGATCTCGCGGCTGGCCCGCGCCGCTTCGCCGAAGGCCTCGATCGTCTGCCGGACTTCCTCCAGCGTTAAAGCGCGCGAGGGCGTTGCCTTGAGCTTGATGAATTTGCCTTCAGGGCCTAATCCCCAGACGGTGATAGCGTCGAGATTGTCGTTCACTCCGGAAGGTGAGAGCGCCAGCTGCGGCTCAGCCGAGCGATCGCAGGCGACGCGGCCTCCGTGCCAGAGCTGCAGTGCGATGCGTCCGCCTGCGCCATGCACCGCGCGTACCAGCTTTATCCAGACGTCGATCTGCTCGGGCGCGTAGATACCGGGAGCGCAATCCCAGGCGAGCGATTGCGGCGCGACGTTAGTCGCTTCAGCGATAATAAGCCCGGCCGAAGCCCGCTGAACATAGTGCTCGATCATCATCGGCGTCGGCACACGTTCAAGCGTCGCGCGCGAGCGCGTGAGGGGCGCCATGATGATGCGATTTGGCAGTTTGAGGTCGCCGATCGCGAGCGGGGTGAACAGATCCGCCATCAGTCCAGCTCGCGCCCGCCGATCTTCTCGCTCAGCTGCTCTTTGAGCTTGCCGCGTTCGACCTTTCCGGTGGGATTGGCGGGAATGTCCTCAACGAAGAAATAGTGCCGGGGACGCTTGAAGTCGGCGAGGTCGGGGCTGTCGCGGCAGAAATGGTCGAGCATTTCGGCGGTGAGCGCCGGATCGCGCCGCACGACGGCCGCGCACACGACCTGACCCCACAGGCGGCTCGGCAGCCCGACAACTGCAGCGTTGGCGACGGCAGGGTGTCTGAACAGTGCGTCTTCGACTTCGGCGGGGTGAATGTTCTCCCCGCCGCTTTTGATCGTGTGGTCCATGCGGCCCATGACGGTGATGAAGCCTTCGTCGTTGAGCACTGCTGCGTCCCCGGAAAGGAACCATCCGCGCAAAAATGCGGTGGCGGTCCTATCGGGAAGGCCGAAATACTCAGTGAGCAAGCTCGGGCCGCGGGTGATGAGCTGACCGATCTCTCCCGGTTTGCACAAGTCGTCCGGATCGCGGCCGTCCGCCCGAATGACGCGCACGTCCATGCCGAGCGAGGCCTTGCCGACGCTCCCGAGCTTGTCCGGGTGCTGGCGGTAGTCGCAGCATGTCACCATCAGCGCTTCCGTCGAGCCGTATACGTTGCCGAAATAGTTCGGGAAAAGCGCCATACATTTGCGGGTGACGTCGTTTGCCAGCGTTTGGCCGCCGAAGAAACCGCAGCGCAGCGACGAAAGATCGTATTTCGACAGGTCCGCCGCTACCATCATTACCATTTGCGTGGGCACACCGTGCAGCACCGTTACATGCTCGGCGCTGACGGTCGAAAGCGTCTCGTGCACGTCAAAGCCGCGCGTCAAGACATTGGTCGCCGCATTCTGCACGAACGGGATGAACTGAAGCTGCAATTGCGCGATGTGGAACAGCGGCTTGTTGTTGAGGATTACGTCGTCGTGCCGGAAACCGCATTCGACCGACATGAACAAGCCGCCCATATAGTCGGCGAGGTGCGAGCGCACCACGCCTTTCGGCCGGCCGGTGGTGCCGGAGGTGTACATGATGAAGCCGGGGTCGTGCCAGTCGACCTCCGCCTCTGGCTCGCTCTCCGCGCTCGGTGCAATGAAATCTTCAAACCGGATTTCGCCGGCTCCGGAGTTTGCGCCGACATACAGGAGCTTCTCGACGCCAATCCGGCCCTTTATGGCCTCGACCGGCGCACGCAACGCCTCTTCAAACATGAGAATCCGTGCGCGCGAATCGTCGAGGATGTACTTCACCTCGTTCGCGGCCAACCGGTAATTGATCGGCACCGGAATCGCGCCAATTTTTAGCAGTGCGTAGAAGGTGGTCACCTGCTCCGGCAGGTTGTAGGTGAGGATCGCTACACGGTCGCCTTTGGCGATGCCGGCGGCTCGAAAGGCGTGCGCGGTCTTGTTGACTAGGCGATTCCACTGCGCGTAGGTCCAGCGCCGCCCCTCGAAGACGAGGGCAGTCTTTTCCGGCCACTTTAGCGCCGCTTGGGTGAGGGTGTGCGCGAGGTTCATGTTTGGTCGTGCTAAAGTTATTCGCTTTTCATGGATGGTTCCACCGCTCTAGCCGCCCGCTTCAAGCATCGGCGGTATGCCCGACCGCCGGCGCAACCCCAAAGCTCAAGGAAGCTGTAGCTCGGTTGTGGCTTCGGCCACGAGGCGATCACCACAGATCAGACGCTGGGAAAGGATCACGCCCCCGTCGCGCAACTGCTTGACTTCGCCCTCGGCGCGCAATGTGTCGCCGGCGAAGGCCATGGCTTTCATGCGAAGTGCCAGACGTCTCACTAAAGCTCGAGGCCCAGCCCACTCGAGCGCAGCGCGTGCGAAAAAGGCGCCAAACTCCTGGCCGTCAATCACGGGCGCGCGCAATTTCAGTCGATGCGTATGCTCGACGTCGTAGTGCATTCGATTCCAGTCCCAGGTGGCGGCACCGTAAAGCACCAGATCAACCAGCGTGAAAGTGCGTTCCAGCGCGGGAAGCTTCTCACCGGGTGAAATGTTCCGGGGCGATTTTGTTGGCCGGATCATGCGAGCGGTTGATAGACTGTGGTTTCGCGATTGATCGCCACCACTTCGCCGGCAGCGTCGCGATAGCGCGCCACCGAGCTGACGAAAAGCTGGGTGCCCCCAGCGGAGCGTCCGCGCTCGACGATGTCCTCGAGCGTCCAAGTCACGGAGATGCGGTCAGTCGGCAAGATCGGCCGGATGAACTCGTACTCGTTGCCGGCACGGATCAAGCGGCAGCCGGAGACCGGGAGTTTCCATTGGTGGCCGATGTAGCCGTCTTCGTCCGGAGGGCGGTGCGCATATTGGCAAGTTTCGCAGATCAACGTTGGCGGGGCGACAACCGATGGAAAACCCGCTTCGCGCGCGTATTCGTCGTCAACATAAAGCGGGTTGTCGTCGCCGAGCGCCAGCGCGAAATAGCGGATTGAGGCACGACCCAGTTCCTCGCGCGCCGGATAATGCGCTTCGCGTCCGATCCAGGCCATCAATTCTTCGGTGAGAAGCGTCATCGGCTCAGTCGAGAATCGCGAATGGGTCGATTTCGATCAGCATTTCCGGGCGGAGCAGGGCCTCGCAGATAAGGCCGGTCGAGGCCGGCCAGGGCTCGCGCAAAACCTTTGAGCGCACGCCGGCGACGCCGCGGTAGCGCTCAAGTGCCGCTGGCGTCACATACTCGATCGTCTTGACAAGATGCTGAGGGCCGCCACCCGCTGCCGCGACGACTTTCAGTACGTTTTCGTAGGTGTATTCAGCCTGGGCAACGACGTCATTTTCGAAGACGACGCGCTCGGTCGCCGGATCGAGTGCGCCCTGTCCTGACATGAACAGTAACTTCCCGGCGCGTACCGCGGGGCTGTAAGTGAGCTTCTGATAGCGCGCCCATCCCGGGTTCACTACGACCGGCACGTCGCGGGCGGCGGTGAAGTCATACTGGATCAAGGCTTCGGGATGCATCAGGCGTGGCATGAGGATGCCCGCGGCGCCTGGATAGACCGGACCAAGGCATTCGCGGCGCACGCGGCCCGTGGCTTTGTAGCTCGCGAGCGCCGCCGGGGTAATATAGTCCACGGTCTTTACCACGCGGTCGAAACCAAGACCGAGCGCGGTCAGCATCCGGCCGGCACGCTCGAAAATCGCCTCGGTCTGTCCCACGACGTCGCCAGGGCAGAGGATGCCGCCTTGTTCATTCACGGCCTGGATGGTGGGCAAGAACACCACGCCAGACGATTCGCGCGGCGCGACTTTGACGTGCGCGGTCACTTCGACTTCGAGGAAGGCTTCCGGTCGCAGCAAACTTTTTACCGGCACAGTGTTCACGACCGGCCGGTGCGCTCCGAAGAGCTCCTCGCGCGCCGCCGCGGCTTCTGCGTAGCGCTCGATGCCTTCCGGCCTGAGATATTCGACGACGCGCGTCACGTTCTCAAGACCGAGCCCGGCGGCGGCGAGGATCGCGCCGATCTTGGCCCAGGCAGTGCGCACCTGATCCCGCATGCCGCCGCGGACGACAATGCGCTTTGCGTCAGGATCGTACTCGGAGGCGGTATGTCCCGAGAGGAAGGCGCCAGTCGGCGTTTTCAGGCCGAGCGAGAACGAGTAGCGCGAATAGTCGAACCAGGGAAAGCGCTCGGGCTTGATGGCGGACGTGGTTGCCGATTCCGGCAATGGTGGCTCGGCGTTTCGAAATGATTTCGACTGGGATTCCGACATGACGTTGCTGTTATGTGATGATCCACAATCTCTATCAAGGTCCGCCGCTGATTTTAAGCAGGGCACAGGGGATTAGCCGGTACGAGGATCTAAACGAGCGCCGCCACCTTGGACTGTGGCAGCAGAGCTGGAGGATTGCCGCCGCGGCGCAGCCCGAGCTCAAGTCGAAGTCTTGCGTCTCACATCCGATGGTCGTACGCCGAATTTCCTGCGGAACATTGTGCTGAAATGTGATGAGCTGTTAAAGCCGACGAGGTATGCGATCTCGGTAAGAGACATGGCGCAGTTTTCGTCCTTCAAAAGCATATCGAAGCTACGCTCCAATCTTCGATTCCAAATCCAGTGAGAGATCGATGTTCCCTCGATCCGGAAGAGGGAGTGGAGATAGCGCAACGATATATCGTTGGCTTTGGCGATCGCCTCCAGCGTCAGCTCCGGATTGGCAAGGTGGTGCTCGAGCCAGGTCTTGACCGAGCGAAGCCGTGCGCGCTGAACGACCTGGTCCGCGCGCGGCTCCTCCCTCTGGGCAGAGTCGAAAGCCAGAGCCAACACGTCCATCAGCTCTTCACCTAGGCGAGCGCGAGTTGCCGCATCTAACGCGGATCCCTCGGATGCCAGCGTGGCGCAAAATCGGTCGCGATGCGGCCTAATCCTCGGCCGGTGCTCATGGTTGTAGAGATCGGAATCCGGTCTTTTGCAAACCGTGCGGCAAACTCGTTTCGCGGTAATTCGAGATAGTACGAGCGGACCTTGCCGAGGCATTGCAGGACGTATGGTTCGGAAGCGCAGAAAAGCGCGCCGAGGCCCGCATTCGTCGGCAGCGTCACGCCGTCCCGAAGAACGTTGATATTCCCGGTCTGAATCAGTTGAACGTAGTAACAGTCCTTGTCGAGCTTCGATAAATGCGAGGACCGTCGCGTTATCTGTTGGTGCGACAATAAAACGTCGGTCAATGCGACCGAACCGAATTGGACTTCGCGAATGAACCCATCGTAGTTCGATTGGTCGTCGGCATGCACGTCAACGTGGACATAGACGTCGCAAATCGCATCGCGCCAAGCGGCATAGCGCTTTTGTCGCGCCAGGCTCTCCGTCGAGAAGATGGTATCCACCGTACCTCCCTTGCGGGTAGCGACTTATCCGCGAGCGACCATGACCGCAAATGAGGAACTCGGAATCGTCCGCACCGCGCATGATCTTCTTTGTTTTTGGCTTTCAGGGTCTCGACATGCCCAAAAAGCCGGGAAATATGCCCGTCAGTGCACAGTCAGGCAAGTATCCTGCGCGGGCGGACAAGACGCTTCCTTGCCGGATGGCATGCTGCCAATCGAGGCCAATTGGCCGCTAGAGCATTGCCAGGAGCCGTCAGGGGCACCGGCTGGGGATGTTCAGTGTCCTGTACCGGGTGTGACGCAGGGGCGCATCGTCTTTCACTCGCCATCGTTCAGATGGTAGGCTTCGGTTTCACTCCTCTGAGCTCGATCCCATGACTGCTCGATTCAATCGTGACGAAACAGGGCAGGCGGCCAAGAAGGCGATGAAATCGTTTCGCGTCACCCAGCAGGAAATCGTGTTCGTGGTGTTCGCGTTGCTGTTCCTTTTCTGCTCGCTATTTCTCAAAGGCTTTTTAACGTCCGAAAACATTCTGACCTTGATTCAGAACGTCTCGGTTCTGGGCATTCTCGGCCTTGCAATGGCGATCGTGGTCATTGGCGGCGGCATCGACATTTCACTAATCGCCACGCTAGCGGTGCCGCCCGGCCTGGTCCTGCAGTTGGTCCAAAACGGCCATTCGCTTACCGGATCCATCGTCACAGCTTTTGCGATCTCGATCGCTTTCGGTCTTATCAATGGATGGCTGATCGCGTTCGCGGAAGTGCCGTCGCTGTTCGCAACACTTGCGACCGGGATTTTTCTTGCGGGCTTCGGCCAAGCCTTTCTCTTTCAGGTCGACGTGGTGCAATGGAGCGATGGCATGAACGGCTTTGACCGGTTGGGTCAGGGCAACGTTCTCGGCGTGCCGATGCCAATCATCCTATTCGCGCTCGCTGCCGTGGCCGTCGCTTTCCTGCTCCGCCGCACGCGTTGGGGGGCTTACATTTACGCGGTCGGTGACAACCATCCGGCGGCGCGCGTGACCGGGATTCCGACCCGACCGATTATTGTGCTGCAATACGTGCTGGCCGCGCTGATCGGCTGTTTCGCAGGCTTGGTGCTGGCGGCATCGGTCAATTCGATGCCGACCCGGATTTTCAACTCGACACTGATCTACGATGTCATTCTCGTCGTCGTTCTCGGCGGCATCGGGCTTTCCGGCGGCCGTGGCGGAGTCGTCAATGTGATCCTGGGGACGTTGCTGATCGGAACAATGCTGAACGGCATGACCATCTTGAACATGCCTTATGCTGCACAGAATCTGGTGAAGGGGGTCGTCTTGTTGGCTGCCGTAATCGCGGATTCATTTCTCAATCCGCGCAATGAGGAAACGGCGCAACAAGGGGACATTTGAGCGACTGCAAGCGTAAACTTTAAAAAAGGGAGGAATCTAATGGTGTCGTACTCGAAATGGCTAGGCGCAGGACTTTTGGCTGTCGGCATGGCGACGGCGGCAAGCTCGGGCATCTTCGCCGCTGAGCAAGGGCTCAATGAGCCTTTCCAGGGGCCGTTCCGCGAGGCGCTGACGGGCAAAACCATCGCGTTTGTGCCGGTCGCGATGAATTTCGATCTCACCGAAGGATGGTGGGCAGGTCTGAAAAAAGAGCTTAAGCCCTACGGCGTGAAGTTCGAGCTACGCGACCCCAACTGGAACACCAATGCGGGAGCGCAGGCCGTCACCTCGCTTGTCTCTGAAAAGCCGGCGGTGATGGTGATTCACAATCCGGACGTGCAGACATACGCCAAACTCCTGAAGCGAGCCGAGGATGAAGGCATCTATGTCGTGCAGATCAATATGGGCTCGGCTTACCGCAGCTCGGCCTTCGTTGGCGCGAACTGGATCGAAATCGGCGAGCGGGATACCGAGGCCGTGGTCAATGCCTGCAAAGGCAAGTCCAACAAAATCGCCATCGTGCAGGGAGCGCTGTCTGCCGCCGCGAGCGCCTACACGCTTAGAGGCGTGTCAAACGTCCTGGCCAAGCATCCCGAGATCACGGTGGTCTCGAGCCAGGCGGCCGACTGGGACGCCGCCAAAGCTAAAGCGATCACGCAGACGGTGTTGAAGCAAAATCCCGATCTCTGCGGCATCGTCGGATTCTGGGATGGCATGGACATCGGCACCGCGGCGGCGGTAAAGGAAGCCGGCCTGACCGGCAAGGTGTTCGTGGCGACCTCGGGAGGCGGCGAACGCAGGGGGTCGTGCGACCTCGTCAAGGCGGGCGCTTTGGATCTCGACCTCAGCTACGATGTGCCGACCCAGGCCGCGCAGATGGCGGGCACTATTAAATGGCTGCTCTCCTCAAGCGATGCAAAGGCGGGCGCGGTGAAGGGTTCCGAATACACGACCCTGATCCCGATCACCAAGGCCAACGCCGACGTGGCGACAACATGCTGGAACCTCGAGGACCTCAAGAAAGAGGCCGGCGAATGATGCAATGCCGGCCGGGCGCGGCGCGCCCGGCCGGCTCTTTTCCAGGCAGCTTCGGAGTTTACTCTTCGGATGCGAGAAGCCATTACTCGCCTGCGGTATCGCTACTGGCCAGACCATTGGCTCGGTGAAATACTTTCAAAGCGCTGGACCGAAACCGCCATACCGGTCTTCGTGCTTTTGATTGTCGGCTTTTGGCTGAGCCAGTCGATCCATAATTTTCTATCGTTATCCAGCCTCGCCGACACGGCCCGTCAGGCCTGCGAGATCGGCTTCATCGCCCTTGGCATGGCGCTGGTTGTCATTGTCGGCGGCATCGATTTGTCGGTCGGTTCGATGTTCGCGCTGACCGACTTCTGTGCTCTCTACACCCTTGACGTTCTGGGCTGGCCGGTGCCGCTTGTCGTGCTCGCAACGATTATTTGCGGCATGCTGTTGGGAGCGGTCAATGGTTTCCTGATTGGTTATTTGCGTCTGCGGGCGTTCATCACGACGCTGATCACGCTGATCATCTATCGGTCGGCGTTCGACCTTCTGATCCAAGGTTACTCGAACGATATCGCCGCCGCATTTCCAGATCTTCCCTCCTGGAATTTCATCGGGGGCGGCGCGGTATTCGGTGTACCGAGTGTCGCACTCCTCTACATTGTCATCGCGATCTTCGGACATATCTTCCTGACTCGCCTTCGTCCCGGCTGGCATGTCACTGCCATCGGCGGATCGCGCCGTTCGGCTTACAACTCGGGTGTCGCGGTCAGGAGAACGATTGCGCTTTGCTACGTCGCCTGCGGCGGGCTCACGGCCATTGGCGCACTTTTCTTTGCTGCGCGGCTTGGCACCGTCGGCGGCGATATTGGCGTCGGTCTCGAGATTATCGTGCTGACGGCCACTGTGCTCGGCGGTATTACCCTTGGCGGCGGCAGGGGCTCGGTCGCGAAATCGTTGGTTGGGACGTTGATTGTGCTCTTGATCATCAACGGTCTCACCACGCTCAATGCACGTGGCGGCATCAATCGCATGGTGCTCGCCGGCATTCTTCTGACTGCGGCAGTCATTGACATCCGCTGGCTGAAGAACCGCTCGCGCATCATCAGTAAAGTGTATGTGAGCCCGACTTACCTGGCGCTCCCGCCACCGCCAGTAACCGAGATCGGTGGCGGTGGTCCGTTCGAACAAAATGACAAGCTACGCGATGTCGCACTCATCGGCTTGGGGAAGATCGAGGCCCCTGAAGATGTAATTTTCGATCGCGAGAACAATCTTTACGCTGGTTCCCGGCACGGCGACATCATCCGTTTCTTTGCTCCGGACTACGAGCGAATGGAAGTGTTCGCACATATCGGCGGCCAACCCTTGGGGATGGCGTTCGACCGCAGTTTCAATCTTTATGTTTGTGTCGGGGGCATGGGCCTCTACCGAATCGCGCCCGATGGCAAGGTGGAGAAAGCGACCGACGAAACCAATCGCAGTCTCTACTCGGTGAATGACGACAGCCGCTTGCGGCTGGCCGACGATCTCGACATCACCGATAACGGCCTCATCTTCTTCTCTGAAGCTACGGTTCGCTACGAGATGAGCGAATGGCCGATGGACGGGCTCGAGGCGCGCGGCAACGGGCGCATTATCTGCTACGACACCAATACTGGAAAAACCCATACAGTGCTGCGCGGTCTCAAATTCCCGAACGGAATTTGCGTCGCGAGCGATGGCCAGTCGATCTTCTTCGCCGAAACTTGGGGCTGCTCGATCAAACGGTATTGGTTCGAGGGTCCGAAGAAAGGCGTGGTCGAGACCGTCATCGACAACCTGCCGGGCTATCCGGACAACATAAATCTCGCATCCGACGGCAACTATTGGCTCGCGCTGGTCGGCATGCGCAGCCCGGCGCTTGACTTGGCGTGGAAGATGCCTGGCTTTCGTCAGCGCATGTCCAAACGCGTCCCCGGCGATGAATGGCTGTTTCCGAACATCAACACCGGCTGCGTCGTGAAATTCAACGAGAAGGGCGAGATCCTTGAGTCATACTGGGATCTCCACGGTCTCAATCACCCGATGATCACCTCAATGCGCGAGCATCGTGGCTACCTGTACCTCGGCGGCATCTCCAACAACCGAATCGGCCGCTACAGGCTCCAAGCCGCCGATCCGAATTTTGCGCAGTACGAGAAGCGCTGGGGGCTGCAATAGTGTTTGGCGGCCTTCGCGATTTCGCGCTGAGCTTTCTCGGTCGGGGGGAAGCAACCCTTACTGTGCCGTCGTTTGACGGCGCGTTGAAGCCAAACCAGGCTCTCGAAAGCGCTGAAACCTTGTTGGAGTGCGATGCGCCGGAGGACTTGGCGACCGACGGGGGCAAAGTCTATCTCGCCGACGGCGCAAGCCTGGGCCGTCTTGACGGCAACGGCATGACGACAATTCGCGAATTTGATCGGCCGATAACGGCACTGGCTAGCTTACCTGGCGGCGGTATCGCCGTAACGCTCAACGGCCGCGAGGTCCGCGTTTACTCTGATGCGGCTGATGCGACCCCGAGTGCGACCTTCCAAGGCGCGGGCATGCACAGCATAAATGCACTCGCACCTGCCGGAGACCATGCGCTGTACGCAACCGATGGCTCCGCGACGCGCAACGCCGATGAGTGGGCGTGGGACTTGATGGAAAGGGGCCGCTCGGGCCGCGCGCTGCGTCTCGATATAAAGACCGGCGGCATTACCGAGCTCGCGGGTAATCTGCGATATGCCTTCGGCGCTTGCGGAGCTGACGGTTTCGCCCTCATTTCCGAGAGCTGGCGCCATCGGTTGATCGCGGTCGCGCCGAACGGGGCGAGCAAGATCGTTCTCTCCCACCTGCCGGTCTATCCGTCGCGCGTTTCGCCAGCGCGTAGCGGCGGCTGGTGGCTCACGGCGTTTATCGCGCGCACCCAACTTGTGGAGTTTGTGCTGCGCGAGCCCGCCTACCGCAAAAGAATGATGGCGGAAATCGATCCGGAATACTGGATTGTCCCGCGCCTGAGCTCGGGAAAGTCTTTCAAAGAGCCCATGCAGGGCGCGCACTTGAAAACGATGGGCGTCGTGAAACCTTGGGCGCCGCCTCGCTCTTACGGATTGGTTATCCGCCTTGACGCATCGTTCAAGCCGATGTTCTCCCTGCACAGCCGGGTCGATGGCTTCAATCACGGGATCGTATCGGCGGTCGAAAGCGGCGATTGGCTTTACATGATCGCCAAGGGCCCGCGCCGTGTGCTGCGTTTGCCGATCGAGGGTCTGGCAAAGGAATTTGCCGCATGAGCGATATTATTCTCTCGCTCGAAAGGGCCACCAAGCTTTACTCGGGCGTGCCCGCCATCGAGGATGTCGACTTCGAGCTTCGGCGCGGCGAAATCCACGCGCTGGTCGGTGAGAACGGCGCCGGAAAGTCGACCCTGACGAAAGTCATGGCGGGCGTCGTGACGTTGACCACCGGCGCCATGAAAATCGACGGCGCGGCATCAGCACCCGGCACGCCGCTCGAAGCGCGCCAAATTGGCGTTGCCATGGTGTTCCAGGAAAATAGCCTGGTGCCGACCATGACGGTCGCGCAAAATCTGTTCCTCGGGCAGGAGCGCTTCTATAACCGCCTGCGCGGCATCAACATTGCGGCGCAGCAATTTCTCCAGTCGCTTAATTTTGACGTACCGCCCACCGCAATTGTCAGCGGCCTCGGCGCCGCGAAGAAACAGATGGTGGAGATTGCGCGCGCCGTCTTGCACAACGCAAAGGTGATCATCTTCGACGAGCCGACGGCCGCGTTGACGCCGGAAGAGCGAAAGTACTTCTTCGATCTCGTCCGCGATCTGAAAAAGCGCGGCGTTTCCATCATCTTTATCAGTCACGCGCTGGAAGAGGCGCTGATCCTCGCCGACCGGATCACTGTGCTGCGCGACGGGAAGAAGATCGTCACTGACGATGCCACCAGATTCGACCGGGCCCGAATCGTCCAGGCGATGGTCGGGCGCGATCTTTCGAACACGCTCTACGGCGTCAAGAGGACGACAGTTCGCCCGGCCGGGGAGCGCGTTCTCACCATCCAGAACCTCAAAATGGCGCCGATGGTGAAGAATAATTCGCTGTCAGTTTTCGCAGGCCAGATTACCGGCATATTTGGTCTCGTCGGCGCCGGCCGCACCGAAACGTTCAAAATCGTCGCTGGTGTCATGAAGCGCGACTTCTTCCACGGCGGCGATATCATCCTGCGCGACAAAGCGGTGCGGTATCGGGTGCCTGCGCCGGCAGTGAAGGCTGGTGTCGCCTACGTCACGGAAGACCGCAAGGTCGAGGGGTTTTTCGAGACGACCTCAATCGCGCGCAATGTCTATCTTGGTTTGCTTGCAAAATTTCCCGGCAAACGCGCGCTGCTGTCAAGGCGCGAGCAGTCCGCGTCCGGCGCGGACTGGATCAAACGGCTCAACGTGCGGGCGATTGGTAATGAAGCGAAGGTGATCGAGCTGTCTGGTGGCAATCAACAGAAAGTCGTGATTGCCAAATCTCTTATCCAGGAACCCGACATCATCATCTTTGATGAGCCGACGCGTGGGGTCGACGTCGGCGCTATTGTTGAAATCCACGAACTGATCAATCGCCTCGCCGATGAGGGCAAGGCGGTGGTCGTCATCTCGTCTTATCTGCCGGAAATCCTCGGATTGTCGGACCGTATCCTGGTGTCGCGCCAAGGAAAAGTCGTCGAGGAATTTTCGGCGCTCGATGCGACCGAAGAAAAGATCATGTACGCGGCGATCCATTGATGTCCGAGACTGCCGCAACGAAAACAACGCGGGCGGCGCGGGACGTTATCACGATCGCGGATATCGAAGCTCTGGAACGGCAGCCCTACGACGAGCTCATTCCAGCGAGGACGCTGATTGATCTGTTGCGCGCAACCGCGCAGCTCCATCCGGACCGGCCCGCGATCACCACCATTCCAGCGGGAGGGTTTTCCGGCCGCTCTTCAACGATTTCGCATCGTGATCTTTACAAAAGGGTGGTCCGCGCGGCGAACCTGTTTCACAGTCTTTGGCAGGCGGCGGGCGGTGGTACTGTCGCATTCTTGGGTCCCATTGTCGAAGGCATGATGGAAGCGCTTCTTGGCGCGCAGACCGCAGGCGTCGCCAGTACGATCAATTATCTTTTAACCGCCGACGTGATCGCCGATTTGCTTGCTGCCGAGAACGCGTCAGTGCTTGTCATGTCTGCGGCCGACACTGACGCTGCCATGTGGAAGAAGGCTCTAACCGTCGCTGAGCGCGCCAAGTCGCTGAAGAAGATTATCGTGCTTGGAAAGGTAGGTCCGACCGATGCATCGATGATCGAGTTTGCGGAAGCAGCCAGCGGCCATGGGGACGATACGCTGGAGTTCGAAACACGCGCGTCGAGGGAGATGGTTTGTGCCCTGTTTCACACCGGGGGCACCACGGGACGGCCCAAGCTCGTCCGCCTGACGCACGGCAATCAAATTCACGCCGCCTGGAGCTTCGCGCAGGTGCATGGCCTGAACGAGAACGATGCCGTGATCAACGGTTTCCCGCTTTTCCATGTTGGGGGAACCATGACGGTCGGGCTTTCGATTTTGGCCGCTGGCGGTCATGTTATCTTTCCATCGCCGCATGGTTTGCGCGATCGCGATGCGATCCGCACCTATTGGAAACTGGTCGAAGCGTTCCGTGTCACGATTGTCGGTGCTGTTCCGACATCCATCACGGCGCTGTCTGAAATTCCGGTCGGCGACGCGGATATTGCGTCCGTTCGCATGGGGCTAACCGGCGGAGCGGTCTGTCCGAAGGCCGTGACCGAGCGCTTTCTTGAGCGGACGGGGATCAAGCTTTTCGAGACCTATGGGATGACCGAAACCGCGGCCGCCATTTCATTTAATCCCGGCCGCGGGACGCCGCTTCAGGGAAGCGTCGGATTTCGGGCGCCGTTCGCGGAGACCAGGATCGCCAGCCTCGATCCGCATAAAGGCAACACGATATGCCCACCGCAGACGAGCGGCGCCGTCCATGTCAGAGGGCCCCAGGTCTTCCCCGGCTACGTCGACCCGAAGCACAATCATGACATCTTGCTCCAGGATGGTTGGCTCAATACCGGAGACGTCGGTTATTTGACCGACGATCAGCGGCTGGTTTTGACGGGACGCGCGAAAGATCTGATCGTCCGCAGCGGTCACAACATCAATCCTGCCGATATCGAGGACGTTGCAAACACGTTTCCCGGCGTCCAAATCAGTGCGGCCGTTGGGATGCCCGACGCCTATGCAGGTGAAGTCCCCATCCTCTACGCCGTCGCGGCGCCGGGAGCCACGCTCGATCCGGAACGGCTGCAGCGCTATCTCGAAGAGCGCGTTGCTGAGCCGCCGGCAAAGCCAAAACGGGTGATCCTGCTCGACGCCTTGCCGGTCACGGCAGTCGGCAAGATCGTCAAGAACGAGCTGCGGGACTGGGCCGTGGCCGAAAAAGTGCGCATCGAAGCTCGGCGCATTTTCGGCGACTCAATCGTTCCGATCGTAGAAGTAACGAAAGACGAGAAGCTGAACACTGTCGTCCAGGTCGAAATTCCAACCGGCGACGCCGCGGGCATTCAGAGGCTGAGGGATGCGCTGGAGCCGCTGCCGCAGTCCTACAAGGTCATCGCACGGCCAGCCTAGGCGCAGCTTCGTTTTGTGCAATAATGATTCGCGCGCGAAGGCCGCGCCGGCGCGCCGGTCAAAAATTCGAAAGCAATCATGCAGTTTCACCTGAACGGTTTTGAGGGAGGCGACCCGGAAGTCTTCGACCAATCGGAGCGGCATCCGGCCTCAGGGGAACAAGGTCCGCTTCCTGAAGAGGTCGACGTTCTGATCGTTGGCTGCGGACCGGCGGGACTGACTCTGGCAACGCAACTATCGGCCTTTCCCGATATCAAGACTTGCATTGTCGAGCAGAAGCCCGGGCGAATGCAGCTCGGCCAGGCAGACGGTATCGCCTGCCGCACCATGGAGATGTTCCACGCATTTGGCTTTGTCGAGCGGGTGCTCAAGGAAGCTTGCTGGATCAACGAGACCACGTTCTGGAAACCGGATGAAAGGCAACTCGCCAATGTGATCCGCAGTGGTTGGGTCAAGGACGTCGAGGAGGGATTGTCGGAATTCCCGCACGTCGTTCTCAATCAGGCGCGCGTGCACGATTTTTATCTCGATGCCATGCGCAGATCAGGTGCGAAACTCGAACCGTATTATGGACGGCGTCTCGTCGCCGTTGAGCACGAGTCAGGCGGCAATGCTGGTGCCGCACGGCGAGTGGCTGTTTCGCTGGAGAGGACTGAAACCGACCGCCAAGGCCAGAACGAGAAGGTCAACGCCCGTTATGTCGTGGGTTGCGATGGCGCGCGAAGTGTCGTCCGCGCCTCCATCGGCCGCGAGCTGCACGGCGATTCTGCAAATCACGCGTGGGGGGTGATGGATGTTCTGGCTGTCACCGACTTTCCAGACATTCGCTGCAAGTCCTTCATTCAGTCGGCCAGCGACGGCACTATTATAATAATCCCGCGCGAAGGTGGTTATCTATTTCGCCTTTACGTCGAACTCGCCGAACTCGACGAGGGCGAACGCGTTGCGAGCCGCAAAATTACGCTGGATCAGCTGATCGCGAAAGCGCAGCGGATTTTCAACCCTTACAAGCTCGACGTGAAGGAGATCCCTTGGTGGTCGGTCTACGAAATCGGCCAGCGGTTGACCGACAAATTTGACGGCGTGCCGGAAGCGGAAATGGCTACTCGGGCACCGAGTGTGTTCATCGCCGGGGACGCCTGTCACACCCATAGTCCGAAGGCGGGGCAGGGGATGAACGTCTCCATGCAAGACGCTTTCAATCTCGGTTGGAAGCTCGCCGCTGTGCTAAGCGGACGTTGTCCCCCATCATTGCTGCACACTTACTCGGCGGAACGGCGAACCGTTGCCAAAGAGTTGATCGACTTCGATCGCGAATGGGCGGCGCTTCTGACGTCGACCCACGGCGACAGTGCCGGTCCTGATCCGGCGAAGACCCAGAGTTATTTCGTCAAAAGCGGACGTTATACCGCCGGAACGGCGACGCATTATCGTCCGTCATTACTTACCGGCGAAAGCACCCATCAGCACCTGGCGGAAGGATTCGTCGTTGGAACGCGCTTTCACTCTGCGCCGGTCGTTCGTCTCGCCGACGCCAAGCCGGTTCATCTGGGTCACGTTATTAAGGCCGACGGCCGCTTTCGCATCTTTGCCTTCGCTGCAACGGACGATCGAGGCGGCGCGGGCTCCGCCATTCGTCAATTGTGCGAGTTTCTCGCCGAAGATAATGACTCGCCGATCCGAAAATACACTCGCCGCCGAGAGGATATCGACGCGGCTATCGATTTGCGGGCGATTTTTCAACAGGCTCACCGGCAACTTGCCATCGAAGCGATGCCGGGTCTGCTTTTGCCTCACAAGGGACGTCACGGACTACAGGACTATGAGAAAATATTCTGCGCTGACGCCGACGGCCGTGGAGACATCTTCACTCTGCGCCGCATCGACCGGGCGCTTGGCTGCATGATCCTCGTGCGGCCGGATCAGTACGTGGCGCACGTGCTACCGCTTGGCGGATATAAGGCACTTACCTCATACTTCGATGGCTTCATGCTGCCACTGCCGTCGCCATCTCAGTCTTGAGCGTCAGGCAGCGTTTTACCCGGGTTCATGATATTATCAGGATCGATGGCCTGCTTGACCGCGCGCATCATGCCGAGCGCCGGCGGGTCGTGTTCGAGGCTCATGTATTTCCGGTTTGATTGTCCGATGCCATGCTCGCCGGTCGAAGTGCCGCCATGCGTCAGCGCACGTTGCACCAACCGGTCAATGAACGCGTAACCACGCTTCACCTCGGCCGGATCGTTGAAGTCGACCAGCGGCATGACGTGAAAATTGCCGTCGCCAACATGGCCGACGATCGGCGCCACGAGCCCGCTTGCGGCTATATCCGCTTTCGTCTCAGCGACGCAGAGCGCGAGCTGCGAAATCGGCACGCACACGTCCGTAGAAATGCCTTTGGCGGTCGGCCGCAGCGCGCGGCTCGCCCAATAGGCGTTATGGCGTGCATGCCACAGCCGGCTGCGCTCCTCGGGCTTTGTCGCCCAAGTGAAGGGGCCGCCGCCGGCCTCAGCGGCAATCTCGTTAAAGCGAACCGATTGTTCGGCGACGCCGGCAGCCGATCCGTGAAATTCCAGAAACAGCAGCGGCATTTCGGGCAGGTCGAGCTTCGAATGAACGTTGCAGGCGTGAACATGAAGTTCGTCCATCAACTCGATGCGCGCTACCGGAATTCCGGCCTGAATCGTCGTGATCACCGCTTCGCACGCCGCTTCGATTGAAGGAAACGGACACACGCCCCCGCTGATCTCTTCCGGAATGCCGGCAAGTCGCAGCGTGATTTCGGTGATGACGGCGAGCGTGCCCTCGGATCCGACGATCAGCCGCGTCAGGTCGTAACCCGCCGACGATTTGCGCGCCCGCGAGCCGGTTCGGGCGACGCGTCCGTCCGGCAATACAATAGTCAGCGCGAGTACGTTGTCTTTCATTGTGCCGTAGCGCACCGCGTTGGTGCCGGAGGCGCGCGTGGCGACCATGCCGCCGAGCGAAGCGTCTGCACCCGGGTCGATCGGGAAAAATAGGCCGGTGTCGCGCAGATGACGGTTGAGCTCGGTACGCGTTACGCCGGCCTCAATGACGCAATCGAGGTCATCTGCGTGCACCGCGAGGATTCGCTTCATGTGCGACGTATCGATTGATACGCCGCCAAACGGGGCGTTGACGTGGCCTTCGAACGAGGAGCCGACGCCAAATGGAATAATCGCGACGCGATGAGCCGCGCACACGCGAACAGCTTCGGCCACATCGTCCGTCGTTTCCGGAAATACCACCGCGTCCGGAGGCTGGTTTGGCACCTCAGAAAGCTGGTTGCCGTGCTGAATTCGGACGGATTCAGCCTCGGTCAGCCGCTCGCCAAACTTTGCCCGGAGTTGCGCCAGCGCCGCGCTGATTGCTTGCGGATCGCGATGCGGCGACGAAAGCATTCAGCCGCGGACCTTACGGAAGAACATATGCGGGAACGGATTCGGAAAGCGGTCGATCTTCACTTCAATGAAACCCGGCCGACCAGTGGCGAGCGCGGCATCAAGAACTGGCGCGAGCGTTTCCGGGCTATCGCATCGCCAATAATTCATCCCGAAGCTGCCGACGAATTTCTCGAAGTCGGGATTATGCAGATCCGACGAGATCAGGCGTCCACCGAACATTTCCTGCTGTATCCGGCGCACGTTCCCATAAGCGCCATCGTTAAACACGATAGCCACAACTCCGATGTTGAAGCGCATAGCGGTCGAAAGCTCTTGGCAGTTGAACATGAAGCCGCCGTCGCCTCCGACATAAATCACCGGACGATCCGGTACTCCCACCTTGGCGCCGAGCGCCGTCGGATAGCCGTAGCCTAGCGTGCCCTGGTAACCGGGCTGGATCACAGTCCGTGGCCGGTACACCGGATAGCCCCACCATGAATAAAAATGAAGTTGCGTCACATCGAAGCAAACAACGCCATCCTCGGGAAGCGCATCGCGAATAACCTTGGTATAGGCGCGCTGCGGAGCAAGAATTTCCCCGAGTGCCTGCTCTTTCTCTGCTTTCATTCGCGCGAATTCGTGTTGCCGATTAGGCCGACGCGTGCCTATGGCGCCGAGGCGATCGACCAATGCTGCGAGCGCTTTAGCGGCATGGGCTGTGATACTCACATCCGGTGGCCACGCCGCGATTGATTGCGCCGGATCGATATCAATCCGGATCAGCCGCACGTCGTCGTCGCGACCCCAATGAACGATTGGATGAAAAAAGCGCGTGCCGACGGCCAACGCAACATCGATATCGGGCCATAAATCGTTTCCGACCTGTAACGTTTGCGCGAGTGGATGGCGAATGTCGAGCGCGCCCATTCCGTGCTCGCTCAGGATCACCGGCGCTTGCAGTATCTCGGCGAGGCCGCGCAACTCTGCTTCTGCACCGAAAGCACCGCTGCCGACGAAGATCGCGGGATTGTGCGCCTCGCTGAGGAGTTTGGCGGCGCGCGAAATGGCTTCCGGGTCGGGCACGGGCGAAGCTGAAAGAGGAGCCGGCGTCCGGGCGGACGGTGCGGCGATTCGTTTAGCCGCGATGTCAGGCGGAATTTCAAGAACTACGGGCCGGCGCCGGCCGGCGTTGAGCTGATGAAACGCTTCCCGCACCAGTGCCGGTATCTCCGCGGCGTTTTCAATCAGCCCCTGCCACTTCGTCACGGAAGCAAGCGCGCGTGCCTGATCGGGAATCTCATGGAGGAAGCCGAGGCCGCCTCCCATGTGCGCAGAAGGAATCTGCCCAGTGATGCAAAGCACGGGCGCGTTACATTTATAGGCAGTCGACAGCGCTGCTGTCGCGTTGAGTACGCCGGGTCCGGGGACGACAAGGCAAGTACCGACGCGGCCCGTAGCCTGCGCATAGCCGAACGCCATGTAGGCCGTGGCCTGTTCGTGGCGGGTATGGATGACGCGGATCGTGTCCTGCCGCGAATAAAGCGCGTCAAAAATGTGATCGAGCTGCAGGCCTGGCAGACCAAAGATAGTGTCGACGCCTTCTGCAGCTACGGCGTCAACGAGTAGCTCGGCGCCGGTCATGTCAGCTCGAGTAACCTTTTGAACCTTTGGGACATTCATAAGCGCAGTCTCATTATCTCTTCTGCGGCGTCCAATGCCATTCGCAGGACGTCATAAGCTCATGCGTCATGCTACGCCAAAATGAGGAAAGCAAACCGGCTATACGATTTAGGTATGGCCGATCCCTTTTATGGGCCGCGGCTTCTCATCTTCGGTTTCGAGGCTGTCATTATGGGCGGTTTGGGCAGCTTGTGGGGACACTGGCGGGCGGAATTCTCCTCGGACTCGCCCAGGCTGTCGGTGGCCAGATCAATGTCGGCCTGCCATTCACGGCAGGACACGTCGTTTTCCTGGTGGTGTTGTTCCTGAGGCCGCAAGGCTTGTTTCCCAAGGTGTCGCTATGGCGAGCCTCGCGGACCGGCATCTGCCGCGTGCAAAGGTCGTTCATTCCACCGCTGCGAGTCACGTGGGGGTCGCGTTTTGGACGCTGCTGGTCATCACTCTGATCGCAATTCCTTTTTGGGGAGATCGGCAGACCATGCGGCTCCTGACCGAAATCTATTCGTTCGTCGCATTGGCAAGCTTCCGGAACTTGCTTGCCGGCTACGCCGGACTGGTGTCGGTCGGGCAACAGGCCTTCGTCGGGCTTGGCGGCTATGCGCTCTATCTCTGCGCGCTTTGGGCCGGCCTCAATCCGTTGTGGGGGCTGCCGCTTTCGGGCGCAGTCGGCGGGCTGGTCTCTATCCCGATCGTTGTACTCCTGCTGAAGCTACGCGGCGCTTATTTCACCATCGGCTCATGGGTGGTGGCCGAAGTCTTCCTGCAAATCTTCCAACTCGTGCCGGCGGTCGGCGGTGGGTCCGGCATCAGTCTCCCTGCGACGGTTGTCCTCTCGATCGCCAAGTCGCGCAGCACGCGCGAGTCGGTCATCTACTGGATATTTCTCGCGCTCGCGGTCGCGGTGATCGGTGTCATCGTCATTCTATTGCGCACGCGCATGGCTTGGCGTTGCAGGCGATCCGCGACAACGAGACTGCGGCGAAATCCAACGGCATCGACGTTAATCGCGCTCGCACAGTCGTGTTCGTCGTGGCAGTTGCCGCTACTGCCATGGTCGGTTCAATGATCTTTTTGCAAAAGCTGAGCATTACGCCTTTTTCGGCTTTCAGCATCAACGATTGGACGGTGAATATGATTTTCATCACCGTCATTGGCGGCATCGGCCGCGTCGAAGGCCCGATTCTGGGCACCGTTATCTATTTTGTGCTCCGCGAATTCCTGGCCGATTTCGCCAGCGTCTACCTGATTATCCTCGGCGTCGTGGCGATTGCCGTCATGCTGAAAGCGCGAAGGGGATATGGGACTACGTCGCCGACCGGTTCGGTTGGCAGCTCGTTCCGCTTGCGCGACGTCTGGTGCGGGGTGGGACGCCGCGCGCCGAAACCGCTCGACCGGTACTGGGCCGATGCCGTGGCGGAGTAGCGCGCCATTGGCTTATCCATACCTTGGCGTTATGGTGGGATCGATTTTGGCCATCTTTCGCGCCCGAAAAGTAGTCGGTCCATGCATTCTCGGCTGTTGCGGCATTTCCTCGGGGTGGTCGAAAAGCGCAATATTACGGCTGCAGCCGACGCGCTCAATATCAGTCAGCCGGCACTGACGCGCAGTATTCGACAATTGGAAAAGACGATTGGCGTGCCCTTGTTCGAACGGTTGCCAACCGGCGTTGTACTGACCAAGCCGGGAGAGGTGCTGGCACGGCGGGTCAAGCTAATGGAGCTCGAATATCGCCATGCGATGTCCGAGATCAGTGCGCTCGAACAAGGTCTGACCGGCACGCTGCGCATTGCCGCCGGGCCGATGTGGGTGACGGTGATTCTGCCAGATGTTCTTACCGCGTTTTATCGGCAATTTCCCAAGGTGAAAGTTCGCGTCACCGAAGGCGCCATTGACAGTATCGTGCCGGCGCTGATGGGGGGTGAAATTGATCTTGCGTGCGTGACGCTTTCCTTCCCCTCGCAGCCGGAATTGGTCAAAGAGCCGCTGGTCGGTGTCCGCCACGCGCTGGTTGCACGTGCTAAACACCCGCTCGCCGATAAGGGAACCGTGAAAGCAGAAGATTTGGCCCGCTTTCCGTGGGTCGTGCTTGCCAATGACAGTGTCGGTACCGGCCGTATCGGTTCCTATCTGGTCGCTAATGGCCATGAGCCGCCGCAAATTGCCATCGAGGCAAGTGCGATCGGCATGCTGCGCGTGTTGGAGGGAAGTGATTTTCTCGGACTGTTCTCGACCGTCATGGTCGACTATGCGGCGCGTTTCGGTCTCGTCACGATTCCGCACGAAGGCACTTTTTGGGAGGCCGAGGCGGGTCTTGCGTATCTGCGCACCAACCGGCCCTCGCGAACGATCGAGGCTTTCAAGTCGAGGGTGCGCGCGGCGTTATCAGCGTAATCTCACAAACTTCGTGTGTCCTTATTGGCGGGGCATACCATTGGTGTATGCGGCGGCACCGACTATGAATTGGCTGGGTGTTCAGGGGACCGACAGATTGACCTATTCGCACGGCGTGCGGCGCCGAAATAGCGAACGCAAAAAGGGACTGTTATGTCTGGCGTGATAGAGCCTGCAACCGGGCTCGTGTTTTATGAGCTCAGTCACGAGTGGGGTTACGATACGCCGACGCTGCCCGGCTTTGAAGACGTAAAACTTCATCGCTCGAGCACTCATGCCAAAAACGGCGTGATGGCCACGCGAATCCGCATGGTGATGCACAGCGGAACCCACGTTAATTCCCCGCTCCACCTTATTCAGCGCGGGGCGGGCGTCGGCGATATCGCGCTCGATCGGTTCTTTGGTTCAGGGGTAGTTCTTTCGGTTCAAAAAGGGCAATGGGAACAGGTGACGGTCGCCGATCTGGAAAACGCGAAGCCATCGATTGAGGATGAGGACATCGTTGTTATCGCAACCGGTTGGCATCGTCGCTACAGCGACAGCATCGACTATTTCGGCAATGCCCCCGGACTATCGAAGGAAGCGGCGGAGTGGCTCATCGACAAACGCATCAAGCTCTTGGCGATCGACACGCCGCAAGTCGATCATCCGCTGGCGACTTCGCTGGGGCTGCAGCGCAACGGTCCGCAGATGCGGCGCTTGCCGAAGGCGTATCAAGCAGCGACCGGTCGCGATCCGAAGGCGGATTTCCCGGAATGGAATCCGGCGCATCGGACATTGCTGAGCGCCGGCATACCGACGATTGAGAATGTCGGAGGCGAAATCGACGCGCTTCTTGGCAAACGTTGCACCTTCCAGGCTTATCCATGGAATTGGCCGGAAGGGGACGCCTGCCTCGTCCGCTTCACCGCCATTCTCGATCCATCGGGCGGTTACCGCCTTGAATCGGGTAATGCTGCCTGAAGCGGCCGTGAGCGGGGACCAAGTTCAATGGCGAAAAAAAATAGCACCAACGGCCTCAAGTTCTACAATCTCAGTGCACGTTGGGGACACGGCATTCCACAGTGGCCGTCGGCGCCCGGCATCAATGTTCTCACTTTGCAATTTCACGCGCTCAACGGCGTTTACGTCACTGAGTTCGAAGGCATTATGCATCGCGGCACCCACATGGATGCCCCGCTGCACGTGACCGAGAACACGCCATCCATGACCGGATATCCGTTATGGCGCTTTTTCGGCACCGGCGTAGCCGTTTCTATCCCCAAGGGAAAATGGGGTGTGATCACGGCCGACGATCTGGAAAAAGCGACGCCGAAAATCCGCAAGAACGATATTGTGATGATCAATACCGGCACCCATCACAAGCTCGCCGATACGGATGAATATTATGCCTATTCGCCGGGTCTCTATAAGGAAGCAGCAGAGTGGCTGGTGGAAAAGCAGGTGAAGATGGTCGGGGTCGACGTCCAGGCGCTCGATCATCCGCTTGGCACCAAGCTCATCGACCACGGCCCGGGGCCGTCACACCCGTACCTGCTTGAAGAATATCGGCGCGAAACCGGCCGCGACGCGATGAAGGATTTTCCGCATTGGGAGCCCGCTCACAAAATCATGATGTGCAAGGGCGGAATTCCGGGCATTGAGAACATCAACGGCGATCTCGACGCGATCACCGGAAAGCGCTGCACGTTCATGGCGTTTCCTTGGCGCTGGCCGCAGGGTGAGGGGTGCGGCGTACGCGTGGTCGCCATTCTCGATCCGGAACAAAGTTTCCGCATCGAAACCGGTCAATGAGGCGCACTTTATGATTAGCGAGAGACTGCGCAATCCGCTGTCGCTATTCGATCTGCGGGACAAAGTCGTGATCATTACCGGCGCGTCCGGTTCCTTTGGTCACGCTTGCGCAGTAGCACTCGGTGCGCTCGGCGCGAAGCTCCTGCTCGCATCCGGGTCGACCGAAGAGCTAAAGGCGGTGGTTGAAGATGTTGGAGAGGCTGGCGGCAAAGTCGCGAGCGTTGTGCGGCGGCCGGATACGCTTGAGGATGCCGAAGCGATTTTGAAGGCGGCCCTCGACACTTACGGCCGAGTCGATCGGCTGGTGGTCGCGTCCGGTAGCAACAAAGCCGGCTTCATCGAGAATCAGTCCTATGAAGAATGGCAGAGGGTTATGGACGCCAACGTCCGCGGGCCGTGGCTAATGGCGAAAGCCGTCGGCAGCTATTGGATCAAGGAAGGCATCAAAGGCAAGGTCGTGCTGATGTCGTCGACCCGCGGCCGGCACGGCAATTTCTCCGGCTACACAGCCTATTGCAGCTCCAAAGGCGCTACCGACTCTTTGACGCGCGTGCTTGCGACCGAATGGGCAAAATACGGGACCACGGTCAATGCCATCGCTCCGACGACGTTCCGCTCGAAACTCACCGAATGGATGTGGGAGGATAGCGACGTCGGCAAAGCGACGCGCACGCGGACGCTCTCCCGGATTCCGCTTGGGCGGCTTGGCGAAGCGGAGGATCTGGTCGGTATGGCGATTTATCTGCTTTCGCCGGCTTCCGATTTCTGCACCGGCCAAGTCATGTATGTGGACGGCGGCTTCACCGCCGGCTAGCTCCCATGGAAAAGCCGCGCATTGCAGTGATCGGCGCCGGCCTCATGGGCCACGGCATTGCCTATCTATTCGCGGCGGCCGGACACGACGTACGGGTGCAGGACCCGCTGGCGGCGGCACGTGAGACACTGCCGCAGCGCCTCCGCGACATTTGCGATCTGCTTGGCGAGGACCGGTCTGTGGCCGATCGCGTCACCGCTGGCGAATCGATCGAATGGGCGGCAAAAGATGCCGGCGTTGTCATCGAAGCGGCGCTCGAGCAATTGCCACTCAAGCGGCAGATTTTCGCCGAACTCGAGCGAGTTGCGCCGGCAGACGCCATTCTCGCCAGCAATACGTCCGCGCTTCCGATCACGCGAATTGCCGATGGTCTTAAGACGCGGAACCGCATCGTCGGTTCGCATTTCTGGAATCCACCGCATCTGGTGCCGCTCGTCGAGATCGTCCTGATGGGGCCGGAGAATCGTCCCGCCGCGGACCGCTTGGCGACTTTGCTGCGCGCCGCCGGCCGTCATCCTGTGCTGGTGCACCGCGACATTCCCGGCTTTATCGGCAATCGCCTCCAGCACGCGATGAAGCGCGAGGCGATCGCGCTGGTCGCGTCAGGCGTCTGCGACGCGGAGACGATCGACGATGTGGTGAAGAAAGGCTTTGGCTCGCGGCTCGGCGTGCTCGGCCCAATGGAGCAGTCCGATCTCGTGGGACTCGATTTGACAAAGAACATCCATGACACGCTGATCCCGGCGCTCGACGTAACGCCGACCACGCACCCTTATTTGCAAGCCTTAGTGGAAAAGGGTGACCTGGGGATGAAAACGGGCAAAGGGTTGCGGGACTGGAGACCGGGGGAAGCGGATACCGTGCGCGATCGGTTGCGGCGCGCGCTGGTCGCAGCCGCCAAAAGAAGCTGAAGCCGCTTTCACTCCCTAAACGCTAGCAGAAGCGAGAATCTTCTCAGCCTGAAGGACTACGGGACGGTCGACGAGCTTACCGTCGACCGTCACTGCACCCCCGCCGGATCGTGCGGCAGCAACGACCCGATGCGCCCAATCGATCTGCGCGGCGCTTGGCGAAAAGCCGCGATTGACCGCGGCGATTTGCGCGGGGTGAATGCAGAGCTTGCCGCCGAAGCCGAGCTTCTTCGCGCGAATGATGTCGGCTTCCAGGACTTCCGGCGACTTGATGTCGATGGTCACGCCCTCAATCGGTGAGGGCAGGCCGGCAAGACAGCTTTCGACGGTGAGTTGAGTGCGGACAAAATCGAGTTCGGCTCCCAAACCTTCGATGCCGGTCTCCAGGCAAAAATCGACCGATCCGAAAGCGAGCCGGGTCAAGCCTTTGGCGTGCGCCACTGCGCGTAATCCGGTGAAGCCTTTCACCGTCTCGATTAACCCAAACAGCCGCACATCCGCCGGTATTTTCGCCCGCGTCGCGGCGACGGCGTCCGCGTCCTCGGCCTTCGGCAGCATCAGTCCGACGATACGCGGCATTGGCGCAAGTGCGCGGATGTCGTCCTCGTGCCAAGGTGTCCCGACTGCATTGACGCGCACCAGGATATCGCGCGCGTCGGTACTCTCTAGCCACCGCAAGAGATTTTCGCGCGTCACAACTTTGAGATCTGGTGCAACTGCGTCTTCAAGATCGATGATGGCGCGATCGGCCCCCGATGAAAGCGCCTTCCCAAACCTTTCCGGCCGGTCGCCCGGCACGAACAGGAAACTGCGTTCAGCCACCATTGCGGTTTTCTTCTGTGGTACTGCGCCAGTCGCGGAGGAAGGTTTGCGAATAGCTGAAGCGGTCAGCCGGATGCGTCGAGAGCGCGACTTCAATCAATTCCCCGCGCTGGTTGCGGTATGAGCGGTTGACGAGAAGTGCCGGCGCGCCAGGTTTTGCGTCGAGCAGGCCGGCGACCTTTTTGGTGAGTGCTGAAGCGCTGATCTGCTGCTGTATTTCCATTACCCGTTCGCCGAATTGTTCCTCAATCCTGACGTAAATCGGCGCGGTTGACCGGCCTCCGAGGTTACGCACCGCTCGAAAAGCCGGATGGATGTAAATTTCAGTGAGGCAGATCGGCGGCGCCTTGCGATCGCCGAGCCGGCGAATGCCCTCGATGCGAAGCCAGTTTTCGCCTTCAGACGCCTCCAGCATCGCTGACAAATCTCCGTGCACCGTCACCATCCGCTGATCGTGTATTTCGAGCTCGGTATCGGCGGTATATTGGCGGAGATCGGAAATGCCCTGCATCACTTGCCGGTAGTTTGATTTCGGCTCGCGCCCAAGGACTTTCGTGCCGACGCCAGCCTGCCGGTTGACAAGACCGAGTTCGACGAGCTGCTTGATCGCCTGACGCACCGTGAAACGGCTTGCGCCGAATTGTTCGCATAGCTCCATCTCGGTCGGCATGAGGTCGCCGACCGGGTAATGGCCGGCCTGGATCTCGTTGATCAGAGTTTGCGCGACCTGTCGGTAGCGTGGTTGCGGCGGGGCCGACATTCGGTCTCTTTTCCTTGCCGTTCAGCCGATGGCTCCGGCCTTACGAAGCTCTGCGAGTTGGTCAGCCGAATACCCGATTTCGGCTAGAAGCCCGTCGGTATCCCGCCCCAGCGTCGGCGCAGCCGTGGTGGGCAGCGCCGCGCCCGCCACGCGCACAGGCGAGGCGATGCCTTTGATCGCCCCATGGACAGGGTGATGAAATTCAACGATGCGTCCTTGTTCGCGGGCGAAATCGTTGTCAAGCGCCTGCGCGACGTCGTAGACCGGCGCGGCTGGTACGCGGCCGGCGATTTCCTTCATCCATTCGTCCGTCGTCTTCGCCGAGAATGCCTCGTCGAGCGCGGCAGTGACCCGCGGTCGGTTCTTCAGTCGTGCGGCGAAGGTCGCGAAATTCGGATCGGCGATCCATTCGGGGCGTCCGAGCGCCTCGCAAAGAACGCGCCAGAATTTTTCCTTCTGGCACATGATGAAAATCCAGCCGTCTTTGGTCTTGTAGAGCTGGCTTGGCGTCAGTGACGGATGGCTTGATCGCGGCTCGCGGCGAGTAACGTGACCACCGTTGAGATACCAGGTACCGAGATACATTACCTGATGCAGCGCGGTGTCGTAGAGGCTGACGTCGAGATCGCGGCCGTTGCCGGTTTTCATCGCATCGATTATGCCGGCGAGCAGCGCCATGGCCGCGGTCGTGCCTGTCGAGAGGTCGACTACCGACAAGCCGGCGCGCGAGGGCGGTCCCTCGGGCTCGCCTGTCAGCGAAAGATAGCCGGCCTCTGCCTGCATCAAATAATCATAGCCGGGCCACGACGCGCGGGAGCCGGTGCGTCCGTACGCCGACAGATGCACGCATACGATCTTCGGGTTGACCGCAGACAAGCTGGCGTAATCAAGACCTAGCTTAACCGCCAAGTCGCCGCGCAGGTTGTCGAGTGTGGCGTCGGCCGTCTTTACCAGATCGAGAAAGACTTTTTTACCTTCCGCCTGCTTGAGGTCGAGCGCGATCGACTTTTTGTTGCGATTAAACGCCTCGTAAAACAGACTGTCGTTCTCGCTGAAGAAATGCGGACCGATCTGCCGACCGATGTCGCCGCCTTCGCGCGGGTTCTCGATCTTGATGACTTCCGCGCCGAGATCGGCGAGATGCTGAGTGCCGAACGGTCCGGCGCCGTATTGTTCGACGGCCAGAATACGTATGCCGGAGAGCGGCAGATGTTCACTCATACCGGATTCCTCGCCACGAGCTGGCGAGCGATGATGATGCGCTGCAATTCGTTGGTGCCTTCGCCAATGACCAAAAGCGGGGCGTCGCGATAAAGCCGCTCTATGTTGAACTCTTTGGAATACCCATAGGCGCCATGGATACGCATCGCCTCGGTCGCATTTTCTAGCGCGGCCTCTGTCGCAAAATATTTAGCCATGCCAGCCTCCATGTCGCAGCGTTCCCGGCGATCGAACGCCTCCGCGGCGCGATAGGTGAGGAGGCGTGCCGCCTCGACGCGAGTCGCCATTTCCGCAAGTTTCAACTGGATTGCTTGGTGTTCGCAGATCGGTTTGCCAAAAGTCTTTCTGGTTTGCGCATACGCGACCGACTCGCGTAGCGCCGCGTCCGCCAAGCCGACGCCGCGCGCCGCCACGTTAATGCGGCCTAGCTCCAAACCGTTCAAGATTTGCTTGAGACCCTGGCCCTCGACTCCGCCGATCAAGCGATCGATGGGCACGCGGTAGTTTTCGAAGAAGATTTCGCAGGTGTCGATTCCCCGATAGCCGAGCTTCGGCAATTTGCGCGCGACATTGAAGCCTTCGCCTTTTTCCGCGATGAGCAGGCTCATCCCTTTGTGGCGCGGCTGGGCAGTAGGGTCGGTCTTCACCAAGAGTGCGAGACAATTGCCGTAGTAGGAATTGGTGATCCAGGTCTTGGCGCCGTTGACGACATAGTCGTCGCCGTCGCGTTTTGCGACGGTGCGGATCGCCTGCAGGTCGGTGCCGCAATCGGGCTCCGTCAGTGCAATGCCGCCCCGCAATTCTGCCGTGGCGAAGAGCGGAAGGTAGTGCTCCTTCTGTTCTGCGGTGCCGTTCCGCTGCACCGCGCTCGCCATAATAATGTGTGAGTTGAGCACACCCGCAACCGACATCCAGACAGCCGATATGCGCTCGATAATCTTGGCGTAAGTCGACGAGGATAACCCCAGCCCCCCATATTCGGGCTCAATCAGGCAGCCGAACAGGCCCATAGCCTTCATCTTTTCGACGATCTCCGTTGGATATTCGTCGCGCGCCTCGAAGTCGTGCGCATAGGGCTTCACATCCGTCTCGAGAAACTTTTCGACGGCGTCGAGAATCATATTCTCTTCGCTGAGCCGCTCCGCGGTTACTGCGATATCCATCGCGCTCTCCTCACTTCGCGGACTGCGCCAACACGTCGGCGAGCGCCGGCGCCGACCCGCGATCGATTCCAACGACGGTATTGCGCACGTTTTCTGCGATTTCGCGCGTTAGAAGGCGGCAAGCGTTGTCGAAGTATTTCGCTTCGATTTCGCTATTCGACAGCGGCCGGTCGGCACAGCCCCGATTGACGCCCTCGCGGTGGCGCATTTGCCGGCCGTCGTTCAGAGTAACGATCACCTCGCCGGTGTAATGCTTCGGGAACGTTGAGGCCGGATCGGCGGCGTAATTGACCCGGCGCGCCAATGCCAGGACCTCGCGGTCACCGATCGCCTCGTCTTCGAGTTCGTCGAGCGTGAAGCGTCCGCGCAGCAATCCCGTCGCAACGATATAGGGAATGGAAAATTGCGCATCGTAACTGTTGGCGGGCGTCCGCTTGTTCTCGACCGGCTCGCAAACTGTCTTGATGACTTCGGCCGGTACCAGAACGTCGACGGAGCGGATGTCGGCAGGATTGACCGACTTACTGAGCGCGACCGCGGCGTCGGCGGAGGCGTGCGCGAAGTGGCAGGCAGGAATTGGCTTTATCGCGACTTCGTCAATCTGCCATGATTTGCCGAGACCATTGGTCGCAAGGCTGACGTCAGCGCCCGCCATCTGCGGCCCGAGATAGGAGGCGAACAAGCCAAACCGCCCTTCATACGCCGCGCGGGGCCCTATGAAGCCGTGCTTGGCCAGCGTCGCCGCCGTGATCGCGCTTGAGGCCGCCCATCCGGGATGCATGCGTTTCGTCCAGGCGCCATCGTTCAGGAATTCGAGGCTGCCGGCTGCCATCGACAGGGCTATGCCTTGCGCCATCGCGGCTTGGTCACGGCTCAAACGAAGAAGCCGCGAAGCCGCAAGCGTGCAGCCAAAAATGCCGATGAGGCCGGTCGGATGAAAGCCGATCTGATGGAAACCGCCCTTTGCGACCGAGGCGAGCCGGGTCGAGACTTCCATCGCCGCAACGTAGGCTGTGAGAAAATCACGGCCCGAGACTTTCAACTGATCGCCGAGCGCCAATGCCAGAGGCAGGCTCGAAACCGTGCCGTGGATGACGCCGGGCGAATGCGTGTCATCGTAGTCAAGTCCGTGCGCCAGAACGCCGTTGACGAGCGCGGCGTCGCGCGGGGAAAGTTTACGTCCATAGCCGATCACCGGCGAATCGCCGGCTCCCAGGCTGGTCATCGCCGTCATTGTTGCGTCGGCGAAGGCAAACCCCTGCGACGCGTAGGCGATGCCGATGGCGTCGAGCACGAGGTACTTCGACCGTTCCCGCACTTTTTCCGGGATCGCGTCGAAGCTAAGGTTAAGCGCAAAGGCCGCGAGCTGATCGGAAATGGCGTTGCGCTGATCGGTATGGATCGATTTGTCGACGACATTCATGGCGTATCCTCCTTAGATTCCCTGATCGTGAGCGACGGCAGTCGCCTCATCGGCGCCGGCGAAGGCATTAGTGTCGTCGAGCGAGATTTTCGCGGTCTCGACGCGTAGTGTCAGGATCGCTGCACTCAGCGCCGCAAGCATGAAAATGACCATCCACAGAACCCCTCGCAGGCCGAAGTTCTCGAACAGATAAACCGTTAGATAAGGCGTGGTAATGGAGGCTGCGCGGCCGCAGACGCCAGCGACGCCGGTGCCGCGCAACCGATATTCGGTGGGGAATAATTCCGGCACGTAAGCGTAAAGCCCAAGCGTGACGAGGGTATAGATGGAGGTCACCAGCGCAAAGCCAGCGATCGCGACCTCGGTCGGCTCGCGCAACATCGGATAGAGGAGACCGAGAGCGGCGATGGCCACACAAGTCGCGAGTAGCGATTTCTGGCGCGAGAGCCTGTCGCCGACCGCCATGCCAACGAGCGCGCCAGCGACACTTCCGAACGACATGAGGGTCGTGAAGCCAAGCGACTGCACGATGGTCATACCCTGCTTGAGCATGAATGTCGGCAGCCACGCGACGAATCCGTAAACGGAGACGTTGACAGCCATGACCGTCAGCGCCGCCGTGATGGTGCGTCCGATCATGCCCGAGCGAAACATGGCGGAGAAGGGCGCTTCGACCATAGGACGTCTGCGAACGACCGTCGGTGCCGGCAGCTCGCGGCCTTGGGCGACTTCTTCCTCGAAGGCGCGCAGCGTCGCCTCAGCTTCGTCGAGTCGGCCGACCGCTTCGAGCCATCGCGGACTTTCCGGCATCTTCTTGCGTAAAAACCAAACGATCAGCGCGCCGACGCCAACGATGGCGAACATGTAGCGCCAGCCAAAATTGGGAATGACGATAAAGCCGATGGTGGAGGCCAGTAGCAGGCCGGCATTGGTTACGATGCCGAGCATGGAGATCCAACGCCCACGATACGCCGGAGGAACGAATTCGCACAGAGTGCCCGCCGCCACGACCAGCTCCGCGCCCATCCCGATGCCCATGATGAAACGCAGCGCGGTGAGGACGGTGATATTGGGCGCAAAACAAGCCGCAAGCGAGGCGATGCCGAACAGTGCGAGATTGAATTGGTAGGAATAGCGGCGGCCCATCCAATCGCCCAGATAACCGGCGAAGCCAGCGCCGATTAGCATGCCGAAGAAAGTCGTGGAGATGAAAATCGCACTCTGCTGGGTCGTTGCAAAACCTTCCTTCAGCATGGCGGCGACGACGCCACCCGCCAAATAAATGTCAAAAGCGTCAAGCGTCGCACCGGCAGTGATCAGCCCGAAAATGCGCCAATGGAGCCGGGAGATCGGTAAACGGTCCAGCCGTGCGCCGGCATTCACGGATCGTCTTGCGTCCAATCATTCCTCCCATGTCCCCGTCGCGTTCTCCGGGAGCTTTTTTCTTTAGTCGCCTACGCCGTGACCGCGCTTTGGAAGCAGCGCAGTGCGCACGAAATTCATCACCGGTTTGCCGTCCTGTTTGCAGGCGCGCGTTTCCACCGTCACGATCCCCTGCGTCGGACGGGATTTCGACTCGCGTTTCTCCAGAACTTCCGATTCTGCGTAGAGGGTGTCGCCGGGAAACACCGGTCCCGTCAGGTCGATATTCCTCCAGCCGAGATTGGCGATGGCTTTGAGACTCACGTCGTTGACGGTCATGCCGACGACGACTGCTAACGTCAGCGCGCTATTGACGAGCGGTAGCTTGAACTCGCTCTTGGCGGCGAAATTTGCATCGCAATGCATTGGATGCTGGTTCATGGTCATGAGCGAGAAATTGATGTTGTCGCTCTCGGTGATGGTGCGGCCGGGCCGGTGCTCGTAAATGTCGCCAACGACGAAGTCTTCGTAGTAGCGCCCAGTCGGCGTGGGGATGCGTCGCTTGCCGCCCTCGCTCATGTTTCCTCCACTTTGTTACTTTGTCCGGACATTTATAATTGAGAGCTTGTCTCGGAGTCAATTATGCGTGCGAAAGGACTGGCGTTGACCCCCGAACGGAGGCACCGGGCCGTCCTATGGTATTGGTCGAGCATGACATTGACGTTGTGTTTCAATCGGTCGATTGCGTGACCGTTCTGGTGAACCGCTCCATGCCGGTGACCGGTTCGTCGGAACGGGTCAACTGCGAAGCTGCGGTTCGGCAAGCTCACATCGGCAACGGACAACTGACCGGAACGAGTTGATGGCCGGGTCGGAAAGATGGGTCGGCAAGAGCCTTGAGCGTTTCGAGGACGCGGCGCTGCTCACCGGCCGCGCTCGTTTCATGGACGACCTGGAGCCTGCGGCAGGTCTTTGCCATGCCGCGATCCTGCGCAGCCAGCACGGCTGCGCTGACATTCGCTCGATCGACGTCGCGGCGGCGCTGGCGCTGCCGGGCGTTATCGGTGTCCTCACGCCTGACGATGTAGCCGCCATGTCCAATCCGATCGGCAACATGGTCAGTCGCAAGCTGCGCTACTATCCGTGTGCCGTCGGCCGTGCTCGCTATTTTGGCGAGCCGATTGCCGTCGTTATTGCCGAAAACCGCTATATTGCCGAAGATGCCGTCGACTTAATGGAAGTGTCTTACGTTCCCAAGCCCGCGGTCGTGACCATCGCGGATGCGCTTGCCCCGGAATCGACGATCCTGCACGAAGAGTATGGCAGCAATGTCGTGCACGAGCGGACGTTCCGTTACGGCGACCCCGACGGCGAGTTTATCAAAGCGGCGAAGGTTGTCTCCTGCACGGTCGACTATCCGCGGGTCAATTCCACGCCGATTGAAACTTATGGCGTCATCGCCGACTTCGACGCGGGCAACGGGCGTTATAACGTATGGTCGAACTTTCAGGGCCCTTACGCCATGCACCCGCTGGTCTGTGACGCGCTGCGCGTGCGCGGACAGCAGTTGCGGCTGATTTCGTCGCCTTCGAGCGGTGGAAGTTTTGGCATCAAGCACGGGGTCTATCCTTATATCGTCTTGATCGGTCTGGCCGCGCGGAAAGTAGGACGGCCGGTTAAATGGATCGAAGACCGGATAGAGCACCTGGCAGCGTCGTCGGCGGCGACCGGACGCGCCACCATCATCGACGGCGCCTTCGACGAAACCGGGCACTTGCTCGCGCTGCGGCTCAAGCAGACGGAAAACGTCGGCGCTTATTTGCGGCCACCCGACCCTGCTTCGCTCTATCGCATGCACTCGACGTTGAGCGGCCCATATCGGGTGCGGCACATTGCGGTCGAGAACAGGGTCGTCGTTACCAACCAGGTGCCGAGCGGTCTTAATCGTGGCTTCGGCGGTCCGCAATTCTATTATCCGCTGGAGCGGATGATGGATCTCGCTGCGAGGGAGCTGGGTATCAATCCGGTCGAACTGCGCCTTCGCAACGTCGTCGAAAGGTTTCCGTACGAAACGCCAGCGGGATCGGTTTTGGAAAGCGGCAATTATCGCCGCTGCATCGAACTTGCGCTGGAGCGGGCAGGATACACGGAACTGGTCGCGCAAAAGGAGCGGGCACGCCGCGAAGGAGGAATTTTCGGCATTGGCATGGCGCTGGCGGTTGAAACCTCGGCGTCCAACATGGCCTACGTCAATCTCGCCTTGACGCCTGCACAGCGCTCGAAGCAGCTACCTAAATCCGGTGCCGCCGGCCGAGCACGCGTCATAATGGATCCGCTTGGCGCGATCATCGTTCATGTTGATAGTTTGCCAAACGGGCAGGGGCACCGCACCGTCGTGGCACAGATCGTTGCCGACGAGATTGGGGTCAAACCCGAAGATGTGGAGGTCATCACCGACCTCGATACATTCGGTGGCGCTTGGTCGATCACATCGGGGAACTACTCAAACCGTTTCTCGACGGTGGTAGCTTCGGCAGTCGCAGTGGCCGCCCGAATGGCCGCCCGGAAACTGCGAGCCGCAGCAGCCAAGACGTTCGGCGTCGAGGCTGAAGCGGTTCAACTTCTGGACGGGATGGCATCCGCTGCTGGCGCCAGCAACGAACCTGTTCCGATCCGCAGGCTGGCCATGCAGTTGCACTGGGACGCGGGCGACTTGCCTGACGGCGTCGATGGATCGATTTCGGAACTCGCCGAGTTTTCGCCAGACACCATGACCGTCCCGGACGAACAAGATCGCATGCGCTCGTCGCTGACTTACAGTTTTCAATGCGACCTCGCCAGCGTCGAAGTGGATGCAGAAACCGGGCGTGTTCACGTGCACAAATATGTCAGCGCACACGATGCCGGAACGTTACTCAACCCGGCAGTGGTGGAAGGCCAGCTCCGGGGCGGTTTCGCGCATGGCTTTGGCGCGGCCATGCTTGAGCGCGTGATTTATGCCGCCGACGGAACATTGCTGTCGGGAACGTTCCAGGACTATCTGTGTCCGACCGCTCCGGAATTGCCGGATCTCGGCGTGGCCCATTACGCGACGCCTAGTCCCAACACTATTCAGGGAGCCAAAGGTCTCGGCGACGGCTGCTCCATGATTGCGCCCGTTGCCATGGCAAATGCGATCGGTGACGCGACAGGTTTACTGGACCTGACGCCGCCGTTTTTGCCGGGGCGATTGTGGGAGCTCTTGCGCGGCGGTGCTCCCGATTTGGTTCTTCAGAGGCCGAACACTCCACCCCCAGGGGAGTCGCGCAAGGAATTGAGCGGCGCCCTGCGCGGTCGTGGAACCGTTGTGATCGAGTCTGCGCGCAAGCGCGTTTGGGACGCATTGCTCGATCCGGAGGAGCTTCGCGCCATCATCCCCGGTTGTGAAAGCATCGAGCAGACCAGTCCCGAGACTTTCCGTGCGCAAATTCGCGTCAGCATCGCAGGGATCGGGGCGCTGTACGAAGCTCAGGTACGCATTTTCGATCGGAAGGCGCCCGAGCGGCTGAGAATCGCTGCGCGCGGAGAAAGCAAACTCGGCTTCGGACAGGGCGAAGCAATGGTCACGCTCGAAGAGACGGAGTCCGGTCTCACGCAGTTAACCTACGAATACGGTGCCGATGTCGGCGGCCGGGTCGCAACTTTTGGCCAGCGCATGTTGGATGGCGTGGTCAAGGTCGTGCTCGCTGACTTCTTCGATCGCCTGCGCGCGCATATTCGGGGAGAAAAGCCGGCCGGCTCCCTTCGCCAGCGCGTGCGACGCCTGTTTGCCATGTTGCAAGCATTCCGGGGCCGGATGTGAAGCCCGCGGCGTTCAAATATATGCGCGCTGACTCACTCGAGGAGGCGCTCTCGGTGTTGGCGAAGTACGGCGACGACGTACGCGTGATGGCGGGCGGTCAATCGCTTGGCGCGATGCTCAATATGCGGATCGTTTCCCCGTCAATCTTGCTGGATATCAATCGGATTTTCGCACTGAGCAAAATCGAAAGCAGTGACACCCTCGTAACCGGCGCCATGGTACGGCAGGCCGACGCGCTCTCTGACGCGATCGTTCGCCGCGAGGCTGGGCTACTCGCTCAAGCGCTTCCTCACGTTGGACACTACCAGACGCGCAACCGCGGAACGCTGGGCGGATCGGTGGCTCACGCCGATCCAAGCGCGGAGATTGCGCTTGTTCTCGCGACGCTCGGTGGTGAAATTGAATTGCGCTCGGCGCGGCGGGTTCGGCGCGTCGCGGCAAAGCAGTTCTTTCGGTCGTCGTTGGTGACAAGCCGTGGCGGCGACGAACTAATCACCGCCCTTTATTGGCCGGGGGCTTCGCCCGATCAGAGGACCGCTTTCGTCGAATTTGCCGTACGCGAAGGTGACTTCGCCATTGTCGCAATCGCCTGCGTATTCCAGGAAGTCGCCGGCCGCATGCGGCTTGGATTTGGCGGATGCGGCGAAGTCCCGCAAGTCGTCGAAATACCGATAACCACTGGGACCAGCACGAGGTCGGTTGAAGAAATCGCGCAGCACCTCAGCAAGCAGCTCGAATGTAGGAGCGATCTCCTTGCCTCATCGGACTACCGCCGGTCGCTGGCGACGACGCTGGCGCGCAACGCCATGATGGCATCGATGGAAAAGGCGCGTGCTGATGCTTGAGGTAGAAGCAGGCGCTAAGACCCTTATCCGCTTCACGCTGAACGGCAAACCGGTACAGACCGAGGCGGAGACGCGCATGCAGCTCGCCGATCTGCTGCGCCATGTCCTTAAGCAGTACGGGACGCACGTTGGCTGCGAACACGGCATCTGCGGGGCGTGCACTGTGCTGGTCGACGGGCGCGCGGTCAGATCATGTCTTATGTTTGCGCCCCAAGTCGAGGGTGCGACGGTGATCACGATCGAAGGCATTGCCGGCGAGGACAGTGAATTGAACGATTTGCAGATGGCTTTCCGAAAACATCATGCCCTGCAATGCGGCTTTTGCACACCCGGTATCCTCGCATCCGCCACGCAGTTTCTGAAAGAGCGGGCGGACGTCGACGAGCAGGAGACACGCGGCATGCTGTCGGGACATATTTGCCGCTGCACCGGATATTCCAGCATTGTAGAGGCGATTCTCGCGACGGCAAAGAGTCGCAAAACCCAAAACCACGAACCTAATTCGACGGAGCGAGATAAATGATGGCTTACCCGGATGATCTCGACGGCCTGCGCTGGGAGAAGGACAAGGCGAAGAAAGCCGGCTATCTGATTTTCGACCGTCCCCCCATGAACACGATCAGTTTCCAGGCCCGTTCGCAGATCGCCGCGATCATCGCCGCCATGGACGATGATCCGGACATCAGAGTGATCGTCATTCGCGGCGCCAACGGGTTGTACAGTTCCGGCGGCGATATCGCCGGGTTTTTGAAGGTCGAACGCGACGGCATGCACGATCTGCATTGGAACGTCGCAGCGCCGGAGCGCGCAAAAAAGCCGGTGATTGCCGCTATCGAGAAATGGGCGATGGGCGTTTCGTTTGAGCTATCGCTGGCCTGCGATTTTCGCCTCGCGACCGAAAACACAATGATGGCGTTGCCCGAAATCAATCTTGGCGTCACTCCCGGAAGTGGAGGGACGGTTCGCGTCGCCCATCTCGCGGGGTTGACGCGCGCCAAGGACATGATCATGCGCGGACGAAGAATTAGTGCTCGCGAAGCGTTCGAATGGGGCATCGTTACCGAAGTCGTCGCTGACGGAACGCTTGACCAGGCCATCGACCGTTGGGTGACCGATCTTGCGGCGCGCCCGCAGATACCGCTGCTGGCGCTTAAACGGGTTCTTAATTCGACCTACGAGACGCCGCTCAGTGTAGGGTTGCAGTTAGAAGGCCAAACCTTCGAGAAACTTCGCTTTTACCCGGAGTTTAAGCACGGCGTTGAGGCGTTTCTGGAAAAGAAGAAGCCCGATTTTTCAGCGTTCTAGCTACTGCAACAAAGCCGTTCCGCGGCATAGGATGTCGGCTTGCTCAGGCCGGAGCGTCCCATTTTGGCTGCATCGCGAGAAACCGGTGCACGACGCTTGAAAACTCTTCCGGCAACTGGTCCGGCAGCGGGACCATGCCGTTTGCAATTTCCATCACCGTGCTCCCCATTATTGCGGCGGCAACCTTGCCGGTGTGCGGATAAGCATGCGGATCGGCGGTAGGAGCGATGACCAGTGTTGCGCTTTGAATGAGCGGCAGGCGCTTCTCCATCTTATAACGATCGACCACACGATGCCCCTCCGCGGCGCGCGGCCCGGCTTTGAGCGCATCGACCATGAAACGCTCCAGAAGATCAATGCGGTCGGTCGGATAGAACGGCTGCCGCAGAGACCAGAGCTCCGCGAGATGCGCGCCGTTCATGCGCGGGGTTACTTCGTCGACGACTGCCTTGTGTTCCTTTTGCGCCGCCGCGCGGCGCACTGCGTCGACGTAGGGACTGGCAGACAATATGAGCGCGGCGACCGTTTGCGGATAAGCGGCGGCCATTTCCACCGCGATCGCGGCGCCGGTGTGATGACCGACGACGGCCGCGCGGGTGACACCGAGTGCCGCGAGCAGCGCATGCGCCGTCTTCGCCCAGCTTTCGATCGAGGCTTGACCGTGCGGCAACGGATCGGAATCGCCGTAACCCATGGTATCCATGGCGATAGCGCGATAGTGTCGGCCGAGCAGGGGCAGCACATCGCGAAATTCATCCCACGACCGTGGCGTTTGGTGCAGCAACAAAACCGGCGCGCCGGCGCCGGCCGTCGCAATGTGAATCCGCCCGAATTCAGTAGAGATGAACGACCGCTCGATCTGCGGCATTTCTCAAATTCCGCGCGGGCTGTGGCGGGAGCTCACCCGGCGTCCGGCCGACCACGCCGGTCGGACGCCAGAGAGTGTCAGGGCATGGTCAAGTGCGAGTGATGGTGTTCGCCAGAATCCATCCGTTTTTGTAGTGCTCGAAACTCACGTCCTTCTTGCTGACCACGGTGATGACGCTTTGCAGCAGCGGCATGATCGCGCCGAATTCCACCGCTTTCTTGTTTATCTCTTTATAGGCGGCGATGCGCTTGTCGTAGTCGGCGATGGCGAACAGGGCCGCTACTTCCTCGCCGATCTCCTTCTCCTTCCAGGCCGAGAACGGCAAGTTGGGGTTAAGCAGATAGCCGGTATAGATTTCCGGATCGCCAGTAGCGTTGTCCCAGGAATAGAGCGTCGCTTCAGGCAGCTTGCCCCCGCGATTGAGCTCGAAATACTTGGCGTATTCGACAATCTCGATATCGGCGTCGATGCCCACCTTCTTCCACATCTGCGCGATGGCGCGGGCGATGTCGTAGTCGCTCGGAAATTGCCCGTTTGTGGTCGCCAACTTGATCTTGGCCGGCTTCGACGTGCTGTAGCCGGAATCAGCCAACAGCTTCTTCGACAGTTCCGGATCGTAGGCGAAGGTGTAGCCCTCGACATAGCCGGGCGTGCTCGGGGGCGCCACAACCGACAGCGGCACAGCGGCGCCGCCGTAGAATGCTTTCGACAGCGCAGCCTTGTCGATGGCATGATGCGCCGCAAGCCGCACGTTTTTATCGGCGAAGCCGAGGTCGCCGCGCGTCTGGATGACAATGACGCGCTCGATGGGATCGAGCTCCGCCTTGAAGTTCGGATCCTTCATGAAGCGATCGGCTTCACGTACCGGGACGTTCAACACCAGATCGGCTTGACCGGATTGAATAGCCGCGACGCGGGCCGACGGATCTTTAATGATCTGGAAGATGACGTTCTTCATCTTCGGCTTCGGGCCCCAGTAGGCGTCGTTGCGCTCCAGCACCACGCGGCTGTTGATTTCGAAATCAACCAGCTTGTACGGGCCGGTTCCGATCGGTGCTTTGTTGAAGCCGTCTTCGCCCACTTTCTCCATGTAAGCTTTGGGCACGACATAGCTGCACAGGAAGGCGAGCCAAATCGCCGAAGTGGCGAACGGAAGTTTGAAATGCATGACGGCTTGCGTTGGCGAGGGGGTTTCGACGTCAGTGACGAAGCCCCAGATTTGCGCCACGTCGATCTTGTGCCCCGCCTTCACGCGGTCGAAGAACGAATACTTGAAGTCAGCCGAGGTCATCGGCGTGCCGTCGTGGAATTTGACGTCATCACGGAAGTCGAGCGAAAGGCTCAGCGCGTCCGGCGCGAGCTTCCAGCTCTTTGCCAGTTTTGGAATGAGCGTCAGGTCAGGCGCTTGATCGAGCGGCTGATCAAACACCATTTTGTAGATCGGCTGCGTATCGGGAACGGTGCGCTGCTCGGGATCCCAAGACGGAACATCAGTCGGCCAGCCGATGGTGACCTTGTCTGTATCGGCGGCAAGGACCGAGGCGGAGCGGAGCAAGGCCGGTCCGCCCGCTACGCTGATGCCGAGAGCCTGAAACAAGGTTCGGCGCGATACCGTAATCATTTACATTCTCCTAGGTTTGGATGAACTGCTTTCAAGCGGGTTATGCTTTCGCTTTTGGCTGCAAGGAGCGCTCGCGTGCCTCGGGAGCTGTGGCTCCGATTTGCGCCAAGTGTGCTTCCAGCGCTGCGGCGGCGCGATAGAGCAACCGTTCCTCGAAACGCCGCCCCGTCAGCATCGCGCCGATCGGCACCCCGTCAATCCAGCCGCACGGCATGCTCATCGACGGATGACCGGTGGCGTTGAATGTCGCGGTGTTGACGGTCATGCCGAAAGCCGTGTTGACCGCCTCCTCGCGCGGCGCATCCGGCGCTGGTCGGCGTGGCGGTGGAAAAGGTACTGTCGGCGAAACCAGAATATCGACCCGCGATAGTGCCTGGTCGTAGCCGTCGATAAGCAGCCGCACCAGATTTTGCGCGCGGCCGTAGTAGCGGCCGCCATAGGCGCGCGACATGTATTCGCCGACCAGCATGCCGAGCTTCACCGTATCGGCGAGACGGTCGGCTTGATGTCTCCACATCGCCTGACGTTGCATCGCCGACGGCAAATAAACGCCGCTGGGGCCGAAGCCGAAGCCATTGCCGTGAAACATCGTGGCGAGACAGCCTTCCGCGGCGCGCGGCATCCAAATCGCGCCGCCGTATTGGTGGAATGGCACGCTGACAACCTCCACCTCGGCGCCGAGCTTGGCGAAGCCGGCTACCGCATCGCGCACCATCTGATCGACACGCGCATCCGATTGAGGCAAATCGAATGTTTCTTTCAGGACGCCGACCCGCAATCCTCGAACGCCTGAATCAAGGTCAGCGGTGTAGTGATCGGTCTTGCACGCTCCCCAGTTGCCTTGACGGCTGTCGAGCCCGTCAGGGCCAGCGATGACCTCGAGAAGAAGCGCACTATCGGCGACGTTGCGCGTAATTGGCCCGACATGGTCGAGTCCGTATTCCATTCCGAGATTGCCGGTACACGGCACCAGCCCAAAAGTCGCCTTCATGCCGACTACGCCGCAGCACGACGCAGGGATCCGGACCGAGCCGCCCTGATCGGTGCCGAGCGCCATGTCCACAACCCCGCCGCCGACCAAAGCCCCGGAACCGGAAGACGAGCCACCGGCAGTGAAGCCCGGTCGGTGCGGATTGTCGACCGGGTAACGCGCATTGGTGTGGCTTCCGCCCGAGAAGCAAAAATCCTCGTTGGCGGCTTTGCCGGCGATGATGCCGCCGGCGTCGAGTATGCGCGTGACGATCGTGGCATCGATCTCAGGAACGTAGCCTTCGAGCGTCGCGGAGCCGTTCATGATCGGCACGCCGGCAACGCAAATGCAGTCCTTAACGGCGATCCGCTTGCCAGCGAGCGGACCGCTTCCGGCGCCGGGAATGTCGGTCACTCGCGCAAAGGCGCCGAACGGATTGTCGCCGATCGCGGGGACGAATCCCGGTAGGCGCGGGTAGCGCGGATGCGGCAGCGCGTCGGGAAGAAGATCGAGCGCGGCGTAGGCGTCGAGTGCGCCGCGCATCATGCCGCGGAAAGCATCAACGTCGCCATCATCGAGGTGGAAGCCGAGATCGGAAGCAATCCCGGCAAGCTCCGCCGACGACGGACCGACGATGGACATCTTTCAGGAGCCCCTTGCTGTTTAAGTGTAGTTGCAGATGGCGGCCTTGCAAAGCAATAAGCGCGCCACGCGTCACGCCATGATGCTCGATTTGGCAGAGGTCCCGTGGCTGCTATATGGTCGCGGATATTGTTTTCAGACGCGGCATGCAACTGTAGAGTGCGCACGAGCGACAGATCAGGCTGCGCGTGAGTACGGGGCACCAGGTCTGTCACGGAGCTTTTCGATGCGGTGGGCACCGCGGAGGTCGCCAGCAAGGATTACGTACCAAGCTCCGTCCGCTACGATTACATCCGCCGCCGCGCTTACGCCGAATCTGCTGACGCTAGTGGACTGCGACAGCCGGCCCTTCGGCCGTGAACATATCGATCTGAAGATGCAACCCGAGTGTCCGCGACACGCGTCGCAGGTCAGAACAGGAGAACGAGATGGCTGGGATGGACGTCAGCAAGCTCAAGCTTGGCCCGATCGGCGATCGGGTGATGTATGAAAACGAGTTGGTGCGCGTGTGGGATTTCATCGTCGAGCCAGGTAAGAGCAAGGGCTGGCACCGCCACGAGTTGCCATACGTCATTATCCCGATGACCGAAGGCGACATCGAGCTGGAATCTGCGCTGACCGGCGACGTCGAGCGGCCAAAAGGAAAGATCGGCGAGCCGATTTGGCGCGATGCCGGCGAAGTCCACGATTTGCGCAACGTCGGCAAAGAAACGTACCGGAACATTCTGATCGAACTTAAACCGCGCGAGTAAGCTTTCTAACTTCGCCCCTGAGTGCTTCTTCCAGCACTTATCGCGATCGGTTCTCGCTGCGCGGTGTGATGGCGAGGGGCGTGGCTGTGGGCGTGCGGCACCCCATCGTGCTGCAGCTCGAGGGATTCTCGGCCCGCTTCAAGCTCGATGGGCTGTCCATGCGGCGTGCGCAGATAGGCGCGCCGCCATTCTTCCTTGCGAGCAGTCATTTCTTCGCGCGAAGCAAGCCTCCGTTGCGCAACAAGGTGCTCCAGCGCGGCGAGCCAGCAGCGGTAATAAGTCGCCTCGGCCGTTTCACCCACGACCGCCGGGATCTGGCGCAGCGCGGACGAGAAAACGTGCACCCACTCGCTCCAGCTGAATAAGCCTTTTCGGTTTAGCGCCACGGCCAGGGAGAAAACTTCAGCATGCCATGGTTCGAGAAACACCGGCTCGGCCTGGCCGCCCGGGATATCGGGCAGGGATGGAGCTTCAAACGAGCTCATTCGGCCGGCGCCGCCAGACGATCGAGGTAGTCATCGAACAAGTCGATTTGCAGCGTGTCGCGTTCCGACGCCCGCGGTCCCCACAATTCGCGTGCCGTAAAGCGCACCCCGTAAACGTGTTGTGGTTGCAAGCCGAGGCCCGCGGAGTTGCTGTCCGGCAGCGCGAAGATGCCATGATCGAGCACGATGGTACCGCACTTGCCGCGAACATAGCGCGGCAGCCGCGTGTGTCCGCGCGGATGGATGTTGCGGGCGACAACAGCGTCGCCCGATTTGAAGCGCGATGGCGCGCCGTCGGCGCTGCGCGAAGTGCCGCCATGCTCGAGGATAACGCGCGCGATCTCCTTCGTCACCGGCGGCACGTTATTAGCCGGCCCCGTCACCGATCTGCCGGTGGCGAGTTCGCCAGCGGTCACCGCGCCTTTCTCCTTGAGCAAGTCTTCAGCGCTATAGAGCCATCGCTCGTAATAAGTGCTTTTAAGATAGGTGAGAGGATCGGCGCTTTCGGTCGTGCGGCGAATTTCATCGACATTGAAGAGTCCGGCACCGAGCGCGGCAAATGTGATGCCGAGAATGCGCCGCTCCCATTCATTGTGGAAGGGGCCGCGTTCGTCGGCGCGTTCGAGCGGGCCGAACCCGTGCATCCCGCCCATATCCGCTATCCCGTCCATGATCCTTCCTTCAAGCCGGCAGGTTCGGCACTGCCGTGCCGATCATGCAGTCGCGCGTGACTAGCGAGGCTAGCTTTTCCTCACTCCAGTCGTCAGTGCCCGCTGGGCGCATGGGCAGAACGAGATAACGAATCTCCGCATTGCTGTCGTAGACACGCACTTCGACCTCGTCAGGCAGGTGCAGGCCGAATTCAGCCAGCACGCTGCGCGGCTCGATCACGACGCGGGATCGATAGGCAAAAGATTTGTACCAAGTCGGCGGTAGTCCCAACGTCGGCCACGGATAGCACGAGCAGAGCGTGCAAGTGACTACGTTGTGCGTCGCCGGTGTGTTCTCCAGCACCACCATTTCTTCACCCTGGAGGCCGCCGAACTGAAGCTCGGCGATTGCCGCGGTCCCATTGGCGAGAAGGCGTTCCCGATAAGCCCGATCGCACCAGGCGCGGGCCACCACCTTGGCGCCATTGCGCGGTCCCACGCGGTGCTCGTAATAGTCGGCAAATTCGCCGACGACGTCCGGGTCGATTAGGCCCTTCTCGATCAATAACGATTCCAGTGCTTTCACTCGCAGCGCCGGATCTGACGGCGGATCGGTGTGATCGTGGTCGGCCATGGTGAGGTTTCTCTTTTGGCGGGCGCGAGGCACAATGCCTGCGGCGCGCCCTGCGAAGGGCCGCGCCGCGTTGAAAATCTAACCTGCACGCCGATTTTGCAAAGTAAAATCTTGCGACGCGTGAATGTATCGGTGTCCCAAAGAGTGGCGGTGGTGGCTCAGTTCTTGCTAGTTATCGTGGCGAAATGATCGGGATCATAGTCAAGCTGATTGCGCGCCGTTTGCTAACGGCCGTGCCGATCCTGCTTGCCGTTTCTGCACTGTTGTTCTGCGTCTTGCGCGTGCTCCCCGTCGACCCGGCCGCGATGTCGCTTCCGCCGACCGCCACACTTGCGGAAATCGAGGCCAAACGTCACGAAATGGGCCTCGATAAACCTCTGCCTGAGCAGTATTTCATCTGGCTGACCGATGCGCTGCATGGCGATTTCGGCCCCTCGATCCAGTATCGGCGCGATTCCGGTTCGCTCGTGGCCGCGACGTTGCCGGCGACGATTCAGCTCGCGTTTGCCGCGATGGTGCTCGCCGCAATCCTCGGCGTCGGGGGCGGCCTGCTTATGTTTCGCGTCCGCGGCACCGCCCTCGAGCCGCTCACCGACTTCGCTTCAATTCTGTTGTTGTCGATCCCCGAGTTTCTCTGGGGCTTGATCTTGCTGTTCGTGTTCGGCGTGTTGCTGCAGGTCTTGCCGTTTACAGGCGAAGTGGCCCCGGGTTTGCCGGTGCCGCACATCACCGGTTTTCTTTTGCTGGACTCGCTGATGGTGGGCCGCTTCGATGTTTTTCTCAGTGCCGCGAAGCATTTGATTTTGCCGGCGGTGGCGCTCGGCCTTGCGTTCTCGCCGACCATTATGCGAGTTCTACGCTCGAGCCTGTTCGACGTGTATCACGAGGACTACGTTCAACAGGCCCGCCTGCGCGGCCTTTCCGAGGGCCGCATCCTCGTCCGTCATGCTCTTAAAAACGCGTCGCTGCCTACGCTGACGCTCGCCGGTGTGCAGTTCGGTATCTTGTTCAGCGGCACGCTTTTAGTCGAGGTAATCTACTCTTATCCCGGCATGGGCAACCTGATGGTCGATGCCGTGCGTAATGCCGATCTGCCGCTCATCCAGGCCATAGGACTCACGTATTGCATCGTGGTTCTAATCATTAATACGCTGGTTGACGGCCTCTACGTTGTGCTCAATCCAAAGCTGCGGCTGCGTTAATGTCGGCGCTCACTCGCTCGCTCCGTTCGCCCCGTGTCCTCATCGCGCTTGTCATGATCCTTTGCATTCTCTGCTGTGCCGTTTTTGCGGGGTGGATAGCGCCGAATGATCCCGGCGACCAGAACCTGCTTTCGATCCTCGTGCCGCCGGTTTGGGCAGCAGGAGGCGATCCGGCCTTTCCATTCGGAACCGACAGTCTTGGTCGCGACGTGCTGTCTCGGCTCATCTATGGCGCGCGGACCGCAATGCTCGTGGCTTTCTTCGCGTCGCTTGGCGCGATGATCATCGGAACGGTTCTCGCACATATTTCCGGCTACTTCGGCGGCACGGTCGATTGGATCATCGGCCGGCTGGTCGATGTGTGGATGTCGTTCCCGCCCGTGATTCTGTCGCTCATCTTGATGGTGGGATTAGGTGTCGGTCTCGACCGTGTGATCCTCGCCATCATCCTTGTCGACTGGACGCGCTTTTGCCGCGTCTTGCGCAGCGAAGTGCTGGTCGTGACGCGGCACGATTACGTCGCCGCCGCGCGGCTGCTTGGTTTCACCCACTGGCAGGCGATTGCGCGTGAAGTGCTGCCGGCCACGCTGCCGCTTCTGATCACGCTGATGAGTCTGGAGATGGCAATTGCGGTGATCGTCGAAGCGATCCTTTCGTTCGTCGGTCTCGGCGTCGGCGCCAACCAGCCTGCTTGGGGGCAAATGATCGCCGACGCCCGGCAATACGTCTATCAATCGCCCTGGAATTTGCTGCTGCCGGCGCTTGCAATATTCTTCACGGTGACGGCGTTCAATCTTCTCGGTGACGGTCTTCGCCGCACGCTTGACGTGCGGCTTTCCGAGAGTGGACGCTAATCGTGTTCGCACTCCAGGCCATCGATCTGACCGTGACCGCGCAAATCGATGGCCGGCCTGTGCCGGCCATTCGCGCGCTATCGTTCGACCTCCGGCCCGGCAAGATTCTCGGCTTGGTCGGGGAATCCGGCGCGGGAAAATCGATGGTCGGACGAGCCATCGCTCAATTGCTCCCCCCCGGATTTGCGGTCGCTGCGGGTTCGCTGCTGTTCGAGGGTGCCGACCTCGTACAAATGCCGCCGTCACGGCGTCGCGCGTTACTCGGCCGGGCGATCGGGTTTATTCCACAGCAGCCGATGACCGCGCTTAACCCGGTGATGACCGTCGGCGCGCAATTCGACGAGCATCTGGCGCGATTGGGGAAGGGTGGTCGCGCCGAACGACGGCAGCGAGCGATCGCTGCGCTTGCCGCCGCCCACCTTCATGACGCCGGCGGCTTGCTTGGCCGTTACCCGCATCAATTGTCCGGCGGGATGCTGCAGCGCGTGTTGATAGCCTTGGCCTTCTCAAGCAACCCGCGCCTCGTGATTGCCGACGAGCCAACGACCGCGCTCGACGTCACCATCCACCCGCCGATTCTTCGCCTCATCGCCGAGATGCAGCGGGAGCACTCAACTGCGGTGATCTTTATCACCCACGATTTGCGACTCGCAGCCCAGCTCTGCGATCAGGTAGTTGTAATGTACGCCGGCCGGGCGATCGAAAGCGGTCCGGCGCGATCGATCCTGTCGCGGCCCGGCCACCCCTATACGCGCTGCCTGCAACTCGCCAACCCGACCATGCACGACGAGCAGCGCGCGCTCTATGTCATCCCCGATCAGATGCCGAGCTTGCGGCAGTTGCAGAAAATTCCCGGCTGTCATTTTGCGCCGCGCTGTCCGTTGGTGGAGAAGCGGTGCAGGAGCGCCGATCCGCCGGACGTCGCAATTGGCGCCGATCATCGCGTCGCGTGCATTCGCGCGGCGGATGCATCCAATATCGTTGCGTCTTCAGGAGAAACGGCTGCTCCGGAAATTTCGGCGCGAATCGTCTTGCAGGTCGAGAACCTGCAAAAGCGCTACAGCATCGGCGATGCTTTGTTCGGCGGCGCGCGAATTGTCGATGCATTGAAGGACGCTTCGTTCAGCATCGCCGAGAATGAATTTGTTGCCATCGTCGGTGAGAGCGGCAGCGGCAAAAGCACCGTCGCCAAACTTCTGGTCGGACTTGAGCCGCCATCCGGCGGGCGAATTTTGCTCAACGGCGAAGACCTGAATGATCCGTCGTCGCGTGGTCGCGTCCGGCGCGCCGCCAGTGTGCAGATGGTGTTTCAGGATCCGCAATCCGCGCTAAATCCGCGGCGGCGCGTCGCCAGCATCATCACCCAGGCAATGGAAGCGGGCAGCCGGCACGCCACGTGGGACGAACGACTGGCGCGAACCAAGGAATTGCTGGCCGAAGTCGGTTTGTCAGCCGATTTTGCGGCGCGGCTCCCGGGTCAACTGTCGGGAGGGCAACGCCAGCGCGTCAACATCGCGCGGGCGCTCTGCAATATTCCCAAGTTGCTTATTGCCGACGAGATCGTTTCCGGACTTGACGTCTCAATTCAAGCGCAGCTCTTAAATCTGCTGGCTCGATTGCGTTCGGAGCTTGGCTTTGGAATGCTCTTTATTTCTCACGACCTTTCGGTCGTCCGCCACCTCTGCTCCCGCGTATTGGTGATGTACCGCGGGGAAATCGTCGAACAGGGCCCGATCGGGACAGTGTTCTCCGATCCGAAGCATCCGCACACGCGCGCGCTTGTTTCATCGGTGCCGCCCGACGATCCGCGCGAGCCGTGGCCTGCGCTCAAACTCGCATTGGCGGAAGAGCGAGCCAAGATTTGGAGGTAATGCGTGTCCGAAAGCTCCGCTGACATGCTTGCGGTCGAGTTTGACGCATACGGCGGTCCGGAAGTGCTCAAACTGCGCCGACGCGCGGTGCCCGAGCCGGGCCCGGGCGAGGTCTTGGTCAAGGTCCGCGCGGTCAGCGTGAACCCGGTCGACTGGAAAATACGTTCCGGGGTGCTGCAAAAGTTCTTCTCAGTAGCATTTCCAGTTGTTACCGGCCGTGACGGTGCTGGCGAGGTCATGGCCGCGGGAAAAGGCGCGAACCCGTTGCTCGTCGGTAAGCGCGTCTGTTTTCTGGCGCCGCGCGGGGTAGGCACGTGGTGCGAGAAAATCGTGCTGCCGGAAGCAGAAGCAGTACCTTTCCTCGATTCACTGTCCTTCGAAGAAGCCGCTTCGCTGCCGCTTGCCGGCATCAGCGCGTGGATTGCCATCGTACAGACGGCAAATGTCGCGCCGGGAATGCGGGTGCTGGTTCATGCCGCGGCAGGCGGCATCGGCAGCTTGGCGGTGCAGCTTGCTCGCATCCGCGGTGCGGAAGTGATCGGGACCTGCTCGCACGCCAATGTCGGGCTTGTCCGATTGTTGGGCGCTGAAGCAATCGCCTACGATAAAGTCCCATTCGAAGACGCGGTGCGCAATATCGATGTCGTACTTGATGTTATCGGCGGAGATGTGCACCGGCGGAGCTACCAGGTGCTCAAACGCGGCGGTGCCATCGTTTGCCTCGTCGCCGCTCCTTTCGAAGATTTGGGAGCGCAGTACGACGTGAAAGTGATAGTGCCGCAGGTTCTTTCGGACCCTGCGGCATTGTCCCAAGTCATCAAGCTGGTCACGGCGGGCACGCTCAAACCGTGCGTCGAGCGCGTCTTGCCGCTATCCGATTTCGCCAAGGCGCAGCAAATGTCTGAAACCGGCCACGCGCGAGGCAAGACGGTTTTATCGCTGTAACGTCAAGTCGTTCTTACGCCGGCCTCGCGCAAAAGCGGCAAAACGGCGTCGATGAAGTAGGGCAGTTCGTCCTTGAAGTTGACGAATGATACGGTCGCGCCGGCGAAGCCGGCAGCGCTGATTTTCACAAGCTCTTCGGCAATGTGTGCGGGTGTCCCGACCAGCGGATAGGTGCCGGCGCCGGCGGCGAAACGCTTGCGGTGCAACCGGTAGGCATCTTCTTCGTGGGAGCCGGAAAATTTCTGCTTCTGTCCGGTATAAAAATCGACGCTGGCGTGGTCCGCCATGGTGACCGCGTAATACTCGTAATAGTCCTCCGCTTCAGCTTGCGTCGGCCGGCACACCACGTGGCACGTTGTGTACACACCGATTTCGCGGCCTTCCGCCGCGGCACGCTCGTTCATCTCTTTGACGTGTTCGCGGCCCTTGTCGATGCTGACAAACGTCGTCAACAGGAAGTCAGCAGCCTTGGCAGCGAACTCGCGGCCCGGCGGTGAAAACGCAGCGTTGAGCGTTATCGGACGAGGCGATTGCAAAGGCCTCGGCTTACCCGACACGTTTTTCAGCTGATAGTAGGTGCCCTCGTAGTCGAAGGGCTCCGCGGCGGTGTAGATGCGGTTGACGATATCGAACCATTCGAGGCCTTGCGCGTAACGATCCTCGATCAGCTTCAATCCAAACAAGGCGAACTCTTCCGGATTCCATCCGCAAACGATGTTAAGCCCCGAGCGGCCGTTGGAAATATGGTCGAGAGTAGCCAGTGCTTTGGCGGCAAAGACCGGGTGCACCATCGGGACATGGACGGTCGCCAGCACGCCGATCCGCCGGGTTACTCCGGCAAGGCCGGCTGCATGCGTCAGAGTTTCAAACGACCATTCCCGGCTGTTCATCTCGCCGCCGAATCCCTTCCAGCGCGCGATCGGCAGCAAGAACTCCAACCCTGCGTGGTCTGCCAGCTGCGCTACTTCAACCGTCTCGCTCCAAAGCGCCGGCCACCGCTCCGGCACGCGCGTCAGCGTGAGACCTCCATCGGTGTTCATCGAGAAGACGCCGAGTTTCAGCCGGTTAGGGCCCAGCATTGGGTGGCGTGGAGTCATGACCATGAAAGCCTTCCAAACCTCGATTGCGTCCGCGTTTCCGGTCGAGCCAAGTGGACGGTAACTCGTTCGGCCGCATTCAGGCCCGATTGGAAGGTTCGTCAAGTGCTTGTGCAATCCAGTCCGCTAACCCCGCGGTCGGTCAGGCGTCCAGCTTCCCGGGAGATGAGATATTTGCGTTGCGGGGCCGTGCCTGGCTCTGCGCCTGCTAGCCGATTTCGATGGCCTCACGGCCGCGCGTCAACTGAGACAGTGTGACCGCAAGTATCAGCGCGCCACCGTTGAAGACATTGGTCACCCACAGCGGAATTCCGAGCATCGTCAGTCCGGTGATGCCGGTCGCGAGAAAATAGACCGCGATGATGACGCCCCAAGGATTGAAGCGGCCGGGCAAAATGGTTGTTGCGCCGAGAAATGCAGCCGCGAAGGCGGGTAATAGAAAATTCAGCCCCGAATACGGGTCGGCAGAACCAAGAACCCCGGCGTAGAGGATGCCGGCGGCAGCCGACAACACGCCGGAAGCGATGAGAGCGCCGAGCCGTACCTTGTCCACAGCGATGCCGTTGAGCCGCGCGACCTCGCGACCGCGTCCAACAAACAAAAGGCGCCGGCCGAGGGGGGTATAGTCGAACACGTACCACATGACGATCGCCGTGCCCAACGCGTAGTAGAAAGCATAAGGGACGCCGAAGAGCCGCCCGCCGACGACTGCCATGACCAACCCGTTGTCAATGCCGCCGATGGTCGAAGAGTTGGTGATCCATTGCGCCAGGCCCGTCATCACTGACGTCGTGCCCAGCGTCACCACTAGCGACGGTATTCTGAAAAACAAGATGAAGAGCGCATTGACCAATCCCGCGAGAACCCCGACGGCAAGCGCCACGGCCAGCACCAGCAAGATGGGCCACTGCTGCCACACATTAAGCACGCCGATGATTGCCGAGCACAATGTGAGCGTGGCCCCCACGGAAAGATCGTAATCGCCCGCGGTCAGCGGCACGATGATAGCAAGCGCCAGCATCGCGGCGGGCGCGTAGGACGCAAACAATATCGCGAAGTTGCCCCAGTTCAGGAATGACTGCGGCATGGCCGCGCCGTAGAGCGCAATCAGTACGGCCCAAACGACGAGCAGTGCGATCCGCTCAAACAAACGGCCGAACCGGAAGCCGCTTGTCCTGACCGCAGACGCGTTGTCTGTATCTTGCGCCATGGTTCAGCCCGCGACCGCGCGGACTTGAGCTCCGCCGGCGACATCGAGCGACACGTAGCACGCCTCGGCGACGCCATCTTTGGTCAGTTCAGCGCCGGTAAGCTCGCGACAAATCTTGCCCTTGGCGAATACCAGGACCCGGTCGCAAATCTCGGCCAGTTGCTCGGCGTCCGAGCTGGCACAAACAATGGCTGTCCCGGAGGCGGACGCTGCCTTCAGAGCGGCATAGATCTGGACGCGGGTGCCGACGTCGACGCCCTGTGTCGGCTCGTCCAAAAGCAGTAATCGCGGCTTGCGGTTCATCCACCTTGCGATCAAAACCTTTTGTGCGTTGCCTCCCGACAACGTCGAGAGTTTTGCCGCCGGATCGTTCGGCCGTACTTCGTAGCGGGTCCCCAAGGCGTGCGCTTCCCGCATCATTGCGCCGCGACGAAGAAAGCCGCCCCGGAAAAATCGCGTCACATCCGGCAGCAGCATATTGTCGACGATCGGCAGGCCGTCGACGCCGCCCGCATTCTGCCGGTCGCCGGGCAAAAGGGCGAAATCTAGTGCTAGCGCCCGGTCCGGAGACATGTATGCGATCGGGATCGGCGCAAGGTTAGTCATCAAATGAATCGTGCCGGAACGGCAGGGTCTGGCGCCGAAGATCAAATACGGCGCCTGTTCGTAACCCGAGCCGATCAGCCCTGTCAGTCCGAGGATCTCGCCGCGGCCGACCGCGAAGCTTGTCTCGCGCAGCGATCCACCTGCCAGATTTTCGATCCTGACGAACGGCTCCAACCTTTCAATCTCGGCGTGAACCGCCGCCGCCCGTTTCGCCAGGCTTCGCCCGACGATGAGCTCGACGACTTGTTCATGCGTTGCGTCGGCGGTTTTCAGTTCTCCAGCAACTATGCCGTCGCGCAACACCGTGATGCGGTCGGTAATGGCCATCACTTCTTCTATGTCGTGCGAAATGAAAATTATACTCGAACTGGTCGCGGCGATGGATCGCATCAAGGCAAAAAGCTTGTCGACCCCCTCGCGTGGCAGAAAAGGAGTGGGTTCGTCCAAAAGCACAAGACCGGGCTTTCCGGTTGCCGCGCATTCCGCGCGGATTTCCTCGAAAGCGCGAACAATCGCAAGCAGCGCACGTTCGACAGGGGACAATTGCGAGACTCTTTCATCGGGATCAATCGTGAGCCCAAAGCGTCCGAGAGCCTCTGCGGCGGCTTTCCGTTCGTTACGCCAATTGATGAACGGCGCCGGTTTTGTCGTCAGATCGGCGAAGCGAAGATTTTCGAGAACGGTGAGGGACGGGGCAAGCCCGAGATTCTGATGGACGAAGCTCATGCCGAGCCGCCGAAAGTCGCCGGCTTTAAGGGGAAGATCGACCGCCTGGCCGTTGAACTCCAGCTTCCCGCCGGGATCGGGGGCGTGAAATCCGGCCAAGATTTTAACCAGCGTGGATTTGCCGGATCCATTTTTGCCTAAGAGACCGTGCACTTCGCCGGGAAACACCTCAAACGAAATCCCCGCGAGAGCTTTGGCTCCGCCAAAGTTTTTTGCGATGTTCGTTACATGAAGAACCGGGAGCGGCATGGCCGCCCCCGGTCCTGTAGCGACGTCACTTAGCGGCGTCGACAGAGTCGACATTATGTATCCTAGTGGAGCTTCCACACTTGATGAAAGCCGGAAATATAGGCGTCGCCGTAACCTTTGTCGTAGCCGGCCGGCACGCCTGCATCCTTGGCATTTGACTTATCGAAAATATAGAACGGGACATTCAGTGCCGCTGGCGATTTCAGCCCGCAAAGATCGCGCACGTGGCCGTCGACCGTCGCATAGGCGATCCAATCAAGGCTCTCGCCGATATCCATGTCAACCGTCCCCTGCTGAATGTAATCGAGCACGAACGGCGTGCCGTTAAAGGTACCGACCTTCACTGCGCCGGTTTTGCCGGTCAGCCGAAGCGCCGGTACCACGAACTGCGACATTGAATCGTAGATCGGAATGACGACGTTCACTTCGGGGTGCGCTTGCACCGCCGACTGAACGGAAGGCTGTATCTTCGTGGCCCACTCGGTGACGCCGACGTTGATCTCCTGAACTATTTTGCAGTTCGGACAATTCGCGGCCAGTTCGCTCTTGAACCCGGCGACCAGCGGCTTGGTCGGCGGCACTTCGTCCGACACGATCAGAACGATATTGGCCTTGCCATCGGTGGTGACGGCCGCCCAATTCGCGAGAATCGTGCCGATTTCGCCGAAGCCGATGGTAAGCGAGCTCGAAACCAATGGGTTTTGTTTGTCGGATGGATCGTAGAAATGCGAGGTCATGACTTTGACGCCAGCTTCCTTCGCCGCCTTCACCTGCGGTTCGATGGTCGAAGGATCGATGCCGGAAATCAGATCGACGATGTCGTATTTATCCCGGATCGCGAACTCCATGCCCTGCACCCATTGGCTGGGCTGGCCCTGATTTTCCCATTCCTTGACTTGCAGGCCGATTTCCGCGCCGGCTTTCTTCTCGCGATCAATAATGCCCTTCAGAAACGGATTGGTGCTGGAGTTTGGAATCGACAGTTGCTTCTTGCCGTTAGCGCAAGCCTTTGCATCGAAAGCCTCGCCAGGGGCTTTGAACACAGGCTTCGCCGTATAGACCGCGAGCTTCTGCTTAGCTTTTGCCAAACCGTCCGATGCTGCATCCGCCATCACCGGCAGAGTGCCGGCGGCGATTACGGCGCTCGCCAATAGCGAGATTCTCAAGATTTCCCTGGTCATTTCGATCCCCTTCGCTGATGACGCTAGCGACTGTCTCTGCGTGAATACGCATGCAAATAATTGCGTATTCAAGAGTACGAGTCAATTGCATGGCTGAGACGGTAAGCTTCGTTGGGCTGGATTAGGTCACCCGAATCCAATTGAATGAATGGAGAAGTTCGGGCACTTTCCAAAGCGACAAGTCATTCAAGGAGCCGCGCCGATCGGACCCAAACGCGCGTTCGATGCGCAACACTCGATGGCCTCGAGGCGAATTAATTCACGGACAACCTCTTTCGATGTTGCGGCGCTGGCGGGCGTATCGCAGTCCGCGGTATCGCGGGCGTTCACGCCGGGTTCGAGCATCGCCGCCCAGACTAGAGAGAAGGTGATCGAAGCGGCGCGGAAGCTCAATTACGTACCAAACTCGATCGCCAGCAGTCTGACGACCAAGAGAACCAACATTGTCGCGCTGATCCTCGGCAATTTGGCGAATCCGTTCTACGTGCTGGCGCTGCATGAATTCAGCAGGAAGCTTCAGGCCTGCGGAAGACAGGTGCTGATTTTCACCGTCGAACCGGGCGCGGAGAGCGATGAAGCGATTATGCGGGCTCTGCAGTATCAGATTGACGGAGTGATTCTGACGTCCGCTCAGCTATCGACGCGCATGACCGCCATTTGCCACGAGCGCGGAATTCCGATCGTTCTGTTTAATCGCTACATCCCGGCAAGCGACGCCTCAGGCGTTCGTTGTGACAACGTCGCGGGCGGCAGATTGATTGCTGAGGCCTTTCTGTCGGCCGGCGCGAGAACGTTCACGATGATCACCGGCGATGCGCGGGGAACGACGAGCCAGGACCGGGTCCGCGGCTTTGTTGAACGCCTGATCGAAGAGGGGATTAAGCGAACCGACATCGAGGAAGTCGCCGGCGGTTCGACCTATGACGGAGCGGTTTTGGCGACACGCAAGCTGTTCGCCGTGCACAGGCGGCGCGCGGATGCGCTGTTCGGCGTTAACGACATCATGGCGATGGGTGCGATGGACGTGCTGCGCTTTGAGCTTGGCCTTCGTATCCCGGAGGACTTGATGGTCGCCGGATTTGACGACATACCCGACGGAGCTCGCGAGTCGTATAAATTGACGACTGTTCGCCAGCCGGTCGACCGCATGGTGGAGGAGACCCTCGCCATTCTCCATCTCGACGACCCGCATCATCCGATCGAGCGGGGTATTGATCGGCCAATTAAAGGCGAACTCATCTGGCGGGGGACGATCCCGCAACCTTCATCGGCGCGAAAACCGGCGAAGCGGCAGTTGGGCCAGTAGTTCTATTCGGCGGCTTCGCGCACAGGTGGCTCGTAGCCGAAATTGAAAGGTTCGGGTGCGCCACGCTTATCGCGCATCGCTTTTCTGCGCGCTTGAGTTTGCGCGAAATTCACCGTGTTGTCGGCATTGAGCACCACGCCGTAGTCTGATTCCGCTTTGTCCGCGGAGACCAGATCGAATCGCACATCGCGGGCGACTTTGTCCGGATCGCGATCAAGCGGGTCACCCCAGCCGCCTGATCCAGCAGTCTTGAATATAATGCGGTCGCCGGATTTGACGGCGAGATTGTCTATTTTCGACGGGATGCGTTCCGGCACATCGGCGCCGGCCTTGATCAGCCATTTACTGGACGTTCCGCCAAATTTTCCGCCATTGATCCCCCACGGCGGCACAATTTCGCGGTCGTCGTGGATGGATACCCGGCCGGATTCCAGGACACGGTACACTTTCTCAATTCCGGCTCCGCCGCGATGCAGTCCGGCGCCGCCAGAGTCCTTGATGGGCCGATAACTTTCAACCATCACCGGGTAGTAATTTTCGATATACTCAATCGGGGTGGCGCTGAACAACGGCCACCAAGCATGACCGTCGAGACCGTCGCCGCGGGGGCGTCCGGGCACGCCGCCGAACAAAAGCTCCATGAGCTGAAAGTACTTTTTGTCTTTGGTGTAGCCGGTGAAAATAAAATGGGGGCTGGTGCCGTATCCTGCGGCCATCGAGAGGTGCGGCGCGCGCTGACCAAGCGCGCCCGCCTGGCAATCAAAGAAACGCGTGTGGGTGTTGAGCCGGTTGGACAGCGCGGCCGGAAAGCGTGGGTTGAGCAGCGATCCTTCCGGGAGGACGACTTCAAAGAGATCATAGAAGCCCTCGTTGAACAGTACCGAAGGATCAAAGGCCATGATCATGTAGACGCCGAAGAACAGCTTGCAGAGGCCCTCGTGGATATGAAAATTGATTGGGCCTTCGGCTTGCCGGTCGGTGCCGGTCCAGTCGAACACCGCCATCTCGCCGCGCCGATAAATCGAAAGCTTCATTTTGAACGGCCCGTTGCCGAGGCCATCGTCGTCGACATAGTCGGTAAAAGTGACCGGCTCTTCGGAGATGTATTTGTCGATCAAGACCTTCATGGCCTCGCGGGTGCGCATGAGCAGCATGTCGCACGCGGCCATGTAAGTCTCGCGGCCAAACCTGTCGCAAAGCTCGCGCACACGGGTGGTTGCCGTCCGGCAACCGGCAATCAACGCCATAAGGTCGGCGCGGTTCATGTCGGGCGTGCGGGTATTGTTCAACATGATGTCGAGGACGCCCTTGTTCAGCACGCCCTTGTCGTAAATGCGAACCGGCGGAATGCGCAGGCCTTCTTCCCAGATCGTGTGGGCATCGGCGGGCATTGAACCAGGCACCTTGCCGCCGACGTCAACCATGTGACCAAAGATAGAGCTGAAGCCGACCAATACATTCTCGTGAAAGATGGGCATCATCACGCACCAGTCGTTGTTGTGCGAAATGGAGCCCTTGCAGGCGTAAGGATCGTTCCAGACGAAAATGTCGCCGTCGTTGACGTCGTTTTCGAACTGCTGGACGATGGCCGGAATGTAGGAGCCGAACTGTCCGACGACCATTTGCCCGCGCTCGTTACAGATCATCGGGAACTCGTCGTGTTGCTCGCGGATCACTGGCGACAGCGAAATGCGGACCACGACGCCGTCCATCTCGAAACGCGCGTTCTTCAGCGCGTTTTCGATAATATCGAGCGTTATCGGATCGACTTTGACGGACATGGGTTCAGATTCCCTTCGATGTCGGCCAAATCAGCAGATTGCCGTGGTCGTCGACGACGGCGGTGTGCTCTGGCAGAAGGACCGTGGTCGAGTCGTATTGGCGAATGACTGCCGGCCCGGCAATTTTGGTTCCAACGCCCAGTTTTGTTCGATCGTAATTTGGCGTGTCGACCCAAGCGCCATTAAAATAGCTTGGCCTTTTTTCGATGAGTGCACTCGCGAGATCGGCTGGCTTTTTGCTGGGGGTCGTTTCGTCGACCTTGGGAGTGGCTCCGGTCGCGACGACACGCATCGCGACCAGCTCGACCGGAACATGGAAGCGGACGCCGTAGAGCCGCTGATGGGTCTCATGGAAGCGATCAAGTATCTGGTCGATTGACCCCGATGCCGTAACGAGTTCAGGCGGCACCTCGATTGTCACCTCGAAGCCCTGTTGCTCGTAGCGCAGGTCGACTGAATAAGCGATGGCTCTGTCGCGCGGTTCGACTTGTTGTTCGTCGAGCCACGTCCTTGCTTTTTCGTTCAAATCCGCAAAGCGCCGCCAAACATCTTTTGAGTCGAGTCCGACAGTGGAGCGGATGAAGGTTTGTACGAACTCGTTCTTGAATTCCGCTTCCAGGAAGCCAAGCGCCGACAGGACGCCAGGGTTCGGCGGCACGAGAACGGGGTAGCATCCGAGTAACTCGGCCAAAGCGTTGGCGTGGAGCGGTCCGGCGCCACCAAACGCAACGATGCCGAAGTCGCGTGGATCGAGACCGCGCTGGACCGTGATTACCCGCAGCGCGCCCAGCATGACCTCGTTGGCAATATCGATGATGCCCTTGGCGCCATCTTCGGGCGAAAGACCAATCGCCCGGCCGACCTTGGCAATCGCGGCCTTGGCGGCGGCGACATCAAGCGCCATGTCGCCGCCCAGAAGCACCGGGGGTAGGTAGCCGAGGACGAGGTTCGCGTCGCTCACCGTCGGCTCGGTTCCACCTTGACCGTAGGACACCGGGCCTGGATTGGCGCCGGCGCTGCGGGGGCCGACGCGCAGCGATTTTGTCAGGTCTGACACTTCCGCGATCGATCCACCGCCGGCCCCGACGCTGCGAACGTCGAGGGTAGGGACCTTGGCCGGAAAGTAACCGACTTCGGTCGAACGCGAGATTGTAGGCTCGCCGTCCAGGATAACCGAAACGTCGGTGGACGTTCCGCCCATATCGAATGCGAGCAGCTTTTTTAAACCGGTCCGCCGCGCGATCATGACGGTAGACGTCACGCCGCCGGCCGGACCGGAAAGGACGGTATGAACTGGTCGCTCCGAGGCGGCGCTTGCGCTCATCAGGCCGCCGTCGGATCGAACGATGTGCAATCTCGCGCGAACGTCCTCGTTCTTGAGGCGGTCCTCGATCCGCGACAGATATCTTTTCATGATCGGCCGGACATAGTCGTTCATGACAGTGGTAATGGCGCGATCGTATTCTCTGAATTCGGGGAGGATGTCCGAGGAAAGCGATACCGGGATATCCGGGAAGCGCTTCGCGACGATCGCACGTAGCTGTCGCTCATGCGCGGGATTTGCGTAGGCGTGCATCAGCGAGATGGTCAACGCTTCGATGCCTGAAGAACAGAGATCGTCGATCAATGCTGTCGCCTTGGCGATATCGAGCGACTTGATAACCTCGCCGCGCGCGTTTACGCGTTCCGGAATTCCCCGCGTGTCGGCGAGCGATGCCAACGGTTCCGGCTTATCCATCACGATCCAACCAAATAGCGGACCGGGGGTCCACGCCTTCGCCAGATGCAGCGTGTATTCGAACCCTTCGGTAACGAGGAGGCCAACACGCGCCCCTTTTCCTTCCAGCACTGCATTCGTTGCGACGGTAGTGCCATGAAGGATCAGCGAGATATCCGAAGGGGAAACGCCAGCCTTTTCGCAGATCAGCTTGACGCCGGCAGCGACGCCGATCGACTGATCTTGCGGAGTGGACGGGGTTTTGGCTTGATAGGTTCGCTGCGTCTTTTCGTCGTGCAGCAGCAGATCGGTGAACGTGCCACCAACATCGACGCCAAGTCTCATTTCGCCATTCCTTCGGCCGTGCCGCACAAAATCGCGTCGTACTCAGTGCGCTCGTGGTATTGAATACGCATGCAAACTAGCATAATTTGTACACTGTCGAGGGTGCAAGGGCAAAATTGCCCGCTTCAAGGTTATGGAAAGCCCGCGTCACAATCGCTCGCACTGCAAAGTGCCGGCCACAGATAAGCGAAACCACATTGAATGAGCGAGCTTACGCTTTACGACAAGATTTGGAGCCGGCACGTCGTAAAAAACTACGATGACGGCGACGATTTGCTCTACATTGATCGGCACATCGTCCACGAGGTCTCGAGTCCTCAAGCTTTTGCCGGTCTTATTGCCGAGCATCGTGGAGTGCGGCGGCCTCATGCGCATATTGCGGTCGCCGACCATGCTGTGCCGACGCGACTGCGGAGCGCTATAGCGTCCGATAGCCTCGCGGGCCGGCAGATTTCTCACCTAGAAGCCAATACTCAGCGCTTCGCTATTCCCTACATTCCGATCAACGACCGCCGTCATGGGATCGTCCACGTGATCGGCCCCGAAACCGGGTTCACGCTTCCCGGCTGCACCCTTGCATGCGGCGATAGTCACACCTGCACCCATGGCGCATTCGGCGCCATTGCATTCGGGATCGGGTCGAGTGAGTGCGAATGCATCTTCGCGACGCAAACGTTGCGGCAGCGCAAGCAAAAACGGATGCGCGTAAACCTGATGGGGCGCTTGGCGCACCAGGTAACGGTCAAGGACGTTATTCTTGCGCTGATTAATCAAATCGGTGTTTCCGGCGGGGTTGGCTACGCAATCGAATATGCCGGTTCCGCGCTGGCGGACTTCTCCATGGAAGCGCGCATGACGCTTTGCAACATGTCGATTGAAGCCGGCAGCCGCGTGGGTATGATTGGCCCCGATCACACGACCTTCGCTTACCTCAAAGGCCGGCAGTTGGCGCCCGACGAAGCCCATTGGGATGCCGCCGTGGCCGATTGGGTGGCCTTGCGCACCGACGGCGATGCCGTTTTCGAGCGCGAGGCGGAGTTGGACGTGTCCATATTATCGCCGCGGGTATCGTGGGGTACCACTCCTGAAGAAAATCTGCCGATCACTGCGACCATCCCGGATCCCACGAATGAGTCAGATCCGGCACGGCGCGAGCGGATGCGCCGCAGCCTCGACTATATGGATCTTCGCCCCGGCACCCGATTGGACTCGATCCCGGTAAACCGCGTCTTCATCGGCTCTTGCACCAACAGCCGGATCGAAGATTTGCGCGCCGCCGCCACGGTGGTTGCGGGACGCTCAATCGCATCGAACGTGACCGCGATTGTGGTGCCGGGTTCGGCAAGTGTTCGCGTTGAAGCCGAAGCAGAAGGGCTCGATCGAATTTTCCGCGCCGCGGGTTTCGAGTGGCGAGAATCCGGATGCTCGATGTGCGTGGCCATGAACGACGACAGATTGAGTCCCGGCGAACGCTGCGCTTCGACATCCAACCGCAATTTTGAAGGCCGGCAAGGGCAGGGCGGCCGAACTCACCTGATGAGCCCGGCCATGGCCGCCGCTGCCGCGGTCGCCGGGCATCTCACCGACGTGCGAGCACTCTAAGCCGGAAATGTAATGGAAAGCTTTATTTCGCTGACGAGTGTCGCCGCGCCGCTGCCGGACGTCGATATCAACACCGACGTCATCTTCCCGGCGCGATTTTTACTCCTGCTCAACCGGCAAGGGCTGAGCCAGCATTTGTTTCACGAACGCCGAAAGGCCGCGATCCCGGAGCGGTTTGTGCTGGATCGGCCGCCATTCGAAAAAGCTCAAATATTGGTGGCGGGACGGAACTTCGGTTGCGGTTCAAGCCGTGAACAGGCGGTTTGGGCGCTGGCTGATTTCGGTATCCGTTGTGTTATCGCGCCAAGTTTCGGCGAGATCTTCTTTGCCAACTGCTTCCGAAACGGGGTTCTTGCCGTTGATCTTGCTGAAGATCCTCACAGGCGCGTGATGTCGGCGGCGTCGACTGAGAAGCCGATGACGGTCGACCTGGAGTCGCAGGCCATCCGCTTGCCCGATGGCGAATCTGTCGCCTTTCGCGTCGATCCGCATCGGCGCCGCGCTCTGCTTTTAGGCCTCGATCAAATTGGCTCCATCCTGGCCGATGACATCGCCGACATTGACGAGTTCGAACGTCGCCATCGGGCCTCGGCACCATGGCTTCATCTGTCTCCGGAAAAGTTCTCCGGGGTTGCGAATGCCGCGAAGCAGGGTTCTCACGAATGAGCAGGCGAAGCCTCAAGAAAGCGCTCGCCGCGGGCGAATTTATTCTGGCGCCCGGCCTTCACGACATGATCGCCGCCGTCGTCTGCAACAAGGTCGGGTTCGATTTCGTCTACGCGTCGGGCTATTGGGGCACTGCCTCGGCCTACGGGCTTCCTGATGCGGGCATAGCGACCTACACACAGATGCTCGATCGTGTCGCGACGCTAGTTCGAACTGTCGACGCGAGCGTGATCGCTGACGCCGATACTGGATATGGCGGCTTGCTGAACGTGCATCACACCGTGCGCGGCTACGAGGACGCGGGCGTTGTTGCCATCCAGATTGAGGATCAGGAATTTCCTAAAAAGTGCGGCCACACACCGTTCAAGCGGGTCGTGCCGACGATCGATATGGTGGAAAAGATAAAAGTCGCGTGCGCTGCCCGACGCAGCCAGGAGACGCTGATTATCGCGCGGACGGACGCGCGGCAAACCGATGGTTTCGAGGGGGCACTCAGCCGAGGGCAAGCTTACGCCGAAGCGGGTGCCGACATCGTCTTTCTGGAGGCCCTTGAGAGCGAACAGGAAATGCGTCAGGCCTGTGCGGCAATCGACAAGCCGATGATGGCGAACATGGCTGATGGAGGCCGCACCCCTATTCGGTCCGAAAAGCAGCTTATGGAAATCGGCTATCAAGTCGCCATTTTCCCCGCAACGACCGCGCTTGCGGCGGCGCACGCAGTGGAAGCCGCTCTGTGCGCGCTGAAGAACGATGGGACATCCCAGTCGCCAAACTTGCCGCTGTTCTCGTTTGCTGAGTTCAACTCGCTAATCGGCTTCGAAGACGTTTGGGAATTTGAAAAAAAGTGGGCGAGGCGAGAGGCAAAGACGGCGGCCGAATAGCGTTAGCGATCCTCGATCCCGTCACTTTCACGACCATCACGGCATATAAGCGCCGCCGTTCACCCAAAGCGTTTGCCCGGTCATGTAAGCGCTTTGCGGGCCTAGCAGGAACATCACTGGGCCGACGATGTCTTCGGGTGTCGCAACGCGCTTGAGCGGAATAATGGCGTTATACGCCGGAATATCGAGACTGATGGGTTTGTCTTCCATGGAGCGCCCGGTGCCGCCACGCAGGAACGCGGTATCCACGGGCCCTGGCGCGACTGTGTTGGCGCGGATGCGTGGCGCATGTTCCAGCGCGAGCGTTTTCGTCAGAGCGATCATCCCCGCCTTCGCCACCGCATAGGGACCATATTGCGGGCGAATAAAGCCGCCGAGCCCGGACGCGATGTTGACGAGGCTTGGCCCTTCCCCACATTCGAGGAGCGCTATTGCCGCTTTGCAACAAAGGAAGGCCGTGCGCAGATTGCCCTCGATGGTAGCGTCGAATTCGACCGCCGGCGTGCGCGCGAGATCCTGCTTCGTCACCAAAAAGCCCGCGGCATTGACAAATCCGTCAAGCGCGCCCCAGAGCCTGCCGATGCTTTCAAAAGCGCCGGTCACGGCTGCTTCGACGCTGCCATCTATCTCGATTGCGACCACACCGGGCGGCGGCGGATGCCGCCCCAACGACGACTTCAGATCGAGCACGGCGACGTCGTCACCGCCGCGCACGCAAGCAGCGAGCACGGCGCGTCCAATGCCGCCACAGCCACCGAGAAGGCCAATCCTGCGTTTGGTCATTCCCATTCGCTCACGGACACGGGTCTGCCGGCCATGAGTCGAACAGGTTCCATTTCAGGTCCTTAATCTCAATGACGAAGCCGGGGAGCTGGGCATCGCGTTCCGCGTCGAAACACGTGTTGTCGCCGGTCACACCGCTGAAACGGACGGTCTTGAGCGCGTCGCGGATGGCAGTCCGCTCTTGTGGCAATTTTGCCGGGTCGCCACTTACTCCGGTTTTCTCGATCACCTGCTTCAGAAGGTAGACAATGTCGTAGGCGTTGGCGTCGGTGTGGTGCGGAATCTTCTTCGACACTAGGCCGCGTTTGGCGTTCTCATCTGCGAATTTTTGCGTGAATTTGCGGGTGGCGTCGGTGCGATCCCACCAAAACCCGGCGACGATCAACATCCCGTCCGCATCGCGTCCGAACAGGTCGATCGAATTCGGGTCGGCGAAGATCTGCGATCCGATGACCCGGCCCTGAAATCCTTGCCGGCGCAATTCCTTGATCACCTTGCCGGCACTATCCGGAGTTCCGGCCAGCGCAATCACGTCCGGCTTGCGTTCGAGCGCCTGGGAGACTTGTGGCGCGAGATCGAAACTCGCGTATTGGAAAGCGATCGGCTCGCCGAATGCGATGTTGTTAGCTTTGAAAATTGCCGGATAGAACTTTGTGCCGGAGATATTCGATACCCGCTCGTCCGAAACATAGAGAATTTCTGCTTTGTCGACCTTAATGGACTTCCTCTTCAGGGTGTTGATGAGGCGTGTGAATTGCTTGCCCTCGTCGGAAACGAACCTCCAGGCGTAAGAGTAGTTGGCGGTCAGGCCGGGCTGCGACGAGGAGTTGGATATCTGTACGATTCCGAGCCGTTCACCGACGGGGAAGGCAACCGCCGCTTCACCAGACGAGAACGGTCCGATGACGGCGAGCGCTTTGTCGTCCTCGGCGAACTTTTGAGTGCCGGTCGCCGCCTGCTTCGGATCGCTGCCGGTATCGTATTTGACGAGCTTGATCTTCTTGCCGGCAATTCCTCCGGCGGCGTTCACCTCATCGACCGCAATATCAACGGCGGTTTCGGTCGCTTCACCAACGTTTTTCAGAACGCCGGACTTCACCATATTGAGGCCGAGAACGATCTCGTCGGCGCCGGCGGGATTTACCGCTGCGACCACCAATGCGGCCGCCGCCCAAACCAAAGTTCCGAACCTGATCATGCTCGTCTCCTACATTGAAGTCCGCGTTTAAGTCCGTCCGAGATAGGCCTGCGCAAGCTGCTCATTGTGACGCAGTGCGTCCACGGAACCCTGCATGGTGATGCGCCCCAACTCCATAACGAAACCACGGGAGGCAACGTGCAATGCCATTTGGGTGTTTTGCTCGACCAGCAGGATCGCGAGGCCATCGCGGCGCAGGTGCGCGATCAGATCGAATAAGGTGTCGACCAGCAGCGGCGAAAGTCCCAGAGATGGCTCGTCGAGCATCATCAGTTTCGGCTTGGCGATTAGCGCCCGGCCAATGGCCAGCATCTGCTGTTCGCCGCCGGAAAGCACGGAAGCCGGCATCTTGCGTCGCTCTGCGAGATTGGGGAAGCGATCGTAGATGGCGTCGATGTCGGAGCCTATCCGCGAATCAGTGCGGCTGTAAGCGCCCATCTGCAGGTTTTCATGTACCGTAAGACCAAGCACAATTTGCCGCCCCTCGGGAACCAGCGCCAGACCTCGGCGGAGCCGCTGCGCAGGCGACAGGTGCGTAATATCTCCACTATCAAAACGGATTTGGCCGCCGGCGACGGGAACGAGGCCCTGGAGCGCGCGCAGCAGCGACGTTTTCCCGGCGCCGTTGGCGCCCAGCACGGTCACTAGTTGATCCGCGCCTACAGCGAGCGAAAGATCCTTGACCGCGTGGGTGCGGCCGTAGCGTACCTCGAGATGTTCAACCTCAAGCAACGGGTGACGCTCCTTCGGTGTTTACCCGCCGGCGACCGAGATATGCGGCCCGCACTTCCTCGTCGTCATGAACGCCGGCTGTCGGCCCCTGATAGATCAGTTGACCGAAATTGAGCACGACGGTTCGCTCGCAAAGATCGTGTACGAAAGACATATCGTGTTCGACGACTAACAGCGTGACGCCATCTCGCGCCACAGTTTTGAGGAATGACGATAATTCTGCGGTTTCTCGCGTGTTCAATCCGGCGGCTGGCTCGTCGAGCATCAGAAGCCGAGGTTGACTCATAAGCGCACGTACAACTTCGATCCGTTTTCGGATGCCATAAGACAAAGTTGACACGTCCGCATCGGGATCAACATCAATGCCGGCGCAGCGCAAACTGCTTTCGGCGAGCCGGCGCCATTTATTGCCGCGCTGCCATGCCAAAGGGGCAAGCGCCGCTCTCGCGCCTTTCACTCGCACGTGCTGGCCGAGCATGACGTTTTCCACGACGGAAAGATGTGGCATTAGCCGAATATTCTGGAATGACCGCGCGAGACCTGCACTGACGCGCCGCCGCGGTGGCATGTTCTGGATCGGTTTGCCTTCGAGCAAAATGACGCCGCTGTCGACCGAATACACTCCCGAGATCAAATTGAACAGCGAGGTTTTTCCGGCGCCATTTGGACCGATCAACGCCATGCGCGATCCCGCCGGTACATCGAAACTAACGTTGTCAGTTGCTATCACACCGCCAAATCGCTTGGTTACCGCGCTGATCGAAAGGGCTGTGTTATCCGCCATGAACCGCCCCCGTCGCAAATCGCTTCGACGTCCAGCGGCGCGGAGATAACGCGTCGATGACGGCGCGGGTCACCATGCCCTGCGGGCGAATTGTCATCATGATCACGATCGCCGCGCCAAACACCACATAGCGCCACGAACCACCCACCCGCATGAGCTCGGGCAGCAATGTGAAAAACAGCGTGCCGACCAACGGTCCCCAAGCGGTTTGCACGCCCCCAATAAGAACGAACAGCAAGACGTAAATTGACAAAAACGAATTGAAGTATTGCGCTTCGACGAAGCTGAAATTGTGAGCGTAAAGGGCGCCGGACAAGCCCGCGACGGCCCCACCGATGGTGAAGGCGGCGACTTGCACCGCGCGGACGTTGACGCCCATCAAAACGGCCGCTGCCTCGTCATCATTGATGGAGCGCATCGCGAGGCCAAATCGGGTTGCCATCAAGTAGAACGAGAGCAAGGTCACCGTGACTGCGCATGCAACAAGCACCGGCAACTCCACGTGCGCGGGCACGACCATTCCAATCGCACCACCAAAAAATTGCGTCCGCAAAAGAAAGCCGGCGACTACTTCGCCGAAAGCGAAAGTCGCAAGTACCATGTAAACGCCGCGGGTGCGCAGTACAGGGAAGGAGATCAGAAAGCCGACCAGGCCCGCGACCAGCATTGCGGCCGGTATGGTCGCCCATGTCGGCAGCAGTGCTACGCTCGATAGCCACGCCGCCGAATAAGCGCCGATGGCTTGAAACCCCGCGCCGCCCAGATTGATTTGCCCGGCGGCGGCGGGAACGAAAAGGCCGTAGGCGAAGATCAGATTGATGCAAAGGATGGCGACGATACCGCTTACATAGCCGCTCATGGCTGCGGCTCGCCGTTTCGACAGCGGATTCGCGGAGGCGGCATCACATTTTGCCTTTTCCGGTTGCTATTGTTCCAAACAGACCCCGCGGGCGGACAATGATGATGACCAGCACAAGGCCCCAGACCACCATCTGCACAGAGTCGCCGCCAAGGAAGTAAATGGAAAGCGTCTCAATCAGCCCGATGATCAAGCCACCGGCGATGGCTCCCCAAATGGAGCCGACACCACCCAACACCGTGGCGGCAATGGCCTTAGCGCCAACGTTCTCGCCCATGAATGGCGAAACGCTGCCATAGTTCACGGTGAATAGCGCGCCAGCCACGCCAGCGAGAAGGCCTGTCAGGATAAAGACAACGGGAACGACCTTGTTAACTTCGACGCCCAACAGCGTTGCGGTATCCGGGTTCTCGGCAATCGTACGAAGCGCCCGTCCGGTCCTGGTGTTCTTTAGGACGTAGCTGAGCGCGGCAACAACCACCACGGCGAGCCCGCAACTCGCCAACTGAGCGCCCCCGATGACAAGACTGCCGATGTGAGCATCGGCCTTGAATGGAACGGCGAATCGTTGCGACTCTGAACCCAGAAAAATCAGCACCAAGTGCTCGAAGATCAAAAGAAACCCCAGAGAAGACACCAGCGGAATAGCATGCTCGGTGGCGTCCCCGTGCTTAATTTTCAGATAGCGGAAGGTAAATCGCTCGACGATCAGTGAGGCGATGACTGCGACCGCAACGCCGGCGGCAAGCGCCGCGAGCCAGCTCCACCCGCCGGCGAATTTGACGAAGCCATTGCTCATCAAGCCCCACGCCACCATTCCGGTCAGCATGAAAAGCGTCGGGATTGTAAAGTTGAGGAAATTGAGAACGCCGATGGTCAACGTGAAAGCGACGGCGACCGTCATGTAAATGGAGCCTAGTAGCACGCCTGACGCAACTTGTCGGGCGATGACTTGGCCGCCCACGGCGATGCCCGCCGCTACAACCGCCGCAATGATCATCGTGATAAAGGCCGGGCTCTGAACGAGCGGTCGGTATCTGGCAAATGCCGAGGATGTCATGAACGTCCTAAGGGTCGCGGCTCCGCGATGTTATTGCGGGATGTGGGTCGCATGCTGCGCCCGGTAGCACGCCGCCACTTCTTCACGAGTTGCCCACCAAACACCGTCGAATTGTTTCGCGTAGTCAAGGAATTTGCGCAGTATGCCGGCGCGGTGTGGAACGCCGATCACGTGCGGATGCAAGCCCACGTTCATCATCATGCCGGTTTTGGCGCCTTCGGCGTAGAGAGCGTCAAACTGCTCTTGCATGCACTCAAGAACGGCTTCATTCGTAAGCCCGCGCCGAAGGAGCAGCGTAAAGTCATTGATCTCGATGGAATAAGGAACTCCGACGATCGGACCACGCTCGGTTTCGATCATATAAGGTTGATCGTCGTTCATCAGATCGCACCAGAACTGAAGCCCATTCTCGACCAAAATAGCAGCGGTATTGGTCGTGCTCCGCAGCGACGATGACAGCCAGCCCTTAGGTTTCTGGCCGGTCACGCGCTCATAGGTTTTCAGAGTTTCTTCGATGACCTGGCGCTCCTCATCCGGCTTGTGCTGCAGGTGACACAGTAGTTCTCCCTGCTCGTAATTATGCGGCACGAGTTCAAAGCGGCGCTCAAGGACGCCGTCGATCACTGCACGCCGCTCAATCGCCATTTTCGCGTTCATGGTGCAGCTTGCGCGGATGCCGGCCTCGACGAAGATATCGAACAGGCGCCAAACCCCGACGCGCTGGCCGTATTCGCGCCAGGAAAAATTCGGAAAGTCGGGGATGTTTCCCGGCAGCATATCAGGCAGTATCGCGGGACCGCCTGCGTAATACGGTGCGGACGTTTCTTTGAGCAAGTCCCAATACTCGAGATTGACAGTGACAATCAGCGCTAGCCGTTTGCCGTCGGGCCATTGCAGCCGGCCGCGTTGAGGCAAAGGCACAAACGGATAACGCATGCACACGCCTTTCGGATAATTTGCGCCCGGTCGCTTGTCCGTCGTGACAAAGACCGGCATATCTTTGTCCGGACAACTTAATGAAGAACGGCCCGCCGTGCGTGTCAAGGAATCCGATGCTGAGTGAAGTAAGCCAAAGTGTCATCATCGTCGGCGCCGGCCCGGTCGGGCTGGTGACGGCCGCGTTGCTGGTCGAACAAGGAATGCAGGTCGTTCTGATCGAAGCATGCAACGAATTGCCGCACGATCTGCGGGCCTCGACCTTTCATCCGCCGACTCTCGATATGCTCGAACGGTTTGGCGTGGTCGGCGCGATGATCGAGCAAGGTTTGATCTGCCCGACGTGGCAATTTCGCGACCGCAAGGAGGGCGTAATCGCCACCTTTGAATTGTCCCGGCTGGAACCTGACACTAACCATCCCTATCGAGTGCAGTGCGAGCAATGGCGGCTCGGTGAGCTTCTCTATGAGAAGCTCGGGACCGATGCGAACGCGATCATTCGTTTCGGCACGACCGCGATCCGGGTGCGGCAAAGCGCGGACGGCGTCGAGGTTGATGTGACCGTTCCGGGCGGCGGCCAGGAGACGATCCACGGGGCCTTTGTCGTCGGTGCCGATGGAATTGGCAGCGTGGTCCGCAAAGCCATGGGCGTGAATTTCGAGGGAATGACCATCCCGGAGATTTTCCTGACGTTGTCGACGACCTACGACTTCACCGAGGCGATGCCAGATATCGCCAATATTGCTTATCTGTCTGATCCCGACGAGTGGTTTGTGCTCATCCGCACGGCGGGACTTTGGCGCGCGCTCTTTCCGGTGGATGCTTCACTGAGCGATGCCGAGGTAACATCATCGGCTCTCGCGGAGCGGTTGCTCCAGGGTGCGGTTGCGCGGCGGCAGCCCTACGAGGTGCGCCATCGGACCGCTTACCGCGTGCACGAGCGCGTTGCTCCGACGTATGTCGCTGGGCGGATGCTAATCGCAGGCGATGCCGCGCACGTCAACAATCCTCTCGGCGGCATGGGCTTGAACGGTGGGATTCACGACGCGTTTAACTTGAGCCGAACGCTGCTCGAAGTAACGCGCGGCGCTCCGCTGGAAACGCTCGGCCGCTATAGCCGGCAGCGCCGGGCGGTTGCCCTCGACGTCGTGCAGCAAACGACCCTTCGTAACCGCGCGATTCTGAACACGCGCGAACCCAACGCCCGGCGCGCTTACCATGATGAACTTCGCCGAACCGCCGCCGATCCCATAAAGCATCGCGACTACGTGATGCGAACCTCGATGATTCAGTCGCTGAGGGACTCGGAAAGAATCGCGTGACGCCGGAGACGGGGGTCACGGTGAGCTAGTCGCCGACCATCGGTATGAAAGCACCGTTCCGTTCAGTTACGCGCATGCTCATACCTCGCAGATGCCCCGGCACCAGTCGCAGATTCTCCTCGGCGGCTCGGCGCAACAGCGCCCGCCGCGTCCGTGCCGCCTGGGCGCGGTCAAGACAGAAACCGCTTGACCAATCCGGCTTGAAGACCTGCACCGGGCTGTGGATGGCGTCGCCGCAAAAAAGGAAATGCCCATCCTCGCCGGCGGCCACGTCCAGCCCGATTTGCCCGGGTGCGTGCCCGGCAAGATCGACAATCAGCGCCCCGTCGGCGATTTGGTCGCCGGGCTTCTGCACGTGCGCGAGACCGGCTTCCAGGATTGGCAAAACGCTGTCCTGAAAGCTGCCGTGATTGGCGGCCGGCGATTTGGCTGCCTCTTCGGCGCGCTGATCGATTTCCCGTTGGCTCATGACGTAGCGGGCGTTCGGGAAGGTTGGCACCCAGCGGCCGGATTCCAGCCGCGTATTCCAGCCGACATGATCCGCATGCAAATGCGTGCACATGACAATGTCGATGTCGTTCGGCGCGCACCCTGCTGCGGCGAGGTTCGCGAGATATCGAGTAGCGCCACGGTCGTTCCATTCGGGCCGAAGCGGTCTCGCCTTGTGCTCTCCGACGCAAGTGTCGATCAGAACGGTTTTGCCGCCGAAGCGCAGCAGATGGCTCTGAATAGTGAGGAGAATCTTGCCGGCCGCGAAATCGACGTGATCGGTCAACGCGTCGGCGAACGGGTGCAGCGCTTGCAGCCGCCCGTCGGGAAAAATCGTTTCCAGCGGAATGGGGAACAGGTCGAGATCGACGATCCGATTGATCGAGATGTACGGCGATTGGGTCACGAGGCCGGGCATTAGATCTGCTCAGAATTCCGCCAACAAACGGCCGAAGCCTTCCACGCGATCCTCGATGCCATTGGCGCGCAAGGCGTGCCAATAGGTTGCGGTGTTGATAGCGATAACCGGCTTGCCGAGCCACATCTCGGCCGCGGCAGCAAGACGGATCATTGAGAGATTCGTGCCCACTTGAACGATCGCATCGACGTCGTCGCCGTCGAGCTTCAGGAGAGCTTCCCGCAGCGTCTCGGGGGTCTGCTCGGCAATTTGCGTCCACGACCGGCATTGCAGGCATATGTCGCGCACGACTTCGAAATCCATGTCGGTGAAGTAGCGGCGAACCTCGGTATTCATGACCGGCCAATAAGGAGAAAGAACGGCTATGCGCCGGACGCCACCGTATCGTCGGAGCGCTGCGGTGCTGGCATCGCTACCGATGCTGAGCCCGACGCCGGAAGCGTCTTCGACCTGGCGCGTGAAGGTAGCGGCCCCTTTCGCGCCATTGATAAAGGTCACCGCCGACATGCCCATGACAAGGTAGTGCGGCAAGCAAGTCATGACGCTTTTCACCGCATCGATGACATTGCCCGCAATTACGTCGGTAGCCGCCCTGAAGCTCTCGTTGCTAACGGCGTCCGCGTTTGGCGTGAAGATGCGGCTATAGTGATTGGTGACGCCCGGCGGCCGCATGTCGTCGAAGTCCGGCTGCACCACGGTGTTGGTCGACGGGCCGATCACTCCAAACTTTTTGCGCCACCCTAAGACATCGTTCATCGTCGGTCGCCTTTCCGGACAGCGCCGCAATGGGCGGCGTGTCTGTTCTGTCTGTACACATTTGGGGTGTAGTCAGGCAATATGTACGGACAACAAACCGGCTGCAGCAGCAGACCGGCACCATCGGGATCTGCGCGTCGCGCCGCTACGTCACACGGCGTGGCACCCTGATCGCATCATACAACTGGCACGTCGCGCAGGATTTTCATTTCCGAATGAAGATGTCGCTCGATGCGTGAAGCTTCCGCCGGAAGGTGCGATGCCGCTCCCAGGTACTTTCTCTGATCTTTCGCGGGCGCATCACATTACTTTAGGTCCACGTCTTCCTGCCGCACTCACGTCAGCGCGCCGCGGCGCATTTACAAATAGCAACACAAGCAGGCCGCGCCCCCTGCACGGCCACGCCACACACGTTAAAAGTTGCTTAAAACGCAATAAGCGGCGGCTTGTTGGCTTCCGATTCATAGAAAAGTGAAGTGTTTGTGCCACCCGTGAATGGTTTGGAGATGTCGTTGCGTAAGTTCTCACAGATTTTCAAAAAGCTCGGATGGTCGACCGCAGCGATGCGAGAGATCACCGACGCTTTGGTGCTCTTCTCCATATCCATACTCGCGTACGTGTCCGTCTCGGAATGGGGCGGAATCGCGATTATGGACAGGATCTCCGGGTCGCGGCTCGAAAAGCCGTCGTTCGCGTACTACGCCGGTATCGCGCTGGTTGTGTATACCGTCCGTCGCGTCCTGGACCAGAGACGCGAGCGCGCCAAAAGAGTGGCGGCGGAAGGCCAAGCGCAAGCCGCCTTGATGCGCGACCCGCTGACCCAACTCCCAAATCGCCGGCAATTCCACGTCGATGTCAGCGCCGCCTTGCGCCATTCCAGCAACAAGATGAGCGTTTTGTTGCTGGGGCTTCACGAGTTCAAGAAGCTCAATGAAGTTTACGGCCACGTCGGGTGCGACGAAGCGCTTGCCCAAGTAGGCGCGCGGATTCGGGAGCGCGCCAACCCCGGCGATATCTTCGCCCGCATCGGGGATGATGAATTTGCACTGTGCCTTGCAGGTACCGACCCCGAGACCGCCCGGAAAATTGCGTGCTCACTCGTCGAAACCGTCAAAATACCGGTGCAAATCGGCATCGAATATCAGACCTTGGGCGCCAGCGTGGGGATAGCGCAGGCTGGACGCGGGCACATGACCGTGGACGAGCTCCTGCGTTGCGCCCACGTCGCGCTGTCGCGCGCCAGAAATAGCCACATCGACTTTTGTTTCTTCGATCCGAAGATGGATGCTTACATCCGGGAGCGGTCGCTTCTGGAAAAGGACTTGCGAGCGGCCATCGGCGGCGATCAAATTCGGCCCTACTACCAACCAGTGGTCGATCTGAAGCGGAGGCGCATCGTCGGCTTCGAAAGTCTGGGTCGGTGGCGCCATCCCGTGAGCGGTTTGATCTCGCCGGAGACGTTCGTGCCGCTTGCAGAAGAGCTCGGTCTTCTGAATGCGGTATCCGGGCAGCTCTTTGGCGACGCCTGCCGCGACGCGGTCACCTGGCCCGATGATCTCTCTCTATCCTTCAACTTTTCGCCGTCTCAGCTTAACGATCGGAAATTTGCGGACGCCGTACTTACGGTCCTGCAGGATGCCGGTTTGCCGGCGCATCGTCTCGAGGTGGAAATCACCGAAAGCGCCATTGTTGCGGACCTGGAGGCGACGCGTCACGCCCTCCAGACTCTGCGCAATGCAGGTGCCCGTGTAGTGATTGACGATTTCGGTACAGGCTATTCGAGCCTCTACCACCTGTACGAGTTACGCTTCGACAAGCTCAAGATTGACCGGCGTTTTGTTCAGGGGCTGGCAACCTCGAGTGAAAGCCAGGTTTTTATGCGGGCGATCGTAGGTCTCTCGAAGGGTCTGAATTTGTCGATCACTGCCGAGGGTATTGAGACGGAAGCGCAGGCTGCTGCCGCGCTTCACCATGGTGTGCAATTTGGACAAGGCTTTCTGTTCGGCCGCGCCGTTCCAGCGAAGGAAGTTTTGCAGTTGCTCTCCAATTCGCCTAAGGCACTCGCGGTCTGAGCGCGCGGCTCCCCGTAGCCGGGGCGTTTCCGCTGCCTCAGAGTCGGTTAGTACCAAGCGCATCCGGGCCACCCAAATACGCGGCCAAGACGTCCGGCTGTGCGGTGACCGCTTGGGGTGGACCGTCGGCGATCTTGGCGCCGTAATTGAGCACCACGACCCGGTCTGCGAGGTCGGAAACCATCTGCATGTCGTGCTCGACCCAGACAACGGTGGGACCGAGGTCGTGCACGATGCGTAGAATAAAGCGTGCAAGGTTTTCGCGTTCTTCGCGGATCAGTCCGGTGCAAGGCTCGTCCAAGAGGAGGAGTCTCGGTTCACTCGCCAGCGCGCGGGCTACTCCGACAATCTTCTGAACGCCGTACGGTAGCGTACTGACCGGGGTGTTGCGATGCCGATAAAGCTCGAAGAAGTCGATGACGGCTTCAATCTTCTGCCGCGCGTCCGTTTCCTCCCTTTGCGCGCGGCCGAAGTAAATGCCGCTTAGCAAAGGACCGGCACGGAAGGAGCGGTGGCGCCCGATGAGCAGGTTCTCCATCACGGTGAGATGGGCAAACAATTCGGCGTGTTGGAACGCCCGGCCAACGCCGCGTTCCACCATGTGCCACAACGGCTCCTTGGCGATCCTCTCGCCGTCCAGTAAAATGTGACCTTCGCGCGGATGATAGATCCCGTTGATGCAGTTGAGCATGGCGGTTTTGCCAGCGCCGTTCGGTCCAACGAGCGCGATCAATTGCGATGGGGTGGCTTCGAACGAGACGGAGCGCAACGCTTGGATGCCGCCGAAACGCAGCGTCACGTCCTTGACCTCCAAATGCGCGCCTTTTTTCTTCATCCCCACCATCGCCGCTTGCGGGTGTATTGGCGAATATTGCGGTAGCTCCCGGCGTTGCCGTCGCCAAGGTAAAACTCACGCATGTCTTGATGGCCGAGCAGCCTGTCAGCTTCACCTTTGAAAACGACGCGTCCGTTCTCGAGCACGTAACCGAATGAAGCAATCCGCAACGCCGCCGCCACGTTCTGCTCGACGATCAACATGGTTAAGCCGAGATCACGATTGATGACGCGCAGAATCTGCATGATTTCGTTGGTAATGATCGGGGCAAGCCCCAATGAGAGCTCATCGACTAGAAGAAGCTTAGGTTCACAAATGAGCGCCATGCCGATCGCCAGCATTTGCTTTTCGCCCCCGCTCAAATAGCCGGCGACTTGTTTTTGCCGCTCTGCAAGGCGCGGAAAATAATCCAAGACAGAGTTTCGTAGTGCGCGCCGCTTTGGCGTTAGACTGAAATCGAGGTTTTCTCGGACGGTGAGCGTGCCGAAGAGCTTCTCGCGCTCGGGTACTAGAACCACCCCAAGCCGCGAGATTTGGTGCGGCAGCATGCCGCGAAGCGAATGACCGGCAAACACGATGTCGCCGTCGGTGACGGCGACATCTTCCGCCGGCAGGAACCCGGAGATTGCGCGTAGTGTAGTCGTCTTGCCCGCGCCATTGCTGCCGATCATGGCGACGATGCTCCCCGGCGCGACCTCGATGCTTACGCCTTGGATGGCGGTAGCTACGTCGTGATACACGACCTCGAGCTGCCGCACACTAAGGAGCGGCGCTTGTGGTGCAATCTCGCTCATCGCGCGCTGCTAGCCTTGATCTCACGGTAACGGAACGGCCATCGCTCGAAATAAGTCGCGATGCGGCGATAGATTTCGATCAGTCCGTCCGGCTCGAACAGCAGGAAGCCGATAATCGCCGCGCCGATTGCCGCTTGCTGGACGCCGAAAATGGTCGTGCCGAAATGCCAGGGCAGAGCGTCGAAGCCACGTTGCACGGCATATGGGAGAAGCGTGATGAAGACTGCGCCGAGGACCGAGCCAACGATCGAGCCCATGCCGCCGACGATGATCATCGCCAGATAGATGATGGCGAGTTCGAGCGTGTATTCTTCGACGGTTACCACGGTTGTGAAATAGGCTCCGAGGCTGCCGGCAAGCGCGGCAAGTGCCGCCGAAACGGTGAAGGCGAGGAGCTTGTAGCGGGGAACGTTGACGCCCGTCGCCTCAGCAGCGATGTCACGATCGCGGATCGCGACCCAGGCGCGTCCGATATAGCTGCGTGCCAGATTGAGGCTGAACATCAGCACTGCGGCCGCGGCAATCAGGAGCGCATAGTACCAGCCGCGCTCACTGGTGAGCAGAAATCCGCCAATGGATGGCGGCGGCACGGTGATGCCAGCCGACGCGCTCGGGCCGACGATGGCCTGATAATTGGTCAGCACGTAGATAATGGCGTAGTGCATTGCCAGGGTGGTGATGGCGAGGTAGATGCCGCGAAAGCGCAACGCGGGAAGCCCGACAAGAAAGCCGACAAGCGCTCCGGCGCAGCAGCTCGCCGGAATGGCGACAAAGAACGGCATGCCGTACCGTTGCGCCAGAATGGCAGTGCTGAACGCGCCTATGGCCATAAAGCTCGCCTGACCGAGCGACAATTGTCCGCAATAGCCAGTCAGCAGATTGAGGCCAATCGCGCCGATCACTGCGATGAGACAAAGATTCATCAAATGCAAAAAGTAATCGCCGCTGAAGGCTGGAAGCAACAAGATCGCGGCGACGAGGATACCGACCACGGCACGCTGGTAAGGTTCCGGCAAAATCCGGTTCGTCTGCGCATACGAGACCAGAAGGTAGGGACTCGGCTTTGCCACGGCTGCGCCCTCAAACGCGATTGATTTCTTCGACCGTGCCGAACAATCCCCACGGCCGCCAGCTCATCACGGCCAAAAGAATGAGGAACGGCACGGTTTCGGCGAGCGTCGGACTGATGAGACGCGCGGTGAGATAGGTGGCGGCAGCGACGAGCACGCCACCGATCGCCGCGCCGCGCAGGCTGTCGAGGCCGCCGACCAACGCCGCGGTGAGCCCGCTGAGCCCTATGATGGTGCTCTGTGGACTCAGCATCGAGCGGGAGCCGAATAAAACGCCGGCGAGCGCCGCGGAGAACACCGCCACGCCCCACGCAATCGCGAGGATAAGATTGATGTTGACCTGGCGCTGCGCGGCGAGCAGCGGATTTTCTGCAGCGCCGCGAAACTGCCGGCCGAGACGCGTGAGTTGAAAGAAGATGGCAAGCGCAGTGAACGCGGCGACGCAGGTCAGGACCGAAATCACGTCGATCCAGGTGATGCGTCCGCCACCGGCAAAATTGTACACCGCTTGCCGGCCGATCGGGATGCCGACGCTGCGCGAATTCCAGATCACGACGATGGCCGCTTTGAGTATGATGGCAAGGCCGATGGTGACCATGGCGGCAACGAAAGTCGGGCGCCCCAGCAGTCGCCGCATCAGGGCCAAATAGATAGCTACGCCGAAAAATGCGCTTGCCGCGGCGGCGACCACGATGGATGTGGCCAGGGACAGGGCGGTGAGCGTCGTGCCGGTAAGAAACCCCGCCGAATGAAAGACGTAGGCGCCTACGATCGCCAATTCGCCGTGGGCGAAATTGATGACACGAGACGCCTTGTAGATAATGACAATCCCTGCCGCGAGCAGGGCATAGGTGCTGCCCAGCGCAAGAATGCTGACTAAAAGCTCCACGGCGCGGCAGGTCTTGCTTTACTTCGCCGGAAACTCGAGGCCGGTTTTCTTCAGCCAGTCGCCGACCCCGACAAACTTGTCGTTTTCCCAATGGTAGAGCCGCCAAAACGTCGGACCGTAGTGGTTGTCGGCTGACATCTCGATCGGTCCCCCGGTCAGCCCCTTGGTGTCGAGCTTCACGGTCTGCATCGCTTTTTCGAGGCCCTCGCGCGTGCAATCGGCCCCGCAATTTTTCAATGCTTGTTCGGCGAACATACCAAGCACCCAACCGGTCACGTGCATACTGGTCGGGTTGGCAACGCCGTATTTCTTCGCGGCGGCGAGCAGATCGGCCATCCCCGCGGCGTTGTCAGTCGGGACCGCGTAACGAGAGACCATGTAAATGTTTTCGCCACTTCCTGCCTGCGCGGCGGCCTGCCGCGCGGTGTCTTCCGACGCACCGTAGGCGGCGATGATATAGGGGCCGGTATAGCCGGCAGCGCGCAACGCCGCGATGATGCCGATATTCTGCTCGGCCCCGTAGTGGCCGACGATCATTGCCGGCTTCATGCCCGCCGCCGTCTGCGCGAAGGGAGTGAAGTCCGCGGTACGTACCGGAAAAAGGACTTCGTCCCAGGTGTAGCCTTCCTTTTCTACGGTCAGCTTGTTGTGCAAGTTGGCGGCGCGGCCGCCGACGCTGTCGAACGTTATGCCGACGACCTTGCCGCTTGGAACGATTTGTTTCTGAAGCACGCCGATGGCTTCGCCGGCGACTTCGAATGTTACGCCGGTGCTGAAATAGTTGGGCTTGGCGGGGGGCAACGCGTCGAGAATAGCGCTGAACGTGCTGGCGACCGGAACGCCTACTTTCTGCATTTCAGCGATGACGGGCGCCTGTGTGCTGCTCAGGCTCAACCCGAAGATGCCGAGCACCTCGTTACTTTCGACCTGCTTCTTGGCAGCGGCTACGGCGCGATCGGCGCGCAGCCCGTCGTCGTCAATAGTGACATTAATCTTGCGGCCGTTGACGCCACCACGATCGTTGAGCGCTTTAACGTAGAGCTCGAAACCCTGCCACGTTGGCGTATACGAGCCGGCGAGGGGGCCAGATAAATCCGTGATGTAGCCAATCTTATAGTCTTGTGCGTTTGCACTCGCTGTCGCGGCCCACGCAGCGGCGAACACGGCGAAAGCCGCGCCGATACCTCTCAGTCTCGACATCATATCCTCCCTAAGCATTGACTGTTTCTTCGGTTTGCCGTGGCTGTGCCGCCACGTTGATTGTTTCTGGCCGGCCGTCCTCGCCGTACATGTCCTCAATCAGCGACGCGAACATCGACGCGAGGTGCTTGCGCTTGACTTTGCGGGTTGGTGTCGTGTCGCCTTCTTCCGGGTCAAGCTCTTTGGGGATGATCCGGAATTTCTTCACCTGCTCGACGCGCGACAGCTGCTTATTGACCGCCGCGATCTCGCCTTCGATCAGAGCGACGACGGCTGAATGCGAGGTGAGTGAAGTGAAGCCGGTGTAGATCACGCCGTTGCGGCGCGCCCACTCGGAAACGGTGCTGTAATCAATCTCAATGAGTGCGCTGACGAACTTGCGGCCATCGCCGATCAGCGCCGCCTCGCTGACGTACGGGCTGCTCTTGACCAGATTTTCGATCTCGCTCGGGGCGATATTTTTGCCGCCGCTCGTGATCATGATGTCTTTCTTGCGGTCGACGATCCGCCATTCGTTGGCCGCATTGGCTTCGACGACGTCGCCGGTATGCAGCCAGCCGTCAATCAGGACGGCCGACGTGCCTTGCTCGTTCTTCCAATAGCCGCGGAACAGGCCGGGACCGCGCACCAACAGTTCGCCGTCATCGGCGCGGCGCACTTCTCGCGGCAGGATGGGCAGTCCGCCTTTCTCCGGCGAAGGGAAGGCCGAACCTTGGCAGAGAACATATCCGCCTTCAGTGATGCCGTAGAGGTTGCGCACGTTGACGCCCCAGATCTGCCATGTCTCGTGGATTTTCAGCGGTAAAGGCGCTCCGGCGCAGAGTATCGCGTGGATCTTCGAGAGGCCGACCTTGCGCAGCAGCGGCTGGAATACAAGGATTGCTGCAACGGCGTTGAGCGACGCAATCAGTATGCCGGGATTTTGCCCCGTCCAGCGCGACCGGCGATAACGCACTCCGATGGCCATACCGAGGTCGTAGACCCGGCGCTTGACCCACGAGCTACGCTGCAGGCCGACGACGACCTGCGAGGCGATCTTCTCGAGAATGCGCGGCACTACATTGAGGAATGTCGGCTGCACCTCGTACAGCGTGCCTATCAGGTCCTCGACCTCCTCGCCGATATGAGGGATGACTTCGGAAACGAGCGGCAGGCAGATCGACATCGATCGTTCGATCAGATGCGCCATGGGCAGATGTGCGACGGCGCGGTGCTCGCCGGTTCGCAGTTCCGGGAACGCCTCCAGATAGGAGTTGGCAAACCCCCACATCAGCGACGCATGATCGTGCATCGCGCCTTTCGGTGGACCGGTGGTGCCGGATGTGTAGACCAGTACGGCAATGTCGTTGGCGCCGACCGCAGCGGCGCGATGGTCCAAAAAAATCCCCCGATCGGGCATTGCAGCGAGACGCTCGCGGCCGAGCGCGAGCACATCCTGAAAGCTGATCAGCCGGTCGTCGGTGTACTGAAATAGAGCCCGCGTATCGAATACGATGATTTTTCGAATCTGCGGCATGCGGCTCGCGGTATTGAGCAGCTTGTCGACGAATTCCTGGTTCTCGGCGCAGAAGAACTCGGCGTCGCCGTTGTCGAGTTGATACTCGACCTCGCTGACCGAACAGGTCGTATAAATGCCGTAACAGACCGCGCCGCCGCACAACGCGGCCATGTCAGTGACCATGAACTCCCAACATGGGTCGGCCATCGCCGCGACGCGGCTGCCGGGACGCAGCCCAAGTGCTTCAAGACCGGCGAGAAATTCACCCACCAACTGGCGGTAATGCTGCCAGGTGATTTCGTGATAGATGCCCTGGTCCTTGTAGCGGAGCGCGACGCGCTCAGGCGTCGCCGCACAGCGGGCGATAAACCATTGTGGAATGCTCCGGGTCGTAAGCTCCGGAACCCGCAGCTTGTTGTACCCGTGCACGTTAACCCCGCGCTTACCTCACGTTCACCCAGACGCTCTTCTCCTGCGTCAACTCGCGCATCACGGAGAAGCCCATCTCGCGTCCATAACCGCTTTGCTTGTAACCGCCGTAGGGCGCCATTGAGCTGACGGCTCCCCAAGTATTGACCCACACGTTGCCGGCCTCGAATGCCTGTGCCGCGCGCATGGCGCGTCCGACGTCGCGGGTGATGACGGAAGCGGCAAGCCCGTAGGCGCAATCATTGGCCAAGGCGAGCGCTTCGCCTTCTTCTTTGAAGGTAAGCACGGACAACACTGGTCCGAAAATCTCTTCACGCGCGATCTTCATCGAGTTCTGCACTTGATCGAAAATGGTCGGCCCGACGAAATGTCCTTTTTCGTTGAGACCCTTTGGGTCTTCACCGCCATAGACGAGCTTCGCGTCCGTTTTGCCGCTGTTGATGTAACCGACAACGCGTTCTTTCTGCTTGGCCGAGATCAGCGGGCCCATGGTAGTTCCCGGGTCCATCTGATAGCCGAGCCGCACCTTCTTGGCGGCTTCGACGACTTTCTCCAGTACTTTGTCGTGTATTTTCTCGTGGAGGAACAACCGCGATCCGGCGGTGCAGACTTGTCCCTGATTGCTGAAGATCGCCATGGCGGCAACGGACGCCGCCTGATCGATCGGCGCATCCTCGTAAACAATGACCGCGCTCTTGCCGCCGAGTTCGAGGCCGACAGGTTTGAGCGTCGCGGCGGCTTCAGCAGCGATGCGCTTGCCGGTGACCGTGCTGCCGGTGAACATGATCTTCGCTACCATGTGATGCTGCACCAGCGCCAACCCGGCGACACTGCCATAGCCCGGCACGATGTTGACTACGCCCGGCGGAATTCCCGCCTCTTGGCAAAGTTTGCCGATGTACATGACGGAGAGGCAAGCTTGCTCCGCCGGCTTGAGAACCACGGTGTTGCCGGCCGCAATGGTGGGCGCGATCTTCCAGATCGCCTGAAGTAGCGGGTAATTCCACGGAATAATGCCGCCGACGACGCCAAGTGGCTCACGCAACGTCATATTGATATAGGGCCCCGGCACCGGGACAGTCTGGCCTTCGATTTTGGTGGCCATGCCGGCGAAATATTCCAGCGCATCTATCGCAGTCACGGCATCGATGGCTTTGGAATCCCGGATCGGCTTGCCGGCGTTGATCGATTCAAGTTCGGCGAGCTTTGGCGCATGCGCCTCAACGAGTTGGGCGAGTTTCATGATCGCCTTGGCGCGCGCCGCGGCCGTCTTCTTGCGCCATGCCGGATACGCTGCAAGCGCCGCGCGAACCGCTTTCTCGATATCCTCCTCGTCGCACTCGGCAAGTTGGCCGCAGATTTCGCCGTTGCCTGGGTTGAACGTCGGGAACGTCTTGCCGCTCGTTGCGGGAACGAACTCCCCGTTGATGAAGGCACCCCACGTTTCCGGTTTGAATTCGGCGACGGTCTGCGTTTCGACCTTGTTCATGGGGTCCTCCTGTGTTCGCTATTGTATCGCTTGTTGATCGACCACCTCGGCGGGTTTAGTGACGCAGCACGCCGGTCTTGTCGACTTCGTTTCGCAATGCCTCGAGCTCAGCCTTGGTCGGCGGCTCCACCGAGCCGACTTTCTTCGCGGTCTTCACTTCAAAGCCGGTATTCGCCTTTATATCGTCAACGGTGACACCGGGGAACGTCATGTGAAGCCGCGCCTCGAGCGTGTCGGGATCGAAATCGAAAATGCATTTTGGCGTCACGATCCATTTCGGACCGCCGCCGTAGAATTCGTTTTCGCGGCATACTTTTTTGCCCGGATGCGAGATGTAATCTACGCTTTCGACCAGACGGCGTTTGTCGTGCGCGGTGAGAAAGACGTAAGTGTCGCGTACGCCGACGGCGATGTCATTGATGCCGATGGTGCCGGGACCGCGGAACGACATTTTGCCGTCCTTGCCGGCGAGCCCGATCATGTTGGTATTACCCCACTTGTCGGCCTGGATTCCGCCGACAAAGAATTTGTCGGCAAACCAGAAATGATTGACGTCGCGGTATTCGCTGCCGTTCTTATAATAATCCTTGCCGCCCGGCGCGCCGTAGAACAGATAAGTGTCAGGATGGTCGTGCACGGACTCGGCGTAGCGGATCAGTTCGTATCCGGTCGAGGTCTTGGGCAGCTCGGGCACGTCGACGTCCGTGACCTGGCACAGCGTGACCGACCCCCCGAGTTGCAGTTTTAGATTTGGCGCGTGCGTCTTCTGCGCCAGCATGGTGGCGGCGAAGAAGATTTCGGTATGCGCCCCCGAGGTAATTTTGTCGGTGTCCTCAATCTCGCGCGAGAACACCACCGCCATCATTTCTTTCCAGGAATAATCGCTCATTTATCGAAGTCCCTTCAATTTCGTGACCGCAAGATACGATCGCTCAGGCTACCAGCTGACGATCGGGTGGGTGTAGAGGCTCAAGAGCTTCTTGATCCCGACCGTCTCTAGATAAGCATAGTGATCCCGGATGTGCCGCTTGAGGTATTCATCCCACGTCTTGTTGTCGCCCTTGCGATTGGCCTCGCTGCATTTGACGTAGTCGAGGATGAAATCGACGTCTTCCTTGTAGAAGCCGTGCGCGGCGTAGGGATGACCGCCATACGGCGCCTCGACCACCACGTCCGCGTAGGCGATCGTGGTCATAAAGGGGTTTTTGCGGATGACCGAATTCGGAACGACCCGCTCGGTCTGGGTCATGATGCGGTTGGCAGCGCGCGCCATCCAGCGGTCGCCGAAGCGCGCGCCGAGGTGCTGGCCGTTGCCGTAAGGGTCAGACCATCCGACGTGAATGATTGCCCAGTCCGGCCGCAGCGGCGGCACAGCCAGGATCTTTTTCGTCTTGCCGATCGGGTCGGTGAATTCGACGAGATCCTTGTTGAGCTTCGGGATGCTGGTGCCGACGCCGCCGCGCCAGGCGAAGAACTCTTGCCCCGAAGCCGCGGCAAAGAACCCGGCATACAGGAGATATTCGCTGGTCTCAGCGATCTCGATCTGTCCGGACTCGGCGTATTTCCGGTAGTTGTGGCCGATCGGGCAGTACATCTCCTGTCCGACATACGGCGCGATGAGCTTTTTGACGCAGCCGGCCCCGATGAGAAGATCGATCTCGAGCCCAGCTGTCGCGGAGGCAACGATGGTAAGGTTCTTTTTCCCGGTCCGGATAATCTCGCGCACAATCGCCATCGGATGGTTGTCGGCGCCGAACCCTCCGATCGCGACGGTCTGGCCGTCCTTGATCAGCGCTACTGCGTCCTCAATAGATTTGACGACTTCTTTTCTCTTTTTGCTCACCGCAATCCCTCGTTTCTCAAAGTTCCGTTTCAGGATTTCAAGATCGTGCAGCAATAAACCGCTGAGTCCTGCCCAAGCAGGAGCCCGCCCTGGTTTTGCGCTAACGTTACCTTGGGCCGTTTCTCGATCTGCCGCCCGCCGGCTTCGCCGCGCATTTGCCAGACGAGTTCGGCGATCTGGAGTAGCCCGGTGGCGCCGACTGGATGTCCGCGCGAGCAGAGTCCGCCGCTCGGATTGACAGGCACCCGACCCTTCAACGTGGTCACCTCATCATCGATCAGCTTCGGCCCTTCGCCCGGACCGCACAGGCCGAGCCGCTCGTAAAGCATGAGCTCAGCCGGCGCCATCGCATCATGGAGTTCGATCGCGTCGAGGTCCTCGGGACCGATGCCGGCCTCTTCATACGCCGCTTGTGCCGTCGTCGCCGCAGTGTCGAGGCGCTCGTCGTTGGGCAATCGGTAAACGCCAGAACGCAGCGTGCAGGCGGCAATGCGGATCGGTTGTTTGCTGGTGAATTTTTTCGCGGCATCAAGCGAACACACCACTGCCGCCGCCGCCCCATCCGAGATCGACGAACACATGTAGAGCGTGAGCGGGTCGACGACGACACGCGACTGAACGACCTGCTCGATAGTCAGCGGTCGCCGATGCTGCGCCAGCGGATTGAGCGCGCCGTTGGCCGAATTCTTCACCGCCGGCTTGGCGAAATCCTCGATGGTCCAGCCATATTCCGCCATCCGCGATTTGAGATTGATTTTGGGATGGATCGCGTAGCTGGTGGTGAACTGCATACCCATCCGTGAAAGATCGAGTTCTGAAACGCCGGAAAGTGCGCCGATGGTGCGCGCACTATCGCCGATGAACATTTTCTCCGCGCCGACTGCGAGCGCCACGTCGGCGGCGCCGGACGCGACCTCCAGCCAGGCCCCGCGCAGCGCCGTCGCGGCACTCGCGCAAGCGTTCTCGACGTTGATGATGGGTATGCCGGTAATGCCGGAATGCTGTAGCAGAACCTGGCCGCGCACGCCTTCCTGCCCCGTCAGAAGACCGCCGAGCGAATTGCCGACGTACGCGACGTTGATGTCTGCCGGGTCGACGCCTGAATCGTCGATCGCATTCCACACCGCCGGGTAAGCGATATCCTTCAATTCCTTTCCGGCGAATTGGCCGGTTTCATGCGCACCGACGCCGATAATGGCGACTTCACGCATGGCCATTGGCCTTTGCCGGCACGTATTTGTAGGAAAGGATTTCACTGTTCTCCGGCGTGTCGGCGAGCGGTTCGATGACGAGCCGCATTTCCATGCCGTCCTCGAGAACGCCGTCCTCGACCGGGCACTCGGCGCCAATCAGCGAAAAGATGCGCGGACCTTCATCGAGATCGATGAATGCCTGGAAGTAGGGGGCCTTGAAGCCCTTGGGCGCAAAGCGAGCGATGGTGTGGCTGTAAAGCCGTCCTTTGCGCCCCATTGCCATATCGCGCATCGTGGCATTGCGGCCACATGACGGGCAGACCGGCATCTTCGGAAACACCACCGCACCACACACGTCGCATTTGGCCCCGACGAGCGCGGGCGACTGCGCCGGACCGGACGGCGGTGTGACGCCTGGTGAATACGATACGGTCACGCGATACCTGTCAGCTCTGCCGCCGCGCGTTCAGACGCCCAAATGCCTTTTGAGGGAACGAAAACCGGCGTTGAACACGCGCGCCATGAACTGTTCGCCTTCCTCTTCCTTGCCCTTTTCCGTTTCGAATTCGGTCGACCACTCGCCGAGCGTTCCGTAGACGTCAGTGATCGGCCGTAACCGCATGCTGGTGCGAATATTTTTAACGGGCAGCGGGCCTTCCAGAACGGAATAGGTGATCAGAAATTCTTCAGGCGAGAGCACTTCAAGCCGTTCCCGCAAAACATCCTTGGTTCCGGCCATCGAGAGCTTTCGCACGGCGCCAACTTCCCTATCGCTCTTGCCCGGCTCGATCACGCTGTCTTTCATGCCCGGCATCCACGCGGGCAATCCGTTGAAATCGCTCACCGCGCGCCAAACGCGCTCGATCGGCGCGTTGATCACCGTGCTTACGAAAGCTTTTGGCATTTCCTCGCTCGTCCCTGCCTGCAAAATTTCTTCGTGCGCCGCCGTGTCAGGGCGTCGTCGGATTTATGGTATAACGATGTTCCAACTTGTCAAGCGCAGCGACCCCGGTCGGAAGAGCGCTGCGAAATCTCGGTCAATTGCTGCGTCGAGGGGAAACCGCGCCGCGAGACTTGCTCGGTCTCGGGTAACATTCTAGAATATCGTTATACCAAAATATGCCGCATCGCGAAATTGCGGCGGTGAAAACAAATAGGGGAGGAGCATGCGCAAGTTTGCCATGGCGACGGCTGTTGTGCTGATGACGAGCGCGGCGGCCCATGCCGATATCAAGATCGGCGCGGTCCTTTCTGTCACCGGGCCGGCCTCGTTCCTCGGCGAGCCGGAAAAGAAAACGCTGGAGATGTACATCCGGGATATCAACTCCCGCGGCGGTGTTCTCGGCCAGCAGCTCAGCGCGATTATTTATGACGACGGCGGAGACGCGAGCAAGGCGCGCACCTTTGCCACCCGCCTCGTCGAAGAAGACAAGGTCGATGCAGTCCTCGGCGGCTCCGCTACCGGGCCGGCGCTGGCAATGGCGCCCGTGTTTGAAGAGGCCGGTGTCCCATTCATTGCGCTTGCCGGCGCGGCGGCGATTGTCGTTCCTGTGCGCAAGTGGGTGTTCAAGACGCCGCACACCGAACCGATGTCCTGCGGGAAAATCTTCGAGGATCTGAAGAAGCGCAGCATCACCAAGATCGCGATGATCTCGGGGACCGACGGCTGGGGCAAGGCGATGCGGGCGGAATGCCTGAAAATGGCGCCGGAGTTCGGCATCGGCGTCCTCAAGGATGAGACCTATGGCGCAACGGATACCGACATGACGCCGCAACTCACCAATATCAAGAACACGCCCGATGTTCAGGCGGTCGTCAATTGCGGTTTCGGTCAGGGACCGGCGATTGTCACCCGCAACTATCGGCAGTTGGCAATTGCTGCCCCGTTGTACGAGAGCCACGGCGTATCATCGAAAAGCTATATCAAGCTCGCCGGCGACGCCTCCGAAGGGGTGCGTCTGCCTGCCGCTGCGACCCTGGTCGCAGAAAAGCTGCCCGACAGCGATCCGCTGAAGAAAGTCGCATTGGAGTACAAGACCAAGTACGAGAAGGAGACCGGCGAACCGGTATCGACCTTCGGTGGGCACATGTACGATGCGCTGATGATCCTTGTTCAGGCCATGGAGCGCGCTAAAACTACAGACAAAGCCGCGGTTCGTGATCAGATCGAAAAGACCAAAGGCTTCATCGGCACCGGCGGTGAAGTGAACATGTCGCCGACCGATCACCTCGGGCTCGACCTCTCGGCGTTTCGCATGCTGGAAATCAAGAATGGCGACTGGGCCCTGGTAAAATAGCTTCGCGCCTGCGGCGGGCAACGCGTCGCCCGTCCGGCGCGGCTCAAATTGTGAAAATTCGGCACCCGCGCAGTCGACGATGTCGGAGTTGCTCCAGTTTACATTCTCGGGGCTCACGGTCGGTGCGATTTATGCGCTGGTCGCGCTCGGCTTCACGCTGATCTTCAACACGTCTCAGGTCATCAACTTCGCCCAAGGTGAATTCGTTATGCTCGGCGGCATGGTGACCGTGTTCGGAGCCGCTGCCGGCATTCCTCTACCGCTTGCCGCGTTGCTCGCCGTCGTTGTCGCGGTCTTATTCGGTATGGCGCTGTATCGCCTTGCAATTGCACCGGCGCGCGGGGCGTCGCCGGTAACACTCATCATCATTACCATCGGCGCTTCCATTATGACGCGCGGAATTGCTGCCGTCGCTTTTTTGACAAGAACTTTCACGGGTTCGCTTCGCCGCTTGGCGACAAGCCGCTGAAAGTCGCCGGCGCGGCGATTCTGCCGCAGAGCCTGCTGGTTTTTGGCGGTGTTGCGGTCATTGTCACCGTGCTTTCGATTTTCCTGAAGCGAACGCTCACGGGAAAATCGATGCTCGCGACCGCTGATAATACGCTGGCGGCACGGCTTGTCGGCATCGACACTTCACGGATGATCGAGATATCGTTTGCAGTTTCGGCGACGATCGGCGCGATCGGCGGGATTCTCGCGACGCCGATTGCGCTGACCAGTTACTCGGCCGGTACCTTTCTGGCGTTGAAAGGCTTCGTTGCGGCCATGCTCGGTGGAATGGGAAGTCCGCTGGGCGCGGTCGTCGGCGGGCTACTGCTCGGTCTCATCGAGCAATTCGGCGCCGGCTATTTGTCTTCGCAGTACAAGGACGCGATTGCCGTCGTGGTCCTGTTGCTCGTTTTGTTCACCAGGCCAAGCGGCTTGTTCGGCAAACCCGGCGCCGAGCGCGTGTGATGCTCAATCGCATTTTCGGCAGCGCCTATTGGTTCCTCGGCGGATTGGCCGTTGCAATCGTGTTGTTGCCGGCGATTGTCCCGGGCAGCTTTTATCTCCGCGTTGCGGCACTTGTCTACATCAATGCCGTGGCCGTCATCGGTCTCAACCTGCTCATGGGTTATGCCGGACAGGTCAGCCTTGGCCATGCAGGTTTTTTTGGCATCGGCGCCTACGCCGTAACACTCGGTCCGGCGGTTTTCCGTTTGCCGGTTTGGGTGTCGCTATTCGCTGGTGTGGTTATCTCCGGCGCTGTTGCCTTCATCATCGGCCGTCCGATCCTGAAGCTGCGCGGGTTTTACTTGGCCGTCGCGACGCTTGGTTTAGGCCTCTTGATCTGGATGTTTTTTAACAACCAATCGGACCTCACCGGCGGGCCAAACGGTATGCAAGTGCCGCGGCTCGAATTGTTCGGATGGCGTGCGGCCGGGACCTTTACCTGGTATTGGATCGCCGCAGCGACGCTCGTGTTTGCCGCATGGCTTGCTCTCAATCTCATCGACAGTCCGACCGGTCGCGCGTTCCGCGCTATTCATGACAGCGAAATTGCCGCCCGGACGCTTGGCGTCGATATTGCCAGATACAAGCTGCTCGTATTCGTGCTGTCGGCGGTCTATGCGGCGGTTGCCGGTTCATACCTGTCGCTGTTCGATGGCTTCGTCACGCCGGACTGTGCTTCCTTCCTTCGTTCGATCGAATTCGTGGTCATGGCGGTTCTCGGTGGTCTCGGCTCGGTGTTCGGGAGCATTGTCGGTGCGGCGCTTCTCGTTGTCCTGCCAGAGGCGCTCACCTCCTTTCACGAGTACGAGGAAATCGTGCTGGGACTGATCATGATCGTGTTCATGATCTTTCTTCCGTCGGGCATTATCCCTTCGTCGCTTGCGCGTTTGCGCCGGAGGCCGGCGTGACGACGTTGCTTGCTGTGGAGGATGTGGCGGTCTCCTTCGGCGGAGTCCGCGCTTTGTCCGGCGTATCGCTAAAGGTGCAACGCGGCGAGATTTTCGCCATCATCGGCCCGAACGGAGCTGGCAAGCCCACGTTGTTCAATGCGATTTCGGGCCTTTGCCGGCTCGAACGCGGACACGTTACCCTCGACGGGCGTGACGTCACGGGGTCGCCGGCGCATCGTCTCGCGCAGCTTGGCTTGTCGCGAACATTCCAAAATTTGCAGATCTTTTTCCGCATGACCGCCGCGGAGAACGTGATGGTCGGCCGGCATTTGCACGAGGATCGCGACGTCCTCGCGCATATGCTGGCGCTTCCATCAGTGTGGCGTCAAAACCGGCAGACCCGTATAGTCGCCCACGAACTTTTAGCACTCGTTGGCCTTGGCGCGTGGGCCGACAAGCCGGCGGGAAGTCTGCCTTACGGCGCGCTCAAGCGGCTCGAAATTGCGCGCGCCATGGCGGCCGAGCCACGCCTGCTTCTCCTCGACGAGCCGGCTGCCGGTTGTAATCCGGTCGAGACCGAAGACGTCGATGATGTTCTCCAGACAATATCAAGGCATGGCGTTACGATCGTTCTGGTCGAGCACGACATGCGCCTGGTCATGAAGATCTCCGACCGTATCCACGTCCTCGACCATGGCACGACGCTTGCGGATGGTGATGCGGCGGCGGTGCGGTCTAATCCCGCCGTGATAGCCGCCTATCTTGGCGCGAGCGAGAAGCATACCGGTGTTGTCAGTTAAGAACCTCAAGAGCCGTTTCGGGCGGATCGAAGTCCTGCACGGGATTTCGTTTGAGGTGCGAGAAGGTGAAATCGTCACACTCGTCGGTTCGAACGGCGCGGGTAAGACGACGCTGTTGCGCGCGATCTCCGGTGTGCAACCTGTATCCGATGGCTCGATCGTCTTTGCCGGCTCGCCGATCACACATCTGCGTCCGCATCGGCGCGTCGGATTGGGCGTTTCGCAAGTGCCGGAGGGCCGGCAAGTCTTCGTCTCGCTCTCAGTTGCGGACAATCTTCGCCTGGGCGCCGTCAGCCGCCGTGATGACGCCATCGCGACCGACCTCGACGAGGTGTATGCCATGTTTCCCGTTCTGGCGGAGAAAAGAAACCAACGCGCCGGCACCTTGTCGGGCGGCCAGCAACAGATGCTGGCCATTGGCCGCGCCTTGATGGCGCGGCCAAAGCTGATCTTGCTGGACGAGCCCTCGATGGGGCTTGCGCCGCTCCTGGTCGAGCAGATCTTCGCGGTGATCGCCGATTTTCGTCGCCGCGGCCTTACTGTGCTTTTGGTCGAGCAGAATGCGAACGCAGCTTTGGCAATCGCGGATCGCGGCTATGTTCTGGAAACCGGACGGATCACGATCGGGGCACGTGGCAACGAGCTGATGAGGGATCCACGCGTCCGAGCTGCCTATCTGGGCATTGATAGCGCTTAACGGGAGTTTGCTCCTCGTCTGACGGCCCGCTTTTTCTTTGCAACGCGGTGCGCCATGAGGCCGGCAAGCAGCATGTTGAGTTGATAGTCGATATATTGGCTGACATTGGCGAGTTCGCGCACTTCCCGCGTGTGCAGTGCGATGGTGTGGCACAACATCAGGATATCGAGCGCCGCCATGCGTGGGTTCAGGTTGCGGAACTCACCGCTTTCGATCCCTTGCTGGACGATGCGCTCGAAGAATGAAATCACGTCGGCAACGGTGTGCAGCACGTTTGAGCGTGGCTCGTCCGGTAGAAACCCGACTTCGCGATAGAGCAAACGGATCGGTCGCCGTAGTCGATCACAAATGCGGCAATAACTGGCAAAGCCGTCCGCCAGTGACTTTCGGGCGGAGGTCGCGTCGAGTTTGGTTTCGCCCAGTTCGCGGGCGATGCTGTTCATGAGATCGAGCGCGACCAAATAAAGAATGTCCTCCTTGGAAGACACGTACATATAAAGGCTGGCGATATTAAACGAGCAGGCGCGCACGATGTCGCGGATCGAGGTGTTGTGAAATCCCCGTTCCAAAAACAGCTTGGTTGCAACCTCGATGAGTTCGGTACGCCGATGGGCGACCCGCTCGGGATTCTTGATAGTGGTCGGTATGTTTGCCGTCGGGTCCGCGCGAGTACCGTCGCGCTGACGCAGCTTGACCTCTGCCGGCATTCGAAGCCCCTTTGCCGCTTTCCTGCCGCCCCAGGAAGGCGCCCGGGAATTAGAAGAATATGATTCCGATTTCAAGGACATGCCACTGCTGGGTGTTTCGCGACGCTTCGCCGCGGTTGACAGCCACGGCCTTTTTATAGAACATCGTTATACCAAAAACAATATCCGCCTGGGAGACGCCCGATGAACATCCAGAGCGCGGCGCGCGATATCGACTTCCATTCTTCGCTGGCCGCCGACAGCGCATCAGCCGCCAAATACTTCGACACCGCTGCCGCAGCCCTGAAATCGCTCGGCGCGCCCTCGGCGCGCACCGATGATGCTCGAAAGGAGGCCCAGCAAATCAAGCTTCGCTGGCGGGCTGCCCAGGAGAATTTTCTGCGCCGGCATGTTGGCGGAATCTACGATACCGTCACCGGCAATCGCAGCAAAACGCTGCGAGTATGCGAGCTGCTGTATACCGTGGCTGATCGCTTTCCAGGCGTGCTGCCGACGCGAAAGAGTATCGACGCCGAACGCGCGCTCGAGCAGCAAAGCGCCAAAGAAGGCTACGAAATCGATCAGGGCCTGTTCATAGCGCACGTTCTTGCCGATCCGGACCGCGGGCTGCATCTCGTTCACGCCATGCTCAGGCCGAAGCACGAGGCGCTCGATAAGCTTGCGGAGTTTCAAAAGTCCGGAGCGGTTGGTCTCGGCGAGGCGCAGGTGGAACGCAAAGGCAATGTGGGACACGTCACGCTGACCAACCCGAATTTCCTCAACGCGGAAGGCGATCGCGCCGCCGCCGATCTTGAGACCGCCGCAGATCTGGCGTTGCTCGACGACCGCATCGAGGTCTGCGTACTGCGTGGCGGTCCCGTCGATCATCCAAAATATAACGGCCGTCGCATTTTTAATTCCGGAATCAATCTCACCCATCTTTATTACGGCCAGATCTCGTTCGCCGATTTCATCCTCGAGCGCGAACTTGGGCTCCTCAACAAGATCTACCGCGGGCTTTGGCGCTCCGACTCCTACAGCGAGCAGTTCGAAGATTATTTGGAAAAGCCATGGCTCGCTGCTGTGGAAAGCCATGCCATCGGCGGCGGCTGTCAGCTCTTGTGCGTCATGGACCGTATCGTCGCGGTTCACGGCAGCTATTTCAATCTTCCGGCCAGCAAGGAAGGGTTTATTCCAGGCAGCGGACCGCTGCGCCTGCCGCGTCTTGTCGGCATCCAGCTTGCGCGGCAGGGGATCTTCTTTGAACGCAAGTTCATGGCAGATACGCCAGAGGGCCAGATGATTTGCGACGAGACCGTCGCGTATGAGGACATGGACAAGGCCATCGACGCTAATACGTTGCAAATGGTGCGCGCGGGCTTTACCAGCACGGTAAGCAACCGCAAGACATTGCGTGTCGGGGAGGAGCCACTATCGGTCTATCGGCGCTACATGGCGACCTATTCGCGGCAGCAAGCGCTTTGCTTTTACGATCCAAAATTAATCGAGAACCTCCAACACAGTTGGAAACCTAGCCGCAGGCACATGTGAGCCCTTATTACGACAGGCGGCGTCGGGGCTTTCTCCATGCGGACACTCGCGGAACTCATACGTTGGCGGGCGCGGCGTCATCCAAATCTGGAAGCGGTCTGGTACGAAGACAATAGTCAGACTTACGCCCAGCTCGATGAGACGAGCTCGCAGCTTGCCGGCGCCCTCGTTTCGCAACTTGGCATCCAGCCTGGCGATCGTGTCGCCATACTCGATAAGAATTGCGCCGCCTACCTCGAATTGATCTTCGCCTGCGACAAGGCTGGTGCGGTCGCGGCGCCTATTAACTGGCGGCTCACCTCTAACGAGGTGCGCTCGATCATCGAAGACATCAGGCCGAAGCTCGTCGTCACCGGACCCGAGTTCAAAGCGAATGGTGCGGCAGCGGGCATTCTTACTCTTGCTTTCGATGAGCTACCGCGCGGCGGTAAAGATCCAAAACTTGATCAGGACGGTGCGGTCTCAACCCAATTCTGCACCTCCGGAACGACCGGGCTTCCGAAAGGCGCGATGCTGACCGGAGCCAACATGCTCAATACCGGGCTGTGCCTCGCCATAGAGATGCCGGAGCTGCGCGAGGGCGGTCGCTCTCTGGTCGCCATGCCGATGTTTCACCTTGGCGGGGCCGGATGGGCGATTTGGAGCATGCAGGAAGGCGCGTCGCTCGTGATCGTACGCGAAGTGGTGCCGGCGCAGCTCCTGCAAACAATCGTCGGACAGCGCATTGAAACGGCGCTCTTGGTGCCGGCCGTCATGCTGTTTTTATGCGAGCTGCCGCAATCAAAGACTGCCGACTTCTCGGCGCTAAAGCATATCACCTACGGCACCGCTCCGATTTCCCCCGAAGTGCTGCGGCGGTCGATCGAGACGTTCAAGTGCCGCTTCTCGCAAATTTACGGTCTGACCGAGACGACCGGACCGTTCACGTCGCTGGCGCACGAGCATCACGTCGAGGAAAAGCTCTCGTCGTGCGGCCGGCCGATGTTCGGCGCACGCGCCAAGGTGGTAGACGTTGCCGGAAAGGAGCTGCCGCCGTACGAAGTAGGCGAGCTTGTCTATCAGGGCGAAAGCCTGATGACCGGCTACTGGGCGCGTCAGAAAGAGACCGACGACGTCGTCCGCGACGGTTGGTTTCGCACGGGTGACGCCGGCTATGTGGACAGGGATGGCTTTTTCTTCATCAAGGATCGCATCAAGGACATGATCGTCACCGGAAGCGAGAACGTTTATCCGGCTGAGGTAGAGGCGGTGTTGGCCGGTCATCCCGACATCGTCGAAGTTGCCGTCATCGGCGTGCCCGACGCCAAGTGGGGCGAGAGCGTGAAAGCTTGCGTCGTCAAGCGCAAGGGCGCGTCTCTTACCGTAGACGCGCTGATCGAATGGTGCCGCGACAAGCTCGCCGGTTATAAGCGCCCGCGGTCGGTCGATTTTCTTGAAGCGCTGCCGCGCAATGCCAGTGGCAAAATGCTCAAGCGCGCGCTACGCGAGCCCTATTGGGCCGGCTACGAACGCCGCATCAATTGACGAAGGTCGCGCTAGACTTTCAGGAGCGCGCGGGCTTGCGCGATGCACTTTTGATGCTGGGTGATATCCAGATGCAGGCTTGTTATTCCGACCGCTTCGCCGCCGTCAACGTTGCGCTGCTGGTCATCGATGAAGACGACTTCATCCGCGGGAAGCGACAGCGCGTCCAGCGCTAAAGCGTAGGCGCGCGGATCCGGCTTAAGTATTTTCGTGTTCGTAGCATCGACGATGGCGTCGATCTGAGCGGCAAACGGCATGGTGTCGAGCCAATTCTCGCCGTGAAACAGTTCGAGTTCGTTGGTCAGAATGCCAAATTTGAGTCCGGCGTTCTTTACGTCGGAAATGAGAGCAAGCACTTCCGGCCGCAACGTCACTTTCGTGGAAAGCTCATTGTGCTTAAGACAGAATTCGCGGATGGCCCAATCTTGCCCAACCATGCTGCCGACTTCCTGGGCGTGCCGGCCCCAATAATCGCGCTCCGAGATCTCGCCGTTGAGAACCTGCTGCCAAAGCGTGTCTCCGGCCGGATCGAAGGGGCCCGCCCATTTCAATGACCCGGACGGAACGTTTAACAACCGCTCAAGCGGACCGCGCGTTTCAAAAAAGCTTTTCTGAATGACGCTTCCGAAGTCGAGCAGCAAAGCTGTGTAGTGCCGACAGCCATCGCCGCCGGCATTTTTAACAGGCGCATTCATGCTCTGAAGTTCTTGTGTGGTCCGGCGCAGCGAAGCAGCGCGTTACTGGAATTCATTCACTACACTCACAGACGCCGGACAATGTGTCAGCCGTTATAAGGCACAAGTTTGGCGCCGACCGGCACGTGCGTGTCGTCGGCATTGTCGGTCACCACCATGTCGAGCTTGAATTTGCTGCCAGGTTTGGCCGTCGCCCACTGGGTGCCGACGAAGCTCATGGGGCAGACGTTGGGGAACGGACCTTTCGTGAAGTCGAGTTCTCCAACCGGTGTCATGACTTTCAGCGTGCTTAGCGATTTGACGAGCGAGTCACGCTTCTTGGGATTGTCGCTGGCTTTGAGTGCGGCGACGCCGGCGTCCATAAGCGAGACATTGTCGCCGAGCATTTGGTTCCATTGCCGGCCGGTATCCTTTTCGTATTTGTCGGCGAGCTGCTGCGACGTCAGATCAGTGAGCGACGATTTGTAAGGGAAAGTTGGATGCCAGAACGCGACGGTCGCCAGTTTCGGGCCAAGCGAGCCGAGTGCTTCTACCTGCGAAGGAAACAAACAGGTCTTGGCGATTTGGGCAATCTTGACCTGCCGCGTGTAGCCCTGCTGTGCGGCTTGCCGCCAGAATGTCGCAAAATCCGGCGGGATCGGTCCGGTAGTGAAGATTTCGCAGTTCTCGGCTTTGAACTTGGCGATCTGCGCCGAGTAGTCGCTGGTGCCGTCCTCGTATCCGCCCGGGTCGATGACAGTGAAGCCTGCTTTTTCCAGGATGGGCTTGAAGATCATGCGGAGCGCGTTGCCGTCGGCATCGTTCGGCATAAGGAAAGCGACACGGTTGTTGGTTTTCACCGGCCCATTCCATTGCGCGATATAGGCCTTGGAAAAGTTGGCCACTCCAAATCCGAAGTGATACGTCCACTTGAACGGCGACGGTTCGCCAGGCTTCGCACCTCGCCCGAAATACCAGGGCTCCCACGGCATACCGGTCGAGAGGCAAGGCATGCCTGCGGCCTCGCAAGCATCGGCGACCGGATTTACGGTTTCCGGCGTCGAGGACGACAACATGAAATCGACGCCGTCACCGGTGATCAGCGACTTGGCGATCTGTCCGGCGCGACTCGGATCAGACTGTGTGTCGCGATCGATTATCTCCACCTTGTAGGTTTTCCCGCCCGCGGAGAGACCGCCGGCCAGCGCCTTGCGCGCCATGTCAAGCACAAAGCCATCGGGCTCGCCAAAAGCGGCGAGCGCGCCGGAGCGCGGCGTGATGAAGCCGATCTTGATGACATCCGTAGCCTGGGCGTAGGAGGCGCGGCCCGAAACAGCCAAAGCGCCGGCGCCGGCGGCCGCCTTGACGAAGCTGCGGCGCGAAACTGCCGTTTTCGACGCTTCGATCGATGACGACCCTGTTTTCTTGCTGCCGTTCATTGTCGTTCCTCCCCGTTTATCTGTTCCGCGCGGTGTGCCCGATCGCGGATGAGCACTTGAAATGGTCCGTTGACTAAGCGACGCGGTGCACCGTCACCAACCCTTTGTCGCCGTCGACGGTGACCTCATCGCCGTCCTTGATGCTCTGCGTTGCCAGTCCCGTTCCAACCACGCACGGCACCCGATATTCGCGGCTCACCACCGAAGCGTGGGTGAGCGTGCCACCACCGTCGCATACGCAGGCGGCAATTTTGGTGAAGGCCGGCGTCCAGGTCGGGGTTGTCCCCACGCACACCAGGACGTCGCCTTGGCGCAACCGCGGCAGCTCGTCGGGCGAACGCAGCACTCTTGCTGTGCCGCGGGCGACGCCCGAGGATGCCGGCACGCCCGACAACTGCTTGAGATCGCCGCCGCCGGTACTCATGCGCTCAAGGAACTCGTCGGTAATGCCGAAAATTTCAATCACCACCGGATCGGCAATGGTGTCGGGTGGTGTGCCGAGCACGATGGGCATGTCCTCAATGCGCTTATTCCACTCATTGAAGTACGCCTTGCGCTCGCCAATGACCGGCTCGAAGGATTTGCGGCTTTGTTTGCCGGTCGCGAGCGCCCGCAACTCCGAATAGAACAGGAAATTAACGTCGTCTGGATCGGTGAAGTCGACGGCGCGCGCGATCGCCTGTGCCGCTTTGCGGATTGGAATGGTGCAGCGCATATCGACGTACCAATTGTGGTCGTCGTTCCACCACGCGAAATTCGCATGCTGGCAGGAAGCAAGCGCCTGATCGAAAGCTTCGCGTTCCTGCGTGCTCATTTTGGCGCGCGAGCGCTCGATCAAGCCCTGGCGTTCGTCGACGGCCGCCTTCAGGCTGGTTTCGAAGGCGTAAGGGTCGTTGCTTTGCAAAAGCGATTTGATGATACCAAGGCAACGATCGGGATCTTCGATCCATGCTGGCGAACTGACATCAACCACGCTGTCGCTGCGCCAGCCGTATTCCTGAAGGAACGTATCGAGCGCGGCCACCCATTGCGCGGCGGCGGGGTCTTTCTTGAGCGCGTTATAGATACCGCCGGCGGGAGCGTCGGCGATGGCTTTCCCCGCTGCGGTGCCACGCGCAGCGTTGGCAAGCTGCCACATCGCGCGGTCGGACTTCATCGGTTGGGTTTCGTAGCCTTGCAGAAACTTCGGGATGTCTGCAGCCGCGATCCCCAGTTCCTTGCACAGACCGGAAAAGCCCAGGTAGTTCGCGGTAAGCGGATACATCAGGTCGAAATGGATCTCCCAGGCGCGGACGTGAAACGCGCGCGCATCGACCATGAACTGCCAGATTTCGGCAAGCGACTTGCCCGACAAGTCGTAAGTCTCAAGATATCGTAGCCCTTTGACGATTTCGTTGCGTCGCTCGTCCCAAATCGCGGGAAAATTCTGCAGGAAAGGCGGCAGTACTGAACCGACGCGCTCGCCGCGGCTGCCGGCGACCCAAGGCGTCACCGGGATATCCGAGCCGTACACAAAGATTCCTGCCACGCGCGGCGCCAGACCGTCGCTTGGCGGCAGCGGCATGTTGTGCGCAGCCGATTGGGTGCCCCAGGCAAAGCCATCCTCGAGCCAGACAAAGTTGAGCGGATACGCGCGCGGCCACTGAAAGCCTTTGAACCAGAACCGCGCTTCATCTTCCGGCTTGAATAGCGAGAGCTGATCGCTCACCCATGGAGCGTCAATGTGCTTGACCGGATCGAAGCCGGGGTAGCCTTTGTCTTTCAGGATCTCTGCGAAGGTGATCACGCCTTTCCTCCCTTTGCCGCCGGTTCGACACCCGAGGTGCGTATTGGCGCTGTCGCCGCGCCTTCCTCCGGCGGCTTGGGGCGCCGTGCGGAAGGCGGCGCACGTTGCCCCAATTATGAGCTTGGACTTTACGTTGGCGCCAGTGCCGATAGAAGTGACAGAATCCGCGCGTTTCCATCAGCACAGTTGAACTTGCCGGATCGGCAGCAGCGTCTGCCGCGCCTGGACTGGACGTCATCACGTCATTTTGCCTGCTGGCGGCGTGGACGCTGCGCGCTATAATTTGTCCGCCCTAGTCGCCGGGCATCCATTGGCTGCAACACGGCTAAGTGAGGTTCGCCGAAGAGCGAAAAACGCGCCAGTGCAGGGAGGAGTACATGAAGCGATCCGAAGGGGTCGTGAATCTGGTCCGTCAATGGATCGATAGCGGCACGCTCGCGCCGGGTGCGAAGGCGCCTTCGGTCCGGCAGATGAGCCGGATTGCCGGATGCAGCATGTCGACGGTCCATCAGGCTTACGGCCTTTTGGAAAGCGCCGGAGTCTTTGTCGCACTGCCGCGTTCCGGATTCTATATCGATGACGCGGTTGGCCGCGCCGAGCCGAGCGCCGCGAGCGAGGCGGCGTCTCCAAGCCCGGCGCGTGAGATCTCGATTAGTGAGCTGACGCTTCGGCTGTTCGCGTCGTGGAGCAACAGTGAAATCCAGCAATTCGGGGCGATTTATCCAAGCACCGAGCTTTTCCCGGTCGACGAGGTAAACCGGCATTTCCGCCGCGTTTTGCGCAGTCGCAAGGGCTCGAGAGGCGCGGATACTGCAAGCTCAACACAAGGCGATCCGGTACTTCGAGAGGCCACCGCGCGGCGCTATGTCGAGCATGGTCTCGCGTTATCGGCGCAAGACATCGTTTTAACTGCAGGCGGCATGCATGCACTCAATCTGTGCATCAACATCCTAACCAAGCCGGGCGACATTGTGCTGATCGAATCGCCCGGCATGTTTCCCGTTTTCACCGCACTTGAGCACCGCGGATTACGTGCGATCGAAATTCCATACTCATCTCGCCACGGTCTCGACCCCGATCAGTTCAAATATTTGACCGACAAGCACGATATTCGTGCGTGCATTCTTATGCCGACGCATCAATTTCCCACCGGCGTTTCCACACCGGAAAGTGCGGTGCGCAGTATCGTCGAAACCGCGCGCCGCAAGAATCTACCTATCATTGAAAACGGCGGGTACATGGATCTGCAGTACGGCAAAATCTGCGCGCCCACGCTAAAGCGTTTCGATGAAAGCGGCCTGGTTTTGCAGATCGGCAGTTTTTCGAACACCCTGGCGCCGGGTTATGGCATCGGCTGGCTGGTGCCGGGGCGTTTTCAAGAAAAGATCATGCAGATGAAGTTCGCAAGCAATCTCATCAGCGGCGGAATTTTCCAACGCGCGGTCGCCGATTACATGCAAAGCGGAAATTTCAATCGTCATTTGCGAAATTTGCGCGCCAAGCTTCATGCGCGCATGGAGCATGGCATGGCCTTGATGGAGAGGTATTTTCCGCCAGGTTGCAAAGTGACCAAACCATCCGGCGGTTTCATGGTCTGGGTCGAAGGACCGCAGACCTTCGACTCGGTCGCCGCCTGCCGGGCGGCGCTTGCTCGTGGCGTCGGCCTGCCTCCGGGACCGGTGTTCTCGGCGCACGAGGGTTTCCGCAACTATATCGGCCTCAATCTTTCATTTCCCTGGACGGCCGAGGCGGAGGCCCGCCTGAAGGCCGTGGGCGAACTCATCCGCGAGCACAGCTAAAGAAAAACCACCACTACGCGGCGGCGGGCCGGCCCCATAAGTCGGCCGACGCAAGCCGCGCGCCTTCGGTGAGCGCTTCGAGCTTTGCCCACATGATTGCTGGGTGGACGCGCTGATAAAAGACGCCCTGTGCGAATCCGCAATCGGTACTGCCGATCACGCGCTCGCGCCCGACCAGCTTGGCAAGGCGAACCAGTCGCTCTGCGACGAGCCTCGGATGCTCCACGACGTTGGTCGTATGGGCAATGACTCCGGGAATTAGCACGCGCTCTGGTGGCAGTTTCGCTTTCTCCCACACGCGCCATTCATGTTCATGACGCGGATTGGCCATTTCCAGCGAATAGCCGCCTACTTTCACGCTCAATATCAGATCGGCAATGTCTTCGGCGGCAACGTCGTTCGTGTGCGGGCCGTTCCAGCTTCCCCAGCAGACGTGGTAGCGGGTCTGCTGCTCGGGAATCCCTTCGATCGCGCGGTTGAGCGCCGCGACTTTCTGCTCCGCCCAGGAATAATAATCGGCGAAGCTCGCGGGTGGCACCATGACATCATACTTGGCCGCAAGCCACGCATCGTCGAGTTGCACGATCAGGCCGGCATCGGTGATGGCCCGATATTCCTCGCGTAGCGCTTCCCCGAGCGCAGAACTAAGCTTTTCTTCAGTGCCGTAGTATTCGTCGCGCAATCCTTGCAACACGCTCGCGGGCGCGACGACAGGGAGAAAACCTCGCACGCCAGGATGATCACGCAAGGCGGCTTTGAGATTGGTTATATCGCGCTGCACCTGGGCATGACCGCAATAGCCAATCGGTCCGGTCACCACCCAATAGCCCGAACCGGTATTTGCCTGCTGGGTTGACTGGTACGCCGCATAGAAATCGCGAAAGCGCTCAAAGTCGAGGCCCGCAGATGGCGTCGGTTTCGGCTTCTGGCTTGGCACTGGGCGAAACTCGAGCCCGCTGAGCCGCTCGGTCACGTACCGATACCAGGAGCTCTTCGGATATTCGCCGTCATTGACGACATCGAGGCCGATATTTGCCTGCCGGGTAACGACCTCGTTGATCGCTCCGGTCAAGTATTGTTCGTAGGCATTGTCGTCGATCGCCTCGCGCTCCAGCCGCTTGCGCATGTACGCGACCAGCTCCGATGGCCTCACTAGGCTGCCGACATGCGTGGTCTGGATATGATCGGTATTGGCCTGCATGGACGCACACGCTGCTAATGCTTGCCCCAAATTTCATCGGCGACCTCGACAACCAACGCAAGCTTCGCCCACTGTTCGTCCTCGGTCAGAAGATTTCCTTCCTCGGTGCTGGCGAACCCGCATTGCGGGCTTAGCCGAAGCTGATCGATGTCGATGAATTTGCTGGCCGCTTCGATGCGGCGCTTGATCTCGTCCTTGCTTTCGAGCTTCCCGGTCTTGGACGTCACCAGCCCGAGCACGATCTTTTTGCCCTTCGGCACGAGCCGCAGCGGCTCAAATCCGCCGGCGCGTTCGGTATCGTACTCCATGAAATAGGCATCGATGTTGGTCTTGTTGAAAAGAATGTCGGCGATCGCGTCGTACCCGCCGGAGCCCTGAAACGTCGAACGGAAGTTGCCGCGGCACAAATGCATACCGGTGACCATGTCCGGCGGCTTATCGGAAAGCGCGATGTTGGTTGCATGCGAGTATAGCTCGGGCAGCTTTTCGACATCGTTTCCATGATCAACGAAGAACTGCCGCTGTTTGGGATCGACGAGCACGATCATGTAAACCTCGTCGAATTGCAGATAGCGGCACCCGGCTTCGCCAAAGCTGCGCACGACCTGACGATAGACCTGCGCCAGATCGGCATAAAATTCCTCGAACGATCCGTAGACCGATCCGTCAATAATGTTCGTTCCGCGATGCGCCAAAAAGGCACTGGGCGCCGGGATGGTCATTTTCGGCACCGATCCCGGCGAAGCAACAGACCTCAAGTAACGAAAATGATCGACCATCGGGTGGCCATTGAATGTCCCGAGTTTCGAGGTCGGACGATGGGCGAGAGTTTTCGGCTGGCTGCCTTCGAACCGCTTCACGTGCGGCGTCGAGAAAGTTTCGACGTTATCGAGGTGACGGAAGAAATCGCGACTCCAGAAGCTGCGACGGTATTCCCCGTCGGTGACGACCTTGAGCCCGAGCGACTCCTGTTTGCGGACGGAGCGGCGAACAGCCTGATCTTCGATCTCTTTCAGGTCTGATCGGCTGATTTCGTTCTGCGCCAATTTTGCTCGCGCATCCTTTACTTCCGGAGGGCGCAACAAGCTGCCGACATGCTCGGCGCGAAACGGAGGCTCGGTAATCATTGCGAACTTCCCGTGCTTTTGTGGCGAGCCGTGCGCGGTGGCGTAAGCAGCTCGGCAAGCGGTGTAAACGCGTGCTAACATCGGCGTACGGGCACGACAAGGACCAGCGAACAATTTTTGACGAGCAAGCCATCTGTGCCACTCGATCCGGACAGGAACTGTGCTGCCAGCACGGTTGTGCCGGTCAAAACGGAAACGAACTGTTCGCCTCGAATGAGTGGCACCACCGCACGTAATGAAGTAATTCTAACCTCGCGGTGCGAGCCGAACGCGCCCTGATGGAAACGCCAAAGCGCAATTTGAATGTTACGCTGGCTTGAAGACCTGACCGAAGGCGACAGCGCGGTCGTCGGACCAAAAATTGCGCGTTTGCAAACGCTCCGCCGGCTCGGGATCGAAGTGCCGGACGGCTTTGCAATAACGACCCAGGCATTCCGCGTGTTTCTGAGTGAGAACTCTCTGGAATCGGTGATTGACAGCGAATTAGGTGAAATCATCAATGCAGATGATCTCGCCTCACTTGAAGCAGTGGCCGGGCGCTTGCGCCATGCGATCGAGCAAGCGCCGCTGGACGCAGGCTTCGCCGCGCAGTTGCAAGAAGCGTATGACGAGCTGTGCTTTCGCTACGGCGATATCGCGTTGCCGGTCGCAGTGCGCAGTTCGGCGGTCGGAGAAGACGCCGCGTCGGCGAGCTTTGCGGGGCAGTATGAAAGCTATCTTGGAGTTATCGGTCACGACGCGGTCGCGGCGGCCGTCCGCAAGGCCTGGAGCAGCCTGTTTGTTGCTCGCGCGTTGAGTTACCGGTTGCGGCAGCGCCAGCACTATCGCGACACGCCGATGGCGGTCGGGGTGTTGCGGTTGGTGCACGCGCGCTGCGCCGGCGTTGGCTTTTCCGCTGATCCGGTCAGAAAGAAGCTCGATCGCTTCATTGTCGAAGGCTCGTGGGGGTGGGGCGAAGCCATTGTACAGGGAACGGTTGAGCCCGATCACGTCGAGATCGATCGCGCCGATGGACGTGTTATTTCCTACCGTGTCGGCAAAAAGCGCATCGCTACTGTGTTCGATAGGACGCTCGGCGCTGTCGCCGACAAGGAGCTTCCCGCCCGTTTCCACGCGGCGAAGTGCTTGTCGGACGAGATGATCGCTGCGCTATGGCAGGCGCTCACTCAAATCGAGCGGCATTTCCGGCATCCCGTCGATATCGAATGGGTCATTGAGCCGAACTGGCGTCCTGGTGTTCCGGTTTCGATTGTGCAGGTGCGCGCGATCACCACGCTCGGCAACGACGCTCCTGCTTCTGCGCCACCGAAGTGGGATGCACTAGGCTATGCCGCGAAATACGGCTTGGGAATCAAGCCGAAAACTTCGATCAGCACTTGAAGGGGGCTTTGCCTACAGCGCCCGGGTGTCCGATTTTGCCGCGATACGCCCGAGAATGATTCGCTCTCGATTTTGCAATGCGGTATCGCGCAAGACCTTATCTGCCCAGTTTGCGTAGCGTAATCTAAACGTCGTCGCTGCCAACGATTTTCGCGACACATATTTTTTGCACTGAAAAAAATGCGTTCCCTTTGCTAGTTCATCGTTAAGACGATTAACGATGCGAACCCTCGGCGGCGACTGTGCAAAGTGACGCCGCGTTGCCATGACGCCCTTTGCAAGCGATGCGCAGTGATTTATTTATCTTGCGAATCGCGGCGGCGTGGAATGCAGACACGCAGCAAAAAACGCACGGGAGCCGGGGGGGCCGGTGAGGGGCGCCCGAAGCGGAAATCCGATATGCAGCGGCCACTACCTCACGGTGCGTAGGTAGCAAAAATGTGGCCAGCCGGAGTAGCGCCCGGCCCGCGATTACCGTGTTCCAATCCGCGTGGCTATGATCAGAATAGAGCACAAGACCACGCGTTAGCGCGCTGTCCGGCGGCTCAAGTCTTCCATTGCAATTGCGACACGCCGTCAGTCTTGGCTAACACCTCGACAACACTTGGCACTGACGTGTCGTGCGGGAGGCCGCGCCACTGCACTGTCCATTGCGTGGTGCAGTGTGGGTCGCCACCATTGACCAGAGTCTCACTGAATTTGACGATGCGAAGTCCTGCGTTCCTCAACTTTCCTCGAATATCGTCGGTCGTCGGACCGGTCGGTGCTGCGGTCATCACCAGCAGCGCGCTTTTCGCCACCGCGATGCGCTCTTCAATTGCTTTCAGGCCCCAAAGCGCTGCAACCCCCATGGTGGTGCCGGCGATACCGAGCCCGATCTGTCCACCGCCGAAGCACAGCCCGATCACTGTGACGAACCACAGCGTAGCTGCCGTGGTGACGCCGCGAACGAGATTATTCTGGCGAAAGATCGCGCCGGCGCCGATAAACCCGACCCCGGTAAGGATGCCGAGTGGCAAGCGCATCAGGTCGAGCACGACGTAGGAATCGGGCGCTTTTCCTCTTACGCCCAACAATAAATTGGCCTGCAGCATTGCAATCGATGCCGCAAGGCATACTAGCAGGGTCGTACGCAGCCCCGCCCGTTCGCCTTGTCCGCCGCGGTTAAACCCGATCAGCACACCGGCGACGATGGTCAGAAATAGCCGAAGCGCAATTATGTCCCAGCTGACAATCTCAGTCATGGCGTTTTAAGTCCGCCGATACCGTCGCAAGCGTGTTCTAAACAATTGATGGTTTAAAACAGCCGTGATTAGGCAATCTCGGCCAGGCGCAAGGCCTCGCTGCGTTAATGCTAGGTCGCACGGTTAGTTCCAGGCGATAGTTCCCGGTCCGGCAAATTGTGCAAATCGAATAAGTGACGCGTGCGCATGTGAGATTGTCAGGTGAGTAGCGGTGCTTGATTGTGTTCATCCCGATCGTCTCGATTCATGCCGGACCCAAGAATGTGGATCTGGAGATAAGCCTGGTAAATTGACGAGGTGTCACGCCGCGAAGCGCGGCTCCGGCAGGCCTCGTATCCCCAGATCGTAAATTGCGAACAGGCTGCCGCGTAGCAAACCATCGCCGGGGAAGCGGGGCAGCGGCGGTTTGGCCATGGACGTGACGAATAGAATGTCCAGTTTCGGCCCACCAAACATGACGCTGGTGATCTTTTTCACCGGCATCTCAATTATCCGCTCGACGCGCCCGCTAGGATCGTAGCGGACGAGACGGCCATCATAGACCAGTGCATTCCAGAGGTAGCCTTCGGCATCGACTGTCGAGCCATCGGCGGCGCCGCCGCGGGATCTGTCGACTTTGACGAAGGCGCGCCGGTTGGAGACGGCGCCGGTCGATTGATCGTAATCGTAAGCCCAGATTTCACCGCTCCAGCTGTCAGCGAAATAAAAAGTCGACCCGTCGGGACTCCAGCACGGGCCGTTGGATACGATGATACCGTGGTCGAGCTTGTGGAGTGAGAAATCCGGGTCCATCCGATAGAGCGCGCCGTTTGGCCCTTCCTCCATCGTGTCCATCGAGCCGGCGACGAAGCGGCCGTGCTTGTCGACTTTTCCGTCGTTCAATCGGTTGTTGGATTTGCCGGGCTCGGGGTCGACGATTAGCTCGACGTCACCAGTACGGAAATCGAGCAAGTGAAAGCCGCGGGCGAGGGAGACGATCGCGCCGTTACCGTCCTTGCGCAGCGCCATTGAGCCGATCTTCTGCGGTACGTCCCAACACCGAATTTCACTGCCTGATGCAGTGGCGCGAAATACGCGGCCGTCAAAGCTGTCTATCCAGTAAAGCCGCTCTTGCTCGGCGTCCCAAAGCGGACCTTCGCCAAGTGTCGTTTTCACGTCGACGAGGACTTCAATGCGCATGGCGTTATTCCTTCGCTTTATCAGCCGGCGAATCGCGGTTCCGGCAAACCGCGAACACCGAGTCCATGAACGGCAAACAGGCATCCCGCCTCTTGCTCGCGATGATATTGCCCGTTCATTGGCCGGGCCATCGACGTGATGTAGGCGATGTCAAGATTGGCGCCGCCGAACGTCAGGCTGGTCGTTGATTGAACCGGCAGGCCGACAATGCGGTCGACTACTCCCATTGGATCGAATCGGATCAGGCGGCCCGAATAAACCTCGACGCTCCAGACATATCCTTCTTCGTCGACTGTCGCGCCATCGGGATATCCGCGCAATTTCTCGAAACTCGCGAACACGCGTCGCGAACGGACGTTTCCGGTGCCCGGATCATAGTCGTAGGCGTAGATCACGCGACGGCCGGTGTCGGCGAAATAAAAGGTGCGTGCGTCCGGACTAAAGCAAGGGCCGTTGGAACATATGATGTCTCGATCGAGCGTGCGGACGGAACGATCCGTGTCCAGGCAAAAGAGTTTGCCGACGCCGGAACTCTCTTCGAAGTCCATCGAACCGGCGACAAACCGGCCCTGACGGTCGACCTTGCCGTCGTTGAGGCGTGGTCGCAATTCGCCCGGCTGCGTTTCGAAAATGCGCGCAGTTGGCCGGTGGCAAAATCGAATGTGAAAAAGCCGCTGCGCAAAGCCAGGATCGCGCCGCTGGTTCGGCGAAGCGCAAAAGACCCTGTTGGTTCGGGGAGCGTCCAGGTTTTCTTGTCGCCATTCGGCTCCATGCGGTGAATGGCCGGCCCGTAAGAGTCGATCCAGTACAGGCGTTGCTCGTCGATGTCCCACAACGGTCCTTCGCCGAGCTGGTCATGATCGGGGCACGCCACTTCTATGCGGAGCATTTTTGCACTCTTCGCGGCTCTCAAGGCCCCACATCTCGCGCCGCGCGACGCTTGTGTGCCGCCAGCGCCATAAGGCGCCTGTCACGCCACTTCTGCCGCTCGCCGAGCTGATCCGCCGGCAGCTTGCTGCGGCGCTCGCGTTCGACTTGCCCAAGCACCGGCCCCGCCCAGTCGGCGCGGCGCTGCGTTTGCTTGGAGATATTCGAATAGATGCCCTCATAACGCTGAACGTAGTCACGTACGCCGGCGGGAGCATTGAGATCGATCGTCTCGAATGGCCCCATGAACGACCAGCGAAGTGCAAGACCTTCCCGAATGCCAACGTCGATATCTTCCGTCGTGGCAAAGCCGTCGGCAACCAGCCGAAACGCCTCCTCCAGCAGCGCGCCTTGCATCCTGTTCATGACGAATCCGTCGAGCTCACGCTTCATGACAATCGGCGCCTGGCCAGCTGCCACAAGAAACTCGCGTGCCCGCTCGACAACTTCAGGAGAGGTCCACGGCGCCGGTACCACTTCGGCGGCCGGGATCAGGTACGGGGGATTGATCGGGTGGATCACCAGGCAACGCTCGCGATGCGGCAGCTGCTCGGTGAACAGTGAGGGCAGGATTGCCGAGCTTGAACTCGCGATGATAGCGCTCGGCGGCGCCAAACGGTCGAGATCGACGAACAGCGCTTTCTTTACATCGAGCCGTTCAAGCGCGCTTTCCTGGACGTGATCGGCATCGGCAAGGGCGGCGGCAAGGGTTTTCTCCGGCCGCAGACGGGCTAACACTTGCTGCGGGTCGTTTCCACCGAGCAGATCGTTCCTGGCCAAATCGGGCGCGACGGAGGCGGCAAAGTCAATAGCTTGGCGCGGGGCATCTGGGTCCTGGTCCCAAAGCGCGACATCGTGTCCGGCACGGGCGAAGGAGATCGCCCAAGCCCTGCCGATAAATCCGCTGCCAATAATTGCGACCCGCGCCATGCTTGTTGCCTCAAAGTGACTCGACGTTGCCGTCGACCCCAATCGACTGCCCGGAAATGTTGGCCCCGGCGTCCGAAATGAGAAACGCTATCATGGCGGCGACATCTTGGGGGCTGGTCATGCGCCTGAGCGAGATACGTTCGAGATAGGTCTTCTCCATGGCGTCGTAGCCGATATTGAGCTGCGCTGCGCGATCGCGGATAACGCCCTCCATGCGCGGGCCTGCGATAATGCCGGGCAGTATGGCATTGACGCGGATATTCGCGGGGCCGAGTTCTTTGGCGAGGCTTTGAGTCAGGCCAATGATGCCGAATTTCGCTGAGGAATACGGCGTGCGGTACGCGTAGCCGTGCCGGCCGGCCGCGGAGGACATATTTATAACGCTACCGCCACCGGCTGATTTGAGCATCGGCACCGCGCGGCGGGCGCACAAGAATTGCCCGGTGAGGTCGATGTCGATGCAGCGCCGCCACTCGGCCGGATCAATCTCTTCCACGCTGCCGGTCGGCCCGGCAATTCCCGCGTTGTTAATGAGGGCGTCGAGGCCTCCCAGTTCCGCGCGCACAGCCGCGAACATCCGGTCGACGTCAGACTCGCTGGAAACGTCGGCCTTGATTGTTGCGGAGCCTGGATTAGCTTTGCCGAAAGAGGTGAGGGCGGCGTCGTCGATGTCGCAGATAAAGACGCGAGCCTCGTGAGAGAGCAGCCGCTCGACAATCGCTAGGCCTATTCCGGCAGCGCCCGCAGTGACCAGAACACGCAGCCCCGCCAATCCGGCATCCAAACTGTTCTTCCCCATTTTGTCAGCCATTCGTCCGCCTGCTTATTAGAGCCGCCGCTCGCGTAAAGCGATCACTGCGCCGAGTACGACAAGGCCGAAAAGAATTGCGCGGGTCGCATAGGGGAGATTGCTCCCGGCAAGCATGGTCTGCAGCGCGGTCAACAGCAGCACCCCGCCGAGCATGCCGAGATATTGACCGCGCCCTCCAGTGATGATCGTGCCGCCGACGACGACTACAGCAATCGAGGGCAATAGATAATCATCACCCATGCCGAGACTGGCTTGACCGGAGAATCCGGTGAGCAGCACGCCGACCAGGCATGAGCACAGCGCGGAGAGCACATACACCCAGATCAGCGTCTGGCCAACGGCGACGCCGGACAATCTTGCTGCGCGTATGCCGTTGCCGATAGCATAAACCCTCCGGCCAAATGGCGTACGTGATAGCAACACCACCGCGCCGACCACGAAAATAGCAGTGAAGGCGACGACCGGCGTCACACCCAATATTTTCGCCGTCATGAACCATCGCAACATTGGCGAGGAGAATCCCGCGGGCGTCCCACCCGAGTAGAGGAGCGCCGCGCCCTGCAGCACACCGTTGGTCGCGAGCGTCATGACGATCGGCGAAATTCCAAGGGCAACGATACCAATGCCGTTGACGAAGCCGACGAACGCCGCAACCACGAACACAACAGGCAACGCGTAGAGCAACGCCTTGTCCGAGCCTTGAACCATGCCGGCGAGCAATATGCCGGAAAGCCCGATCATCCAGGGGACGCAAAGGTCGAGGCCTCCGGTCAGAATGACGGTGCCTTGCCCGAGCGCGAGAATGGCGAGGAAGCTCGACAGAACGATCAGCGAATTCCAGTAACTCCAATGCAGGACGGCGCTGCCAAGCCAGAGCTCGGTGACAACGACGACCATAAGAAAGCATACGTAGGAGGGCAGGGCATAACGGAGCGTATGCGCGTTACGCTTCCAGAATGGCACTGCATCATTCCGCCGCTCGATCGCCGCACCCGGTAGCTGTTTTTCCAGCCGCCGATCGCCGCCACCAATCTGACGGGGAAGGGCGCCGGCGCGCCAGGCGGCAAAGCGTGCGCCGGCAAATCGGAGTTGCGCGGCCAGCTCGGAATCTTTGCTCAGTGAGGCGGCAAGCACCGCAAGAATGAGAATGATGCCTTCGGCGATCGTGGAATAATAAGCGGAGACATTTAGGACCAGGAGGACGTTGACTACGCTCATCAGGATGTAAGCGCCGAACACGGACCCGGCCGGCCCGCCTCTGCCGCCGCCAAGGCGCGTTCCACCGAGCACGACGGCGGCAAAAATCGACAGCAGCATAGGATTGCCGATCAAAGGGTCACCAGAGCCGGTCTGCGCGCTGATGAAAACGCCAGCAAGGCCGTAGCAACCACCGGCAATGACGTAGGTGACAAAGCGCGTGAAATCGACGCGGACTCCAGCGGACCGGGCCGCTTCGCTATTGCTGCCGATCGCATAAAGCGCGGCGCCAAAGCGAGTTGATTTCAGCCACCCCCACAGCAGCAGAACGAAGGCGAGCAGCAGGATAGGCATCGGCAGCACATTCGGTATCGCGTCACCGAGGTAGAAGCTGCCGAGTTGGCTCGCTACAAAACCTCCAGGTTTTTCCATTACCAGCAAGGTCACACCCTGCGCGATAAACATCGTGGACAGCGTCACCACGATCGGCTGCAGGCCGAGAAACGCGATGAATATTCCGTTGAAGCAACCCACCGCCATGCCGACGCCTATTCCGGCAAGCGTCCAAACGACGACGGAATCGTGCGCAGACGCGGGATCCATGCTTGAAGCCAGGACCACATTGACGAGCGAAATAACGGCGCCGGCCGATAGGTCGAATCCGCCGGTCAGTATCACGATGGTTTCGCCTATGGCGGCAATGGCAAGCGTCGCTGAGCCGCTCGCCATGAAGCTGATATCGAAATAGCTGAGGTGGCCCGCACTGATCGCATTGACGAGCGCGAACAGCAGCGCGAAGACCGCGACGGCGGTGAGCAGGCCACGATAGCGCGCGAGCAACACGCCGGCGGCAGGCCGCGCACGGCTGGAGGTGACCAAATGCAAGGTCGCCGAGACGCTCACGCGGCGATGCTTTTGGCGTCGCCGCCCAAAGCGGCATGCATAATTCTGTTCTCCGTCAGACTGTTGTCGTCGATCTCTTCGGCGATTCGCCCGGCGTAAAGCACCAGTACCCGGTCGCAAAGATGCACGAGCTCCGGAATTTCCGTTGAGTGGAACAAGATCGAGCCGCCCGCCGCTGCGTAGGCGCGCATCAGAACGTAAAGTTCGTGCTTGGTGCCGACATCAATACCCCGGGTCGGATCGAACAGCAGCAAAATGCGACTTTGGGCGAGCAGCCATTTGGCGACGGCAATTTTTTGCTGGTTTCCGCCAGAGAAAGATTTTACGGGCGTCCACAACGCCCGATGGTCGACGGCAACACGCGCGAACGCGCGGTCGACGGCGGTTTGCTCCCTTGTGCCTTGCACGAGACCGAATCGGCAAAAGCGATCCACGACGGGCAGCGAGGCGTTGTGCTTGCCGTCCAGCTCCGCGAACAAGGCTTCTGTCTTGCGGTCTTCCGGCAGGAACCCGATACCGATGTTCGTGCGCAGCGCGTCTGTTGGCGACGTGATTGTCACCGCGCGCCCGTCGATCAGGGTCTGGCCGCAGTGAACGTCGGTCATGCCGAAACAGGCCAGAAAAAGGTCGAGTTGTCCCATTCCTTGCAGGCCGGCAACCCCGAGAATCTCGCCGCGCTTGAGTGAGAATGTCGCCGCTTCCAACCGCTCGCCGGCGGCCAGATCGCGCACGCCGAGAACCTCTGGCGCGTCGGTCGGCCGCTTCGCTGGCCGCGCCGGAAACGTTTGCGCCAGCGATCGCCCGATGATCATTTCGACGATCTGCCCGTCGCTCAGTTGATTGGCCGGCGCGGTGGCGATGTGCCGGCCGTTTCGCATGACGGTCACATGTTCGCAGAATGCCCGCACCTCGCGCATGCGGTGCGAGATGAAAAGTATAGTCACGCCCTGTTGTTTGAGACGGCCGATGACCTCCCCGAGCCAATCGACGTCGCGGCCGGCAAGAGTGGATGTAGGCTCGTCCAGCAGCAGCAGGCGCGGTTTGCGGAAGATGGCGCGCGCGATCTCGATTTTCTGCTGGACCGCGAGATCAAGTTTGCCGACCTCGCGCCAAAGTTCTATGTCGAGGCCTAAACTGTCGAAATGCTCGCGAACCGCCCGCTCCGCCTGTCGTCGGCGGATCATGCCGGTCCATCCCTGCGGTCCGTACGGCAACAGCATGTTGTCGAGCACCGTTTGGTCCGGCGTCAACGTCATTTCCTGGAAAGCGGTCTGTACGCCTAGACGGTGCGCTACCCTTGGCGACGACAATCGCACCTCGTTGCCGAACAGGCTGATCGTCCCGTGGTCGGATTCGATCAGGCCGGACAAAAGCTTGACGATCGTCGATTTGCCGGCGCCGTTCTCCCCCAACAGGGCGTGGGCGACGCCGGGCATGATGGTGAAGCTGACATCGGCGACCGCAACCGTTGCGCCGAACGCTTTGCGCAGATCGTGGATTGCGACGGCGCTCGCGGCCGGTTCCGTCATCGCTGCCTCAGGCTGCGGCCCGCAAAGAACCCGCGACGCAGCAATCTGCTGCGTCGCGGGCGAAGGAGTGACTTTTAGTTCTCCGGTTGGCCTACCAGCGCGGCCGCCAGGCCGATTTCCGGTGTTTGCTCGGAAAAGATTGATGCGAACCATCCAGGGTTCGGCACGATCGACGGCTTGAAGGCATTGCAGCCCGATTTCATTTCCTCCCAGGTACCTTCCTGGCACAGCTTGATGGTCTGATTGGTCACCAATGGAAGCGGCAGGATGGTAGTTTTGGGAACATCCTTTCCTTCCAAGGCATGGACAGCAAGCTTCAAGGCTAGTCCGCCGGAGTAGGGCGGAGAGGCGTATGAAATACGGGTCGCGCCGAGTGGCGCATACGGCGAATTGGCGCCCTCGACCTCAGTTCCCGCCGGCAACATCTGAATGCGGCCGCCGTTGGATCCTTCGCCGGCGCAGGGCAGAAGCTCCGTCGCTTTCTTGCCCGCCTCAAGCTGCATGGCATTTGCGGTGTAACAGCCGACTTGCATCCATAGGCCGTTGATATGGTCCCAGTTCTGGGTGGCAAGTATTTTGGAGAGTTCGGTGCGGGCCACGGCCTGGCTCCACATGCCGACGGCTTCGGCGACAATCTTGATGCCAGGATGCTTGGCGAAGACCTCTTTGGCCGCCTTGGTGCGCAGCGTGTCTACTGACGTACCGGGTACACCCGTGATGGCGATGATGTTTCCCTTGCCGCCGAGCTTATCCACCAGCCATTCGGCGGTTTTACGTCCGGCTTCTTCCTGGTCGATGTGCACGTTGTAGGCGCAAGGCTCGGTGATCTCCGCGTCATAGGCGAAAATCTTGACGCCTTTGTCGCACGCGCTCTTGACCACCTGGTTCAACGCTGTCGGTGAAATCGGGAAGACGACGATGGCCTCGGCGCCCGCCTGCACCATCGCGTTGAGCTGCTGAATTTGCCGCTGCGCATTCGGTCCCGCCACTTGCACGTCGAGGCTGACTTTGTCGGCCAGGCTCTTATGTGCGGCCATTGCCTTGACCATGTTGGCGGCCTCGGCCTGCCAATCATTGCCGATGTAACTCATGCTGAGAAAGATTTTATGCTTCTGCGCGGCGTGGACGGCAGGTGCCGTCGCAACGCCCGCGGCCAAAGCGCCGACCAGAAGCCATCGATATCCTGGCATCATCGTCTCCTCCCTATTTCGGACTTGCCCAATTGACTGGGTCTATTTCGTGATCATAGATCATAAGATAGCGAGCACAAGCTCTCTGGAGCTTCGGCTACCGAACGGGAGCGAATGGGAAGGGCGAATTGGCGTGACTTTGCCGCACACGATGGACGCGATAACCAAGAAAGCCGAGTTACGCGTGGCGCCGCTGGTGCGCGACACGCTGCACGAACGCGCCTATCGACGGATCTGTGACTTGATCCTCGATGGCGAGATTGCTCCTGGCCAGGTCGTCACGATCCAAAATCTGGCACAGGCGTTTGGTGTGAGCACTATGCCGGTGCGCGAAGCGTTGAAGCGATTGACTGCTGCCGGAGCACTGAGCCTGGTGACGGGACGTTCGATGGGCATCCCACGCCTGACCCTTGAACGGCTAGCCGATTTGCGCCGCGTACGTTTGTCGGTCGAAGGAACGGCTACGGAATGGGCGGGGGAATTGATTGAGCCTAAAGAACTGACGAGTTTGCGACGGCAATGCGCTCTTCTAAGCCGTGCCGCCGACGATGAGAACGTCAAGGATTATCTGCGTGCCAATCGCGCGTTTCATTTTATCATCTACAACGCGGCGCGATCGCCGGCCCTTGCCGCCGTCATTGAAACTTTATGGCTGCAGATCGGACCCTATCTCAATCTTCTGCGCGGCTCCGGAAATTACGCCGCATCGAATGCGACGCATCGCGCCATCGTCGCAGCATTGGCTGCGCATGACGGCAAAGCCGCTGCAAAGGCTTTGCGCGCCGATATCAACGACGCGTACGCGGTTCTTTCCAAAATGCTGGCTTGAGCCGGCAAGCTTACACGTGCAGATGACCCAAGATCCGATCGCGCGTAATCGTTGAACTCGATCCTTCGAGAACCACGCGGCCTTGGTCCATGATTAAGTAGCGATCGGCGATCTTTTCGGCAAAGGCGAGATTTTGCTCGACGACAATGAATGCGACGCCCGCGGGCTTCTTCTCGGCAATTGTCGCGATCATGTGCAAGATGTTTTCCCATTGCACGCCTTCGCTCGGCTCATCGAGCAAGACCACCGGCTGGTCTTCGGCGAGGCCGCGTACGAACGACAGTATTTTTTTTTCTCCGCCGGAGAGCGTACCCGCATGTTGGGTTAGCCGGCGTTCGAGAATTGGAAAGCGGTCGAAGTAGGGGCGGAATGACCCGAGTTGGCGACTTCCGCGCGTCAGCGTCAGGTTGTCGCGAACGGACAGGTCGTCGAATACCGGACGCTCCTGCGGGCAATAGGTCATGCCGCTGCGGCGGCGCGCGGACGGATCGAGCTGCGAAATCGCTTTGCCGTCGAGGAGAACGCGTCCGCTACGGCAGGGCAGGTAACCGAGAAGGAGTTTCATTAGCGTGCTCTTGCCGACACCGTTGCGCCCGAGCACGCAAAGAACTTCGCCGGAAACGGCGGCGCCGGTGAGATCGCGGACTACGGTAGTGCTGCCGTATCCGCCGGTAACCGCCTCAAAAGCGAGCCGTTCGCTTGTCATTTTTCGCCGCCGACATAAACCGCGCGCACAGCAGGATCAGCTTGTATGGCGGCGACGCTGCCCTTTGCCAGAAGCGTGCCGTTGTGCAGCACGTAGACGACCTCCGCGAGCTCCTTAACCAGGCTCATATCGTGCTCGATGACGATGATCGCGCCGCCGAGACGTGCCGCCGCCCAACGCACAATGCCAATTACCGCTGTCGTCTCCTCGGGCGAGAGGCCGGCGCAGGGCTCGTCGAGCAACAGCACGCGCGGCTCGGTCATGAGCGCCATCGCGAGTTCGAGAATTTGCTGTTCGCCATGCGACAACTCGGCGGCCTTGCGCTCGACGGACGCGAGGAACGGATAGCGTTTCTGAAAATCCTCGAGCATCGGGGTTGTCCAGTGCCGCAGCCGAGGATCGAGCAACTGCAATTTACTTGCCCGTCCGCTCCACAGCGCGACTGCAAGATTGTCCGCGATCGTTAGGTTCTGGAACACGCTCGGGATTTGAAGTTTGCGCGCAACGCCTAGACGGGTGATGCGATGCGGCGTCAATCCGCCAACTGTGGTGCCGCCGAGATCGATAGATCCGGCGGTGGCTGCAAGTTCGCCGCTCACAGCATTGAACATCGAGGTTTTGCCGGCGCCGTTCGGCCCGATGACGCAAAATATTCCGGTAGGCTCAAAATCGAGCGACAGCCGGTCGAGAATAGTGACTTCGCCGGCGCGGACACCAACCCCATTGAGGATGAGTCGGGCAGGCGGATTTTGGCTCAGATGTCGTGGAGCAGCAATCGCGGGCTGTTTCCGCCGACCCTTCAGAAACCGCGCCAGCGGAGCGGCAAGGCCCGCAATGCCTCTGGGGAACACCAGCACGATAACAATGAAAAACACCGCCATCAGTACTTCCCAGAACGGCAACGTGTCGCGCAGTTGTGCGGTGAGCGATCCGACGAGCAAAGTTCCGATGACCGGTCCCAGGAGACTTCCGCGGCCGCCGACCGCGGCCCAAATCACGAGATCGGCCGATAAGGCGAAGCCTACGGCTTGCGGCGTCACGATGCCTTGCTGCGGCGCATAGATCACACCGCCGATTCCGGCCATCAATCCGCTCACGCCGAACGCGAACGCTTTTAGCTGATTGGTGTTGAAGCCGAAAAGCTGAAGCCGGCGTTCGTTCTGCGCCAGCGCCCGCCACAGTACGCCGACCGGGGCATTGTAGAGCCAGCCGGCGATCCCGAGCACTACCAGCAATATCGCGGCCGAGACGTAATAGACGTCGGAGAAATCGCCCAGGCCCGGCAGTCCTGGAATCCCTTTAAGGCCGTTGAAGCCGCCGGTGACGGAATTCCAGCTCGTCGCGATCTGAAACGCCAACAGCGACAGCGCG
>DASXDP010000115.1:0-5190 GCA_036490575.1 Xanthobacteraceae bacterium
TGACTATTGCTTCGGCTCACGCGCCACGAATGTTGAGCCTTGCCCTTAGTCTTCCGTGCTTTAGTAGCCACGCGCATCCCTCGCTTGTGTTGTACCGGCGGCACTCATATGACCTTCTCCGTGAAACAGCAACAGCGGCACCGCGATGCTTTCACGCGGAAATCGCCAAAGCGTGGCGCGCCAGGATTCCCACACGTCCGTTTCGGACAAACTAATAGTTGGGCTAAAGGTCTCACTTCGAAAAACGGAGTTACTCAACCTTTGACAGCCAAAAAGCGACGCGGCGACGATTCTTGCGAAAGATGCCAGCCGCTATACCGAGATGGCGATCACGGAACTCCAACTGTGTCGATTATGCTCATCCACTTGCCGTTAGATCGGTCCTATTCGATTGCACGTTTCGCCGCGTCGGCGAGGTGCTCCGCGAAATGGAGGAGGAAGGTATCGAGCTTCCTTCCGCAATCGCCGCCGCGCGGCTTCTGATTCTAACCGGCTGCCGGCTCGGTGAGATCATAAGGCTGAAGGGAGAGTACGTGGATTTCGACAGCCGCACGCTTCGTCTTTCACGAGATACACCAGCAGATGTGGCAGCGAAAACTCGGGATTGAACGGCAGCATCACGCCCACTCGCCGATCGGATTAGGACTTCCTGTTCTCTTGCTTCCACGGTGCTTCGAGACGCGGGACTGCGACATCATCGCAAAAATCAAAACGCCGCCAAGTCTTTGACTTGACGGCGTAATTTGGTTGCGGGGATAGGATTTGAACCTATGACCTTCAGGTTATGAGGGTGCGCGGAGCGAGTCAAAAGATCAATGATCTCAATGTTTCCAGAGCCTCTTTGTGCCAGTTTTGTGCCGCGGACAATTTTGAATGGCTCGGTAGACTCTAGGAGAAGGTCGTAATTCGCGCAAACGCGACCATGCCCGTCAACGAAGCCAGTTCGATCACTGCAAACGACAGATAATTTGGGAAAGTGTAGAGTCGTCAGAGTTATAACCAGGTCGCGCGAGGAAATGTGTTTGGCCGAGCGTAATGCTGGCTATCTTATCGACGAAAAAATCGCGCCAGCCTTGGCCGCTTCCGCCACTTGCTTGCCAAGCACTAAGTATCAAAGCTCCCTTGGCATTATAACCCAAGATATGCGGCTCGACGGCGCGCTGAGAACCCGAATATACAATTGAAACTTCAAGGCGCTTTTCGATTGCCTCACAAATGACGTCCCTAGTCACTTTCGCCTCCAGCACTCAGTCTTTCCTGCGCAACCGGCAGTTCTGTGGCTGAGCTTTCAAGCTGGCTGTTATCGTTGACCGCCGGCCCGCGAGCTCGCCCAGATGACTCCTCGCGCAAGGCTTTGATAGCATCAACGATCGAGTTCAAAGTGCGGCTTCGTTTACCTTCAGCCGCCGCACCGGCAAGCAGTTCGCGCATTGCAAAGGGCGCTTTTTCGGCATCGTCATTTCGATCGATACTGTATTTCGTTTTTACCACGTTGATCTGCCTCATATAGAGTTCAGCGCCGATCTCTGATTTTATAAGAACTTCCAATGTTTCTTCAAAGCATGCGTAGGTCTTTGCAATAACCGTAGACGCATCGATAATGTCTTCGGGAGCAACGCCCATTAACGCTTGCATCGCATGATTTTGCTCCACTGAATCAATTGAACCGTCTGATTTTTTGTCGCAGTCCCAGATCGGAAAAGTCGGAATTTCCAAACTCGTAAAGATGGCGGCGGGCCGATCCATCTTTGTTTTTCCGTCGACAGCCAGAACGGCTACACCAAGAGCCTCTAAGTCGATGTTGGCTAAGGCCGCAGCCGCGAGGATCGCAGCGCGATCGCTGACGCCTTCGACCAGAACGACAGTGTCCGCGAACAATCCCTCTGCGATTTCGGCATCAATAATGTGTAGACGGGCCTTGAGACCCGCGGGGCTAAATGTGCCTTCTGCTTTGCCATAGGCTTTTTCCAATCTGCGGGTAACCTCAGAAAGGGTTGAGTATGTTACTCGACACTCCTTGTGTTCAGATTCTGGACTCTTATGTCTCCGCGCCAAACGCACTTCATCGAAGCGGTCCATAGAAACGAATAAGGAGGAATGCGTTGCAAATAATACCTGAGTGTGGCGGGCAACACCGGGTAGTTCGCCGACGCTTAATTGGCTCAATACCTTTGCAAAGTGACGTTGCTTAGTCGGATGCTGATAGAGTTCCGGCTCTTCTATGGCGAGGATCAAACCCGGGATCGCATATGCGCTTCCTGGCTGTTGAGCCAGAGGGCTGCCTTCTTCATCCGGCGCGGGTGCGATAGGCGGGCTGGCGTCTTGTCTCGCAATGTCTGCCGAGGTGGCTTTGGCCAAATGCTGAAGCAATGTCAGAATGAAAGCGCGCTGAAGTCCGTGACCCTTCCGGTCAACGGGCCCCACGAAGCCGTCGTCGTCCAGCGTTACGTCTGCGGCAGGTAAGGGAATTGCGAAGTCTTCGGTAGGTTTCCATCTGAGTTCGACGGCCGCCTCCTTATAAAATTGCTTCAATGTATCGGTTAGGTCGCCTGAGAGGCCAGCCAGTTCTTGCAGCTTTTCAGGGTCTGTAAGTTCGCGATATTCTCTGGAGATCCGACTTTGAAAGCTCTGTATATCGCTCCGTTGCTGGATGGCGTTACGAACGACTAGTTCGAGAAGCTTGGCTATTACGGCGCCTCGAGCATCAAGTGCGTCTGCGGATGCGTCGCGGACGGCGGGTATGAAGACAAAGCTGGTGGCTTTCTGGAGCGCGCCTCGGGCGACATTCGTAAAGCCGAAAAATTGCCCGTCGTCGCGGGCAAGTTCGCACTGACCGATGTGCTCCGCTTCCCATTTCTGCAGAGCTTCGCCGATTTGTTCTGCGCGTGATACCGTAGGCAGATCAGAGTACATCGGATCGGACTGGCGAACGGTATTATATGCCGCTCTGGTTGGATTTGCTCCTTCCGCCGCGCGAATGGTCGCGAAACCTGGATGCTGCATGGTCGCTCCATAATAGCGGCCGTTGCTTTTACCACCCGTGACTTCAAAAACCCTGACGACCGTCATCTCGTTGTTGTGAATGCGCGTCGCGAACATTTTTCGTTCAGATTCACTGAAATTGGTGAACGTGAGTCCGATTTCGATCGGCGCCGATACTTGCCGTGCAAAAAAATCATCGAGCTCTACGTTGGTGGACGGGCTGAAGAATCTATCGATTGCCCGCAATACAGATGACTTACCGGCTCCATTTCCGCCGACGATGGCCATTTGATCGCTGACGTTGACCGACACATTGCGAATGGACCTAAAATTTTTGACACTCACAGCCTTCAATTGCATTGGACAGCACCGCTTTGCGAGTTGTCCTTGCACGTTACCACAACTTTGGTCAAACCGATAACCGAGCGGCAAAGCGGCGCAATGCGAATATTTCAGCGCATGCAATGCCGTAGGACGGCAAAGTTGCAAGGATTATATTCCCGGTAACCTCGAAGCCGTGCGTGGCTTGCCTTCAAATGTGTAGCCTCACATAAGCGGCACGCTCATGCTTCCTTGCGCTTGGCGTTGGCCTGTTTTTCCAGATCGGCGCAGCGTTTCATGAGATCGGCAAAGGGCTCGGCATCATCCAGAAGAATGCCGTCATCGGCCATCTTCTTGTAGTCGGCTTCGAGCTTCTTGAGAGCTTCAGCGTCGGGAACCAATTGGAGGGCGCCCGATACGGCCGCAGAGTAATCGACGGGATTGCCCTGGCTGTCCCTGCTGCGGAAGAACTTTCCCTTGAATTCCGCAACCTCCTTCGCGAGCGCGCGGTCTTCAAAAGCCGCCTGCGCGTAACCGGCATCATCCAGCCGCACGAGGTCATGCCAATGGCGGGAAAGGCGATCGCCTTGCGTTCCCCGTTTGCAAAAGACGTGCACCGCCGTGGCCTTTTCCCAGAACGTGCGCTTGGGCAGCATCACGCGCGGCTTTGCCGTTGGAAATTCCAGGTCCGGCAGGTATTCCGCCGCATCGCATGTGATGTCCCGCTCTTCGCAGGGTTCACCGGTCGATCGTGCGCCGAACTCGATCGTAACGCGCGGCGGGACGTAGCCCGTCCCCTTCGCGAGCGGGTCATAGTCGATATAAATATTCGTGCCTTCGGCGGTGACTTTCACATCGACACCGGTTGCCGCCACGTGCTTGACGATGGCCGGCAGCGCCTGGTCTCGAACCCAGGCCGCCAGCTTCTTGTCGATGGCGTCTCTCCACTTATCGGCCTGGCTGTTTGATCTTGGAATTGGCGCGCTGTCGCCGACCAGCTCCGGGATCAACTCGCGCACGTCGTACGTAACGTCGATATCTTCCGAGAACCTTTTGATGACGCCATATCCCTTGGAGAGGGACGTGCCGCCCTTGAAGACCAGGTGGCTGTCGAATTCCGACAAAAACAGCGCGTCGATGGTCCACACGACCCAAATGTCTTTTTCGAGCAAATGGACCGGCCGCCCCGACTGCGTGGCGGCAACGCCCAAAGCTTCGAGGCGGTCCTCGCGCGACAGGGTCAGATAATTCTCAGCCATGCGACACAAGCGTCTGACTGATGGACTTTGACAACCATGTGGGAAGTGCCGGCCGAACGGCGATGAGTTCGTCGACCGTCGACCGCGGAAGCTTTTGCTTGAGGGCCGTCAACGCTTTCGCCGCGCCGTGTTCCCCGATCCATGCAATCGCGCGCACGGCCTCACCAGCGCGGTTCGAAGGAAGCAGCATCCACGGCGGCGCGTGTTTCATTTCGACGCGTTGCGCGCCCAGCTTGAGCTGCCGGCTTTTGCCGGAAGTCAGGTAAACGAGCTTCGTCGGCACTTGGGTCGTCAAGCCGAGCGAATTCGCCGCTGCCGCGCCATGTGCGACGACGGTTTCCGCGCGCGTTGCCGCGATGCCCTCAATGATTTTCTCGACGGCGGGGGCGCGCGTTCCGAAACGCGTCTGGACGGGCCTCACGTAAGCGCCCCGATAAAGCGACATCAGCTCGTTGCGTTCCTTCAAACGCTTGAGCGCTTGGTCGACCGCAGCCCGGTTCCCAAGATGCAGGAATTCCTTGGCGCTGATTACGGCGCCTTCCGGAAGCGTCTTGGCCTGGTTCAGGATGTTTTCGGCAACGGTTTGCATGGTCTCCTCGCTGTCAGAAACATATATCAGTTTCTGACA
>DASXDP010000116.1:0-6550 GCA_036490575.1 Xanthobacteraceae bacterium
GGATTCCTGAGTACTCCAATTCGTTCGATCTCGCATTCAACGGTGTCGCCCGGAAGAAAATAGCGCGCGGCGGCCACCAGGCCTTCCTTGGGCCGCCAGTGACCGCCAAGTTCCTTGTCGGCGGACCACGCTGTGCCGGCAGGTGTTCCGGTAATGATGACCATTCCGGGCTTCAGCGTGAAGTTAGTTGAGAAGAAGTGGATGAGATCGGCGCACGACCAAATCATGTTACGGGTATTGCTCGACTGGCGCAGTTCTCCATTAACCCGCGTGTGAATGCCGAGAACCTGAGGATCGGGAATTTCGTCCGCGGTCGTCATGCACGGGCCCATTGGCGCGCTGGTGTCGAACGCCTTGCCGCGCCCAAGCTCGTACCACGTAAAGTCTCCGGATCGGCGGACCTGTCGGTCGCGCGCCGTCACGTCGTTCACTATGGTGTAGCCGAAGACGTGCTCCAGCGCGCGCTCCTTTGGGATGTGACGTCCCGCTGTTCCGATCACAATGGCAAGTTCTGTCTCGCAATCGAGCTTGCGCGTGAGTTTTTCGTCGTACTGGATGGCTTCGTCCGGCCCGATGACACTGTCGGATGTCTTGACGAAGAACTCGGGTTCTTTCCCGCTCGTGGGCGAGCCGATCTTTTCATCGTTATGCTCGCGGTAGTTGCTGCCCGCGCACAGAATGGTGGACGGCAGAATTGGTGGGGCTAGTCTGACTTGATCCAGGCGGTGCAGCGCCTGAGGCGGACGTAACGCGGCCAGCCGCACAGCTGCGCCGAGCGCCGATTCTCCGCCGCGAATAAATGAGAGGCTGTCGGTAAAGAAAGTGCGCTCTCCCGGCTCCAGCTGCGAGTGCGCCAAATCCGGCTCCAGTATTTCATTGTCCAGCAGCAAACCGAGGCGAATTTGCTGGTCTCGCCAAAAGCTCACGACTTTCATTTCCACCCCGCATTCGAAAGATCGGTGCGGTCATCGGTGCTCGATGACGTCCGGTGATTTCGCTGATTTCCACATCGCCGCTTTAAGGTACTGTACGAGGCGTCGTGCCGATAGCCGGTTCGCTTGGTCGATCTGCACAAAGAGGACGTCGCGGCGCCGCTGGTGGTGCTCGAATAGAAAATGTACTGGAGGAATATCGTGTCGGCTGCCGAGTCCTATCCTCACCTGTTCTCGCCCTGGCAACTGCGTCACACCCGGATTGCAAACCGGGTAATTTTTGGGCCGGTTTGTCCGACGTGGGTCAGGAGCGCGCACGAAGGAATTTTTACCGACCAGGCTGTCGCCTACTATGAAGAGCGGGCGCAAACCGGATTGGGAATGATTATTCTCGGCGGTCAAATCGTCGAAAAGGACACGATCTATACGCCCGCTGCATTCCCCGGACTGTGGAACGATGATCAGATAGAAGGCCTTGCCAGGGTCGCGCGGGCGGTCAAGAAACACGGCTGCGCGTTGATTGCCCAACTGCTGCACGTCGGGCTTCGATCTCCAGTCCCATTCTTCAAGACCGATCCGGCGCGCGATCCGTACGAGTACAACGCCTATACGGTCGCGCCCAGCCAAATGGCGATTGGCGAAATCCCCGGCGGGCCCACGGCGAAGGAGCTCGAGGAACACGAGATCGAGCGCATCCTGAACTCCCATGCAGAAGCCGCGCGACGCGCCATCAGCGCCGGGCTTGATGGCGTCGAACTGCATCTCGCGCACGGCTATTTGGCCTGGCAATTTCTGTCGCCGCTCTACAACCAGCGAACCGATCGCTGGGGCGGCTCGTATGAAAATCGCCTGCGGTTTTCCGTCGAATGCTTAAAGCGCATTCGCGCCAAAATCGGCAGCCGTGCCATCCTCGGATACCGGATCAACTCCACGTCGTTTTGGGAGGGCGATCTTGAAATCGACGATGTCAAACGCGTGCATCTCGATCTCGAACAGCAGACCGACATCGATTACGTCAGCGTCTCGGCAGGCGTCCATCACTCCTGGATTCACACGCCGATGACCTTCGAGCAGGGCTGGGAACGCAAGTACGCGCGCGCTTTCAAAGCGGTGTCGAAAAAGCCGGTGCTGATGGTCGGCCGCATCAGCTACCCGGACGTTGCCGAAGATCTCATCGCATCGGGCGACGCCGACGCGGTGTTGCTGTCGCGGCAGATGATCGCCGACGAGCAGTGGCTGACGAAAGTCAAAGAAGGGCGGGAAAGAGACATCAGACGGTGCGTCGCCGCCAACTATTGCTGGCGATCTGTCGTGCGCGGCAGCCGCGTGCAGTGCGCCTACAATCCGGTCGTCGGTCGCGAGGCGTTGTGGGGCGCCAATGCAACCCGCAAAACCTATGGGCGCAAGCGCGTGCTTGTGATCGGCGCGGGCCCGGCGGGGCTCGAATATGCTCGCGTCGCCTCGGGTCAGGGCAACGCGGTGGTCGTCTACGAGCGTGAAACAGCGGTCGGAGGCCACGTTCGCGCTTATGGCGCTCTGCCTTATCGCCAGCAATACGGAACCATTGCGACGTGGCTCGCCGAGCAGGCAAGGGGAAACGGCGCCGAGATCAAGCTGGCGAGTCCGGTTACCGGAGAAAATCTTGATGCCATTCTTGCAACGGAAAAGCCGGACCACGTCCTGGTCGCATCCGGAGCGCGTTATCGCCGCGACGGTTTTCAGGGCCAGACGGGAAAGCCAATTCCCGGGTGGGAAACCGGCAAGTGCGTCTCATGGGACGATGTAGCGCTCGATAAAGTCTCGGCGCCGTCTGGCGAGGTTCTCGTCATTGACGAAATGGCGGACGTGGCCGCACCGTTGACCGCGGTGAAAATGGCCAAGCAAGGCTGCCGTGCGAGCGTTCTGACGAGATGGCCGATGATCGGAATGGAGACGGTGCCGGAAGTGTATTTTCACTGGATCATGACCTATTTGCACGAAGCCAAGGTCGAGATCATCAGCTCGCACACTGTCAAACGCATCAACGGGCGGAGCGTCGAGATCGCCAACGTGTACGACCCGTCGCAAGTGCGCAGTATTGGTGCGGAGCTTATTGTCATGGCGACCGCTCGAAAGTCCGAAAACGAGATTTATCAGATCTTGCGGGAACGTGGTGTCAGCGTCGAAGCTATCGGATGCGTGGTCGCGCCGCGCACCGTCTATGAGGCGACCCTTGAAGGACACCGTGCTGCGCGCGCCCTTGACGCTTCACCGTGGACGCGGATCAGCCGGGACACGGCGCAAAGCCACGTCCCGCAATACCACAGTGCTTCCTCCTGACCCGCGGCAAGCGGGTCAACAGGTCAGGCGACCTCGAGCGTCGCCTGACCGCCATTTTGCCGGCCGCGACCAAACTTAGTCGTAGACCTTCTTGCAAACCGGCACTTCGCGCCCTGGCAGACCGATCTTGTCAAATGCCGCTTTGGAGAAGCCAAGCCTTTGATCGACATTCGGCACTACCTGGACGACTTTGGCGACGAGATCGCCGTTCGAATCCTTGGCGACCTCGCTGACAAAGCTGGTGCCGACTGCCTGGTGATTTTCGTCGAGCCGCATTTGCCCGTTGGGCGCATCAAGGACGAGGTTGGTTAAGGTCTCGCGGTATTTCTTCTGGCCGTCGCTCAGATCGCCATTGACCTTGTCGAGAGCGATGAGCATGGCGCTGGTCTCGTCGTAGTAGTTGGTCGCACAGAGCGATGGGCCGCCAAAGCGAGTCTTGAAGTAACCTTCGCTCGGAGCGTCCTTGTAGGCTTTGACGAAGGCTTGCCAGCGCGGATCGTCCCAAGTGTCCGCTTGCGAACTGGCGGAGATCACGCCGACCAGGCTTTCTTTTGCTTTGCCCTTCGATGACAGGATGGTCTGATCAACCATGATCGAGCCGCCGATCAGCTTCGCATTGCCGCCGGACTGCTGATACTGGTTGAGGAAATTGAGAGCGTCCGCGCCCCCGAGGCCGAGATAGATGGCGTCCACGTCAGTGGGCAATTGCGGAATGAACGAAGAGAAGTCCTTGGTTCCGAGCGGCACCCACAAACGCTTGGTGATCTCGCCGCCAAGCGGGCAATAATCAAGGGCCAGCCCGAACACTTGCGTATAAGTGAACGAATAGTCCTCGGATAGTGTCGCGATCTTCTTATAGTGCTTCACATTGTAGATGTATTGACCGAGGCCCTTGTGCATCTGGGAGCCGTCGATATTGAAGCGAAAGAAGTTCGGTGCCGGGTTGACGTAAGTCGTCTCCAGCGCGCCGGAGCAACCGTTGATGAACGTGGTCTGCGGCTGGGTCTTGGCGTAGTCGTGGAGGGCGATGCCTTCCGAACCTGACAGCGGCGCCAGCAGGATATCGACCTTGTTTTGCTCGACCAGTTTTTTGGCGGCGCGCAGCGCCGAATCTGGCGAAGCATCCGAAGAGGCTCGGATGATCTCGAGCTTCTTGCCGCCGGCCATTCCCTTATGTTGCATGACCGCTAGATCGAAGCCCCGCATGCCGTCTTCGCCGAGAGCCGTATAGGTACCCTCGAGCGTCGCGAATGTTCCGATCTTGATGGTGTCCTCAGCGTTGGCCGCGCCCGCGCCGACAATTGCGGCGACGGCGGCCGCAACTGCGATAGCCTTTTTCATGGCTCTCCTCCCTGGCCTCTTATAGAGGCGTTGTCGTTGTCCGGCCTGACGCCTTGTGACTGTGTCGCGAGGCGCATTCTGTTGCCTCACCCTGACCGATGGCAAATCGTAACCGCGGCCCGCGGCGTGTCAATCAAGCCGCAAGCCGGTCGGTTAGGACCGCGCGATTTCGTGGTAGAATTTTGTAACGGCGTTGCCCGCGCCACTTCGGCAGCGGCAAAATTCGACCGGTGACAAGATTTGTTGCGGCATAGGGGAGGAAGCATCACATGGCGTTCACTGCCACCAAAAACGTCCCGTTGGCCGCCACTACAACCGGTTCCTGGCCGCGGCCCACTTGGTACACCGAAAGCCTGTGGGGACGCCCCTTGGATACCGCCATGCTCGATCCGATCTATCGCGAGCAGTTCGGTGACGCACTCGCCTTAGTCGTTTCGGAGCAGGAGCGCGCGGGTCTCGATATCGTAACTTGCGGCGATTACTTCCTTGATGCGGATTTGGCCGGACGCTCCTGGCACCACTATCCTCTGCAGCGCTGGCGCGGGCTCGCCTACGACGAGCTGCAACCGGAAGGAACGCGCTCCGAACTCCTGAAATATCCACCCGGCACGCTGTTGAATGAAATCTACACGTCCTGGCGCTGGCCGATCGTCACCGGGAAGATCGAACACAATCCCCGCAATCCGCTCGAATACTCGAAAATCTATCGCATGACCCAGGCGCGCACGCGCAAACCGGTCAAGTTCGGGACGGTATCAGGTCAGGTTATGGCGCTGTTTCTCGACTCGCACACGCCGGAGTATCGCATCGAAGACAACAAGCGGCAGATGATCTGGGACATGGCGACGGCGATCAACCGCGAGCTGCGAGAACTCGTCGCTGCCGGCTGCAATGTCATCCAGGTCGAAGAGCCGACGATCCATTTCATCGCCAGCTATCATCCCGAGGCGACCGACACTCTCAACTTCCTCACCGAAGCGCTGAACCACGAACTGTCGGGATTGGAGAACGCCGAAGTCTGGATCCACACCTGCTGGGGAAATCCGATGATGCAGCGGGTGTTTGACAAACCCTCCTACGCCAACGCCCTTGAGATTTATCTTGATCGCGTCAATTGCGATGTTTTGACCTTGGAGATGAAAGACCGCTCCATGGCCGAGATCGAGCTGCTCGGCGCCTGGAAAGGCAAGACGAGAAAGAAGTTCGCCATCGGGGTCGTCTCCCACCGAACACTGAACGCCGAAACGCCGGCGGAAGTTGCGGACGGGATTCGTACGGCGTTGAAATACATAGACATCGAGAACCTCGTCGTTACCTCCGATTGCGGCTTTGGCCGTCAGGGCGCCAACCGCATGGTCGCGTTTTACAAGGCGGCTGCGAGCGCCCAGGGCGCCAATATTGTCCGCCGCGAGTATGGCCTGGCCGAATCCTATGTGCCATGCGCCGATCCGCGGCTTAGCCAGGATGTAGTCCCGACCACCTTCGAAGATGTTGACAACGAAAGTGCGCCTGCGCGCCGGGCGTTCGAACCGCCTGCGCCGCCGCCCTCTCTCACCCGCACTATGAGCGACGGTGTAAGTCGTGGCCCTTCGCCGACACAACGCTTTTCCGAGTTGCGGCGCGAGCGCCGCTGAACGTCAAGACCACGTCAAGCGGCGGAGGCGCGGTAATCGAAGCCGGCACAGAGCCGCTCTGAGGAACGTTCCAATTCCGTCAACCGGCGTGGCAAGTCGCCGTAAGTGAGTTTTCCGTTCTGCTTGACGATGTTGCCGCCGACCATGACGGTGTCGACATTGGCGACGCCGGCGTGCAGTACGATGGCGGCGATGGGATCAGGCGCCGCGCGCATGTTGATGTCAGTCTTGCGCAGCAGCACCAGGTCGGCCTCTTTGCCGGGCGTGAGCGAGCCGATTTTATGCCCGAGCCCCATGCACTGCGCCGATTTGATCGTGGCCATC
>DASXDP010000117.1:0-5531 GCA_036490575.1 Xanthobacteraceae bacterium
CTCTCGCTGTTTGCAATTGCCAACGAAAGCGCCGCAGGCGGCGTCACGAGCTTCGAACTGATGACCCGGCTCGGGGTCGAAATGGTCTTGCGGCATGCCGCCGCCTGTCGCGATCCGCTGCAGAAATCTTACCCGTGGTACGTTCTCGTCGAACTTTCATCGCAAAGTAAGAGCGGTTTGCGGGATTCGCTCGAGGAGATACTTGCCGAGGGACTCAAACGTGGCCTCATCATCGATGCGGCGGTCGCCGACAGCCTGGAACAGGCCAAAGCATTTTGGCGGCTGCGCGAAATGTTCGGTGAAGTGCAGCGTCACGAAGGCGGCTCGATCAAACACGACGTTTCCGTGCCGGTCGCCGCAGTGCCGGACTTTATTGCGGAGGCGAACGCCGCGGTAGCCGCGCTACTGCCGAAAGCTCGGCCGGTACCATTCGGTCATCTCGGCGACGGCAACATCCACTACAACGTAAGTCAGCCGGTCGGCGCCGATCGCGCTGCGTTTCTTGGGCGGTGGAACGATGTGAACGCCGCCGTTTTCACCGTCGTGAAAAAATTCGGCGGATCGATCTCGGCCGAGCACGGTGTCGGCGTCATGAAGCGCGACCTGCTCCCGAGCGTAAAGGACCCGGTCTCGCTAGACCTTATGCGCAAGATCAAGCACCTGCTCGATCCAAATAATATCCTCAATCCCGGCAAGGTTCTCTAGCATCGGTCCACGGCCAAATGTCAGCTGGCCGTGGCACGTTCGCTCAATACCGCGCTTCGACGCCAGTCGCCGGCAGTGCAATCACCAGCGATCCCATCGGCGCCATTGCCAATGATGCCACGGGTGCGGTTCCCAGCGATGCCAGCCCCAATGATGCCAACGGTGCCATCCCCAATGATGCCAACCAGGATGGTGCCATGCCCAGTGACGGCCGTGCCAATAGTGGCCCGGCGCCCACCGCACGTCTTCGACGTTGGTGGAGATTTGTTTTTCGGCGGCCGCCAATCCACTCACTGGCATGGCCGCCGACGCCTGGCCGATTGCGAAGCTTGATCCAAGAAACCCAAGCGCAACCGCAGTCATTCTCAGCCTAGTCACGATAGTCCCTCCAATCACAGCCAGGCACATCGCCGGCCGGTCTCAGCGTCACACATCCGCAATGGCTGAAAGCTGAAGGTGTCGTTGCCCAATGTTAATCCACGCAGTCTTCGGCAGATGTGCAACACACTGGATGACGCCAGCCCACCGCGTGGTAATTTCTTGGATGAAAGTGCCTGCGACCTTTGGTGAATCGCACGCGTTCTTTCTCTGGTGATCAGGGAGTCATTATTGACCGCCGCCAACACGCGCGAACGAACTTATCCGACGCAACCTTACGTCGCGGCCAGCGCAGCCGTTTTCCGTGAGGGACGTGTGCTTATTGTCAGGCGCGCGCACCCGCCGGGCGCAGGCCTCTACACGCTTCCTGGCGGGGTAGTTGAACTCGGCGAGTCGCTGGTTGAGGCGGCGGTACGCGAGGTGCGTGAGGAGACCGGTCTCGAGATCGAGCCACTGATGCTTGCCGGTTACCGCGAGGTCATCACCCGTGACGGAAACGGACGTGTCGAGCGGCACTTCGTCATTTTCCCGTTCGCGGCGCGCTGGCTTGCCGGCGAGATAACGCTGAATGAGGAGTTGGCCGAGGGCCGCTGGCTTGAACCGTCAGAGCTTTCAGGCCTTGCCACCACCGAAGGATTGGCCGAAATCGTGGCCGCGGCCGGGGAGAAACTGGACCGCCTCTAACGGCCGCCCCAACTATGCCGTAGCCTGCGGTCGGTAGAGCACTTCTCGATCATTATCTGAGCCACACCCATGCTGCGAATTTTTATGGCGCTTTCGCTTTCGGTCTGTCTGACCGCAGGGCCCGCGCACGCCGAATCGTGGATGTCGCCAGCGGCGCCGGCGCCGAAGCCGCAGCCTCAAGCCCAACCCAAGGCCCAACCCGCGCAGCCTCAAGGCCAGTCTCAAGGCCAAACCCAGAAAGCCGCGCCAACTTTGGCAGGCCCGGTTCCGTACGATCGCGATTTGCAGCGACTTTCCGAAATCCTTGGCTCGCTGCATTTTCTGCGCGGTATTTGCGGCTCCAACGAGGGGCAGAAGTGGCGCACCGAAGCGCAGGCCATGATCGATGCCGAAGCCGCAGCGGGCGAGCGGCATGAGCAGATGATCGCGAGTTTCAACCGGGGCTACCGCGCCTTTGAGCAGAGCTACCGCACCTGTACACCGGCCGCTGACTTCGCCATTCGCCGTTACCTCGACGAGGGCGCCAAAATCGCCCGGGAAATCACGGCCCGATACGCCAATTGAAGGCCGCTCGTATTAACCCTTCCCCAAGGTTCGAGCTTGCGCACAATCTTGGCGTGCTAACGTCACGTCTCTGGGCAGGGATGGCGCCGGGCTGCGGCGATCTGAGAATTCCAATGAGTTTTGCAACGTCGACGTTGGCGGCGCGGGGCGCCGTTGCCGATGAAGATCAGAAGCGGCTGGCGCTTGCCTATTTGCAAGATGCCTGGGCCGAAGCCCATCACGAGGGAATTGAGGGCGATTGCCTGGCGCAAACTGCCCTGTTTCTCGCACTGGCCGAGTTGATCTCCACTTATGGAGAAGAAGCCACCGCGCGATACGCCGCGGGCCTCGCGCCGCGCATCAGCAACGGCGAGTTTTCCGTCGAAATCTCACGGCAATAACAGCTTCTGCAGTAGTCCGAACCCTTGAGCGAAGCCGGGCCCCGCCTTAGTTTGGCGGCATGGCCGAAACGTCCGCTCGAATGAAAGCCGCCCTTCTCCCGGATCGCGGTGTGGTCAAAGTCGCCGGCGAGGATGCGCGGGCTTTCCTGCATGGCCTCGTGAGCGCCAATATTCTCACCCTTTCGCCCGGAGCCGCACGTTTCGGCGCGCTCCTGTCGCCGCAAGGCAAGATCTTCACTGATTTCATCATCGTTGAGGCGCCAGCGCAGGCCGGCAGCGGTTTTTTCCTCGATGTCCCGCGCGATCTCGCAAATCCTTTGGTCGACAAGCTCAACCTCTACAAGCTGCGTTCTCGCCTAGTCGCCGAGAACCTCTCCGAAGTACTCGGCGTCTTGGCGGCATGGGATGGAGCGGGAACGACCGCCATCGGTCTGGCGTATCCCGACCCGCGGCTCCCGGCGCTTGGACTGCGCGTAATGCTGCCGCCGCACCGCGCCCCTGATGCCTCGGCCGATCTTGGTGCCACCGCGGTCGAGCCCGATGAGTATGAACTTCACCGTATTGCCCTTGGCATTCCGCGCGGAGGGGCTGATTTCAAATACGGCGATGCCTTCCCGCACGAGAGCGACATGGATCAGCTCGGCGGTGTCGACTTCACTAAAGGCTGCTACGTCGGCCAAGAGGTGGTCTCGCGCATGGAGCATAGGGGCATCGCGCGCACGCGCGTACTGCCGGTCCGCTACCACGGCCCTGCCCCACAGGCTGGTGAACCGATTACATCGGGTCAGCGCCAAATCGGCATTATGGGCTCAACGAGCGGCAACCACGGCTTGGCGCTGTTGCGGCTTGACCGCATGGCCGATGCGCTGAGCGCGGGCGAGCCGCTCCTTGCCGCCGGCATTGCCATAGAACCGGTGAAGCCGGACTGGGCGAATTTTGCGGTTCCCGACAGTATTAAAGCCGCCGGATGAGCGAACAACCGAATCTCGTCCGCTGCCCGTGGCCGAAGGACGATCCGCTCTATGTTGCCTATCACGACGAAGAGTGGGGCTTACCCGAATTCGACGACCGCGCGCTGTACGAGAAGCTCGTGCTCGACGGCTTTCAGGCCGGCCTGTCCTGGATCACCATCCTGCGCAAGCGGGAGAATTTTCGCCGCGCTTTTGATGGCTTCTCGCCTGAAAAAATCGCGCGTTACCGCCCTGCAAAGGTCGAGCGGTTGATGCAGGATGCCGGCATCGTCCGCAACCGGGCGAAAATCGAAGGCACCGTCCTCTCCGCCCGAGCCTGGCTCAAGGCGATGGAGGACGGCCCCGGATTTTCAAAGCTGCTGTGGGACTTCGTCGACGGCAAACCGAAGATCAACCACTTTAAGACAATCCGCCAAATTCCGGCCGAAACCGCTATCTCGCGGACGATGTCCAAAGAGCTGGCGCAGCGCGGGTTCAAGTTCTGCGGACCGACGATTGTCTACGCCTTCATGCAGGCGGTCGGCATGGTCAACGATCATCTGGTGACGTGCCATCGCCATGACGCGGTGCAGCGGTCTCGCAAAAAGCGATAGCCCCAGTTCTCCGCTGCGTTCGATTGCACGGCTACGCTGCGCCAGACGCGCTCTTCAAAGCCCTCCATTGCGAAAGATTGATGCGCGAGAACGTCATTCCCAACGCGATCGCAATGCCTTCGATCACGAATTGAAGCGCTGACGAAAGACCCAGCATTTGCAAGGTCTGGCCGAGCTGGGTGAGAAATAGCGCGGCTCCTGCAACCGCCACCATACTTCCGATCCCGCCCGACATCGCCGTCCCGCCCAGAACCGCGGCCGCAATCGGCGCCAGCAAATAAGGCTCGCCGACTTTGAGCGTCGGATTGCGGATAAAGGCGGAAACGAGAATTCCGGCAATCCCATAAAGGAACGCGGCAACCGTGAAGGCCGCCATTTGATAGAGCGCTACGTTGAGGCCGGCGACCCAGGCAGCGCGCGGGTTGGCTCCCACAGCGGAGAAATGCCGGCCGAGCGCGGTCTTGCGGAGTACGACATTGAGAACGACGGCAAGCGCCGCCACAATCCACACGGAAAAGTTCAACTCGAGAAAACGTGCATCGCCCCAAGCCGCCATGCCGGGCGGCACGCGCGCTTCTTGCGGCAATGATTCCCGGTACCACAACGTCAAACCGCTCGTGATCGCGCCGACGGCGAGTGTGACGATCAAAGCATTGAGCTCGAATACCGCCACGAGAAGTCCGTTGATGAAACCAATCGCGGTGGAAAAGAAAAGCGCGGCCAGGACTGCGGCTAACATGGTGTCGTCACGGCCGCCGGAAAAACCCAAAATGATCGTGCTCGACAGCGTGATCACTGCCGGAATTGACAGATCGATGCCGCGCGCCATTAGCACCATGGTTTCACCGATGGCGGCGATTGCCAGAAAGGCCGCCAAAGGAATGATGGCGAGGAAGGTCGACGGAAGCAGGCTGCGGGGCGCCACGATGGCGCAGAAACATATAAGACCGATCATTGCGATCCAGATGGCCGCGAAGCGCATCTGCGGCGCACGCCGGTGCAGTCCCGTCGCAGCCGGCAATGCCGGGGCCCGGTTTGGTGTTTCGGCAGATTCGGTCATGGCATTTGGGTCGCGCCGGCAAACCGGCCGAGCGCGGTGCGGATGCCGACGAAGGCGCGGCGGAACGGTTGCAGGCCCGAATACAGCGCGACAGCGAACAGCGTCAACGCCCCGCTCGTCATGATGCCGGCACCGGTATTGAGCGCGAGCAGGGCGATGATATTGACCGTGAGCGTGAAAAAGAGCGCCCCAAGGA
>DASXDP010000118.1:0-7285 GCA_036490575.1 Xanthobacteraceae bacterium
GTTGGCTCCCCGGGCCGGATTCGAACCAGCGACCAACCGGTTAACAGCCGGTTGCTCTACCACTGAGCTACCGGGGAATTTGCGAAAGCCCATAGCACAGGCGCCGTTGCTATAACAAAGCGAGCGCCGTTTTGAAAGTGCCGGGACGTCGGGGCACGGACCCGCGCCGCAGCTCGCGCGTTATTCCATCGAGGGACAACCGTGACGGCAGGCTGGCGGAAACCGAAGGTGTCGAATGACATTGGAGCGAGAGCTTAGAGAAGCTGGCGGAATAGGTCGCAAACGTGACTTCGCCGGAAAGCTGGCGATGCTTGCGGTCGCCTCGCTGGTGAACGTAGCGGTCTCGGGTACAGAGGTTTTGGCCGCCAGTCCTTCCGCCGCTGTGCAGGCTCACGCTCGCGTGCACCGAGGGATGGCCGCGCCACTCTATAAATCAGGCGCCCTCCATGCCGCCGCCGGTGTTTAATCCCTCGAGGCCCTACACCACGCCTGCGGCGCCCGAGGTTCCGGTCTCACCGGCAAGTCCCGGATCGGTATTCGGAAACGGCAAATAGCCACGCTGGGTGGTCTGCATGACTGGCGAAAACAAAGACCAGAAACAATCCCGTGAGCCACCGCCCAAGGATGCCCAAAAAGGCGGTCAGGGCGCCGTCGGAAGCGAGGACAATAAACCCGAGCTCAATCAGGACGGGCATCCAGGCGAGGACGAGAAAAGCTGACGATAAAAATTAGCATTTGTCAGGCGCGACGATGACGGTGAGTGGCGGCAAGCCGATTCCGTAAAACGGACCGGTCAGGCGGCTTTTGCCCGCGGCTTTTTTCCTTTCGTCCGTTCGGCTTCCCTCGCGAGACGGCCGCGCAAAAGCGCAAGCACGGCCGCTTCTTCCGGCTTCAGGTTCTGCACGCCGCCGCGCAATTCGCTTTCCGCTTTTGACTTGAGCTCAAGGACGAGATTGCCGTCCATGTACGAACTCAGCACTTCCGGATGGACGTAGCACTTGCGGCAGACCGTCGGCGTGTTGCCCAGGCGCGTCGCCACTTTCTCGATGGCCGTGCGAAGATTGCGCTTGGCCTGCGCTGCGCTGTCAAAGCTCTCTACTTCATTCAGCGCCATCGCGGCGAGGACGGTTCCCGCCCAAGTCCGAAAATCCTTCGCTGTGATGTCCTTGCCGGTGATTTCCTTAAGATAGGAATTCACGTCGCTCGACGTGACGTCCTGACAATCGCCCGCATCATCGAGGTATTGAAGTAGCTCCTGTCCCGGCAGTTCTTGGCACGCTTTGATGATCTTGGCGACGCGGCGATCCCGCACCCGCAGCGACCATTGCTTGCCGCTCTTGCCGGTAAAACGGAAACGCACTTCGTTTCCGTCCACTGCGACGTGGCGGTTCTTCAGCGTGGTTAAGCCATAGCTGTTGTTCTGCTTCGCGTAGTCATCGTTGCCGATACGGATCAATGTCGTCTCGAGAAGATGAATGACGGTTGCCAACACCTTTTCGCGAGGCAATCCGCGCAAGCCCATATGCTCGTGCACTCGTTTGCGGATCGCGGGCAACGCGTCGGCGAAGGCGACGACGTGCTCGTATTTGGTGCTTTGCCTGATCTCGCGAAAACGCGCGTGATAGCGGTACTGCTTGCGTTCCCTGGCATCGCGACCCGTCGCCTGAAGGTGGCCGTCGGCGAAGGGGCTGATCCAGACGTCGGTCCAGGCCGGCGGAATCGCGAGCGCCTTGATGCGCTTGAGCACATCCGGCTCCGAAAGTTTCGAGCCGTCCGCGCGCGTGTAGGCGAATCCCTTGCCGGATCGCCTTCGGCGAATGCCCGGCCGCCCGTCGGAAACATATCGCAGGCCGGCCGATTCCGCGGCGTCCCTGGGATCGACAATTGCCTGCGCGCACGCCGTGGTATCGAGCAACAACGAAACCGTCCTTTGAAGTTGGCTTCAAACGAACGGCCCGAGAAGGAACCGGTTCCATTGCAACGGAGGCGGATCTTCGCAACGGCTGCGGTAACCTTGAAATTGACGGTTCTCGGAGGCCGGAACAAATCGCCGCGACGAACGTTCGCGCCGGCTGGGCGGTACGCCCAACTCGCCAGCCTCTCTTCCGGATTAAACTTGGGCCGGAGTTAAGGTTTGGAGGCCACGCCCGGAATTGAACCGGGGTAAACGGTTTTGCAGACCGCTGCGTAACCACTCCGCCACGTGGCCGTCGGGCCGTTTTCGGCAGAACGGTGCCGGCTTCGCCCAATCGGCAGCTATAAAGGAAGCCGGCGTGTCCGACAACGGCAAGGAGGCGTCGTTTAATCCTGGCATGGGGCTATAGGTCCGGGGTTTCTATCTGCCGCCCGCGGCCAGAACCACTCCCTTGCCTTTTGCGGTTCGCTCTCGCACAAGGCTGAGCGCCAACTTGGAAGCCAACGGATGTTCGACGCCACGACCGCGCGCCGATTAATGGTCGACGGGCAAATCCGGACCGCCGACGTAACAGACGCCGCGCTGCTGGACGCCATGCTCACGGTGCCGCGAGAGCTGTTTCTGTCTGCCAAGCTGGTGCCGCTCGCCTATCTCGACGCGGACCTTCCGGTCGGCAAGGGCCGCGCCTTGTTGCGCCCGATGGTTTTGGCCAAGCTCCTCCAGGCGGCGTCTATTCGCCCCGGAGAGCGCCTCCTCGATGTCGGATGCGCGACCGGATACGCCGCGGCCATATTGGCCTGCCTTGGCGCGTCGGTCGTCGGTCTTGAGGAGGACCCCAATCTCGCCGCAGCGGCTAACGCGGCGCTTGGGGCGGTCGGGGTGGCAAATGTCGAGATCGTGACTGGGCCGCTAGCCGCGGGATGGCCTGGGGGCGGTCCATATGACGGAATCCTGCTCAACGGCGCTGCTGAAGTCATTCCGGAGGCCTTCGCGGGTCAACTCACGCCCGAGGGATGGGTGATAGGCGTCGGCGGGCGCCCCCCAGCCTGCAAGGGGATGATTTATCGGCTAAGCGAAGGCGCTTTGGTGGGGCGGCCGTTGTTCGATGCTGCGGCGACCGTCTTGCCCGGATTTCAAACCCCTCCGCATTTCGTTTTCTAAACCTTCCAGCCGCCACAATTCCCGCGCCGAAGTTATGCCTCGGGGTGCTGCGTCGGACCTGTGGCGCATATGTGCCAACCGTCAGAATTTTATCAGTAAGTCGGGTTCCAGGGGTTTCACCGGCGTCGGCGGCCGCATAAAGTTCGAGATGGTGGCGGTGACGGCTGAGTCGGGCCGGCGCGGGTGGCGTCGTTTGCAGCGACGTGGGAAGGGCAGCGCACGTCTCATGATTAGAAGGGGGGTGCGGGCGTATCTTCGGGTCGTCGCCGGCCTGTGCGTGGCTGTAGCGACCACGGGAGTGGTTTGCGCGCCAGCGGCCGCCGACACACTCGAATGGGCGATCGTTCAAGCCTACCAGAACAATCCGTCCCTTAATACGCAGCGGGCAGCGCTTCGCGTCATTGACGAGAACGTGCCGCAGGCCTTGTCGGGATATCGACCCAAGGTCAGCGTCACGGCGGTCGGTGGTTACAACTATGAGAGCGCCACGAGCCAATTTCCAATCGCGGGCGTGCTCACCACGAACGCGTTCTCAAATCAGTTCGTCTCGCGGCAGGTGGGTCTGACCGGCACACAAACTCTCTTCAACGGTTTTCAAACCGCCAACCGCACCCGCCAAGCTGAAAGCCAGGTCGATGCCGCGCGTGAAACATTGCGCGTTACCGAGCAGCAGGTGCTGCTGGACGCGGCCACCGCCTACATGAACCTGTTGCGCGATGGGGCGATCCTTGAGCTCAATCAAAGTAACGTTCAGGTTCTCACCGAGCAGCTCAAGCAAACCCGCGATCGTTTCAATGTCGGCGAGGTGACGCGCACCGACGTCGCGCAATCGGAATCACGGCTCGCCGCCGGGCGATCAGCGTTGTTGAGCGCACAATCGAACTTCGTCACCTCGCAGGCGAATTATCGTCGCGTGATCGGCGTAAATCCGGGAAAGCTTGCACCGGGAACGCCGGTCGACCGGCTTTCGCCCAGCTCACTGCCGAGGGCGATCGCTCAGGGGCAAGCGCTTAGTCCCTCGGTACTGGCCGCGATCTACGGCGTCGATATTGCCGAGCTTAGTGTCAAGATCAGCGAGGGCGCGCTTTATCCGAATTTGTCAGTGACGGCCGCCGGCTCCTACGGGCAGTACCCCGCCTTCGAGCAACTGCGCGCCACGCAAGCATCCGTTATCGGCCAGTTGACCGTGCCGATCTACCAGGGGGGAGGCGAATACTCTGCCATTCGCCAGAGCAAGGAAACGCTGGGGCAACAGCGGCTGACACTCGATATCAATCGCGATCAGGCGCGCGCCACCGTCGTGCAAAGCTGGGGTCAGCTCGATGCCGCCAAGGCGCAAATCGAATCGACCACAGCCCAGGTCAATGCTGCGGAAATCGCCCTCAATGGCGTGCGAGAGGAGGCCCGCGTCGGGCAGCGCACAACTCTCGACGTCCTTAATGCGCAGCAGGAACTGGTCAATGCCCGCGTGGCGCTGGTCACCGCCCAGCACGACCGGGTCGTCGCGTCATACACGCTTCTGGCCGCGGTCGGCGCCCTGTCGATGCAGCGGCTTGGCCTCAACGTTGTGATTTATGATCCGATGGTGCACTACCAGCAAATTCGCGATGCGTGGGCCGGCGTGCGTAATCCCGACGGCCGTTAGGCCGGTTGAAAAAGCGTAAGTTGCGTTCGGTTTTCCTGTGACATATTCCGCGTCACCATTGCATAATTTGCTTGGTGTGATTCGGATTGACGGCCTTCGCGGGTCCTTTGGGCCGTGTGGACATGCTTGCGGAATGAAATATTGGTCAAGGATGCGCGCATGACGCAGCCGGCGAAATCGCAAGAGCCTTCGATGGAGGAGATTTTGGCCTCCATTCGCCGGATTATCGCTGATGACGATGCCAGCAAGCCCTCGGCGAGGCCTGCGGACCCGCCAAAGCCGGCGGGGTGGGCGTCGTCGTCACGGGCATCTGCGGCTTCCCCCGTCACACCGCCGCCTGTGGAGCCCGAGTTTGGGGCGCCGGAAGCGGAGGCCGAAGATTTGGGGAGTCCACCGCTCCAGGATCCTGATATTCTCGATCTCACCGAGTCCATGACGTCTCCGGCGCTTGATGAGCCGACACCCGTGCGTGAGCCCCCACCCAGGCGTGAGCCGGTGCGCCTGCCCGAGCCGGCACCTGTAGAGAAGGTTGAAAGCCACTCGCAATCCGACGAGGCTGGACCAGAACCCGAGCCGATATTGGACGACATTTCGGACGTGGAGGACGAATTGAGCTTCGCTGCTGCGACTGTTGACTCTTCCGAGCCAGAGAGCTTCTCCGAAGGAGGGCGCGTTGGCGTTCCCGGTGTTAGCGAGCGTGGGCAACTTCTTTCCGGCGCCACGTCGGCGGCCGTAGATTCGGCTTTCAACGCATTGGCACAGACGGTTTTGGTGCAAAACGCGCGCACCCTGGAAGATCTCGTTCGGGAGATGCTCCGGCCGATGCTAAAGACATGGCTGGACGATAATCTTCCGGGCCTTGTTGAACGGCTGGTACGCTCCGAAATCGAGCGAGTTGCCCGCGGCCGCTGAAGCCCTTGCCGGCCAGTTGATCAACTGCTTCTTAGCGCCCACGCATGAAGCGTGCAGGCAATCGATCTAGGCGTCTTTGAGCGCAGCGGCGAGCTTCAGCGCCTGATCCGAAAGCACCGCCGGATCTTCCTTTGACGACGCCGGCGGCTTGAGCGCGATCCCGAGCTTTCGCGGTATGACATGGACGTGCAGGTGAAAGACCACCTGGCCGCCGGCCGCTTCGTTGAATTGTTGAATAGTCAGTCCATCCGCGGCAAACACTTTCACCGCCGCACGCGCAATGGTCTGTGTCGCTTTTGCAAGATCGGCAAGCGCCTCAGGCGCGATGTCGAGGATGTTCCGCGCCGGCGTCTTCGGAATGACGAGGGTGTGCCCGGGAGCGCGCGGCATGATGTCGAGAAAAGCGAAAACCTTGTCGTTCTCGTAAACCTTGTGAGCGGGCAGTTCGCCGCGCAAAATCTTGGCAAAGATATTGTTGGGATCGTATGCTGGCGTTTCCATATCCCGCCCTTCGTTATTCCGCTTCGACGGCGGCATCTTGCCGGTAGGGTCCGGCGGCGGCAAGCTCCTCGCCCGCAGCCGCAACGTAGGCGCGTTCGCGCTTGAGATAATCGGCGATGGCCCGGCGCAACGCCGGATCGGCGATGTAGTGCGCGGAGAAAGTGGTCTTCGGCATGTAACCGCGAGCGATTTTATGCTCGCCCTGGGCGCCGGCTTCGACGTGCGGGAGCTTGTTGGCGATCGCATAGTCGATCGCCTGATAATAGCAAAGTTCGAAATGCAGAAACGGATGGTGCTCGACGGCGCCCCAATGGCGTCCAAACAGAGTATGCGAACCGATGAAGTTGAGCGCACCGGCGATCCAGCGGCCCGCGCGCTTGGCCATGACCAGGAGAATTCGGTCGCGCATCGCTTCGGTGACCAATGAAAAAAACGGCCGGGTGAGATAAGGACGGCCCCATTTGCGCGAGCCAGTCTCCATGTAGAACGCGAAGAAATGGTCCCAGGCGTCTTCGGTCAGATCGCGCCCGGTCAGCCAGTGCACGGTTATGCCGTTTTCCAGCGCCTCTTGCCGCTCCCGCCGAATGGTCTTGCGTTTGCGCGCGGCGAGCGCGGCCAGGAAATCATCGAAGCTTTGGTAGCCGGGATTGTCCCAATGGAATTGTTGGTCGGTGCGTTGCAGAAAACCCAGTCCGCCCAGAAAGCGGTAGTCGTCTTCAGATGCGAAAGTAACATGAACGCCGGAAGCGCCATCGACGCGACAAAGTTCGACCAGACCTCCCGCCAGCGCGCGGCGGACTGCGTCCTGGTTAGCGCCAGGCCGTACCAATAAGCGGCGTCCGGCGGCCGGAGTAAACGGCACTGCGACCTGGAGCTTCGGGTAATAGTTGCCGCCCGCGCGCTCGTACGCCTCTGCCCAGCCGTGGTCGAAAACGTATTCGCCGCGGGAATGGTTTTTCAGATAGCACGGCGCGACAGCCGCGATGGTGTTGTTGGCCTCTTTCAGCACCAGATGCCGGACGAGCCAACCCGAGTGTCCGCCGACTGACTGCGACGCCTCAAGCGAGGAAAGAAAAGCATGAGAAATGAATGGGTTAAATCCCTCATCTTCAGGCGCTGAGGGAGCGACAGCAGCCGGGCTTCCAACGGCC
>DASXDP010000119.1:0-2028 GCA_036490575.1 Xanthobacteraceae bacterium
CCGACCTCGTCGTCGGCACGCGCGTCGTCGCAACCGCCGTCGGCGTTTGGAAGACGCTCGGGACGGCGAGCACTGCCACTCGCGCCGGCGAAATCCGCATTTTGTCCGCGGCCGCGCTGCGCGAAATTGTTGTTGAACTCGGCGAGCAATACGCGAGACAAACAGGCGTCAAGCTCATGCCCGAATTTACCCGCTCGCCGCTCGTCCGCAACCGCATCCGTGCCGGCGAAGCTTTTGACATCGCCATGACCACGCGATCGCGCATCGATGAACTGGCGGAGGAGAGCAAGGTCGCAGCCGACTCCGCCTTCGCTCTGGCGCGCTCAGGCATCGGCGTTGCGGTGAAAGCAGGCCGACCGAAACCCGACATCGGCTCGGTAGAGGCGTTTGCCCGCGCGCTACGGGCAGCCGACTCGATTGCCTGCGCCGATCCTGCCTTCGGCACCGCGAGCGGTCTTTACCTGGCGGAGCTCTTTGTACGGCTCGACCTGGCAACCGAATTGAAAGCTAAGATTCGACTGGTCGGCGCCGAAGGCGGCGAGGCTGTCGTGGTGTGCGCGGCCGTCGCCAGCGGCGAAGCTGAACTGGGCCTGCAGCAGATTGCCGAGATCGTCGCGGTCCCGGGAGTCGATCTCGTCGGCCCGCTGCCCGACGAAATTCAGCACACAACGATTTTCTCCGCCGCACTCGCCGCGGCTGCACCGCAACCGGATCTGGCGCGCAACTTCCTTACGTTTCTCAGGTCTCCGGCGGCGAAAGCTGTCGTCGCCGCACACGGGATGGAACCGAACTGAAGGACCAGCTCAGGTCCCGTAATTTTTCGCCAGATAGTCGGCGATCGCCTTGGCGTCGGCATCGCCGATCGGTGCGCCCATGGCCTTGATCATCTTGGTAACCTCGGCGTTCCAGCCGGCAGCGTTGAAAACCGGCGAGTTCATCGGAATATACGCCAGGCTGTGACAGGTTCCGCAGTTGCGTTCGACCGCGTCGACGCCGGGACCGGGCTTGAGCTTGATCTGCTGCAATTGGCTCTGGGCCCACGCCGAAGCGGCAATCATCGTTGCCAACAGCGCAATGACAAGCGTTCGCATGATCTGCTCTCCTTCAGCTTGCGTTCAGCGTGAGACGCTGCATCACGTTGTTGTGGTAGCCGGCGGGATTGAAGATCAATGTGGCGGTTTGAGTCTGACCGATAGTGTTGACCGCATTGGCCATCACGGTAACTTTGCCGCGCTGGGCGTTGAGGTCGAAACTCCACGGCCGGAACGCGAAGCGGCCGAGGTCCTCACCCAGCTTGGCCTCTGACCACGTCTTGCCATCGTCGGTCGAAACTTCGAGCGCGCGGATGCCATAGCCGGCGTCCCACGCGAGTCCGCTAACTGTGACGCTACCGGCTTTCACCTTGGCGCCGTCGCGATGACTGGTGATCAGCGAATTGACCACCATTTCGGTGATCGGCGTGCTGGTCGCATTTTCCTGGCTGGCGAACCGCGCCACGATCGGGAATTTTCCGATCGGAATGCGATAGGCCGGGTTCATCCAGAAACCGCCCAGCGGCTTTGTCAGTGCGGTCACCGAGTTGAGGTGCTTCATCCAATAGGTGCCGGTCCAGCCGGGTACGATCAGCCGCGCAGGAAATCCGTTGAAATGCGGCAGCGACGCGCCGTTCATTTCGTAGGCGATCAGCGTCGATTCATCGACCGCCTTCCAGACCGGCAGGCTCTTGATGAAATCGGGCGTCTTGTCGACGACCGGACCATCGGCGCCATTGAACGCGATCTCGATCGCCTCAGATTTGAGGCCGACCATCGCCAGGACGTCTTTGAGCCGTGCACCTTTCCAGCGCGCACAGCCCATGGCGCCATAGCCCCACTCGACGCCGGCGACATGCGGCTGCGACAGGCCGCGCCTGTTGCCCGAGCATTGATTGACCGCAACGACTTCGTAGGCCGGCATCTTCTTGAGAGCATCGAGAGTGTTTTCGGTGTGCCCGTTCGCACCTTCGCCGCCGACATCGATCTTGTAAGA
>DASXDP010000120.1:0-10071 GCA_036490575.1 Xanthobacteraceae bacterium
GCGGCGACGTTGACAATGCGGCCGCCGTTTCCACCGAAGGTTTGCACGGCAGCGCGGCAGCACAACAGGCAGCTCAGAAAATTCATGTGGACTTGCTGATGCAGCGTATCGACGCTGGCGTCGCGCAAGCGGCCGGCGGCAAAGCCGCCGGCGAGATGAATGGAGGCCCAGAGCGAGGGCAGGGCGCCATAGAAGCCCGCTACCGCCGGCTCCTCGGTGAGACTGCCGGTGACGGTCAGCGTGACTTGCTTGTGGTCGCGCAACGGAAATCGCTGGGCTTCGGCCTCGTTGTGGCACGGTACGTGACAGTACGCGCCGGCTTCGATGAGCGCGCCGACCACGCCACCGCCCAGGGCGCCGGCGCCTCCGGTGATGACAACATGACGATCGCGAAAATCCATCACCAGCTTCCTCGGTGCACAAATCCAGCTGCATGACCGCCGGCCAATGGCGCAGCGGCATAGCGATCTTGCTACGACGCTGCGTCGCGAATCAATGGCCGATTTCGATGCCGCGACCATTGCGGCGCCGGCAAAAACATTGCCGCGACTAGCTGACAAGAGCGACTCGCGTTACAACGGCTTTCCTTGAAACTTTGCCGCCGGCCGCCGGACGCGAAGATGCACAGCGTCGACACAAAGCAGGCTTTTGCGCCGGTAACCGAACCAAGCTCGCGTCCGCTGCTGCGCATTGAATCGCTGACCAAGCGGTTTGGCCGTTCCACCGTCATCGACCAGCTGTCGCTCGACATTTATGAAGGCGAGTTTTTCGCGCTGCTCGGGCCGTCGGGCTGCGGCAAGACTACGCTGTTGCGTTTGATCGCCGGCTTCGAGCGGCCGAATGCCGGGCGCATTCTGCTCGACGAAGTCGATCTTGCGTCGGTGCCGGCCTACCGGCGGCCGGTGAACATGATGTTTCAGAGCTACGCGTTGTTCCCGCATCTGAATGTCCAGGCCAACGTCGCCTTCGGCCTGAAACAGGAGGGAGTGGCGCGGCGCGAAATCGCCTACCGCGTCGCCCACATTTTATCGCTGGTCAAACTCGATGGATTGGCCAAGCGGCGGCCGCACGAACTGTCCGGCGGACAGCGCCAGCGCGTGGCGCTGGCGCGCTCGCTGGTCAAACGCCCGCGCGTCCTTTTGCTCGACGAGCCGATGGCGGCCCTCGACAAGAAGCTGCGCCGCGAGACGCAGGCCGAATTGATCGCGCTGCAGCGCGAGCTGAAGCTGACTTTCATTATCGTGACCCACGACCAGAGCGAAGCGATGACGGTCGCCGACCGGATCGGCGTCATGAATCAAGGCGTATTGGTGCAGGTCGGCCCGGCGCCGGAGATTTACGAGCAGCCGAAATCGCGCTGGGTTGCGGACTTCGTCGGCGACGTGAACTTGTTCGAAGGTAGGCTCGGCGAGGACCGCCGCAGCGTGGAGGGTACCGCGGCCGGAAGTTTGCACACCACGGTGAAACTCGACGCGACGCCCGGCGCTACCGTCAGCGTGGCGGTGCGGCCGGAAAAAATCCGCATCAGCCGGGAGCCGCCGCTGCCGGCGCCGGCAAATTGCACTACCGGCAAAGTCGTCGAAGTCAGTTATCTGGGCGATGCTTCGATCTACAAAGTGCGCGTCGCCGAGAGCTGCGTTATCAAGGCCGCGCTCGCCAACGTCGGCGGCGGCGGTTACCGCGTCGCCGCAATCGGCGAGGAGGTGTGGGTGAGCTTTCCCGCCGACGCCGCGATCGTGCTGACGCAATGACCGCGCCGGCGATGGCGGTAAATGAAAATCCGGCCGCAACGGCGCGAGCGCCGCTGTGGCGAGAGCTGGTGGTGCGGGTTCCTTACATCTGGCTTGTCGTTTTCTTTCTCATCCCGTTTCTCATCGTACTTAAGATCAGTCTGTCGCAGACGGCGCTCGCACAGCCGCCCTACGTGCCGGTGTTCGACCTGGCGGCCGGTTGGGATGGGCTGGTCGCCTTCTTCACCGGGCTGTCGTTCGATAATTACCGGCTGCTCGTGTCCGATCCGCTTTACGCGTTGTCCTACGTCAAGAGTGTGGAGATCGCCGCATTCTCCACGCTTGTTCTGCTGGTCATCGGCTATCCGCTGGCCTACGCGATCGCGCGCACGCCGCCGCGCTGGCAAGCGGTGCTGGTGCTGCTGACCATCCTGCCGTTCTGGACGTCAATGCTCATTCGCATTTACGCCTGGATGAACATTTTGCAGCACGACGGCCCGCTCAATCAGTTGCTGTTGGCGCTTTCGATTGTGAAGGAGCCGCCGGTGTGGCTCTCGACCGAGACCGCGATCTACATCGGCATCGTCTATTCTTACCTCCCGTTCATGGTGCTGCCGCTCTATGCTTCGCTGCAGAAGATAGACGAAGCGCTGATCGAAGCGGCGGCCGATCTCGGGGCTCCGCGCTGGAAGATTTTCTGGCTGATTACGGTGCCGCTGTCATCGGCCGGAATGGTGGCGGGCGTGCTGCTCTGTTTCATCCCCATCGTCGGCGAATTCGTCATCCCGGATCTGCTCGGTGGCTCAAGTGAGCCGATGATCGGGCAGACCATCTGGATGGAGTTTTTCGGCAACAAGGATTGGCCGGTGGCCTCGGCCGTCGCAGTCGTGCTGCTGTGTCTCCTGGTGACGCCGATCGTCGTCTATCAGAACCAGACGATGCGGGCGGTGGAACAATAACCATGCGCAAAGTCTCGGCCTTCAACACCGCGACCATCGCCGCCGGAATGGCGTTTCTTTATTTGCCCATCGCCATTCTGGTGATTTATTCGTTCAACGACTCGCGCCTGGTCACGGTGTGGGGCGGCTGGTCGACCCGCTGGTACAGCGAATTGTTCTCCGACGAGCCGCTTCTCGACTCGGCGCTGATCAGTCTGCGCCTGGCGCTGATTTCGGCGACGGCCGCGACGGTCCTGGGCACGCTGGCGGCGGTGGCGCTGGTGCGTTTCGGGCGTTTCCGCGGGCGACTGCTGTTCTCGGCGATGATCTATGCGCCGCTGGTCATGCCGGAAGTCATCACCGGATTGTCGTTGCTGCTGTTGTTTGTCGCCGTCGCCGCCGAGCGCGGCTTTTGGACCGTCGCCATCGCCCACAGCACCATGGCGATGTGTTTCGTCACCATCATTGTGCAGTCGCGGCTGGTCGATTTCGACACCAGCCTGGAGGAGGCGGCCATGGATCTCGGCGCCCCGCCGCTGCGCACCTTTTTGTCGGTGACGCTGCCGCTGATATTCCCGGCGATCGCCGCCGGCTGGATGCTGGCTTTCGCGCTTTCGCTCGACGATCTCGTGATCGCGAGCTTCACCACCGGGCCGGGCGCGACAACGCTGCCGATCCGCATCTATTCCGAGGTGCGGCTCGGCGTGAAGCCGGAGATGAATGCGGTGTGCAGCATCATGGTCGGCGTCGTCGGCGCCGCCGTCATTGTCGCTTCGTTGTTCGCAAAACTCACCGGCGCCCGCGGGGCGCCTAGCCAATAACGACCGTCAATCGCGGCTCTCGCCCGGCGGCCGAAACAGATAAATCAGAAACCACAGCGGCACGATTACTACCGCGCCGAGCATGAGGTTCGGCAGCGCCCAGGCGAACCCGGCGCGGGCGTACTCCGTCACCCGGTCGGAGGAGAATCCGGTGGCCTTGATCAATTCGTCGGTGGTGATGCCGAAATGCGCGAGAATTGTCCCGACGATCAACGACGCCACCACCACCTTGACCATTGTGCGCGTGAGGCGGTTGAACATCCTGCCCTCGTCGCGGGGGGGGAAGCCCGCGCTGATTCGCAAGTTCCGCAGCATAATCTATCGCTGCGGCAGGGGCACGCCGGCCGCCCGTCGGCCGTTCGATCCCGTGGGCTTAACGCGGCGGGGCGGGCGTGTTGGTGACGGCGGGCGCCGCCATCAGCTTATCGATCACCGAGCGGACCGCGGCGCCGGCATTGTGCGCTTTGATGGCGTCCAGCAGGGGAGCTGCAGCGCCCGACCGACGGATCAGGCTCTGGGCGTCCGGTAGCATGATCGGATCGTCCCATTGGCCTTGAATCACGAACGGCAGATCGAATTCGCTGGCGCTTGCGCTCGACATCAGCGTCGCCACCCCTTTGAGATCGAGATCGCGGGTCGGGACGGAGACCTGGCCGGCAACCGCGACCCGCACTGCGGGGCCTTCAACGTGCATGTCGTCGACCGATACCTGGCCCTGGTCGATCTTCAGGTTGAGCGCGAACTTGTCGAACGGGGTCCGGCCGCTGCGGAAATCGCCGTTGCCCGACAGCGGCCGCCGTTCGAGCCGGCGCAGCAACTGCTCGACATTGATTCCGGCGAGCGCGCCGTCGTGAGCGGTAAGGCTCGCCGTACCGCCGAGCGTGCTGGTGACCCCCAGCACTGACGATCCCGAGCCCTCGACATTGAGCGCAAGGTTGCCGCGGCCCTCAAGCTTGCGGATGCCGAACACTTGGGAAAGGCAGTTCTCCAGGTCCACCTCGGCAAACTGGATGTGCGATGTCACCGTCACTCCGGAGCCGTCGCGGGCAAGGCCGAATGAGCCTTTGGCGATGCCGCCAAAAGCTTGCGATTCACCGATGGTCACATCGAGCTTGCCGTTGCGCATATTGGCAGCGACCGCGGTTCGCCCGAGTTGCGCAGTGTTTATTTTCACATTGGCGGCGGAAAGCCGAAGGTCGAGATTCAAATCGTCCAGACTGTCGACGCCCAGCGGCAGCTGATCCCAATTGCGATCGTTGGCCGCCAGCAGATGAATGCCGGACACGTAGGGTGTGAGATCAAGCGCATCGGCCGCGAGCGTCCCCTGGATGGTGCGGCGGTCGGTGGAAAGCGTGATCACGCCCTCGGCCACATTGCCGTCGAGTTCGACGTTGACGCCCGACATCGACACAATTCCGTCGGCCATGCTGCTTTGCGCCCGCAGCGCAAATCTGCCGAAGCCGCCGAACGGCAACTGCCGCGCATCCGCCCAGCGCAGCGCCTCGCGCAACGATGGCGACTCGGCGCTGAGCATGCCGTCGAGCTTGAGCGACGATCGATCGCTGGCGGTCCCGTCGAATGTCACTTTCGCGGGCGCGCCGGAGAGCCGCATCTTGACACCGCTGCTCTCGCCGGTGAGCGCCGCAAGGAAATCGCTTAACGCAAAACTCGCTTCCACCGGCTGGTCGTGCCAAACGAACCGGCCTGTGGCGCCGAAGCTCTTTGAGATCGAAGGCCACGCCAGCTGGAAGTCGACCTCGTCGAGCCGATCGGTGACGACGCTGCCGGCATAGTTGCTGCGCACGATCACCACGCCCTGGTGGATGCCGATTTCAGAGAATGATGCCGTGCGGCTGGGATCGGGCTCGAGTGCGCGTGCAAGCGAGCGGATCAGGCCCGACCAATTCGACCCGCCATTGGGTTGAATGGTCACGGTGATCGTCGGCCGGACCAAAGTCACGTCCGAGATTTCGATGTGACCGGAGAGCAGCGGAAAATATCGCAAGTGCGCCGTCAATTCCTCGGCGACCAATCCGGGATCGCCGCTCCGATCGCCGCTGAGGAGCACGTTGTGAAACGTAACCCTTCCGGACGGGAACAACGATACGGCGACGTCTCCGCTCAGGACCGGATCGAGGCCGGTGACGGTATGGATTTCGCGGGCGACCGCGTCGCGCACCGCACTCGCCGGAATCGCAAAGGACAAGGTGACCAACGCGATGACGACGGCGGCAGCCGCTGCGGCCACCGCAATGACAACGCGTTTCAACCCAGTGGCCGCGGTCACAACAAGCGTTCCCCGGTTCGCTTCAGCCGATCGGATATTAACTGTTTGGCAGGCAAGCTGCACACTTGCCAGACGTCTGTGTCGCTTTCGTGGCCTGGGCTCCCTACTTCTCGCCCAAATCCTTGCTGTTGCTGGGTAAAATCGTCCACCGGCAACGGCGCGGAGGATCGATGGTCTGCCCGTGCGTCGCTCGTCTCACCCGGCGGCGCGCGGGAAAGTCCAATGAGGTGAGCGAATGCACCGTGCGCATGGCGCGCTCTGCCGGAAAATCCGGTATGATCCTGTGGTGAGGCAGTCGCATGTCCGTTCGGCTGATCATGATCGCGCTTTTGCTCGCCCTGCCGTGCGGTGAAGCTCTCGCACAGGAGGCGATCGGTACCGTCAGCCGCGTACAGGGAGAGGCGAGCGGAATACTTGGCGGCACAACGCTGCCGCTCACTCCGAATGGGTCGGTCTTTCTCAACGAGGTCCTGTCAACGGGCGAGGCGGCGCGCCTGGAGGTCACGTTTACCGACAGCACGCGGCTGACGCTCGGAGAAAACGCGAAGCTGACGCTCGGAACTTACGTGTTCAATCCCGTGGCGAGTCGAAGGACCATCAAGTTTGCCCTGGTTGGCGCCGCCCGTTTTGTCAGCGGCAAATTGTCGAAGTGGATGCTCTCCCGCGTCAGTCTGACAACGCCCGTCGCCAACGTCGGCATCCGCGGAACGGACTTTTTTGCCGGGCCGATCGACAACCAGGCGCTCGGCGTACTGCTGCTCGAAGGTTCGGTCAGCGTATCGAATGCGGCTGGGCAGCGGCTCCTGAGCCGCCCCGGACAGGGCACCAACATTGCTGCGCCGGGCGCGGCGCCTGGGCCCGTGACCATTTGGCCGCAGGCGAAGGTCGACCGCGCGCTTGCGGGAGTGGCGTTCCAATAGCGAGCGACAAAAACTTTGCGTGATCGCCGCGCAGCTTAGACGGGTTCGTCGCCACTGAACGTGTCACGCTCTATGGCTTCGGCTTCGGCCAACGAGTCGTGTGCCATTTGCTCCAAGTCGTCGGCGGTGACGGAAGCGCCTCGACTCTCTCGCAGCTTGATCACGAGCGCGAAAAGCTTCGCGGCGCGATCGCGTAATTGATCGGCATCGCCCACGAGGACCACTCCGCCCTCACCGACAATGTGTCAACGATGGAAATGATGTTGGGTTCGGTTTCCAACCCGAAGATTCGAGCCGGCAGTTACACGCGATCCGTGCCGCGCGAGGCGTCCGCTTTCTGATCGATGCGCCCGCCGGACACTTGCGAAAGTTCCATGGGCTAGGCAGAGTCGGACGAGGGTGTGCGGCCCGACGCTTTGCCGCAACGCGCCCATGACGTGTGCAAAAACTGCATGACTTGCGCAAAAATCTGCAAGCCAATGAACGGGAGGACGTGATGAGCATTCCGTTTCCTGAAACACCATTCTTCACGGGAAATTATGCGCCGGTGACGTTCGAGGCCGATGCGCCCGATCTGCCGCTGCACGGCGAGTTGCCAAAAGACCTTGCCGGAACGCTCTATCGCAACGGACCAAATCCGCACTTCGCGCCGCGCGATGCCAATCATCACTGGTTCGTCGGCGACGGCATGATCCACGCCTTTAACATCGCCGACGGGCGCGTGTCGTATCGCAATCGCTGGGTGCGCACGCCGAAGTGGGAGGCCGAGAACGCCGCGCACAAAGCGCTGTTCGGCAGTTGGGGCAATCCAGCGACCACCGATCCTTCCGTGCTTGGCAAGGACGGCGGTGTCGCCAACACCAACATCGTCTGGCACGCCGGGCGGTTGTTTGCTCTGGAGGAAGGCCACCGGCCATTCACCCTCGATCCCGAAAGCCTCGCCGCGCGCGGCTATTGCGATTTCGATGGCGCGTTCAAGGGCGCGCGGTTCACCGCGCATCCGAAGATCGACCCGGAAACCGGCGAAATGATCTTCTTTGCCTACTCAGCCAACGGGTGGTTTTCGCCGACGCTCGGCTACGGCGTCATCGATAAAACCGGCAAGCTCGTTCGCTACGACCAGTTCGACGCGCCTTACGCGAGCATGGTCCACGACTTTATGGTCACGCGCAATTACGTGCTCTTCCCGGTGATGCCGCTCACCGGCAGCATGCAGCGCGCCATGGCCGGCAAGCCGGCGTACGCCTGGGAGGCCGACAAGCGCGCCTACGTCGGCGTCATGAAGCGCGATGTCGGCGTCGCCTCCGTGCGCTGGTTCGAATGCGATCCTTGCTACGTCTTTCATCCGATGAACGCCTATGAAGATGGCGACAGGATTATCGGCGACGTGATGCAGTACGCGGCGGCGCCGCTGTTCCCCGATCCGAACGGCCGGCCGGGCGATCCGGAAAAGGCGGTGGCGCAGCTCACGCGATGGACGTTCGATCTCGCCGCCAATACCAACAGCTTCAAGCGCGAGGCGATCGACGACCTGTCCGCTGAATTTCCGCGTCTCGACGAGCGCCTCGCCGGCCTCGATTATCGTCACGGTTATTTCGCCGCGAGCAGCAATCGCAAAGACCTCGATTTCTTCGACACTCTCGCGCACGTCGACCTGAAGGCGGGCAAGCGCACGGTCTTTCAGTTCCCGGCAGGCGATGCCGTCTCCGAGCCGATCTTCGTGGCGCGCGGGGAGCGCGCCCCCGAAGGCGACGGTTATTTGCTCGCAACTGTTTATCGCGGCGCCGAACACCGCAGCGACCTTGCGGTGTTCGACGCAACAGGGTTGGAGCGCGGACCGCTGGCGGTTGCCGAACTCTCGACGCGCGTCCCATTTGGTTTCCACGGCAACTGGCGGCCGGCCGCATAGGCTGGCGAATCAGGCCGCGCGCCGTTGCCCCGTCGAGCGTTTTCAGAGGTTAATATCCGTTAGTGTTTGTTAACGACCTTGAGATTGCCGTGGAAAAATCGCGGGCTTTGTACCGATTCGGCACATTCATGTGATAAAAAAACAACAGGGAAGCAGAAAAATCAAAACTGTGGCGTAGCCCACAATTAAAAGCCACGCTTCCGCCCGCATTCCCCGCTGCCCTTATGGTTAACGCGGGGGTCGCACATGTTGTTGGGGAAACGCGCCACACTCTTATGCTTCGATCGAAGCAGAGCGAAGTCTTCTGATCATCGCAATGAATACCGATTGGGCGTTCGGAATATCGCGCCATTAGGCGCGGTTGTTCTGACGGCCGCCGCACTCGCCGGATGCGCTCAATCACCGGTTCAAACCAGCAGGTCTTATCAAACAGCACCCAGCCACCAGGCTTGGCTCCCGGGCGTCGGGGAAAGACACCGCGGCGCATTCGCCGCAACTCAATCCCTGCGGCACAGCGCATCTGCGGATCGGAGCTGGCAGCCCGCGAACGAGAAGAAACATCGTCACAGCGATCCGGTCACGACCGCTTCATTGTCGCGCGGCGCGTCCGTAGGAGTTGCCAGTTTTTATACCGAGGGTGTGCGCACCGCGAGCGGCGAGCGACTCAATCCCAACGCGTTGACCGCGGCACATCCCACGTTACCGTTCGGCACCCGCCTGCGGATCACCAGCGTTGCGGACGGGCGCTCGGTGGTCGTACGCGTGAACGATCGTGGTCCGTTCATTAAAGGGCGCGCGGTCGACGTGTCCTACTCCGCGGCGAAAGAGCTTGGCCTGACCGAGCGGGGCGTCGCCAAGGTGAAAATGGAAGTCGTGGAATCGCCTTAGCGCGACGCGGCGCAGATAGACGTTCAGGCGTCGAGCGCAGAACGCACCGCGGCCGCAAGTTCGCCGGGCCGGAACGGCTTCCGCAGCAGCAAAGCTTCGCCGACCGCCGATTCGAGAATGGCGGAATCGGCATAACCGCTCAAAAACAAGATTTTCAATGCTGCATTTTGCGACCGGGCGGTGGTCACGACCTCCGCTCCGTTCATGCTTGGCATTGCAAAGTCGACGATCAGCAGATCGGGATTGAAATTGGCGAGCGCGGCAAGCGCTTCCTGGCCGCCGCCGGCTTCGCGCACATCATAGCCGAGCTCGCAAAGTACCGTCCGGACGATGTCGCGCACATCGGCATCGTCGTCGACCAAAAGCAGCTTCTCGCCTTTGGTGGCCCGCATCACGGCGGGATCGTCGGGCTTTTCCTTCGTTACGTTCCGCAACGCACGAGGCATGCGCAGCGTCACCTTGGTGCCGTGTCCCACTTTGCTGTCGATGGTCACTTCTCCGCCGGCCTGATGGATTATCCCGTAGACCTGCGACAGGCCAAGCCCGGTGCCCTTGCCGGTCGGCTTGGTGGTGAAGAA
>DASXDP010000121.1:0-3534 GCA_036490575.1 Xanthobacteraceae bacterium
CAAAGACAACGCAAGATCCTTGTTCATATCGAGTGCTGCAAAGCTGATATTCGTGCGGTCGAGCAAACTCATAAAGAAAAGCAGCATAGCCACCGGCAAAAGTCGCCACGTGACCTTTCTAATCACGTTCAGATTCTCGGCCGAGTTAAATGACATCTTCCAGTGTGCCTCGCCGTCGCGCGCGTTCTGCAGGCATTTCAGTGTCCGATTTGAACTGCATGCGTGCGAGCGCTCCTTGATCGAAGCTTTTGCCGCGACGGTTCATCAGATCGACGCCGGAATGGGACCCGGCGAGGCGAACTCCCATACGTGATTTCAATAAGTCCGTCGACGGGAAAAACATCCAAGGCTAGCAGACATGCTACGTGCCCGGTCACATGCCGCAACGCTGGACGGAATCCTTTTCGCGGATGTGTGCCTGGCGGATTGATGGAACAGATAGATGGGCGATAGGTCTTTATGAGGGCCGGCGGCAGGATATAATGCGCAAGGAAATCGGATGGCGCGAATCTGCAACTGATTGCCGTTGGCCATCGGACAACCTCCATGCAGAGCGAGCGATACCGAGGAGCATCTGAGCCATGAAGCTTATTATAACGGTCGCAATCTCCGCCCTGGTGTTTTGCGGAGCGGGCGCCAGCGCGGAGACGATAAAGATCGGCGTCGTCTTGACCTATTCCGGGTCGGATTCCGACAATGGCAGCCAGATCGACAAGGCTTTCGACCTCTACGTGAAGCTGCACGCCGAAGATTTGCACGGCCGAAAGATCGAACTGATCAAGCGCGACGAGGGACCCCCCTCGGGCGCAAACGCTAGAACCGTGGTTACCGAGCTCATCACGAATGATAAAGTGAAGCTGCTTGCTGGATTTGTATCCTCGCCCTCTGCGATCGCCGCGGCACCACTCGCAACGCAAGCCAAAATACCGATGCTGATCGCTAACGCCGGAACGGCATGGATCACAAACCTATCGCCCTACATCGTGCGGTTTTCGTTCAGCATGTGGGACCCGGCGTATCCAATGGGTTCGTACGCGGCGAAATATCTGAACTGTAAGACCGCCGCTGCGGGCTTTACCGATTTTCCGCCCGGTCAGGACAGCACGCTGGCGTTCAAGTCTGCTTTCGAAAAGGCAGGGGGCAAAGTCGTCGACCAAATTCGAATGGGGTCGCCGGCGCAGGTGCCGGATTTCACCCCGTTTTTCCAGCGAGTGAAGGACGAACACCCCGATTGCTTCTATGTGTTCGTTCCATCAGGCGCCCACGCAGCCGGCGTAATGAAGACTTACGGCGATCTCGCTATGCGTCAAGCCGGCGTTCGCCTCATCGGCCCTGAGGACCTCATCCCTGATAATCAACTCGCGCACATGGGTGATGCCGCCGTCGGGTTGATCGTGACTGCCAGCTACGCCCACGATCTCGATACACCCGGCAACAAGGAATTTGTGAGGGCCTGGCACGAGGCTTACGGGCCGAACTCCTATCCCGATTACATGTCGGCAGCCGGAATGGACACAATGGCCGGCATCTTCCACGTGATCGACGCACTAAACGGCAATCTTGATGACGGCTCCAATGTGATCGAGGCGCTCAAAGGCTGGAAGCACTTAAGCGTGCGCGGGCCGATTGAGATCGATTCGGCAACCCGCGATGTCATTCAAAACGAAAACGTCGAAGAGGTTATCAAGAAGCCTGACGGTGACCTGTCCGTGCAGGTGCTGCAAACATTTCCGCAAGTGAAGGACGAATGCAAGGTTCTCAAGCTAGGGCGCTGTGCCCCGTAATTGTCTCAAGAGTATTAAACTGATTTGCGGTTGATGGGTGGATTCGCAAAGGCACCTCAAGCACATTCGTCGCCCAGAGTGTTTATCGAAAAAGCCGGCGTGATTCACCACCGCTCGGCCTAGACATTTGACTGCAAACAGGCCGCGAATGCTCCGATCGTCAAACGCGAAAGTGAGCTTAGGCGTCCCGACGAACGCCTTCGTTTCGCGCTTGAGCCCGTCAGGAGCGCCGCTTCGTGCGGCTTTCAGGCGGTTCGTCGTCCTGGTTGTAATTCGCTCACGAAAAGTGGCATCCAAGATCGTCGCCGCCTTCGCGAGACCGGCGGTCCTTACCGAGGAGGCAAGTATGGCGCGTTGGCTCAAGCGTGGAGCGGATGCAGGAGAAGTGAAGGTCGCCGACGACAAGGTGCGTGAAACCGTCGAAGGCATCCTCAGGCAGGTCGACGAGCGAAAGGATGCCGCGATCCGCGAATTCTCAAAAAAGTTCGACAATTGGGAGCCGCAGTCCTTTCGGCTTGCGCCGACGGAGATCGAGCAGGCGATCGCGAAAGTCGCCAAACGCGACCTCGAGGATATAAAATTTGCGCAGGCGCAGGTGCGTAACTTCGCCCAGAAGCAACGCGACACGATGCATGACCTCGAGGTCGAGACGCTGCCCGGCGTGGTGCTCGGTCACCGCCATATCCCGGTCAACGCCATTGGCTGTTACGTGCCGGGAGGACGCTACCCGATGGTGGCTTCGGCGCACATGTCGATCGTCACCGCAAAAGTCGCCGGTGTGCAGCGGATCATTGCGTGTGCGCCTCCGTTCAAGGGCGGAGCGCATCCCGCAATAGTCGCGGCCATGCACTTCGGCGGCGCTGATGAGATTTACGTGCTGGGGGGTGTACAGGCGGTGGCGGCAATGGCCCTCGGCACGGAGACTATCAAACCAGTCGATATGATAGTCGGGCCGGGCAACTCTTATGTCGCGGAGGCCAAGCGGCAACTGTTCGGCCGCGTCGGTATCGACTTGCTCGCCGGGCCGACGGAAACCCTCGTAATCGCCGATAATAGCGTCGATGGCGAGATCTGCGCTACCGACCTGCTAGGCCAAGCCGAGCACGGCCCCACCTCGCCTGCCATTCTCATAACCAATTCCGAGAAGCTCGCGCGCGAAACCATGGATCACGTGCAGCGTTTGTTGTCGATCCTGCCCACGGCCGAGATCGCAGGCCAGGCCTGGATGGAGTACGGCGAAGTTATTGTCTGCGACAGCCAAGAAGAGATGGTGCAGGTAGCCGACCGCATCGCCTCCGAGCACGTTCAGGTGATGACGCGCGACCCCGACTACTTTCTCGCCAATATGAAGAATTACGGATCATTATTTCTGGGCTCTCGCACCAATGTCGCCTTCGGTGACAAAGTGATCGGCACCAACCACACGCTCCCGACCAAAAAGAACGCCCGCTTTACCGGCGGATTGTGGGTCGGCAAATTCATGAAAACCTGCACCTACCAAAAAGTGCTGACCGACCAAGCCAGCGCCACAATAGGCGAATACTGTTCGCGGTTATGCATGCTTGAAGGTTTTGTCGCGCATGCCGAGCAGGCAAATATTCGGCTGCGTCGCTACGGCGGCCGCAATGTGCCGTATGCGCAAGCGGCGCAACAGTATACCGGCAGCTGATGACCTCCCTTGCTTTGACCCCGTCGTTCCGTCTGGATGGCAGACGTGCGCTGGTAACCGGCGGAGGCCGGGGCATTGGCT
>DASXDP010000122.1:0-37153 GCA_036490575.1 Xanthobacteraceae bacterium
CTCAAGCCTAAACAATAGCTGTAACAGCCCGGCCTGGGCGATCGTTAGGATTTATTTGTTCGCTAAATCCCGGGCCCGCGATTGTAGGCATCGATTAGCTGATTGTAGTCGCGCAGCAGGCGCTGCGGCGAGCCTTCCACCATCCAGCCGCTGCCGGAGTTCATAATCATCCGGTCGCCCGAGCTGTAGGGTTCATGGTCGCGAACGCGGCGCATCAATTGCTTCCCCGTGACCAGGTATGACTTGGCGTTGCTGATGAACATCGAGCCGATCTTGGCGTCGCCGCCGGCGCCAGAAGCCTGCTCGGCGCCCTTGATCGCCTCCTCGTATTCGTTGAGCCCTTGCGTGATCGCGGCAACGTCCGGCGCCGCCGCCTTCTCCGCGACGAGTACGCGCTTGGCGTGGATCATCAGCGCTTCGACGTAATAATGCGCCTTGCGGCCTTCACTCTTCTCGATGGCCGCAAGTTTTTCGAGCGCGCGCCTGTCGTTGATGACCTCTACCGCGTCGCGCAGATTGTGATCGGCGCTGGCGAAGGCATCCCAGGCAGCGACCAGACGCGGATGCAACGCCTTGCCTTTCGCCATGCCGTCATCCTTGTAATTCTCCGCGGAGTAATAATCGTCGGCTTCCTTGAGGAGTGGCTCGAGCTTGGTGACCGCGTCAACGTAAGCCGCTGCGGCCGCCTCGAGCGCAGCGTCGTGCGGCTCCATCGCATTGGCGGCGGCGACGTTCTTGCGGCAGCCGGATGTGTCGTAGATGGTGTAAGTGCCGTAGATGATGCGCTCGTGACCGGTCGGGCCCGTCGGAGCGGCCCAGCTGAAATAGCGCTTGCGTGAATCGTACGAGCGCTCGGACAGGCGATTGACGCACTCGACGTAGGCATTCATTTTCGCGACCGGCGGCAGCGCCGTATCGGCAGCGGCGTTGCCGACGGGTGGAAGTGAAAGAAGACACGTCAAGAGCGGCGCGACCGCGATGCTCGCGTAAGTGGTTGCGCCTGCAAAAATCGACTTCATGGCTTGCCCCCGATAATTTTGGAGGATGACCCGGCGGGGGCGTGGCCGCCGTGATATGGATCACGTTTGTTACGCTGGCGCCGAGTTGCGGCCGGCGGTATCGGCGGATTAGTGTTTAGCTTGCCCACTTCGGGACGGGCGTGAGCACGGAATTTTCCAAAATGGCGCGTTATTACTTCCACCTCACGGACGGCAAGCAAGTTTTGACCAACCACAAGGGTGTCGACCTGCCGGGCGACGCCGCTGCGCGCGAGAATGCGATGGTCCTCGCCCGCGATCTCAATCACGGCTCAGCGTTGCCGAACTGGAATTGGGCCGGCTGGTTCGTCGCCATCGTCAACGAGAACGGCGACAAAGTCGACGACGTACCGATTGCAGAGGTTTGAGATTGCGTTGCGTCCCAAAGAACGCGCTAAGCCGGGAATGAGGAGGGTGGCAAGTGAATCGAGCGGCGATTGTTACCGGCGGCGGCAGCGGAATTGGCGAAGCGACGGCGCGGGCGCTGGCGCGTGACGGCCACACTGTAGCGGTGGCTGACATCAACCTGGCCGCTGCGCAGCGCGTCGCCCAATCGCTGCCGGGCAACGGCCACATCGCCGTACATGCCGATGTCACCGAGGAGCACTCGGTCGAGGCGCTGTTCGACGAGACGGAAAAGCAGCTCGGTCCGGTCGCCACGCTTGCGTGTGTCGCCGGCGCCGTATTCATGACGCCGGGCCACAAGCCCTCAATTGTCAACATGACCACGGAAAACTGGATCAAGACTGAAGCGCTCAATGCCCGCGGTCCGTTTCTTTGCATTCGCGCCATGCTTCAGCGCCGCATCAAGGCGCCCGTCGCCGATGGCCGCATTGTCACAGTCGGGTCAATGTCCGGCGTCACGCCCGAGAGTCCGACCGGTCCCGCCTATTCGGCGGCAAAAGCGGCCAATATCCACTTGGCGCGGCTTGCGTCACTCGAAGCGGCGCCGCTCGGCATCACCGTCAACGCCGTGGCACCCGGCCTCTGCGACACGCCGGCGGTGCGCGGCGACCTCACGCCCGAACAGATCGACGGGGCGCGCAAAATGATACCCATTGGCCGGCTCGGCCAGCCCGAAGACATCGCCGAATTGATCGCCTTTCTCGCCTCGCCGCGCGCGAGCTACATCACCGGGGCCGTGATCCAGGCGCACGGCGGCCGCCAGCCGCCATGATGTAAACTTGGCGGCTCCAGGCCGCGCTACGTCAGCTTTTGGCTTTTTTGCCGGTGGCTTCGGGGAACACCCACATCGCCGCCACCATCAGCACTGCCACGACAACGATGAAGATCGAAAAATCGTGGCGGATCGGTGAACCGCTCCAGAACGCGAGCACGCCGGCAACGATCAGCACGATCACCGAGAGAGCCGCTTTCACGTCGTTGGGCACGGCGGCGGCGCCGAATTTTCAGTTGGCGCCGACCGGCACGGCAGCGGCCTCATCGGGCAGGCGCGGCTTGCCGCGCAAGTCTTTTTTCAAAAATCGGGTGTCGTAACCATTCAGCAGCGTGCCGGCGAGGCCGCGGTCGAGGTCGGAGGTGCCGAACAGCCAGTCGGCGATCGGGAAAGTCAGGTTCATGTTGACCTCCATCATCAGCCGCGCGTTGTGGTGCGAGGTGTGATGCCGGCGCAACGTATTGACGAATGGGCAATAGCGCACAAAGGAATTTTCGTCGACGTGGCAGCAAAAGTGCATGAATTCGTAGATCAGATACATGCCGGTAGTCGTCGACATGAACAGCCAGCCGACGTTGGCCGAGAACAACGTGCCGAGTATCGCGGCGAGCGGTATAGACATCAAGATGAAGACCACCAGCGCGTAGGGCGGAAACAAAGTCACGCGCCAATCCTTGTGATCGCGAAAACGCATCTCCTCGTCGCTGAAGAACTGATGATGATTGAGCGTGTGCCGCTCGTAGATCGCGCGCAGGCCTTTGATGTTGACCGGCCGGTGCATCACGTATTTATGCACTCCCCACTCGAACAGATTGGTGAACACGAAAGTAAACGGCACGGTGATCCACTCGAACCAGTGCACGGCGTGAATATGCTCGACGTAAATGAAGAACGCGGCGGCACCCATCGCGTAAATGATCAGCACGTGGATGTAGCCATCGTACCAGCCGAGGATGCGGGAGCGGTATTCCCGGCGAAATTCGATTTGCCGCTCGCTGATCATGCGTTTCTCCCTCGCACGAACTTCACCGAGTTTCGCCGCGCGGTCCGCTTTCCGCGCATGCACCTTCGACTTTTGTCTCAAACATCATAGCACGTCCTCAACCTTCGATACCGCGTTCAACTGATCCGCGTCGCGGTAGCGCAGGTAGGCGTTAACCTCATCGCTGGTCAGCTGCCAGTCATTGTCGAGATTGGAAATCACGTCCTTCATGAACGGCTCGGACATGGCGATGGCGCAGTCTTTGTCGCCCAGGTAGTCGAACAGAATGGCCAGGGCCAATTGCCGGGGGCTGGTGCCGCTATAGGTCCACTCGAAACCGCGTTTGGTGAACTGCCTGATTTCGTAGTGTTCCGGCAGCGGATCGCCCTCGACCGTGACGACCAAGCCATCCATGGTGCGCCGTCCTTGATAGACCTTCATTTTTAGCACTCGAACCTACGCCACGCCCCGGTCAAAGCCGGGATCATCCCCATTACGAGGACTTGATTTTCCCCCGTCAAGCACCGCGGAATGCCGGCCATGCCACCGCCAGGCCAACTCATCCCTCTTTTGCTCTTGGTCTTGCTGGTTTCGGCCGCGACCCTTCAGGGCCTGGCGGCGAGCGGCCACTTTCCCCTGCGAGGTGACAACGCCAAAACGGCGTTCCGGCCGGGAAGCATGACCCTGTTCGGCTCGATCAGCGTCACCTTCCTCGCGCTTATCGCGGGAACGCTTGCGGCGCTGCGACTGACATCTTGGTCGGCGGCGATCATCGCCGGCGGACTATCGCTTCTCTTTGCCCCGCTGGTGCTGCGCATCTTCCCTGACCGCTTCGTCGACGGTGCCGGGGCGCTCGTCGTCTTTGCTGCGGCCACGGCTGCGGCGGCTGCTATTTTGATTTGGTTCGCAGGCTAACTAACACTGCGAGCCGCCGCTCGCCCGGCCGCACGTCCTGAGAAAATGCAGCCGCCGAGAAATGTTCCCTCGAGCGCGGCGTAACCGTGAACGCCGCCACCGCCAAAGCCGGCGACTTCGCCTGCCGCGTACAGGCCCGGCACCGGCCGCCCGTCGCGGCCGATGACGCGGCTATCCAGATCGGTCTGAAGCCCGCCCAGAGTTTTTCGGGTCAGAATGTGCAAGCGAACGGCAATCAACGGGCCCGCGGCAGTATCGAGAAGCTTGTGCGGACGCGCGACACGGGTGAGCTTGTCGCCGATATAAGCGCGCGCCGAGCGAATAGCGGCGATTTGCGCATCCTTGCCAAAGGCGTTGTCAAGCTGCCGGTCCCGCGCCGCGATCTCACGCTCGACCTGAGCCAAGTTCAGAAGCTCCTGACCGGTCAACGCATTCATGCGCTCGACCAGCCGGGCGAGATCGCGTTCGACAAGGAAATCTTCGCCTTTATCCATGAACGCCCTTACCGGTCCGGGAATGCCCGCGCGAACGCGACGCAAAACCTGCCGCCAGCTCTTGCTGGTAAAGTCGGGATTTTGCTCGGACCCCGACAGCGCGAATTCTTTTTCGATAATCGCGCGCGTGAGGATGAACCACGAATAATCGTAGCCGGTCTCCATGATGTGCTTGAGCGTGGCGAGCGTGTCGAAGCCCGGATAAAGCGGCGGCGGCAGGCGACGGCCCCGAGCATCCAGCCACAGCGAGGATGGCCCCGGCAAAATGCGGATGCCATGATCGGTCCAGATCGGCGCGTAGTTCTTGATGCCCTCGACGTAATGCCACATGCGGTCGCGATTGATGACGGTACCGCCCGCGGCTTCGGTAATCGCCAGCATCCGGCCGTCGACATAGTCCGGCACGCCGGCAATCATTCGCTGCGGCGGCGGCCCTATTCGCCGCGGCCAGTTTTGCCGCACCAACTCGTGATTAGCGCCGATGCCACCGGAGGCGACGATGACCGCGCCCGCTTTCAACTCAAAGGCCCCTATGGGCTCGCGCGAACTTTTTTGCCCACGTTCGACGTTGCTCGGTGCGAGCATCTCGCCGCGAACAACGGCGCTTGAAGCCGCCGCCGTCGTGAGCCCGGTCACGCGGTGGCGAAATCTGAACGTCAGCAGGCCTGCTTTCTCGCCCTCCCGCGCGCGCTGCACGAACGGCGCGAGCACGCCCGGCCCGGTGCCCCAGGTGAGATGAAAACGCGGCACCGAGTTGCCGTGGCCGCTGGCATTGCCGCCGCCGCGCTCCGCCCAGCCAACGACGGGAAAGAACCGGATACCGCGCTGGCGCAGCCACGCGCGTTTCTCGCCGGCGGCAAAATCGACGTAGGCTTCGGCCCATTGCCGCGGCCAGAAATCCTCCTCGCGATCGAAGGCCGCAGTGCCAAGCCAATCCGCCAGCGCCAGCTCCCGCGAGTCGCGAATGCCGAGACGGCGCTGTTCGGGGGAGTCGACTAAAAAAAGGCCGCCGAGCGACCAGAATGCCTGGCCGCCGAGCGATTGCGCGCCTTCCTGATCGACGACAATGACCTTCTTCCGGGCTTCAACAAGTTCAGCGGCGGCGACCAGCCCCGCGAGGCCGGCGCCGACAATAATCACGTCCGCATCATCGGCCACGTTGATCCCCTCGCCGCCAAATTCAAGAATGGCGCAGTGGCAGTGCATTCGCGAGCTTTCGAGCCGGCTTAAATGCTTTCGCGCTCCCAACCGAACACGCTGCGACCGCCGTATCGCGGCGATTGCGCGCGCTCTTCGGCGACGACTTGTTCGAGCGTCGGACCGGTCGCCGCCTTCTCAAGCTTGCGCGATTCACGATCGAGCCTTTGCAGCGCGGCGAGTTCATCATCGCGTCCCAGCCTGGCCTGATGCACCGCCGATTTGAGCACGCGAATAGTCTCGTCATAGACCTTGATCGGCACCGGGAACGGATGCCGGTCCTTGCCGCCGTGGGCGAGCGAAAAGCGGGCGGGGTCGCTGAACCTGAATGGCGCCCCGTGCACCACTTCGGCGACCAGAGCCAGCGCGCGCACGGTGCGGCTGCCGACACCGGGTGTTAGCAAAAGCTCGGCAAAATCCTTGGGTCCGCGCTCGGTGGCGGCGACGAGATTGCCGTGCAGCCGCCGCAGATGAATGTCTTCGGCGCGAACGTCGTGATGCGCCGGCATGGTGAGAAACGGCAGGCGCGCCTGCGCCGGCGGATGTGATGCGGCGGTCAGTACGGCAAGCTCTCGCGTTATGCGGTCCGGCCCGTGCGAACCAAGTAGTTCGAGCTGCTTTGCGCGCGACGGCGCCGCGCGGCGATCGGTGAGATTGATGATTTCGCCCTGAGCCTTTCCCTCGATCGCCGTGTGCGGCTCTTCGACAAAACTTTTCAAATTATGCGAGAGCCAGTGATAGCGGCGCGCTGTTCTGCTTTCTCCGTTCATGCCTTGCTGCACGACGACCCATTGCCCGTTGTCGGCGACAATGAAGCCATGCAGATAAAGCTCGAAACCATCCTGAACCGCGGCGCTGTCGACCTTGGCGACAAGCCGGCTCGCCGTCGCGAGATCGTCGCCATCGAGGCCGACGCGTTTGCCGATGGCGCGCAGTTCATCCGGCGTGCGCCGCGAATGCTTTCCGCGACCGCCGCAGACATGCAAGCCCAGCTCGCCTTCGAGCGGAGCAAGGCCGCGCTTGAGCGCGCCGAGAACACTCGTGGTGATGCCCGAGGAATGCCAATCCATTCCCATGACGGCGCCGAACGATTGGAACCAGAACGGGTGCGCGAGCCGGCGCAGGAATTCGTCGCGGCCGTAATGATGGATGATGGCTTGGGTGATGATGGCGCCCAGCCGCGCCATTCGCTCGGCCAGCCATCTCGGCACTTGACCGTTGTGCAGTGGCAAGTCGGCGCTTCCCGCGCGTCGCATCGTCGTCAGCACTCCGCGGCCCGGCGCATCTCGCTCGAGCGCTCGTTCCTATTTCGTTCCCAAGAAGCGTGATGTCAACCGAAGAAACGCCGATGGCAACGCGACGGCGTCAGCCCACGAAACGCGAGGTCGCCGCCTTCCGCGGCGGCGCTAAAACCGCGCGCCGGTGGCGTTACTTCTTGAACAGCACCGGAGGCGGCGGATCCTGATTGAACGCATAGTTGAGACCGAGAACGCCGCCGTAATTAGTGACGTTGGACTCCCCAACCTGCGCATAAAACGAAGCAAGCCCGCTGATGGATGGCGAGAAGTGGATTTCCGTTCCTATGGTCGCCGTGGCCCAGTCCCGGCCGACGACAACTGCCGGCAGCGAAAAGCCCGGCGCCACGATTGTGGTCAGCGAGGCGTTCACAACGCGATTCTGCGCGGCAAAGTCGTGATCCCATACTACCTGGGCGAACGGATGCCAGATCCCCCAGTTCAGGTTCGCCTGATATCCGAGCAGCGTCACATCGGAATTGAGGAGCTGGTTGCCGAAGCCGAGGCTGGTGAAGCTTCCGGTCTCGGTGAACCCGTTGACGCGCGCCTGCTGCACAATGAAACCGGCAACAGGACCGTGCGCGAACGGCCCGAGATGGAATTCGGGGCCGCCTTCGCCGGCGATGGACAGATCGGTGCCGTTGGTCGAGCCGTTATTGGGTTGCACGGTAAGTCCGATCGGAATTGGACGGTTGGTCGAGTAGCTGAGCCAGGCGGCGCTCGCGATCAGATTGGCCCACCATTGGGTGTTACGGTACGCGGCATAGAGGCTGAACATGCCCTCGTCCTGGGTGAAGCCGCCGCCCGTGGAGAACGTCGAGTTCAAAAAGCCGCCGGTAATCGCGGCGCCGACCAGCCAGCCGCTCGTCCAGTGATAGTCGACACCGAGCGTGCCGGAGATCGGAATCCCCGGATCATTCGGGAATCCGGCTGAGCTGTTCTGGATCTGCAAATACGATAGATCGCCGTTGATCCAGACGTTCCAACCGGCGGGCGATTGACGCTGCGACAGGTCGATTTGCTGCTGGATGCCGTAAATCGTCCCGAACGTGGACTGGATTGCGCTCTCGGCAAGAAACGACATCGCGCTCGGCGCGGTGAGAAGGTCGTAGTAATAGTCCGCGACAATGATCTGGCCCGCTTCGGTCAGGTGAATGCCGTCCATGAACAAATAAGTTTGCGTGGCATTCGCCGATTGCAGATAGCCGTGCGTGAAGCTTGGCGTGGTGGTCGGCGCACACAGCACGCCATAGCCCGACGTTATTCCGGAGCCGACCGGCGGCAAACACGCATATGCAGCCGGTCCAACTGCCGTCGGATTGTGCAGGATTCCGAACGCAGCCGGGTTTTGCTCCACGGCCGCTATCACTGCCGCCGTATCCGCCGGAATAAACTTTACGCCGGCCGCGGCAAGGTCGGACCACGTCGCTTGTTGCAGCGTCGTGCCAAAACCCACCTCGGCAGGAGTAAGAATGGGGGGCGCATACTCGTCAGCGACAACGATGTAGCGCGCTCCTCCGGCTTGCAACTGGGCGACGCTGTTCGTCAACGCCTTGGCTTCGCTGAGAAAGTACGCGGTCGCCAGCGGCGCTGGCAGGCCAAGTCCGCCAGCGATGAACACATCGTTCCCGCCGCTGCTGATCAGATAGAGCGCATTGGGATTGGCCTTGCCGCCCGTGGACGCCAGGTAATTGGCGATTTGCCCGGTGGTCGCCGGAAGCGCCGGATTCGGCGGGAGCAAATTATCGATCAGCAGAATATTGGTGAAGGCCGCCAAAGCCAGGGGCCCCGCACTGTCGAACGCGCCGCCGATGGCGTAATTCGTGCCGCCCGGCGTGTTGGCGGCATTGGCACTCAGGCCAAAAAAACCGGCAAGGATCTGCGCGTTGCCCGGCCCCGGGCCGGTGAAGTGGGCGTTGCCGCCGGCGGCGACTGAAGAAGCGACGGCAAAATCGAACAGGTTGGCGACCGGCGAGAGTTTGGCGTTTGCAAACCAGCCGGTGTCGGTCGTGCTGTCACCAAATGCGATGAGTTGATTGTAGCTTTGCGCCTCGGCGATTTGCGTAAGGCATACGAACGCCGCGGCCGCCAAAAGGGCTTTTCCCAGAGCCATCTGGATCCCCCCCGGATAGAAACGCGCGCCCCGCTAGACGTCTGCTTTGATACCACCCTGTGCGCGAGTCCGTCCATCACCTTTCCGCCACAATCGGACGCGCGGTGGATTTCTTTGACTCTTCTGCCCCCGGAGCGTTGGCGAACGTGTGCGCTACTTGAGAGATTGTGACGCCGCCAGGGAAAAGTCGGCGCAGCACGATCGTGCTCTGACAAATCGGTCATGCCGCAGGCAAATGCCATCGTCGGAACGCACCGACCCATATCCCGAACTCAAGCTGGTCAAGCCGGCCAACAGAGCCTCAAGATCTTTGGCGTCGCCGCGGAAGCTCGCGCATTGAGCGCACTGCGAGTGACCTCGGGCTTCGGCAGAGCCCTTTGTCCTCTTCGCAAAAAAATCGCTCCACATGCCGCTATCGCACCCGCTCAGTGTCCGAGACTTTCCCAGTGGGCGGCGAACACGATCGCCGACAGGACGAAGCCCACCACCACGTTGACAATCGCCCCGGCGCTGAAGGCGAGAAACGGCTTTCTGCCGGCGCTCGCCAGATCACCAAACCGCGTCGTCAGCCCGATACTGAGGAAACAGAAAATGAAAGCCCAGGTGCGCAGATCTTTGATCGGTCCCACCAACGTCGGCACCACCGTCTTGTTGTAGTCGGCAAGGCTGTAGCGCGTGGTTACGAACGTCAGAAATAGCGACGCGATCAGGAAGCCAATGATGAACTTCGGAAAACGCCGCCAAATTTCGACCGCCTCCGGCTTGCGGCCGCCTTCGACGCGCTCCCATTGCGTAGTCGCGACAATCGCCAGCACAAACGCCCAGATCCCGATCCACACGTCGCGGCCGATGACCTTGATCAACGTGTAGGCAACGACAGCTTGGTTGCCGCTAGCCGCCGCGTCACCGCCTGACAGCCTGTTGAAGGTCTCCGCGGCCGCGAATCCCGCCGCATCGGCAAATTCCGAGGTGCCAATCCACGCGCCGCCGACGCCAGCGGGCAAATGCAGATAATACGCGACCTGTGGCAGCACGAAGATCATCGCCACCGCCCAGATGATCACGGTGGTGATGGCAATTGGTGCGTGTTCTTTCTTGGCGCCGACGGCGCCCGCGACTGCGATCGCTGCGGAGACGCCGCAGACCGCGCCGCCGGCGCCCAACGTTGCGGCGAGTCGTTTGTCGAGGCCAAGCCGCGTCGCGACCCAATAAATCACCGCGAAGGTGACGATGGAAACGATCGAGGCCTGCAAGATCGCAACCGGGCCAGCCCATATAATGAGCGTAAACGGCAAGGTGGCGCCAAGCAGCACAATTCCAGTCTTGACGTAGAACTCGACACGGAAGCCCGCGTCCAGCCAGCGCGGCAAACCGGCGAAGTTTGCCAGGATGAGCCCGGCGACAAGCGCGACCAGCGGCGGTTCAAGATTGTAGGTATTCGCCTTGTCCCATTGCCCGAGTACAAAGATCGCGACCGAGAGCACATACAGAAAAATGAACGAAGGGACGAACTCGCGCGCGCGATATCCGAGCGCGCTCAATGCCACGGTGAATACGGTGAGGAAGACAATGAACTGCGCAAGGTAACGAAGGTAATTCGCGGCAAAATGTGCGCCCAGCGCCGAGGAATCCGCCCATTTGGCCGGTGTGACCGCCAACCACTTGATGCTCGAACCGTTGGCGAAGAAAATGTATGCGACAACGACAGTGCCGAGCCCGATCCAGATCGCCCACCAGTCTTCTTTGAGCCACAGCTCGTGCCACGAGCTGGATGCGCCTTTGTTTCCCAACGTTGCCGTCGTTTCCGAGACGCTGCTCATTTATTTCTCCCGCCGAGACGGCGCGCGCGCCATCAAATAAAAACTTCATCAAATAAGGCATCGCTTCATTCGGCGGCAATACGAGCGTTGCAAAATGCAATATTACGGCCGCCTCGGCGTCGTTAGATAAAACGATCTTCCGTGATCTACCCGTTAAACGAATTGATTGTTCGCTTCGGGCTGGGCGCAAAAGTCGTGCAGTAGAACCGCTACCGCGCCATCGCCATGTTTTGACGAGGGTTGTGCATGGCCACACCCGCGAAGCGCAAAGCGGCGGAGCGAAAGGACCTGCCGCGTATGCGCCCGCAGCGATGAACGGTTTCCAATTTCGCTGCCGAAAAGGGTGAAAAATTCTTTTGTTTGAAAGACTTGCTTTGATCCTGTAGGGACTTAACTTCTTGGGAGGAGAATTTTCTCTTCATGCGTTTCTTGCCTGTCTTCCTCGATGTCACCGAAGGGACGGTAGGCCTCGTCGGCTCCGGCCCGGCCTCGCTGGCGAAACTACGGCTTCTGCGATCCGCCGGCGCCAAGGTGCGGTGGTACGCCGAAGACGTCGAGGCGGTTGAGCACGCAAGCGATGTGCAGGCCGGCCGGCTGGAGATCTGCTCATCAGATCCGGCCGCCGCAGATTTCTCTGATCTCGTTGCCGTCGTGTGCGCCGCGGGCAATCCCCGGGACGTCACTGTCGCCGCACGGGCGCGCGAGCAACGCGTGCCGATCAACGTGATCGATCGCCCGGAGCTTTCAACCTTTATCTTCCCGGCCATCATAGATCGCGGCGACGTCGTGGTCGCGGTCGGTACCGGCGGCACATCGCCGGTTCTGGCGCGGCGGCTGCGCGAACGCATTGAAGCGCTGCTGCCGGCACGCGTCGGCGATTTTGCGGCGTTGATGGGCCGCTTCCGCACGCGGGTCGCGCGACGGCAGTCCGGCAAGCTTTCGTTGCGGCGCTTCTGGGAAACCGTTGTCGATGGTCCGATCGGCGTCGCGGCACTCGCCGGCCGCTGGCATTGGGCGGAAGCCGCGCTGTCGCGCGCCAGCGAACATCCCGATCGTGCAAACCGGCAATCGGGATTGGTTGTCCTTGTCGGCGCCGGGCCGGGAGATGCCGACCTTTTGACTCTACGCGCTTTGCAAGCGCTGCAAGCCGCCGACGCGGTCTTTTATGACGAACTCGTTAGCGCGGAGATTCTCGATCGCGCCCGCCGCGACGCGAAGCGCATCTTCGTCGGCAAGCGCTCCGGGCAACCTGGAATGGCCCAGGACGTTATTAACCGGCGCCTCGCCGAAGCCGCCCGCGGGGGATTAAACGTAGTGCGGCTGAAAAGCGGCGACCCCTTCGTATTCGGACGGGGCGGGGAAGAAATCGAATACTTGCGTGAAGCCGACGTTGCCGTGGTGGTCGTGCCCGGCATTACCGCGGCGCTGGGCTGTGCAGCCGAAGCGGGGTTGCCGCTATCGTTTCGCGACGAAGCTTCGGCGATTGCTTTTGTCACCGCGCATCACGCCGGAAACCAAATTCGAGCCGATTGGTCGAAATTTGCCGATCCGGCCATGACGGTGGTCATTTACATGGGACTTCGCAGCGCCGCCGAGATCGGCAAAGGCTTGATCGCCGCCGGCCGCGACGCGGCGACGCCCGCGGCGGTGCTGGTCCGCGGTACGCGTCCGGACGCACTGTGTCGCGTCGGCCGACTGGATGGATTGGCGGGACTCGCTGCCGAGATCGGTGAAGGCCCGGGCTTGCTGGTGGTCGGGCCGACGGTCGCGCGCTCTGACGCTTGGCGCGCGCTGGTCGGCAGCGGCGTGCCATCGGAGGCTGCGGCATGACTTCGCCACTCCAACAAAAACTCAAGATTAGCGGGCCCGTCATAGTGACCGCCAATCGGCTGGCCGATGGCGTCGTCGTCTATCGCGGCGAAGGCGGCTGGACGACAAAGCTCGACGGCGCCGCGGTCACGACGTCGGCAACGGCGGCGCAAGATCTCCTGGCGGCGGCCAAGGCTGACGGGCTGCACGCCGTCGACGCCTACGTGGCGCCGGTCCAGGTAACGGAGGACGGCCGAGTGCGGCCCGGAAACTTAAGGGAGCGTATCCGTTTCAGCGGCCCGACAATCGATTTGCCGCTGCCGGTTCTGAAAGTAAAAGCCGACCATGTACCTGTACGATGAACTGGACCGGACCCTGGTCGGCGAACGGGTCGCCGAATTCCGCGGTCAGGTCGCGCGACGGCTTTCCGGAGAACTGACCGAAGACGAATTCAGGCCGCTTCGGCTGATGAATGGCGTCTATCTCCAGCTTCACGCCTACATGCTTCGTATCTCTATTCCCTACGGCACCTTGTCGTCGGCGCAGCTGCGCATGCTCGCCCATGTGGCGCGGCGCTACGATCGCGGCTACGGACATTTCACTACCCGGCAGAACATCCAGTATCACTGGATCAAGCTTGAAGAGTTGCCCGACGCGATGGCCGATCTCGCCAGCGTCGGCATGCACGGCATGCAGACGAGCGGCAACAACGTCCGCAATGTCACCACCGACCAGTGGGCCGGCGTCGCGCCCGATGAGATCGAGGACCCGCGCATCTGGGCGGAGGTAATCCGCCAGCACGTGACGCTGCATCCCGAATTTTCGTTCATGCCGCGCAAGTTCAAGATCGCGGTCGGAACGTCGCGCCACGATCGCGCAGCCTTGCGCATTCACGACATGGCGCTGCAGATGCATCGCAACGGCGCCGGCGAAACCGGCTTCGAGGTCATGGTGGGCGGTGGACTTGGCCGCACGCCGTATCTTGCCAAGACGATCAAGCCGTTCCTGCACAAGCGCGACGTGTTGAGCTACGTCGAGGCGGTGCTGCGCACCTACAACCAGTTCGGCCGGCGCGACAACATCTACAAAGCGCGGATCAAGATCCTGGTGCACGAGCTCGGCGCCGAGGCCTTCGCCAAGGAAGTCGATACCGAATGGCAGAGCATCAAGGACGGCCCTCTGGCGCTGGACGAAGATGTCATTGCCGAAATTGGCAGCCGCTTCCGCTACCCGGATTATGCGCGGCTCGAGGATAACCCCGCAGAACTCGACGAGGCGCAGCATATCGACCGCGCCTTCGAGGCGTGGACGGCCAATTCTGTCGCCAAGCATAAAGTCGCCGGCTACGCCATCGTGACGCTTTCGCTCAAGCCCGAGGGCGGCACGCCGGGCGATGTCACCGCCGAGCAGATGGATGCCATCGCCGACCTCGCCGACCGCTATTCATTCGGTGAAATCCGGGTCGGCCACGAACAGAATCTGGCGCTGCCGCATGTCGCTCAACACGATCTGCCGGCGCTGTGGCGCGCGCTCGATGCGATCGGGGTCGCCGTCCCCAACGTCAATCTGATCACCGATATCATTGCCTGCCCGGGCCTGGATTATTGCAGCCTTGCGAACGCCCGCTCGATCCCGATCGCGCAGGAAATCACGCGCCGCTTCCGCAATCTCGATTTGGCAAGAAATCTCGGACGGCTGCACATCAACATTTCCGGCTGCATCAATGCCTGCGGCCACCATCACGTGGGGCACATCGGCATTCTCGGCGTCGAAAAGAACGGCGAGGAATTTTACCAGATCACGCTCGGCGGCAAGGCCGACGAGAACGCCACGCTCGGCACGCTGATCGGGCCGGCAGTGCCCTATGGGCAAGTGGCCGACCTCGTTGAGGACATTGCCGCCGCGTATGTCGAATTGCGCGAACGGCCAGACGAATTGTTCATCGACACGGTCAAGCGCACCGGGGTCGAGCCATTTCGGGAGCGCGTTTATGCCGCTCGTTAAGCAAGGTCATATTGTCGAAGACCGTTACGTCAAGGTGATGGACGAGGCGCCGATTCCGGACGGCGTTCCGGTTATTGTCACCGCCGAACGCTTTCTTGCCGACGCCGCCGAACTCGTTGCCCGGGAAGCGCCGGTCGGCGTTCTGTGGCCGAACAATCGCAAAGTGGCTGAGCTCGAGCCGTGGCTCAGCAAGCTTGCGCTCATCGCGCTGGTGTTCCCGAAATTCCGCGACGGCCGCGCCTACAGCCAGGCGCGGCTCCTGCGCGAACGCTACGACTTCCGTGGCGAGCTGCGCGCGACCGGAGAGATTTTACGCGACCAGTTCTTGTTTCTCATTCGCGCGGGTTTCGATTCTCTCGAGGTCACCAAGGCGGCCGATGCCGGCGCCTTTGCCGCCGCGGTCTCCACCTATAGCGTGTTCTATCAGCCGAGCACCGACGGGCGGCTGGCGGTTCGACGCCGGCGCACAGCCGGGCAAACGCCCGCGGCGGCTCGCGCGACCCAGGCGGCCGATCAGCGGAATTTCGAACCGCGCTGAGCAGCGTGCCGAGGCCCAATCGCCGCGGGTAAGTTCCGGGCGGTTAGCGCAACCCCGCCTGTTGCAGGAGCGGCATGGTTTCGCGCTGGAACGCCAGCATGCCTTCCTCATAGATCGGCCACGACAGTAAGATGCCGTCGATGCCGAGCTTGGAGAGATTGGCGAGACCATCAGCGATCTGCTCTTTGGTGCCGACCAGCGGGAACGCGCCCCAGCCGGCCATGAAATGCGCTTGCAGCTTCCGGAAATCCTCGACTGCGAGCGAACCGATGCCGAGCAGCTTCATCAGGTTCTCCGCCGCGACCCAGTCGCCTTTTTCGTGCACGTAATAGTGCAGGAAATCCTGAGCTTCCTTCTCGGTCTCGCGTTGCACGACATAGCCATGGTTCCAGATCTGGATGTCGCGGCCGTATTCCTCGCGCGCCAGCCGCCGGTACTTCTCGACCTTCGCGCGCGCAAACTCCGGGTCGTGTCTGTCGAACTGGATAAAGGCGATGTCGGAGTATTTGGCGGCAAAGTGCTGGCCTTGCTCGGAGCCGCCCGCGTTCATGATCGCGGGATAGGGTTGCTGGATGGGCTTCGGCGCCAGCTCGCCCTTTTTCACCTGATAGTACTTGCCCTCATAGGTGAACTCGTCCTCGCAGGTCCATAGTCCGATCATGACCTCGATCCATTCGGCCGCCCTGCCGTAGCGGTCTTTATGGTCTTCCATGTGCCCGCCGAACATATCGAGCTCGGGCTGGTTCCAGCCGCCGACAATGTTGATGGCATGCCGGCCGTTGCTGATGTGGTCGATCACGGCTGCCTGCTTGGCCGCCAATGACGGGTGATACATCGGCACATGCGCGGTCGAGAACACCGCTGAATATTTGGTCGCGCCGCCGATACCGGCCGCCCAGGAGAAACACTCGAATCCGGCGCCGTTGAAATTGGTCTCGCCGCCGAAGCCCTTCCAGCGGCCGACCGGCACCAGTGCCTCGAACTCCATGTCCTCTGCGATCTGCGCCAGCCGCACCGTATTCGGCCAGCTGATCTTCAGCGTCTCGGGAATGGTGCTGATGGCGCAGCCGCCATTCAGGTTGGTGCAGAACGTGCCGAGCTTGAGCTTGCGGTCATTGAACAGCGGATTGGTCGCGCGACGCAGCTCTTGCTGCTTGACGGTCGTGTGCATTTTCCCTCCCCGACAGGGACATCATTTGGCTGCCTCCTGCCCGCACACAGCCTCCCAAAAAACGTTGCAGCGTTCAATGCCGGTCGGCCATCGCCTTGCGCCAGCAGTGGTTGCAAAACAAAGACCCCGCGGCGAATGCCACGGGGCCTTTCATGTAGGCGAACCATCGAAGCGTTAGCAGTTACTGCGCGTCACCGATCGGGAAGCGCCGGTATCGGTGTCGGTCGTGGTTCGGTTTTGCGTGGTGCAGCCGCGGGACGGCGCGCCAACCTGCACGCCGACGACGCCCGGAACGCCGACATAGACGCCCGGACCAGGCTCGCGGGTGCGCTGTGTGGTGGTCGTGGTCACTTCATCGGCGAACGCCGCGGCGGAAAGCATCGCCAGACCGGCAGCGCCGATGGCGATTTTGCCCAAAATCTTCATTTGCTACCTCCGATCGTTGCCGGCTCAGGGCCGTGCGCAAACAACCCGAATAGCCGGCCGCGGTTCCCACATAAAAAACGTCAAACGTACCGATTGCGATGGAACCGTCACGCCGCAATGCGATGGAACCGTCACGCCGCAATGCGACGGAACCGTCACGCCGCTAATTCACGGCCCCACTCGCCGATCCCGAAGCGAAAATCTAAATCCAGGGGTGACGTTGAGGCAGCACGTCGTTCAAATAAAAATTGCCAACCGCAAAGTATTTCCAGCGGACCGGATCATGCAGTGTGTGCACGCGCGCGTTGCGGCAATGACGATCAAGCCCCGATCCTTCGAGGGTGGACGACGTTCCGGAAAGCTCAAAGAGCTTGTTGGTCGCCAGAATCGCGAGCTCCGTCGAGAGCACTTTGGCTTCGGCGACGGCGATGGACGCCGCACCGATGGAGTCTTCAGTCGGCGCAGCAATAGCCTTGTCGACGTAGCCGCCACCTCGCGCCAACAACGCCTCTGCGGCTCGCAGGCGGATGTGCAAATCGCCGATCTGCGCAATTGTGTACGGATCGTCTGACGCGCGCTGCTGGCCGCTATCGATCCAGGGGCGAGCCTGGGTACGGACCAATTTCGTAGTTTCCTGGATGGCGGCGGTCGCGATGCCCAAGTCGATGGCGGCGTGCACCAGTTGGGCATGAGGCCCGTTCGCGGTCGGCACCTCAAAGGCGCGATAGGCCGCAATAACGTGATCCGCCGGCACCCTGACTTCGTCAAAACTGACCGTGCCGCTCGCCGTCGTCCGCTGGCCAAAACTCGACCAGTCGTCGACAACCTTCAGCCCCGGGGCGTTACGATCCGCGATGGCGACGTGCAGCCTGCCCTCCTGGTCCAACCCGGCAACGGGCACGCGGTGCGCGAACAGCGCGCCGGTGGAGTAGAATTTGGTGCCGGTGACGACATATGTATCGCCATCTTTGCTTAGCCGGGCCTTGAGTTCAGCGACGTTTTTGGTTTTGCGCTCGGAGAAGGCGTTGCCGAGGCGCAAGCCCTTGAGGACTTCGGCGAAGAAATAGCGGCGCTGCTCCTCCGTTCCGCTGATCCGGACAAGGTCGACGATGCTGAAATGATTTTGCGGAATTTGGCCGATCGATGGATCCGCGGCAGCGATAATCTTGATGACTTCGGCCAGTGTCACGCACGAAACTTCCGCTCCGCCGTAAGCCTTTGGAATCGTGATTGCCCATAGGCCTGATTGCGAGAAGGTGTCGATTTCTTCAAATGGCAACCGCCGCTCGCGATCGCGCTCTGCCGCTCCCTTGGCAAGGTCAATCGCCAGCCGCTCAGCGATCTCGATCGCCTCCGCGTCGGTGCGCACGATATGCGCCGGCGCGCTCGGTCGGAAATGGGAAGAAGATAGTGCCGGCCCGCTTTTCGAAGCGAGAGTGTGCTCCGCCATGGTGCCCCCCTCAAAGAGCAGAGTAACGATAAAGGTGTCCCGGGTGGTCTGCACCCAATCTGGCCCGGCCTCGCCCAAAAAGCTTCTCGCGAAAAGTCCCGGGTGCGTATTCGCGTTTGTATACGCCGCGCCGTTGCAACTCGGGGACGATGAGATCAACGAAGTCTACGAAGCTTTCAGGCGTGACGGCATAAGCGAGATTGAAGCCGTCAACGTCTGTGTCACGGACCCAGGACATCAGTTCGTCGGCGACTTTGCCAGGTGCACCGACAATGACCGGCGCCATTCCGCCGATGCCGGCGAATTCCGCGATCTGGCGTATGGTCCACTGCCGATCGGGATCGGCCACCGTCAGCGTTTCCACGGTCGAGCGAATTGCGTCATTTTCAATGTAGCGGACCACATCGTCGAGCGCGTATTTTGAAAAGTCGATGCCGGTCCAGCCGGATACGAGGGCAAGCGCGCCTTCGTGACTGACGTAGGATTGATACTCTTCGAGTTTCGCCTTCGCTGCTTCGTCAGTGGCTCCCGGGATCACCGTCGCCAAAGCAAAGATCAGGATTTCCGCCGGGTCGCGGCCGTGAGCGGCGGCGCGCTTGCGGATGTCGGCGACCGAGCTGGCGATGATCTGCTTGGTCGGCGCCGCCATAAACACGCATTCTGCATGCCGCGCCGCGAACTCGCGGCCTTTGCCGGACGTTCCGGCTTGGTAGAGTACCGGAGTGCGCTGCGGCGACGGCTCGCACAGATGAATGGCATTGACGGCGTAATGCTCGCCCTTGTGTTCGATCTTGCGGACCGCGTCAGGCTGCGTGAATATTCCGGAGTCGCGATCGCGCACGGTAGCGCCTTCGTCCCAACTCCCCTCCCAAAGCTTGTAGACGACCTGCATATACTCGTCGGCAATATCGTAACGCAGATCGTGCCCGCTCTGTCGGTCGCGCCCGGCTCCCTTGGCGGCGCTTTCAAGATAGCCGGTCACGATGTTCCAGCCGATCCTGCCTTTGGTCAGGTGATCCAGCGTCGACATCCGGCGCGCGAACTGAAACGGAGGTTCGTAGGAAAGGGTGCCGGTGACGCCAAATCCCAGATTCTCAGTCACAACAGCCATCGCGGGTATGACAAGAAATGGATCGTTGACCGGAATCTGCGTTGCATTGCGCAACGCCGCCTCGGCGGATCCGCCATAAACGTCGTACACGCCGAGAACGTCGGCCAGGAAAATGCCGTCAAACTTCCCCCGCTCAAGGACACGCGCGAGGTCCAGCCAATAATCCAAATCCTTATAGGTCCACGAACAATCGCGCGGATGCCGCCACATCCCCGACGATTGGTGGGCGACGCAATTCATATCGAAGGCGTTGAGACGAATTTGCCTGGTCATCGGCGTGCAATCCCAAAGACTTTCCCGAGGAGCCATACCGATGATCGGAGATCAAGCCTGCGGCGATGAAACGTGGCCGGAATACACGTCCATCCGGAAATACTGTCCTGCTCTAACTGCGGGCTCAGAAGCTCTCGCAGGAGTAGCCGGGAGCCATGAGCGCACCTTGCGCGCCTTCGATGGGCCGGTGCGATTTGCTCCACAGCCGGCGGAACATTCCGAACGGATATCACATTATTCGCAAGCGAAACCGTCACATATGGCGCGAAACATTGACCGGCACGGGGCAGCGGTGCTGAGGTTCTTGCTTCTAGTCAGCGCTATATGTCTCAGCCACCATTACCGGACGCGTGGCAAGAAGTATTATAGGTCGCGATCCTAGCCCCGATCGTTGCCGCCGCATGGGGCGCCCTTATCGTTGCGGCTTGAGAAAGGGAATAACGATGCGTTGGACGGGACTTTTGTTAATAGCTCTCGTGTTTACGGCGGAGACCGCGGTAGCCGCCGACCCGCTGGGTAGCGGGACGAAGGCAGAGCGGCAAGCGTGCGCGCCTGAAGCCGTGAAATTTTGCAAACACGAGCTGGATGTTAATTCGTCGGACACAGCCGCAATTTTGAAATGTCTGCAGCGAAACAGACAGAAGATCAGCGGCCAATGTCAGGAAGTGCTCACGAGCCACGGGCAATAGAGGAACGCTCGGCGCTGCCGGTCCAATGTAGCCGCAAGCTCTCCAACTGCCGGGTGAATGCTGCGGACGGCTATCGTGGCGGACGCCCATCCGTATCAACTAGTCGGATCATTTTCATATTCATAGGCATCGCAAAACAGCTTGCCGTTGCGGCCCCAATCTTCCCGGCTGACCTCGGTGAAGATGAAGTTGATAGTTTCCGGCTTGCATTTCGCGATCCGCGCAAACTCGCGGGTCAGAACTTCGGCCAATTCGCGCTTTTGCTCGAGCGTGCGCCCCGGAAACCAGTCGACTCGAATAAACGGCATAGTGCTGTCTCCTCATTGCTGAAACGTCCACGAACGGTAATGGCCGGCGGCGCACTATAGCGAATGCCCGCAATCTCCATTAGATCCGCCGCGGCAACGCCCCAACGGCGCAAGCGCCTAAAATTGACGAGCAAAAGCGCTGCGGAGCTACACCAATTGTTCACGCATGGCGTGTAGTCGGATGCGAACCTCAAGTCATGGGGGCGAGCCCAAGAAATATCAGAAAAAGCCTCTGACGCCCTGACGCGCAAGCATCGGACGCCCGGAACTTGAGCGAAAAAAAATTGGGAATTGGAAATGGCAAAGCAGTTGCGTCGACTTGGCGTCTAATGACGACCGGCAATGGTCGAAAGTGAGGTAGTTGGGAATCCCACTTTCAGCCGCGCGCGCGGTCGCCGCAGCGCTTCACGACTGCGCGCATATCTGGGTTCGCATCTCCAGAACGCCGGGATTTACGTCTTCCTTATTTCTCTCGCATCCTTGTACTACCTGCTCAACGGACCGATCCTGCTCGCCCACTATGATTTGGGATGGCACCTCGCCGCCGGCGATGTCATCAGACAACAGGGCAGCATCCCCTTCCACGATCCGTGGTCGTTCACTTCCGGAAGCCAACGGTGGTTCAATGTCTCGTGGCTGGGGGACGTGGTTGACAGCGTAATATTTCAATACGCGAAACTTGGCGGCCTGACGTTGTTTGTCGTTTTCTGTGGCGCGGTGATCGTCGTCTATCTTGCGTCCGCCTGTCTGTGCCTCGGCGCTTCGCCGCTTGCAGCCTGGATTTCGGTTCTCTGCGCCTGTCTGCTTTACCCCGCCTTTGCGACCGTCCCAACTATTTATCTGTCAGCGTCCCCGAACATTTATACGATGGTGTTTGCAACGATATCCTACGTCGAATGTCTGAAAAGATCGCGGCGCATATTTTTGCTGCAGGCGGTCATGGTGCTGTGGGCCAACTTGCACGGCGGTTTTGTTCTTGGCCTCCCCATTGTCGGCGTTTTTCTCGGGGCCGCGGTACTCAAGCGCGATTGGGGGAACGCGAGAAACTACAGTATCGTACTGGGCGCTTGTTTCGCCGCAACGTTCGTCAATCCTCTTGGCTGGCACATCTATCAAGGTGTGACGACAACGGTCGGCCACTTTGTCCAAGCCTACATCGACGAATGGTTGCCCTATTACCACAATATTGAGCTGCCTGGGAGCATTCCCGGCATCGTTTACATTCTGGTTTTCGTTGCGCTTGAAGTTCGCGCCGGCAAGGCCGGTCCGCTGGAGCCACGGCTGCTTTCGTGGATTTTTCTGATCCTGGGATTGTACCAATTTCGCTACCTGTCGTTCTTTTTATATTCTCGGCGGTGCCGGTGGCCCTGCATATCGACCGGCTTTTGCCCCGACGGATCAAAGATTTCAGGTGGGAGGGACCGCTATTGGCCGCCGGGATCATGACCGCATGCGTTCTGCCGCTGGTCTACGTGCAAATCGAACCGGCGCTCGATCTTCCGCAGATGCTTTCGGAGCAAGATGTTCTTTATCTGCAAACGCAACTACCGCACACGCGGCTGCTCAACCACTGGAATTACGGCGGCAATCTGATTTTTCGTTCTCACGGCGCCATCTCGCCATTTGTTGATGGTCGAGGCGCTACCGCTTATCCGGATGATTTGCTGCGCGACTATTTCAAACTCGCCCAATTGGACGTCAACGAGAGTGCATGGAATAGCGTTCTGGAAAAATACCGGATCGACACCGTGCTATGGGTGAAGGCCCATGACCAATTGCGGCAATTCCTCGTTGGCAAGAAGGGTTGGAAGGAAGTCTATGACGGGCCGTATGCAAGCATCTACGTCAAGCCGTCGCCGAATGAAAATTTGATTGAGCTAAGACGCCAAATTTCCAACTGAGCGTGACTGAACAGGTTGCCAACCCGAAGTTCATTGCGCGCGTGGCATTGCGAACCGTGAACAACCGTTCGCGCGGCAACCCGACGAGCGATTTCCAAGCCAGGCACCGGGAAAATTGGTGGGCGCACCAGGGCTCGAACCCGGGACCCGCTGATTAAGAGTCCTCGGAAAAATTAACGAACACGGGCGCCATTCCGACAATTCGTCCTTTTTGCTTCTATTGGTCAGCCAGCAGGAATTTGACATGTCGGAATGACCGTCTCGCTGCTCTTGAGGCGGCGGAACGAGCGACCTCCCTTAAAAAATGCGACACCGATGTCACGCAGTCGCCGATTTGCAGAACAGCACTGGCCAGCAACAAAATTATTCGTCGAACCAGATGCTGAACGGAATCGTGCTCGTAGAGCAGACCAGATCGCCAACGTTTTCTCGCGAGACTGTGCCTCGGTAAGTGCACTGCTGTCCGTCGAACGGGAATGTCACGCTGATTTGCGATTTCGCTCCGGCAAGATGCACGGCAATTTCGCCGAGGCTTTCGTCGGGCCCGTTGTGCGTGCAAAGACCGACGTGCCGGATAGTCATAGGACCCGTAACCATGTGTTCTGCCCCTGACTTTTCCGGAGAAACGGCCGCCGAAAGCTCGTACTCGCCGAGAAAACCAAACTTTGCTGCGATGTGGCGCGGCTGGGCCAAACCGGGCGTGCCGAGCGCAGCATTCAATAGAGCAACAGCCGCCACCAACGTTTTCATGGCCAGTCTCGACCGCCCACTATTCAACAATGCTATCGGCCGCCGCTCCGATGGCAAGCGCGTTATCCGCGATTTCGGGGTGCGTTACTTGCTGAATTTGCATCCGACCACGTGTTTGCCCTGAACGCCGGAGTCGATGTTGGTCGGCGGCGGTATTCTATTGTCCTTGCTGTCGCCGCCGGTGGCGTCCCCGGTCAGCACACAATGTATTACTTTTTGTTGCACCCTTTCGACCTTGGCCCCGGTATCTGTCGCTTCCTGCTTGATCACGGTCCAGTCCTGCGGGGTCGTTTCGATCACGCTGCGTTGCCGGCCTTCCACAACGGTCTTGATACGGAAGATGGTTTCGTGGTCTTTGGCGATACGCGCGTTGAGCGCATCGACCTCGGCCTGCGAGGTCACCTTGCTCAGTTGTTCCTCTACCTTGGTCACGTCGTTTTTAACATCGTCGATTTGCTTTTCCAGATCCGCCGCCGACGGCAGGCGCGGGAGGCCCTGCGGACCCGTTTTTTTCTCCTCGACCTTCTTGCCCTCCGCAGCCTTTCTGACGTCTTCGGCCTTTTTAGCCTCCTCGGCTTTTTTCTTTTTGTCTTCCTCGGCCTTTTTCGCCTCCTCCGCGGAGCGAACTACTCCCTGGCAGGCCTTTTCCGCCTCCTCACAGTCTCTCCGGGACGAACTGTGCTCGAGGCCTTTGCATGCCGGCTCGTTGCTGCGTTGCGTGCTGCAGCATTGCATGGTGCCGCTGGACGCGCACTTTTCCCCCCATTTTCTGCCGGTTTCCTTCGAGAGCGGAACGTCGGCGGCTGCCGAAAACATAAAAAGAGACATGCCGGCGATTACGGCGCCCCTCACCAGCACTCCGCAAAGGTTCGCGTTCATCAGTGCCCCCCTTTGACTTTCGTACTCACCTTTTGTTCGGATCGTTTGGCGCGATGTCGGTCGCGGGCGGAATCGGACGGTCGCCGCCGCTAGGAGCGTCAGGACCTTTTTGACAGCTAACGATATTGCCATCCCACTGCGCCTTCCCGTTCTTGCCGCAGAGTGTCACGCTTATTTTGTCGTACACCAAATCAAATGGACTCTTCGAGACATATGGGGTTGGCAACTTGGAGGTGTAGGGAATTCTTTCGGCCGGCGACAGATCGCCTATCCGTCGCCTGAGTTCGTCGATCCTTTTCTTGATCTCCTCGGCCCTTTTGAGAGCCCGCTCGATCTCCGGTTTGGTCTTCCCGTTCTTGGCCGCGTCCAGAGCATTTGGATATTCGTCTTCGAGCTGCTCGAGCTGCTTTTTCCACCCGTCCGCCAACTGCCGGGCCGATGGCAGGGTCGTGAGTTGCGGCTGACCGTTGGTGCTGCTGCCGCTGCCCTGTGGGGCAGCCTTTTTCTCCTCGGCTTTCTTGGCGTCCTCGGCCTTCTTCTTTTTCTCTTCCTCGGCTTTTTTTGCCTCTTCAGCCGAGCGAACCGTGACCTGGCAGATCTTTTCGGCATCATCGCAGTTTCGGACGACCGTACTTCCCATTCGCTCCTTTTCGAGACCCTTGCATGCCGTCTCCTCATTGCGCTGGGTGTTGCAGCACGTGGTCGCCCGTCCGGTGGGTGCGCACTTATCGCCCCACTTTTTACCCATCTCCTTGGATAGCGTACTTTGTGCGACCGCCGGAAAAACGAGCAGAGATACACCAGCGATCACGGCACCCGCGACTAGCGCTCCACACGAACCTGTTTTCATAACGTCCCCCTTGTGGTGCAACTACTTGCAATGCTTTGCGGCGCAAATTAAGCTTCGGTTTGAGCGGACAGCCGCAGCCCTCAGCGGGCCGCCGGCGCTCCGCTAAGCGACGCAGGCAGATCGCAGTCCTTGGCGCCTTTTGGTGATCCGCCACGGGACTTGCATTCGCTGATGCTCGCTACGCAACCCGCAGCGCTTCCCCGCACACAACACACGGGAACCGGCGCGCCCGATCGTTTGATACCCTTGCAATTCGGCACCCGGTCCTGCGCAAGATGCGCCAATCCCGCCAAAGATGTTGACGGCGCCCGTTCGGACAACGGCTGTGCCGCCGCGCCGAACGACGCGAGGAAGAAGGCATTGCTCGCAACGATGAGTGGATGTACCACCTGTTGCTCCCGTCGAAATTTAATTCCAATCAGTCTTTTGGCGGAGGTCCGTGGCCCTCATAACATTGATTTTGAGTTTTGTTGCCGGCGACCACCTCACCACCATTTTCGATTCGGCATTGCGCCAGTTGACAACTCCGGCAGGTATTTCCGTCTTTCGGCGCCCAGGCCCCGCAATTGAGCTTTATTCCCGGGCAATCATGAACACTCGACGAAGTCGCGGACGTCGGCTTGCTAGTTGACGGCTTGTCGCTGGTCGGCTTGTCGCTGGCAGATTTGTCGGGGGTCGGCTTGTCCACCGCTGGCTTGGAGGCCTTCGCCTTGTCGGCGGCCGCTTTGTCCGCTGCCGCTTTTTCCGCGGCGGCTTTGTCAGCTTTCGCCTTGTCTGCCACGGCCTTGTCTGCGGCTTTTTTCTGTGTGGCGCCGCGAAGCGCTCCTGGCGCGCGGCTCGGAGGGCTGCCGCTCGCGGACCAGGTTTCGCAGGTTTTCTTGTTCTCGTCCGACCATCCTCCGCAAACAATTCCACTGCCGTCCTTTTTCAGACAACCGTAGGCGCCACTGCTGTCCGGAGGAAAATATGCATCGTCGCCACTGCAACTTCCTCGAATTTGGTCGGGTTTTTGCAGCGGCGCCGCGGCCGCCGGCGTAACGAAAGCCGCAACAAAGGCTCCCATCAAAACTGCTATTGCAAAAGCTTGCCTCATTGGGCCCCTGTTCATTTGTCTGGGAGACAACGACACTGTGGGTCGATCTCCGCAGAGATAGCTTTGCGATTTCAGTTAACTGCTTGCCGCCGGATTTCACGCTGCCGGCTGATGCAATACCTCCTTCGGCGGCGTTGTGAGTTGACGGCGAATGACCAGCCACATTATTTTTGGTCTTTTCGCTGCAGTGTCAGGTGCGGCTGGCCGCAATTCGTCATGCAGCCATATTGACTTTGTCCTTCACACAAATCCTTGATGTACTATTTCGGGCAGGTCAATCTTGTTGAACGCTTTGCGGGCGAATTGATCGACACCGCCAAAGAGAAACAAACCCGCTAGAGCGCGACATACACTACCCATCAGTCCGGACGCAAAGCCCATTCTGTCTCTGCCTACGCGGTCTACACCGGCTCACGTATTCGCTACTCGCCTCGGCACCCTATTCCAAACCTGTACAATTTACGAACAATCGCGGCTGCAACTTAATCGATAATTGTCCGGGCAGTCGCGTTCTGCCGCTGATCCGTTTGTACGGCATTCCCGTTCATGATACTTTAGAGTATCGATAAAAGATGTCGTTTCGGGGGGTGAAACATGATTGCGAAAGCCTATTTGGCGGCTAAGGCCGCAGCATTTGTCGTGCTCGTCGTCGCGAGCATATACGCGCCGGTCGCGATTGCCGACGAAGCCGCAGGCGCCCAAAAGGTGGCCTGGATGTCACCCTCGTCCGCACACTCGGCCAGTTCACGCGCAAACCTCCTCTTCGTGGCCGACAAGAGGGAAGTTTTCAATGGCTGCACGATGGATCAAATACGCTCAATGAAGAGCTCCACGTGCATCTCAAAGGCCGACGATGATCTCCTCAATAACCGGCCGTTGACACACATCGTCGTCTGCAAAGGCACGGAAATAGTCTGCTGCCTGCAGGATGACCACCAAAAATACAGCAAATGCGAAGCGATGGGTGGCATGGCGCCACCCGCGCCTGACGTGGTGTGCTCAACCCTGAGCTCGGCGAAGGGCCTATGGCAGCCCGACCCAAGGTCGATAAAAGCCGCCTCGGACAAGCACAACTGCACTCAAACCTACACTTGCACTCCTCCTTTGCCGAAGGACCTCTCGGCAAGTCAGAACAAGTGCAACGCGGTCGTGTCGGTTTCCAACAAGCAGGTCACGCAGAACGGCACATGCGAACCGGGCAACGGAAGCTGCACCACGTGCCGAACCAATCCGCCGAACGACCCGTGCGTGGTGACGTTTAGAAAGTAGCCGGTAGGCAAAGCCCCGCGCGCAGCGTCGCTTCGGCCGCGGTCAGGCATAGTACGGTTCGCGAGCCGCAGCGCGGGACGGCCTCGGCAACGCCCCGGGCAAATTGCCTACTTCAAATCGCGCGCGACGCGAAAACCGTTCGCGTAATACCGCACGTCTTCATCATACCGGAAGCGCGAAGGGGAACGCACGAACGTCGACTTGCTGGCGAATGAACCGCCACGCAAAACCCGCTCCGCGCACTGCCCGGTCGTCCAGGCGGAACCATCGGTCGGCGCGCCGCGATAATTTTCGTTCCAGCAATCCTCTACCCATTCGGCGGCGTTGCCAGAAGTGTCGTACAAGCCGAAGCCGTTTGGTCGAAAAGTACCGGTCGGCGTACTCTCGCGAAGCGACTTGGCGCTACAATCCTCGCAATTCGCGTGATCGGTGCCCGCTGTATCACCCCACCAGAACGGTGATGTCGTGCCGGCGCGCGCGGCATATTCCCATTCGGCCTCGCTCGGAAGCCGATACTTCTTGCCGGTCCTTTGTGAGATCCACGCCACATAAGCCTTTGCATCGTCCCAGCTGACGTTGATGACCGGGCGATTACCCCGACCCCAACCGCGGTCGGTTGGCTCATATTTGCATCCGCCAGCCGTCACGCAGGCTTCCCAGTCTGCAAATGTGATTTCCCGCCGACCGATGGCAAAGGGATTGGCGATTACGACGCGGTGCACCGGCTTCTCGTTCACCGAGTCACCCGAGCCCATCTTGAAGTCGCCATCGGGCACAACCACCATCTCGGTGCAATCGGCGCAGTCATGAAATGTCTCGCCGGGTTCAGGAACCGTTGAAGACTGACCGGCTGAACCAGCCGCGCCCGGAGATGCCGTGGCGGGCTGCTGGGGCTTGATCTGAGCTTGACCAAGCGACACCACGACCAAAAGGTTAGCTACCCCCAATATTGCAACCTGAAGGAAAGGCCTAAGGCGCATGGTCCCTTTTATACCCCAGCCTGTTGATTCGAGGGATTCATGGAGCAGATGCGCAATCTAGCCCCTCGGCAGCGTAGAGAAAGCGTGATTTCGTAACATGGTCAAATCGCCGCGTTCGCCTTCATCATAGTAGCAGCCACCCCTAACGCCTTACTTTTACAGCTTTTCCATCGGTGATAGTCTCGTCACCAACATGGGGAAAGAAACGGGCATATCGCCCGCCGCGACGGAGGAGCAACGGCCGTGTTTGCCAAAATTGCAGGTTTGAGCGCGTTTTCGGTCCTGATCGGCCTTTCTATGACGACAGGGGGATTTGGCCAGACCAAAGCTGGACCTACGCCCTCCCCAAAGGGCGCGGCGGTGTATTTTGTCGATCTCAAGAATGGCGCCACCATTGGCGAGAAAACCACGGTTCACTTCGGTCTCCACGGGATGGGTGTGGCACCGGCGGGGTCGGAAAAAGCCAACTCCGGACACCACCATCTGCTGATCGACACCGAGCTGCCGCCCTTGGATGAATCAATTCCCAACGATCCCAATCATCTTCATTTCGGAGCGGGCCAAACCGAGGCGGATATAACGCTCACTCCAGGCGACCACACGCTGCAGCTTCTGTTGGGAGACAAAGATCACATCCCGCACAATCCGCCGGTCATGTCCGAGCGTGTTTTGGTGCACGTCAAAACCGCCGGACAGCCCGCGGCATCAGCGGGAGTCACTCGACATCCTTCGCCACCGAACGCGAAGGTCTATTTCGAATATCCGACCGATGGTAGCTATGTGACCCAGACTCCCACGATACGGTTCGGGCTCATAGGAATGGGTGTCGCGCCAGCGGGGTTTGAAAAGACCAACACGGGCCACCACCATCTCTTGATCGATGCCCCGTTGCCTCCGCTCGATGAGCCGATTCCCAGCGATCCCAATCATCTGCATTTCGGGTCAGGCCAGACCGAAGCGAAGGTGACCCTGCCGCTCGGGGTGCACACCCTCCAACTACTGTTTGGTGATGAAAATCACATCCCTCATGAACCGCCGGTTTACTCTAAACCCATCAAAGTGGTGGTCACGGTCAGCGGCCGTCCCCCCGTGGTGCATAGAGTGCACCCGGTGCACCCGGGACAACCGATATTCCCTGGCTACCCGGGCCAACAACGTTGGCGGTCTGACTGGAACTGATACGAGGTGCGGAGTCGCAAAGGTGTCGATGATCACACCACTTCGCGGGTGGCTTTCGGCGCTTTGCGGCTTAACGCTCATAGCGCTCTCGATGAATGCGGCCGCAGCCGAGACGCGCGTTGCACTGGTTGTTGGCAACTCATCCTACAAGAATACCACCCTTAATCTGAACAACCCGAAGAACGACGCGCAGGACGTGGCGGCGACGCTACGAACTCTGGGTTTTGAAGTGATCGTCGCCGTCGACGCCACGAAGCGTGATCTCGATCTTGCCATGACCCAGTTTGGACGCGCGGCAACCAATGCCGATGCTGCGCTGTTCTTTTATGCGGGACACGCAATTCAGTATCAGGGCCGAAACTATCTTCTTCCGGTCGACGCGGACCTCGAGGACGAAGTAAGCCTCCGCTTCCAAACAGTTTCGCTGGACGACGTGCGGGCCGCCGTTGAGCGCGCCAGCGGCGTCAAGATCATGATACTGGACGCCTGCCGCAACAATCCCATCGTCGATACTCTCAAGCGCAAAATGATGGGAATGAACCGCGGTCTCGATCTGACACGTGGTTTGGCGAGGATCGACAGGGCTGAAGGCATTATCGTGGCGTATGCCACTGCCGCCGACGAGGTGGCAGCGGACGGTCAGGGCCGCAACAGTCCATTCTCGGCAGCGCTCATCAAACGCCTTCAGGAACCCGGCCTCGAAATCGCAAAGATGTTCAGGCGCATTGCGGCTGATGTCGTCGAAACTACGCATGGCCGCCAACGACCCGAAATCTACGTTTCGCTGATCGATGAATATTATATCAATCAAAAAGACAGGGCGGCGTGGGATCAGATAAAGGACAAGAACGATCCAAAGGCGTTTCGCGACTTCGTTACCAATTATCCGTCGTCGCCGCGGGTATCCGATGCGCAGTATCGTTTGGATACGCTCGAACGACTGTCGCGTGAACGTCAGGCCGAGAAAGAAAGGCTCGAACAGGACGCAATAAAGGCGCGTCTGGCGGAAGCGCAGCGGCAAGCCGAAGAAGCCGCCAAGCAGGACGCGGCGCGGCAACAGGCCACCAAGGAAGCCGCCAAACAAGAGGCCGCCAGGCAGCAAGCGGCCAAAGAGGCAGCACGGCAGGAAGCGGCGCGACAGGAAGCGGCGAAACAAGAAGAGGCCGCCAAACAGGAGGTGGCGCGGCAACAGGCCGCCAAGGAAGCCGCCAAACAAGACGCCACGAGGCAACAAGCGGCCAAAGAGGCCGCTCGGCAGGAAGCAGCACGTCAGGAAGGGGCGAGACAAGAAGAGGCCGCCAAACAGGAGGCGGCACGGCAACAGGCCGCCAAGGAGGCCGCCAAGCAAGAGGCTGCCCGACAACAAGCAGCCAAAGACGCCGCTCGGCAGGAAGCAGCACGTCAGGAAGCGGCGAAGCAAGAGGATGCCGCCAAGCAGGAGGCGGCGCGGCAACAGGCCGCCAAATTCGAAGCCGCCAAGCAGGAGCTTGCCAAACGGGAGGCCGCACGGCTGGCCATGTTGGATCGTGACAAGACAGAGCACAACGACGCAGCCGAACAACGCCGTCACGACGACGAAGAGCGCGCGAAGGCCGCGGCAGTGGAGCGCGAAAAGCAAGCGCGCTTGACGACCGGCCCGGCACAACAGCCTGCGATCGAGCCCAAGACGGTGCCAGAAGCATCGCAAGAACAGATTTGCAAGCACGACGAAGCGCTGCTGGCGAAGCTGCGGGCAAACCCGGTCGCCGATGAGATCGACCGCTTCGAGCGGGAACTTGGCTGTGCGAAGCTACGGCCGCAAATCGCGCGCCTGCGCGAAAGCATGTTCACCGTCGAGGCGCACGCCGACACCAACGCCGCGCCGCCACCGCAAGTCATATCGGAAGCACCGCGTGTAGCGCCAGAGCCCGCTCGTCCGCAGGCTATATCCAGTCAGCCGAAGGCCGCGCCGGCGTCGTCTTCAGAGCCTAACTGCAAGGACGACGAAGAACGGCTGGCAAAGTTGCGCGTCAATCCGGTCGCCGAGGACATCGCCCGTTTCGAGCGGGAGTTGACCTGCGCGAAGCTCCGTCCGCAGATTGTCCGGTTGCGCGAAAGCATCGCCGGGAGCGAGCAAAAGCCCGAAAGCGGCGCTGCTCCGCCGATCGTGGAATCGAAGAGCACTGTCGAACAATCGCGATCAATCACCCCTGCCCCGCCTTCATCACCGGAAGTCTGCAAGCGCGACGAAGAAAAGTTAGCTCGGCTTCGCGCTAACCCTGCCGCCGACGAAATCGCCCGCTTCGAGCGTGAACTCGGTTGCGCCAAGCTGCGTCCGCAAGTCGTCCGATTGCGGGAAAGCCTCAGCGCCAATTGAACCTGCGTCGCTGAAAGACCGCGGGGACGCCGCACCAAGACCGCTTCGAGCCCGTCTGGAAATCTTCGTCAGCGGCCCTTCCGGTTAGTCTTCTTCGTAACGCCAAAGCTCGCCCCATTCCGGCTTCCAGATATTGTCCGGATCGATGACCACGATGGGGAGCTTCTTGCTGTTGGCAAGCTGAATGGCGCCAATCACCGCGTCGCGGGCAGCGACCTCCTGACTGGTCAAATCCGCGGGCAATCGATCCGAAGCGGCGGTCTTTGGGCAATGGATCGTACCGACCTGGCCGTCCGGCTTCTGCGCCAGAGTCAGATTGATGGCATCCGGCTGGATTTCATCGACCTGTTCGAAACGGTTTTTGCTCTTCTCCATCGTCATGCCCACGCGTATGAGAAGTCACCGTCCGCGACCGTCACTCTGGCTTCCGTCAGCTTCTCCTTGGCCAGCGTTCGCTTGAGGAACTCGCGCGAAAGCGCCGGAAGCATCGTGTTGGTGACGATGTTATCGATCATCCGACCGCCCGACCCTGGATCGTTGCACATCGAGACGATGTGATCGACGACCGCGTCGTCGTAAACAAAGGCGGCGGCGTGATTGTCGCGAATGCGCCGCCCAATTCGATCGAGTTGCAGCCGGACGATGCCGCCAAGCATCTTGTCCGACAACGGATAGTATGGGATCGAAACAATCCGACCGAGCAATGCCGGCGGAAACACCTTCAGCAATTCCGGCCGCAACTCCTTCGCCAACGCTTCAGGATCCTGCCGGAACTTGGGGTCGGCCGAAAGGCCCATGATCAGACCGGTGCCGGCATTGGTCGTGAGGATGATCAAGGTGTTCTTGAAGTCGATGCGCCTGCCATTGCCGTCGTCCATGAAGCCTTTGTCGAAAACCTGGAAGAAAATTTCGTGGACGTCGGGATGCGCCTTCTCGACCTCGTCGAGCAGGATCACGCTATAGGGTCGCCTGCGTACCGCCTCCGTCAGCCGCCCGCCCTCACCGTAACCAACGTATCCGGGCGGCGCGCCTTTCAACGACGACACCGTGTGCGCCTCCTGAAACTCGGACATGTTGATGGTAATCATATTCTGCTCGCCGCCGTACAGCGCTTCGGCAAGAGCGAGCGCAGTTTCCGTTTTGCCGACGCCGGAGGGGCCGCAGAGCATGAATACCCCGATTGGCTTACTGGGATTGTCAAGCTTAGCTCGACTGGTCTCGATGCGTTTGGCGATCATCGAGAGCCCATGAGATTGACCGACAACGCGTTTGTTCAAAATTTCAGGTAGCCGCAGCACGTTCTCGATCTCGTCCTTGAACATCCGGCCGACCGGAATGCCGGTCCAGTCGGAGACCACTGCGGCGACTACCTGTTCGTCGACGTGCGGATAGATCATGCGCTTTTCCGGTTCGCGGCCTTCGAGCGTTTCGAATTTTTCCCGCAACTGCTTGCGTACGCTTTCTTTGTCCTGAACGGCGTTTGCCGCAGTGGATCCGCCGTCCGGAGACTGTTTGCCATCCTGAGGTTTGTCGGCCGCCGGCTTCGGCCGAAGAATGTCGCGCAGGCTCCTGATCTCATCAACGAGCTTCCGCTCGGCGTCCCAATCCCCTTCGAGCTCAGCGAATTTTTCTTCGAGCTTGGCGACCTCTGCATCGAGCGCCGCGATGCGCTCCTCCCCCGCGACGCCGATGTCACTATCGCTCACCAGCGCCGCCTTTTCCTGCTCGCGGGCAGCGATCGCAGCCGAAGTGTCGGCGATCATCGCTGGGACGGCGCTCTGGCTAATCGCCACGCGAGCCGCGGCAGTGTCGAGCAGACTAACCGCCTTGTCCGGCAGCTGCCGCGCCGGGATGTAGCGATGCGACAGGTTAACCGCGGCGACAATCGCGGCGTCCGAAATGCGCACCTTATGATGTTGCTCCATGGGACCGAGAATTCCGCGCAGCATGTCGCAGCACTGCTCGACGCCCGGCTCGCCGACCTGGATCGGCTGGAAGCGCCGCGTCAACGCCGGGTCCTTCTCGATGTACTGGCGATATTCCGACCACGTCGTCGCGGCGATGGTGCGCAGGGTTCCCCGCGCCAGAGCGGGTTTGAGCAAGTTCGCGGCGTCACCGGTGCCGGCCGAGCCGCCGGCGCCGATCAGGGTGTGCGCTTCGTCGATGAATAAGATGACGGGAGTCGGCGATTGTTGAACTTCGTCCATCACCGAACGAAGCCGCTGTTCGAATTCGCCTTTCATCGACGCGCCCGCTTGCATCAGGCCGACGTCCAGCATGCAAACCCGCACGCCGCGAAGCGGCGGGGGCACGTCGGCCGAGGCTACGCGTTGCGCGAATCCCTCGACCACGGCGGTCTTGCCGACCCCGGCTTCGCCGGTGAGGATCGGGTTGTTCTGGCGACGGCGCATCAGCACATCGATGATTTGACGGATTTCCTCGTCGCGGCCCAAAATCGGATCCATCTCACCGAGTTTTGCCTTGGCGGTAAGATCCTGGGAAAAGCGGTCGAGCGCCGTTGTGCCCTTCGGCCCGCTCGTTTGTTGTGCGGTCGAGGTGCCAGCGGCCGCCAGGCCTGCTCCGTCGATCGGGCGCAGGTTTTCTTCGTCCGAACCCGCCCAAATCTTGCGGTGCTCGCTGGTCAATTTATCGACCGACACTTTGGTGAATTCGCGTGACAAGTTGGACAGAGCGCGCGCGAGTTCACGCGATTGCAGCGCTCCGACCAAAAGATGGCCGGTCCGAATCTGTGTTTCGCCGAAGAACAGCGTCGCGTAGTGCCAGCCGCGATCCAGCAGATCCATAATGGTGTTCGAAACAGCTGGCATCTGGGTTTCGTTTTTCCGAAATCCATCGACCACAGCGGTGATGTCCGCCATCAGTCTGCCGCGATCGAGCTTGAAGTGGTCTGCGGTCAGGCTGATATCGGTGCGCTCGTTTTGCAGAATGTGCGCGAACCAATGCGCCAGCTCGACGTTCCGGTTGCCTGCACCCTTGGCTTGGCGCAACGCCTGGAAGAACGCTTCGTAGCCCACACGATTGAGTTTACCGGCGACCGCCTCAAGGCTGATATCGGCCATCGCATGCCCCCTTCTAACTAATCGCGTTGTTCGCGGCGGCGCGTTTGTGCCGCACGCGGTCGGCGGGATGGAATCGCGCATCGCGCCGGTATTGGTCCGAGGACGTCCAGTTCGGCGCCATCCAGGTCGTCCAGCCGAGTTGCCCGAATTTGCCGATGCGCGTCGCCGACGCATCACCTGACGGGATCGCCAGCTCAGCATCCCAATCAAGCTGCTCCCCGTTGTAAGCGAACACCAGATCGGCGAGGGCTTCGCACAAATCGCCGGTCGGCAAAAACCGCAAATATTGAGTAAGATTTTTCGTGTAGATTCGGATCCTGATCTTGTCCTGAACGCTGAAGATTCTACGACCCAGCAAGGCGTCGGCGCCGAGCGTATTGTGCCGGCCACCGAGCGTTGTCCACTCGTCCCTCTCGATTTCCAGGCGCGATCCAACAAATTCATCGACTTCGGCCCGTACCTGGAACAAACCGCAAATAACGCTCGAGAGTCGCGAGGCGCACTTCGCCTGCGCCCCCATAATGCCGGCAAAGCCGAGCTTCACCTCATCCGGCAAGCTGTCGCGGTCATGGTAGGGTGGCGACCCGATCCCGATCGCCGAACCGATATAAGCGATGAAGCGGTCGGCATCCGGACGGTCGTGCTGGGCGATTGGTCGCGCATTCGCCCAAGCCCGGAAAAAAAGTTGAATGAAGCGATTGTTGAACAGATCAAGAAACCGCGGGAAAGCGTCATCCTGGGCCAGAAGGTAGTGATACGCCTCTTCCGTCGAAGCCAGCGGAAGTGCGCCTTGCGGTCCCAATAAACCAAGAAACTTCACAAACACCGCCAGCGGCTTGCCGTCGCTTGCCTCCGCCTTGGCAACATTCGAAGCGGGAAAATCCATGTAGGGATCTTGGCGGAGCTTGACGAACTCTTCCCGTAGTGCGGCGCTGTCACCGATTCGCGGCCGATCCTTCGCGGTGCGCTCGAGATGCCGCAACACGGCGAAATAATCGAACCGCCACGGCTCCGCTTCTAGATTTCGCAAGAAACTCAATGTCGTCTCGCTTCGCTTACAGGGCTTTGCGCGTTCCCATTCGGGGCGGCCATCGCATGATCTCGCCGCGTTCAACGGAGCGGATCACTGTTCGAGTGAAATGGTTGAATCCGGAATACTCAGCAAAAAAGCGATCGAGTACTGCGCCCAACAGGAACGCGCCGGTGCCTTCGAAAGCCTTTTCATCGATCGTGACCGTGACCTCGATACCTCGCGCCGCCCCTACCCCTGCACGCTCGCGAACACGGCGCACGACGGGACGGCTGTCCACGGTGCGGATGCCGCGAACCCGGCGTTCGGTAATCGCATCATTCATGTCGGCGAACATCGAAAGCGTTTCGCGTAGCGCCTGCGCGGCGCCACCGGCCGCCCGCTCGACGAGGCCGAGATGATTGGTGCTGAGCATATTGACGAGGCGCCAGGTAATCGTGCCGGTGTGCGCGGTCTCGCTTCGGCTGCGCAATTGCGCCACGACCGGTTCCCGTGGACGCGTTGGCCCGGCGATGCAGACGATATCCAGCGAGGAATCATCGAGCAGGCGGAAATCGGCACCGCCTGCGCCGATCGGCAGGTACTCCGTTAGATGCCGGTTGGAACACAACGCCCGCACGCTTAACTCGGCGATCGAGGCGTCGTCGTCGGGACCGCCAAGCTCGCTAAGGGAAATGAACATGTCGGTGCCGGTATAATCGGACGACGAACCGGAACGCTTTTCCTCCACAGTGCGACGCCGAGGTAGCCGGCGGACGGTATAGCCCGGCCCCGAACCCTGCTTGGTGCTCTCAAGCGACGCCGCATAAAGCGGATGGACCCGGACCTTGTCGCCGCCGCCGGCGTAGTGCGCATAGACTTCGAGCAGCCGATGCGGCTCGAAGTCCAGATAATGACTGCGGTCAGGGACAACGTGATATTCGTGCTGGTTCGACCTAAGGGGTATCCGATCGGTGGTTTTCTCAAACAGATTGATC
>DASXDP010000123.1:0-3160 GCA_036490575.1 Xanthobacteraceae bacterium
CCGTTGTGTTGGCGACCGCCCTCGCGCTTGCCGCACTATTGGTGGCAGCGCTCGCGATGCTCGTCCGGGAGCGTCGGCGGAATGCATTGTTCAATCTCGCGCTCGACAATCTGGTCCAGGGCGTGAGCATGTACGACGGCAGGGCGCGCCTTTTGCTCTGCAACAAGCGCTACATCGAAATGTCCATTCTTCCGCCCGGGGATTTTCGGCAGGGCACGCCGTTGCGCGAGATTCTGGTGCGGCGTGCCAAAATCGGCGCCTTCGCCGGCGATCCCGACGAGTATGTCGCCACCGCATTGAAGCAGGCGGCGAGCGGACGCACCGAAGAAAAAACCTTCGAGCTCGAAGACGGCCGGACGATCTCGGTGATCACCCGCCCGGTGCCGAACGGGGGCTGGGTTTCCACCCACACCGACGTCACCCAGCAGCGATCCGCCGAGAAGGAACGCGACTCACTGCGGCAGGGCGAACAGCGTCGCGGCGCGATTGAGACGGCGATTGCCGCGTTTCGCGCCCGCGTCGAGTCCATGCTCTTGACCGTAGGGCAGAGCGCGCTTGAGATGAAATCGGCCGCCAAGTCGCTGCTGACCACATCGGACCACACGCTGCACCGGGCCGAAGTCGCGCTGCAGGGCTCGAACGAAGCGTCGGTCAATATCGAAACGACGGCCGCGGCCGCGGAAGAAATGTCCGCATCGATCAAGGAAATCAGCCGCCGGCTTTCGCAGGCGAGCGAAGTGGTGCGCGGCGCGGCTACCGACGCCACCGCGACCAACTCGGATATCGCGGGGCTAGCGCGGATCGCGCAAAGAATCGGCGATGTCGTCAAACTCATTCAGGACATTGCCGAGCAGACCAACCTCCTGGCATTGAACGCGACCATCGAAGCGGCGCGCGCCGGCGACGCCGGGCGCGGCTTTGCCGTCGTCGCTTCCGAAGTGAAGTCGCTCGCGGTGCAGACCGCGAGGGCGACGGAGGAAATCACCCGCGAAATTTCCTCCGTCCAGGGCGCGACCAGCGAAGCCGTCTCCGCGATTCGCGCCATCACCGAGCGTATGCAGGACATCAGCATGCATACCGCCGAGGTGGTCGGCGCGATCGAGCAGCAGGAATTGGCGACCGGGGAAATCTCACACAATGTCGCCGGCGCGGCCGGCAGCAGCAAGGCGGTGGTGGCCGCCTTGGGTGAGGTTGCCGGCGGCATAACGCAAACGCGCAGCTCGGCGCAGACCGTGCTGGCCGCCTCGGTAGAAGTGGAACACGCGACCGTCACGCTTCGCGCCGAAGTCGAGCGTTTCCTCGGCGAAGTCGCTCAACGGCCCGCGGCGTAACCCTGCATTCCGCGTGCGTTGGCGGCGGCGCGGCGTTTCTGGTCATCACGCGACGCGGCGGTGAGCCGGCCCTCCGACCAATCAGCGCCAAGCTCGACGATGTGTCCGCGCCGTTTCAATTCTGCGGTGGTGTCATTTGCGATTCGGCCTTCGAGCACCAGGACGCCTGGACGCGCCGTACGCGGCCAGAACGACGACGGAAAATGCTCCGAATGCCAGGCCGGGGCGTCGATCGCTTCCTGCAAGTTCATGCCGGCGTGCACGTGCCGCAGGAAGAATTGGGTGATCCACTGGTCCTGTTGATCGCCGCCCGGCGTGCCCCAGCCAAGATACGGCTCGCCGTCGCGCAGCGCGAGTGTTGGCGTCAACGTCGTCCGCGGCCGCTTTCCCGGCGCGAGCGCTGCCGGATGACCTTCATCCAGCCAGAACATTTGGGCGCGGGTGCCGAGCGGAAAACCAAGCTCCGGAATGACCGGTGAAGATTGCAGCCAGCCACCGGAAGGCGTCGCGGAGACCATATTGCCGGCCTGATCGATGATATCGAAGTGCACCGTGTCGCCGGCGCCCGCTAATTCACCAACCGTTGGCTCGCCCGCGCCGGCCGTAGCAGCGAACTCGCTTCTCTGCCGAAGCCTCGCGCTGACTTTGCCGCCATAGCCGGGGACCGATCCCGGTCGCATTTCCATTGAAGCCGAATTGCTCACCAGCTTGCGGCGCTCGGCGTTGTAGGCATCGGACAAAAGCCGTGCCATCGGCACCTCGACGAAATCGGGATCGCCATAAAATTCTTCACGGTCGGCGTAGGCGAGCTTGGCGCATTCGACCTGCAAATGGATGAAATCTGCGCCAGCCGGATCCAGTCCGTCGAGATCGAAACCCTTGAGCAGCGCCAGTTGTTGCAACATCACCGGACCTTGGCCCCACGGCCCGGTTTTGCAGACTGTGTAACGGCCGTAGTCGTAGGTGAGCGGCGCTTCGACCTGCGGCGCCCAGCGGGCCATGTCGTCCGCGGTCAGCACGCCGCGGTGTCGTGCTCCGCTCGAGTCGAAGACGTCCTGCGTGCGGCAGAAACGATCGATAGCGGCGGCAACAAAGCCCTGCGACCATGATTTCCGAGCCGTTTCGATCTGAGCGTCTCGATCTCCACCGGCGCGTTCGGCTTCGCTGAGGATGCGCGCGTACGTCGCCGCGAGCGCGGGGTTGGCGAACAGCGTTCCGGTCGGCGGCACGGAATTATTCGGCAAATAGACCGCCGCCGAAGTCGGCCAATAATCGCGAAAGAGTTGCGCCACGGAGGCGATGGTGGCGTTGGCGCGCTCTACCAGCGGGTGACCGTTCTGGGCATAGCCGATCGCGGGCGCCAGCACGTCGCGCAGCGAGAAAGTGCCGTAATCGCGCAGCAACAGCATCCAGGTATCGAAGGTGCCCGGCACGCACGCGGCAAGTAGTCCGGTACCTGGCACGAGATCGAGACCCAACCCGCGATAATGCGCAATTGTCGCCCCCGCGGGCGCCGGTCCCTGGCCGCAGATCACTTCCCGCTTGCCGCGGCGGGTGTCGTAGACGATCACTGGAACGTCGCCGCCCGGTCCGTTCAGGTGCGGCTCGACCACTTGCAAGGTGAAAGCGGTCGCGACCGCGGCGTCGAACGCGTTGCCGCCTTTCTCCAGCACCGCCATGCCGACGGCGGTGGCGATCCAATGCGTCGAGGTGACGACACCGAACGTGCCTTCGATCTCCGGCCGCGTGGTGAACGCGTTGGGATTGATGACGCTCATGCCAAGACCTTAGCCCGGATTGAGCTAAAGCTTAATGGCTTGATCGACGTA
>DASXDP010000124.1:0-3621 GCA_036490575.1 Xanthobacteraceae bacterium
TCGCCGCAACTAAAACCGTCGGTCAATTACCTCGAATGCCCGACCTGCCATACCGCGATCGATCTGGTGAAACGCGAATCGGGGCCGGCGATCGTCCACACCTTCTGTCTCAATCAGGTCGAAGCCGACGGCATTCGCGCCATCGATCTCGGCAAGTCGTTCGGCGTCGAGCAATTTGTCATCGCCTACAAGGCCTCGACCGTAAAGCAATCGGTGATGCGCGATCTGTTGGAGTGGCTGACAAGGTGAGGGACTTTTTACTTATCCCTTGAGGGAAACCGACAGAGTTGAATTTGCACCGCAACTATGCGGGTTGCGAGGTCAGCGTTGAACCTGGCCACAGCCTAATGAGGAGGGAGGGTTGGAACCGTGGCTCGGATACGGGCTCCCGGCTGCCCGCGATCGCGCCGGGGTGACAATTTGCCCAACGCAGCAGCGCACAGCGTCAAGGTATAGTGCCCGCGCGAACACTGCTCATCAATAGCCGGTTCATGAGTTCGTAACGAACCGAGACTCCAACTGACAAGCTGGTTCAAACGATCCCGCGGATAAAATCCCTTCAATGCTCGAAGCGTCTAAATCCAAATTCGATCTGCCGTTAAAAACGCTCGTTGCGGCGGTGGCGTTGGTATTTTCGATCGAAATCCACGAGCTGGTCCATTTGTTGACCGCGCGGCTTATGGGAATTCCATCCCGATTTCTCAATTTAACGGCAGCTGGTATTCCCATGGCCGACGCTGCAAAATACCCTCCAGGCGAACTCGCCGTCATGAACGGAAGCGCTCCTCTTTTTAGTATTGTGGTGCTGGGCTGCGGCACTTATTTCTGGTTGAAAGGCCGGCCTTTTGAGCGATCGTGGCGCCGTTACTTTCTGACCTGGGTGACCATCTTCAATTTGCCCTACCTTGGTCTTCAGATGATGGCCATGGGAGGGCCGAGTCTACCTAACGGCGGCGGAAACGACTTTGCGACAGTGTTCGACTATTTTGGCGCGAGCCATTTTCTACGAAGCTGGTTAGGCGTAGTTGGGTACGTTGTTTTTATAATTTTGCAAGCGCCGCTCCGAAATTTATTATACTTGGAAGACGGCACGCCCGGCCGGCATGGCTACAAACCCGTTTCCCGGCTTAGGACGATACTGGGTTGGGGCTTTGTTGCTTTAGGTTTAGTCGCCTCACGAATCTTTACTCTATTTGAGACTGTCTTTTGGGCGCTTGCCTGCATATCCTTTGTCTCGTGGAGTTCTGATTTGACCAGGGCCCTGTTTCGTCAATGGCTGGCCCCGTGCATAATGGCGACGCTCATGCTTGCAGTCATATTCGCTTCCGGACAGACTCTTCGTCGTGAGGGAAATGATTTTTTGATGTTGTGGATTTTTTTTATTCCGATCGTTTTGGGCGCCATATATTTCCGAACTTCGGTAGAATCGAGTTTGGCGCGCCAATAACTTTCAGCTGTCCATACAGAATCTCTATTATCGATATCCGACCTGTCGCACCGCGATCGATCTGGTGCGGCGCGAATCCAGCCCGGCGATCGTGCACGCACTTTGTCTCAATCAGGTCGAAGCCGACGGCATTCGTGCCATCGACCTCGGCAAATCGGTCGGCGTCGAGCAATTTGTCATCGTCTACAAGGCCTCGACCGTGAAGCATTACCTTCGCGGGACCGATGGGCCAGGTCGGGCTGGAATGGACGATTGCAGGTTTTGGCGGTTTTTCCGGCAAAACCAACGAAACCGACATGCTGATGCGGTGCGACATGGACGCTTGCCTGCGCACGCTCTGACGGCCCGATGATTCCTTGATTCGCACGGTTTGCTTCCATTGCGCCGCGCCGGAAAGAAAGCGCGGAGCAAAAACGGCCATAAAATCAATGCGTAGTCCCTTTGCATGCGACAAGGCTTGACAATTGCGACAATGGGAATAAAAGCGCCGCCTCTCGCTCTTCGTACAAGGACGTCAGCCGGTGACTCCGGCTGGCGGGAGCGAGTGCGGTGCCCGCGAGCGGCGGTTTCGTCACTGCCGCACTCGGGCGGCTCGGACATCAGCCTGCCGGCATTATGACCGGCACGCGAGGTGCTCGCTGTAACCGGAGCGGACGCCGGCGGGATACCCCCGCCACCTACAGGCGCTTGCTCCGCGAAGCCTGGTCCGGGTTGCACTTCGGGATGCGTGAGTCCCGAGGGCAGAGCCGCCGTGGAACGCCGACAGGCAAGCGGTTGCGAACAGCGTCTGTCGGCGTTCTGCTTCCTTTGATTGCCGGAAGCGAGTCTAAAAGATTTGCGACTGGTCTTGCGCCGCGTCCGATCGTGATGCTCTGGCCCTTCCACTCCGGGGCATCAGACGAAGGTCGAGAGGCGGCGTCGTTTTTGGCAATGGCGTGCCGCATAGCTCGGGTGCGATTCGCATCGCGAGAACGGCAGCGCTTGCGTCATTGCGGCAAGCGATCGACGACTATACGGTTCCATGGAGGCGCGGCATGACGGGTCGGGGAGGGAACGATATGCAGGGTCATGTCATGCAGCGATGGTTCGCGGTGCTCGCCGCGCTTGTCGCGCTGCTGCTCCTGCCTGGCGCAAAACCGAGCGTGTTCAATCCGAACGCGCTATGGAAAATCGTGCACGAGCAATGCGTGCCGAACCAACAGCAGCACGGCGACCCGAAGCCGTGCGCGGAAGTCGATCTGAAAGACGGCGTCGACCGAGGCTACGCTGTTTTAAAAGACCTCAACGGCCCGACGCAGTATTTGCTCATTCCGACGGCCCGTATCATCGGCATCGAAAGCCCTGAGCTTCAGACACCCGGCGGGACCAATTATTTCGCCGCCGCATGGGACGAGCGGCGCTTCGTCGAAAAGACGCTCGGACGCGAGCTGCCGCGCGACAATGTCGGGCTCGCGGTCAATTCGGTGCTGTCGCGGTCGCAAACCCAGCTGCACATCCATATCGATTGCATGCTCCCCGACGTGCGCGCCACGCTGGCGCGGCTGCGCTCATCGATCGGCGACACATGGGCGGCGCTGAGCGCGCCGCTGGGCGGGCATCCGTACTGGGCCATGCGGGTGATGGGGCAGACGCTCGATGGGCATAATCCGTTCAAGCTTTTGGCGGACGGGATACCGCGGGCGCGGGCCAACATGAAATGGCGCACACTGGTCTTGGTCGGCATGCAGTTTGACGGCGATGCACCGGGTTTCGCCCTGCTCACCGATCGCGTCAATCCGCTGCTTTTCGATATCGCCGCCGGCGCGCGCTTGGAGGATCACACCTGCGGGGCCGGGCACTGACGGTCAGACCTGGGGATTCACACCCGCCGGTGCAAGCGATGCTCGATCCAGAGCAACAGGCCGTTCGCCATGGCCGCGAAGGCAAACAGTACGATCGTCACCATCATCATCTCCTGGCCTTGCAGCAGCTGCATCGCGTTCATGATCATCGAACCGAGACCTTCTTTCGATGCAAACATTTCGCCGAGCAGGACGCCGAGCAGCGTCACCGTAAAGCCGATGCGCAAGCCGGTGAAGACTTCGGGCAAAGCGGCCGGCAGCAGCACGTGCGTGATCGTCTGCCACGGCGTGAGCTGCATGGTGCGGGCGGAGCGCAGATAGACCGGCGGAATC
>DASXDP010000125.1:0-6845 GCA_036490575.1 Xanthobacteraceae bacterium
GCCGGCGTTTTATATCCGGCGTTCGGTCTCATGCTGTCGCCGATGATCGGCGCCGCCGCGATGGCGTTGTCCTCGTTGTGTGTGATTGGCAACGCGCTGCGACTGCGCAGCGTCATCCTTGGACCTTAGCCCCAGCTGCGGCGCACCCGGGCGCCAAGATCGACCGGAGTGCGCGACGATTTCGCTGAAGCCTGCGCAACCGCCGGCGGCCATACGCAACTTTCGAAGTGCTCCAGCAGCGCTGTCGGAATAAAGCGCGTGCGCGACGCGTAAAGATGACGGTCGCCGTTCCTTTGCTGTGAATGCACGAAAAACCGCTGCGGCACGATCAGGTGCAGGTGATCTTTGGCGCGGGTCATCGCCACATACAGCAGCCGCCGCTCTTCTTCGATCTCGGCGCTGGTGCCGGTCGCAAGGTCGGACGGCAGACAGCCATCCACAACATTGAGGACAAAAACCGATTTCCACTCCTGCCCCTTCGCCGAGTGGATGGTCGAAAGAATGAGAAAATCCTCGTCAAGGAGCGGATCGCCGGCGCGGGCGCTGGTGGCTTCCGGCGGATCGAGCGTCAGCTCGGTCAAGAAGCGTTCCCGGCTCGGATATGTCGAGGCGATCTGCGCAAGCTGCCCAAGATCGGCTTCGCGCATGTGCGCATCCTCGTGGATGCGATGGAGATGGGGCTCGTACCACCGGATCAGGAGGTCGAGCTCCGCCGGCCAGGGCGTTGTCCGAGCGTGAACGGTGCGAACCGTTTCGACAAATTCCGGCCAATGCTCTGCCGTGGCTGGCGGGGGTTTGATCGTATCCAGGCCTTCGACGCCCGCGCCGGCGACGTGCTCCAGCACGCGGGCTGCGGTCGCCGGGCCGGCGCCCGGCAATAACTGGACTGTCCGGAAACCCGCGATGCGGTCACGCGGATTTTCCGCCCAGCGCAACAGCGCCAGCACGTCCTTGACGTGGGCGGCCTCAAGGAATTTCAGCCCGCCGAATTTCACGAACGGAATATGCCGGCGCGTCAACTCGACCTCCAGGGGTCCGGAATGATGCGAGGCGCGGAACAGCACCGCTTGGGTCTTGAGCGCGATCCCCTGTTCTCGGGCCTCGAGAACTTTCTCGACGATGTAGTGCCCCTGATCGGCCTCGTCGCGGACGCTGGTCAGTTGCGGCTTTTCCGCCGATTTTCGTTCCGACCACAAGTTCTTCGTGAACCTTTCCTGCGCCAGCCCAATGACGGCGTTGGCGGCGGCGAGGATCGGCTGCGTCGAGCGGTAATTCCGCTCCAGCGTCACTACCTCCGCCTGCGGCGTAAAGTGTGCGGGAAAATCGAGGATGTTACGCACGGTCGCGGCGCGGAACGAGTAGATCGATTGCGCGTCGTCGCCGACCACCGTCAGGCCCGTGCCGTGGGGCCGCAGCGCCAGCAGCACCCTCGCCTGCAACGCGTTGGTGTCCTGATATTCGTCGACCAGCACATGGTCAAAACGACCCGCGATCTCCGCGGCAATGCCCGGCTCTTCCATCATGTGCGCCCAGTACAGCAGTAGATCGTCGTAATCGAGCACGCGCTGGTGTTGCTTGACGTCGACATATTGCGCAAACAGCGTCCGCAATTGCTCGGACCACATGGCGCACCACGGAAACGAGCGACCCAGGACGTCGTCAAGCTTCTGCTCGCTGTTCACGACGCGGGAGTAGATCGCAAGGCACGTGCCTTTTGCCGGAAACCGCTTCTCCATTTTTGAAAATCCGAGATCGTAGCGCACGAGATTAATGAGATCGGCCGAATCCTCGCGATCATGGATGGTGAAGGCCGCGGCCAGACCGATCGCCTCGGCATATTCGCGCAACAGCCTTGCCCCGGTGGCGTGAAAGGTGCCCGCCCAGGAGAGCGGCTCGCAAACGGCCAGTCCCCTGCCCCGGCTGAATTCCGACAGCAGCAAATCGACCCGCCGTGTCATCTCCGCCGCGGCGCGGCGCGAGAAAGTCAGAAGCATGATGCGGCGCGGATCAGCGCCTTGTTCGATCAGCCACGCAACCCGATGGGCCAGCGTCGCCGTCTTGCCGGAGCCGGCGCCGGCGATGATCAGGAGCGGCCCGCAATTGGCGGCCGGTAGCCCGCCGTACTCGACGGCGCGCCGCTGTTGCGGATTGAGCTTGTCCAAGTTTGCCACGGGCGAGGCTTCGAATCATAAAGCGACCGAAGCCCGACTGAATCACGATTTGCGCTTTATCCGCAACGACCGCCGGCGGCCCCGACCGAATGGGCGCGTAAATTGCGGTTTCGGCCGGCTTACTGCTCGGGCAGCGGAATGAATTCGGTCTCGTCGCCGGGGATTAGCGCAAAGCGGCCGCTTTTCCACTCCGCTTTCGCGTCTTCGATTCGCTCCTTACGCGACGAAACGAAATTCCACCACAGATAGCGTGGGCCTTCGAGTGCCGTGCCGCCAAGAAACATCAGCCGGGCGGCCCGGATGGCCGTCACAGTGATGCGATCGCCGGGGCGAAAGATCAGGAGCCGCGGTCCCTCGAATTTATCGCCGGCGATTTCGACCTCGCCTTCGGTGACGTAGATTGCGCGCTCTTCGTGGTCGGCATCGAGCGGCGCACTGGCGCCGGGTTCGAGCAGGACTTCGGCATAGAACCACTCCGACACCATGCCGACCGGAGACTTCTGGCCGAAGGCCGAGCCGGCGATAACGCGGGCGCGAAAACCTCCACCGTCGATACCGGGAAGAACGGCAGCGTCAAAATGCTCGAATAGGGGCGCCATTTCTTCATGCTGTTGCGGCAACGCGATCCAGCTCTGGATGCCGTACATGCCTCCGCCGGTGGTGCGTACCTCCGCCGGCGTGCGCTCGGAATGCGAGATTCCGCGCCCGGCCGTCATCAGGTTCATGGCGCCGGGCGTGATCTCGAGCGCGTTGCCCTCGCTGTCGCGATGCATGATGCAGCCATCGAACAGATAGGTGACGGTCGCCAGTCCGATGTGCGGATGCGGCCGCACGTCCATTCCACGCCCGGCCACAAGCTGTACCGGACCCATTTGATCGAAGAAAATGAAGGGGCCGACCATCTGGCGCTGCGTATGCGGCAACGCCCGGCGCACCGAAAATCCGTCGCCGAGATCGCGCACACGCGGCACGACAATCAGCTCTAGCGCGTCGCAAGAGTGCTTATCGCCGAGCACGGGATCCTTGTCCGGCATCCAGCTCATGGTTTTGCTCTCCCGATCCCGACGTCGCGCTATCTTAGCCCGAACCGCGCCATCCGTCCGACGCGCTGCTCAATTCACACGCATCAATGTATGATAGGCGGAAGCAACCCGCCAATGGGCAGCCGCGATTGAGGTACCTCCGGTGACCATTTCACCGCCTTCGCCGACGCACGTCGCGCTTCTTCTGGGCTTGAGCTTATTTTTAGGCCTCGCTTTCGAGGATTTTCTTGCCACCGATGAGCCGAAACGTCCGGGCGGCATCCGTACTTTCCCGATGCTCGCCTTCGCCGGTGGCATCCTCTACCTCTTTGACCCGGCTCATCTCGTCGCATTCACCGGTGGCCTGATCATCCTCGGCGCCTTGTTGGCGGTCTTTTATTCCCGGCATCTTCAGGACAAGGACGAAGGGGGCGAGCCGAATGCCGGGCTGGTTGTGCCCGTCCTCAACATTCACGCTTACCTGCTCGGCGCGATTGCGCTGGCGTTGCCGCCTTGGGTGGCGGTGACGTTCACCGTCGCCGCCGTTCTTTTGCTGACCGGTCGGGAGAAATTGCACGGCTTGGCGCGGCGCATCGAGGCCAAGGAAATCGTGACTGCCGGGCAGTTCCTGATCCTGACCGGGATCGTTCTGCCGCTGTTGCCCGACACACCGGTGACGACGCTGACGAACATCACGCCGCGTCAGGCGTGGCTGGCGCTGGTCGTCGTTGCCGCGTTGTCCTACGCAAGTTATCTCGCGCAACGCTACTGGGCCGCCGCCGCGCGCGGCCTGTGGATGGAAGCGCTGGGCGGGCTTTATTCCTCGACCGCAACAACGGTGGTGCTGGCGCGTGAAGCCAAAACCGGGGCGGTCACGCGCCAGCATGCGCAAGCCGGCATTACGCTCGCCACGGCGATTATGTATTTGCGCATCCTGGTTGTGGTGGCGTTTTTCAATCTTGGTCTTGCCCGAACGCTAGCGCCTTGGCTGTGCTGCCTTTCATTAGCCGGGCTGGTGATTTGCGGGCTGCAATATCGGCTTGGCGGTACGTCCGCCGCGAACAAACAAGCTGAACCCTCGACGGCGGAGCGCGTTGCGGCAAATCCCCTCGAACTTATTCCGGCGGCGATCTTCGCGGTTCTCTTTATCGCGGTGTCGCTGGTTTCGAACTGGGCGAAAGCCGAGTTCGGCACCTCGGGGATCTACACGCTAGCCGCCATTGTCGGCGTCACCGACATCGATCCTTTCGTGCTCAATCTGGCGCAAGGTGGCACGACAGGAATGAGCGACTCCGCGCTGGCGGCCGCGGTCCTGATCGCTGCTTCCTCAAACAACGTCCTGAAAGCGCTCTATGCCGCGTTTTTTGCCGGCGGGCGCGCCACCGCAGCGAGCGCCATCGTCCTGGTCTTGCTTGCTGCAATCGGTGTGGCCTTCGCCGTTTTCCTCGCGGGCTTTTAGAGGGAGCTGCCGCTCTCAGCGGATGACCTGATCGCTCTCCGAAGGCGGCGGCTCCAATGCGCACTTTTTGTCGGCCGCCGTCCGGCGCAGAACCCGTTCTTCGCCGACCGCCTTTTCGTAATTTGCGCTGTAAGACATCCCTCCGATCAGCGTGCCTCCGCCCCCTTCGCTCGCCTTGTCCATGAGGTTACGCAAATCGGTTTCGTGCGTCTGCAACTCCTTCAGCCGGTCGGTCAGATCTTTGCAGTGATAGGCGGAGTAGTGACCGGGATCGACCAGATAGGTGTCGATGTTCGTCGAGCACGCGCCGGTCGCAACGGTCAAGCACCCCGCCAGAACCATGCGCCATGCGCCACTTGCAGCCATGAGAACGTCCGAGACCGCCTCGATTTGTGGGCGGTTTCCCCTGCCCCCTGAGATTCGGCCGCTTGGTCGCAGGCCTCTGCGCCGCAAATAAGGCGTGCACTATGTAGCCGTTTTCGCCGCCCGGCGGGAACGCAATGGGCCTGGCCGTTGCCGACATCCGGAGAATTACGGGTATGGCTTAGCCACGTAACGATCCGAACGTTGAACACGAGGTATTGATGAAAACGCATTTCGAGTTTGAGCGGACAACCCTTGAGCTCAAAGGATCGCTCGCGCTTCTCACTCTGAACGACCCGCAAGTACTCAACGCGGTGTCGGTAGAGATGCTGCAAGGTCTTACCGAGGCGCTTGATACACTCGGCGAACTAACGACGCGGCCGCGTTGCCTGGTGCTGACCGGGACGGGCCGTGCTTTCTCGACCGGTGCCAACTTGCAGGGACGCGGTGGCAAGAACTTCACGCCGCGCAGTGCCGGGCGAACGCTGGAGACGGTATTTCATCCCTTCCTGCGCCGCCTGCGCGACTTGCCCTATCCGATCGTGACGGCGGTCAATGGACCGGCCGCCGGAGCCGGCATGAGTCTCGCGCTTATGGGCGATCTCGTTCTGTGCGCGCGCTCGGCGTACTTTCTGCAAGCGTTTCGCCGGATTGGGCTGGTGCCGGATTGCGGCTCCACCTGGCTACTGCCGCGCTTGATTGGACGCGCACGGGCGATCGAACTTTCGCTTCTCGGAGAACGTTTGCCGGCGGAGACCGCGCTGGCATGGGGATTGGTCAATCGCGTGTTCGACGACGACCAACTCACACCCGAAGCGTTGCGGCTCGCCGCCGACCTCGCGGACGGCCCGACGGTCGCGCTCGGCTTCATTCGTCGCCTCTACTGGGAGAGCCCCGAGAATTCGTACGAGCAGCAGCTCGACCTTGAATGCCGCATGCAGCGGCTTGCCGGCGCCACCGCTGACTTTCAAGAGGGCGTCAACGCCTTCCTTGAAAAGCGTCCCGCGAAGTTTTCCGGCGCCTAAGCTGCGGTCTTGCAGTCCGAAATCCCCGAAGTTCAGGGAATTTTGCTCAGCAATAGGCTCAGCTGGTAGTTGAATTCATGGACCGCGTTCGACCCGGCGACTTTGGCCGGCACAACCGTATATGTGCCGCCATAGAGCAATTCGTCGGTCGCAGCCGCGATAAATAGACCGGCGAACAGTGCAATCAGAAATTGTCGCATCAGGCGATCACTACGCCCGATAACTCAACAAACGATTAAACGGAGGGGCGAGCAAACCAGCCGGACCGCCACTCAATCATTGCAGTGGCTTTTTACCTTCGGAACCCGGTTTGGATTGCGGATTACTGCGAGAATGAGGCCTGCCGAAAGCCAAAAGGCCGCGTGGAACTCACTCGCCCCAAACTTCGCGTGCGGTCTCCACGACTAGCGAAAGCTTCGCGAATTCCTGATCTTCCGTCAGCAAATTGCCGAGCGAAGTCGACGCAAATCCACACTGGGGAGAGAGTGCAAGTTGATCGATATCGATATACTTCGCCGCGGCATCGATGCGCCGTTTGATGTCGTCCTTCCTCTCAAGCGTTCCCTTCTTGCTGGTCAGTAGTCCGAGCACGACCATTTTGTCTTTCGGCACGAAGCGCAACGGCTCAAACGTGCCAGAGCGCTCGTCGTCGTATTCCAGAAAAAAGCCGTCGACGTCGAGGTCGTTAAACACCGCCTCGGCCACCGGGTCATAACCGCCGGCGGCGACCCACGCGGAACGATGATTGCCACGGCAAGTGTGGACGCACAGCGTCATTCCCGCGGGCCGCTGCGCGACCGCATCA
>DASXDP010000126.1:0-27391 GCA_036490575.1 Xanthobacteraceae bacterium
TCGGCCGCGGCCATCTTGATGTCGATCGACTACGTCAGGCGCGAGCGGCAGCAGCGCTTCGAGTATTCGGTGCTGATCCTGCTCTCCACGCTCGGCATGATGATGCTAATTTCGGCGGCGGATCTGATCGCGCTTTATCTCGGCCTGGAATTGATGAGCCTGCCGCTTTACGTGGTCGCCGCGAGCCACCGCACGGTGCTTCGCTCGACCGAGGCCGGCCTCAAATATTTTGTTCTCGGCGCCCTGTCTTCGGGAATGCTGCTCTATGGCGCGTCGCTGACTTATGGCTTCACCGGGACGGTTTCGTTCGCCGGGATTGCACATTCGGCCGCCGATGCCGGGGTCGGATTGATTTTCGGCCTGGTTTTTCTGTTCGCCGGCTTTTGCTTCAAGGTCTCCGCGGTTCCGTTCCACATGTGGACGCCTGACGTCTACGAAGGCGCGCCGACGCCAATAACCGCTTTTTTCGCCGCCGCGCCGAAGGTCGCGGGCATCGCCATGTTCGTGCGCACGGCCGTTGCGGCGTTCCCGGGCATCACCGGCCAATGGCAGGAAATCGTTTCCTTCGTGGCGATCGCCTCGATGCTGCTTGGCTCCTTCGCCGCCATCGGTCAGCGCAACATCAAGCGGCTATTGGCGTATTCGTCGATCGGCCATATGGGCTTTGCGCTGGTCGGACTTGCGGCGGGAACGTCACAGGGTGTGCAGGGCGTGCTGGTGTATATGGCGATCTACATCACCATGACGCTCGGCGTCTTTGCCGTGGTGCTGTCGATGCGTCGCGGCGATGTCATGGTCGAAACGATCGATCAGCTCGCCGGGCTCGCCCGCACCAACCCGGGCATGGCGTTCTTCATGGCCATGCTGCTGTTCTCCATGGCCGGTGTGCCGCCGCTCGCCGGCTTCTTCGCCAAGTTCTATGTGTTTCTCGCCGCGATCCAGGCCGGGCTTTACGCGCTCGCCGTGATCGGCGTTCTGGCCAGTGTCGTCGGCGCCTATTATTATCTTGCGATCATCAAGACCATGTATTTCGACGAGCCGGAGAAGGGTTTTGCGCCGATGCCGCATGAGCTCAAAGTCGTGCTCGGCGCCTGCGGCTTATTCAACATCCTGTTCTTCATCTATCCGGGACCGCTGGTTGGACTTGCCAGCGCGGCGGCCCGCTCACTTTTCTGATGCAACTGCATCCGAGCGCCGCAGCAGCCGGCTTTCGCTTAACGGCCTTCGCAACGCTGCCGTCTACTAACGCCCACGCTTTGGCGCTCGCCCGCGGCGGAGAGCGCGGGCCACTTTGGGTTACGGCGGCGCGGCAAACCGAGGGCCGCGGTCGGCGCGGCAATCGTTGGGTTTCGCCGTCCGGCAATCTCTATGCGACGCTTCTCCTCACCGACCCCGCGCCTCCTGAATGCGCGGCGCAATCGTCGTTCGTCGCGGCGCTTGCGGTGCATGACGCGATCGTTGCCGGCGCTCCTCACTTGCGCGAGGCGGCGAAACTGAAATGGCCAAATGATGTTCTGTGCGACGGCAGCAAGCTCGCCGGCATATTGATCGAGGGCGAACAGGCCGTGCACGGTCTTGCGGTCGCGATTGGCATAGGGGTGAATGTACGTCACCATCCCGACGACGTGTCATACCCGGCGACCGATCTCACCGCCGCGGGAGCGGGGACGTCCGCCGAGGCGCTGTTCACGGCATTGTCGGCAGCGATGGTCGAGCGCCTCGCGCAATGGCGGCGCGGCGCCGCGTTTGTCGCCATCCGTGCGGATTGGCTTGAACGCGCCGCCTTCAAGGGCGGTCAAATGAAGGTACGGTTGCCCAGCGGCGAACTCTCCGGCCGCTACGAGAGCCTCGACGATCGGGGCTGCCTGATGTTGCGACTTGGCGATGGAACGTTGCAAGCGATCGCCGCCGGCGAGGTGTTTCCGATCGGCACCGCGGTTTCGGACCGCGAGTCCCCAACGGTCCGGATCGGGTGATGCCGTCGCCCGAATTAGTCTTTGCCCCATTGGGCGGCATCGGCGAGATCGGAATGAACCTTTCGATCTACGGCTTCGGCGACGGCCGGCAGCGAAAGTGGCTGGTTGTCGACTGCGGAGTCTCCTTTGCCGCCGAGGAGCATTTGCCCGGCGTCGACCTCATCCTGCCGGACATCCGTTTTCTTGTCGAAGAGCGAAAGAACCTCGTCGGGCTGGTGCTGACGCACGCGCATGAGGATCATATGGGCGCGCTGATCGACCTGTGGCCCAAGCTCAACGTTCCGCTCTACGCGACGCCGTTCGCTGCGGCTTTGTTCGAAGCCCGGCGCGCATCCGAACCTGGCGCACCGAAAATTCCCGTGAATGTCGCGCGGCCCGGCGTCCCCTTGCAGCTTGGGCCCTTTACCGTCGATTTCATCAACGTGGCGCACTCCATTCCCGAGTCGAACGCGCTCTCGATCCAAACGCCGCTCGGTTGTGTTGTGCATACCGGCGATTGGAAGATCGATCCGACTCCACTGCTTGGCGGACCGACGGACGCCGCGAAACTAACGGCGCTGGGTGATGCCGGCGTGCTCGCGCTGGTCGGCGATTCAACGAACGCCATCCGCGACGGCCGCTCGCCTTCTGAAGCGGAAGTGGCGAAGACTTTGACCGAACTCATCCGCACCGCGCCGGCCCGCGTCGCGGTGACAACTTTCGCCTCGCACGTCGGGCGGATACGCGCGGTGGCCGATGCGGCGCGCCAGGCCGACCGCGAAGTGGTCGTCGTTGGCCGCGCCATGGAACGGGTGGCGCAGGTTGCGCGCGAGACCGGCTATCTCGATGGCGTTCAGGATTTTCGCGCCGCCGAAACTTACGGTTATTTGCCGCCGAACAAAGTCGTCGCGCTTTGTACCGGCAGCCAGGGCGAGCCGCGGGCCGCGCTCGCGCGCATTGCCGAGGACGAGCATCCGGAGGTCACGTTGACGCGGGGCGATCGGGTGATCTTCTCCGCGCGCGCCATCCCGGGCAACGAGAAGGCGATCGACCGGGTCATCAACGGGCTCGTTACGCAAGGAATAGAGGTCATTACCGACCGGAACCACCTGGTGCATGTATCCGGGCATCCGCGCCGCGGCGAACTGCGCGAGATGATCGGCTGGACCAGGCCGCAAATTCTCATTCCGGCGCACGGCGAAGCGTTGCACCTCGCCGAGCACGCCAAAGTCGCCCGGGAAGCGGGAGTGCCCAACGTCGTGTTCTGCCGCAACGGCGATCTGGTCCGCCTCGCGCCGGGACCGCCCGGCGTCGTTGATGAGGTTCCATCCGGACGCGTGTACAAGGACGGTGCGCTTCTGATCGCTGCCGAAGACCGCACCGTTGCCGCACGGCGGCGGCTGGCGTTTTCCGGGGTCGCGTCGATTGCGCTCGCGGTCAGCGATAAGGGCGTGCTGATGGCCAACCCGGAAATCGAATTGATCGGCATTCCCGCCGCGGACGCAAACGGCCGCCTCATGGAGAAAATCGTCAGCGAGGCTATCGAGGAGGCATTCGCGGCATTGCCAAAGCCACGCCGCCGCGATCCGAACGAGATTTCCGAATCGGTACGGCGCGCCGTTCGCTCGGCGGTAGCTGGGCGCTGGAAGAAAAAGCCGATCTGCCACGTCCACGTGCTTGTGGTGTAGGATCGCCGTCTTGAAGGAGAAACGGATGATCGGGCGATTAAATCACGTCGCAATCGCGGTACGTGATATCGGCAAGGCCGCGGCGATTTATCGCGACGTTCTCGGCGCCGAAGTGTCCGCTGCGGTCCCCCAGCCGGATCACGGCGTGACCACCGTTTTCGTGACCTTGCCGAACACCAAGATCGAGTTCCTCGAACCGCTGGGCGAGAATTCACCAATCGCCAAATTCCTCGAGCGCAATCCCGACGGCGGTATGCATCACGTTTGCTACGAAGTGGACGATATCCGCGCGGCGAGCGCGGCGCTTAGGGCCGGCGGAGCGCGCGTGCTTGGCGATGGCGAGCCGCGCATCGGCGCTCACGGCAAGCCGGTACTGTTCCTGCACCCGAAGGACTTCACCGGCACCCTGGTCGAACTGGAAGAGGCATGAGCATGATCCGGAAAAGTGGACGCCGGTTTTCCGATAAGATCATGCTTCACTGAAGGGTCATCCATGCCGGTCACCACCGCGATCGCGGTCTTTTTCCTGATCTGGTGGATCGTGTTGTTCGCCGTGCTGCCGTGGGGGGTTCGCAGTCAGCACGAAAGCGACGAGATCGTTCCGGGCACCGATCCCGGCGCCCCGGCAATTCCTTACCTGTTTCGCAAGCTTGTTTGGACGACCGGCGTGTCGACGTTAATCTTTGCCGTCTGTTACGTCGTCTATGCAAACCGCCTAGTCACGCTCGATGGCCTGGTGCGTCTGGTAGGCCTTTCGTAGCGGGTCCGAGAGAGCGGAGTGACCAAAAAAAACAGCAGGGCCAAGGCCCTGCCGTGAAAATCTCGCCCAACCTTTGATCCGCGCCGGGCCCTGAAGGCCTTCAACGTCGGCGGCAGCTTTGATTTAGCGCCGTTAAACCGTCCTCCCAAGACTTGGACCGCTTCCCGGCAGGATTACGCCTACGCAGAGCCGAAAAGCAGCTTTTCGTACTCGATCTTTAGGCCAATGTCATCCTCTTAGCGCCGAACCATGACAAAAATTTTTAAAAATGGGCCCACCTTGTTGAGGCTTCACCTAAATATCCCTCTTGTAATTGCGCCCCTCTTGCGGATTCAGTGCCTTCCGCTTCACCTCAAAAGGCAATGAATACGCATGCGGCTCTCTCGCTATTTTCTGCCCATTCTGCGCGAAACGCCCAAGGAGGCGGAAATCGCCTCGCATCGCTTGATGCTGCGCGCCGGGATGATCCGCCAGGAGGCGGCGGGTATTTACGCGTTTCTTCCGCTCGGGCTGCGCGTCCTCGACAAGGTGTGCCGGATTGTGCGCGAGGAGCAGAACCGCTCGGGCGCGATCGAACTGCTCATGCCCACGATCCAGTCGGCGGACCTGTGGCGTGAGAGCGGACGCTACGAAGCGTACGGAAAGGAAATGCTGCGCATCAAGGATCGGCACGAGCGCGAACTGCTTTACGGACCGACCAACGAGGAAATGATCACTGAAATCTTTCGCGCCTACGTCCGTTCGTACAAGGACCTGCCGCTCAATTTGTATCATCTGCAATGGAAGTTTCGCGACGAGGTGCGGCCGCGCTTCGGTCTGATGCGCGGGCGCGAATTCCTGATGAAGGACGCGTATTCGTTCGACGTCGATTTTGCCGGCGCCAAGCACGCATATAACCGGATGTTCGTCGCCTACCTGCGCACCTTCGCGCGGATGGGTTTGAAATCGATTCCCATGGTCGCCGAAAGCGGGCCGATCGGCGGCAATCTCTCGCACGAATTCATCGTGCTCGCCGAAACCGGCGAGAGCGAGGTATTCTGTCACCGCGACTATCTCGATTTCACGGTGCCAGGACCCGACGTGAATTTCGACGACGTCGCCGGCATGCAGGCGATCGTCGGCAAATGGACGGAGCTTTACGCGGCCACATCGGACAAACACGATGCGGCCGCGTTCGCGAAATTGCCGGCGGAAAAGCAAATCTCGGCGCGCGGCATCGAAGTCGGCCAGGTGTTTTATTTCGGCACCAAATATTCCGAGCCGATGAAAGCGTTGGTGACCGGGCCCGACGGCGCCGAACGGCCCGTGCAAATGGGATCCTACGGGATCGGACCAACGCGACTGGTCGCCGCCCTGATCGAGGTGTTTCACGACGACGCCGGTATTCGCTGGCCCGACGCCGTTGCGCCTTTTACGGCCGCCATTCTCAACTTAAAGCAGGGCGCGAGCGAAACCGACGCTGCTTGCGAGCGGCTCTACGCCGAGTTGACCGCGAGCGGCGTCGACACCCTCTATGACGATCTCGACCAGCGGCCGGGGTCCAAGTTCGCGACCGCCGACTTGATCGGGGTGCCGTGGCAGATTCTCGTCGGCCCCCGGAGCCTTGCTGAGGGCAAGGTCGAACTCAAGCGCCGCGCCGACGGATCGCGCGAGATGCTGGCGCCGGCCGACGCGGTTGCTCGCCTTGCCGGGCAGGGCGCTTGACCATCTACGCGCCGGCCGCATGCCCCCATTTGCGGGGCTTGAATCCGCCAGAATCATGTGAAACTCCGGTCTGTCTCGGGGATTCAAAATAGATGCGAGAGCCTATCGGCACTCATCCCTTCGCGCCTTTCGAGTGGATGCTGTCGCTGCGCTATCTGCGCGCCCGGCGCAAGGAAGGCTTTATCTCGGTAATCGCCGGCTTCTCTTTTCTCGGCATCATGCTCGGCGTAGCGACGCTGATCATCGTCATGGCGGTGATGAATGGATTCCGTCAGGAACTCCTGGGGAAGATCCTCGGACTGAACGGGCACCTGCTGATTCAGCCGCTGGAATCGCCGCTGACCGACTGGCAGGCGGTTGCGGACCGGATCTCAAAGGTGCCAGGCGTGCGGCTCGCGGCGCCGATTGTCGAAGGCCAGGCGCTGGCGTCTTCACCATTTAACGCCTCGGGCGTGCTCGTCCGCGGCATCCGTGCCGGCGATTTGGCCAAGCTTGGCTCGATCGCCAACAACATCAAGCAGGGGACACTCGAAGGCTTTGACGCCGGTCAAGGCATTGCCATCGGCAGCCGCCTCGCCGAGCAGCTCTCGCTGCGCGCCGGAGACAATCTCACGCTGGTGGCGCCGCGCGGGGCGGTAACGCCAATGGGCACGACGCCACGCATCAAGGCGTACCGGATAGCCGCGGTGTTCGAGATCGGCATGTCCGAATACGACGCCGCGTTTGTGTTCATGCCGCTGCCTGAGGCGCAGGCCTATTTCAACCGCGCGGGCGACGTCACCGCGATAGAGGTCTATACCGACGACCCGGATCGGGTCGACCGGTATCGCGCTTTGATTACCGAGGCGGCAGGCCGGCCGATCTACATGATCGACTGGCGGCAGCGCAACGCCACCTTCTTCAACGCGTTGCAGGTCGAACGTAACGTCATGTTTTTGATCCTGACGCTGATTGTGCTGGTGGCGGCGCTCAACATCGTGTCCGGCCTGATCATGCTGGTGAAGGACAAGGGGAGCGACGTCGCCATCCTTCGCACCATGGGTGCGACGCAGGGGGCGATCATGCGCATCTTTCTCATCACCGGCGCCGCCATCGGAGTCTTGGGAACGCTGGTCGGATTCCTCCTTGGCACCATCATCTGCCTGAATATCGAATCGATCCGGCACTTCCTGTCGTGGCTGACCAATACCGAGCTGTTCTCGCCGGAGCTGTACTTCCTGTCGCGCCTGCCTGCCGACATGAATCCGGCCGAAACCACGGCGGTTGTGGTGATGGCGCTCGGACTCTCCCTGTTGGCAACGCTCTATCCGTCGTGGCGGGCAGCGCGGCTCGATCCCGTCGAAGCGCTCCGCTACGAATGATCAGCCGCAATGGATGAGACGACAACTCGCACGGAGACTGTGCCGGCAGCGGTGGCGGCCGGCGAAGAATATCCGATCGTTTTTTTGCATGCGATCACGCGGCGCTTTCGTCAGGGCGGCAACACACTCGAAATCCTGAAAGGCGCCGAGCTGGCCATATGGCGCGGCCAGTCGGTGGCGCTGATCGCTCCTTCCGGCGCTGGCAAATCGACGCTGCTCCACATTGCCGGCTTGCTGGAGCACGCCGATACCGGCGAGGTGTATATCGACTCGGTCGCTACCTCGCACATGAGTGACAGCCAACGCACGCGGATACGCCGCGCCGACATCGGCTTCGTCTATCAGTTCCATCATTTGCTGCCGGAATTTTCGGCGGTGGAGAACGTGATGCTGCCGCAAATGATCCGCGGATTTGGCCGCATTGACGCGGCCAAGCGGGCGGCTGAATTGTTGAGCTATCTCGGCCTCAAGGAGCGCCTTACGCACCGCCCTGCGGAGCTTTCCGGCGGCGAACAGCAGCGCGTCGCCATCGCGCGGGCGGTGGCCAACGCGCCGCGCATCCTTTTGGCGGACGAGCCTACCGGCAATCTCGATGTGAAGACCTCGGAGCATGTCTTCGCGACGCTCAGCGACTTGGTTCGCGCCTCCGGCCTTGCCGCGATTGTGGCTACGCACAATCTCGACATTGCCGCCAAGATGGACCGGCGCGTGACCATCCGCGATGGCGCGGTTGTAGAACTACCCTGAAAAAGATCGAGGCCGCCCGCGGGCGGCCTCGCATTACGTCCTTCGCGTGGTGCCGCTTAGCAGGGGCGGCACCAGCAGCGATACGCGCCGCACACCCGGTGCATGCCCGGCGGACACCACCGGCCATATCCGAAGCAAGCGGCCTTGTGAACGATGGTCGCATTCTGCGCCTGCGCGTTCAGGGTCGCGGCGCCCTGCGATTGCGCATTGACGGTCAACGCGGTCATGCTCAAGGCAAGCGCCGCGGCAGCCAGTGTGATTGAGAGCTTTCGCATAGTCTTCTTCTCGCCCGTGGTTGTCGCGACGACTAAAGTTGATGGAAAAAAAACTCGACGGCGGGGACCGTAGCCCCGCTTTTTTCGAAATGCCAAGCCTTTGGACGAACCCGCCTTTGGAAAAGTCTAAGCTGCCGCGGCTCATAACCGCAGCTCGCAAATTTCGACGCGAATCGCGGCACTGTTTTCAAGCGAGTCAAGTCAAGCGCTTTCAAACAACGGCGCGGCTGTGCGCGACTGTGGACGCTCTATGCTCAACTGTCTGAATTTGCGAAGATGTTCCCGGAAGCGCGATTCGCGGCAACAAGCCACCGCACACCCGGGAGATGCCCATGCTCATGTTTGTGGTTGGTTTTGTTGCAGCCATCATACTCAATTTTGTTGGATGGCTTCTTTTGGCCGAAGCGAGAGAGACGGAGTTGGATGAGCCGTTGGTCCGGTTCAACGGTCGCCATCTTGCTGGTCAGAAAATCCGCGCTTTAGGCTTTCTTAACTAGCCCACCCGCTGCTCAAAGCATCGCTTGACGGATCGAACCGAGAACAATAAGAGAACTATGTTCCCTTATTGTTCCGAGGAGATAATCCATGGTTCGTGCCGTTGCAGAAGAAGCTTTAGCCCTTGCTTCGATCACCTTGTTCCTGGCCATGGTTGCGGTGTGGGCTCAAGTCCTCGCCGTCGTCTAAGCGACGCCCGCGGAAGCCTGAGCGCATGTTTCTGTGCGGTATGGGAAGCGTGCCGGCTTCCGCCATAGACAGGGCCGCGTGCGATCCAGCATTGTCGATTTTCCGGAATCATTATTCGTGAGTTTGTTGCCATGCCTGCTGCGGCCGCCGCCGGTCCCGGTTTTGTGCATCTGCACGTGCATTCGTCTTACTCGCTGCTCGAGGGGGCGCTGACCATCGCCCGCTTGGCGGAACTCGCCAAGAAGGACCGGCAGCCTGCCTTGGCGCTCACCGACACCGACAACATGTTCGGCGCGCTGGAATTCTCCGAGAAAATGGCAAGCTCGGGCATTCAGCCGATTGTCGGCTGCACGCTCGGCGTTGATTTCGGCGATCAGGACAATCGCACACCGGCCGGCGGACGCGATTGCCCAAGGGTTGTACTGCTTGCCGCCCGCGAACGCGGTTATCGGAGCCTGATGCGTCTTTGTTCGCGGGCTTATCTGGAAACGGCACCGACCGAAAAGCCGCAGCTGAAGCTCGACTGGCTCACCGACGAAACAGACTCGCTGATCGCGCTCACCGGCGGTCCGGGCGGTCCGCTCGATATTGCAATCGCCACAGGGCAGGAGGCGCTGGCGCAATCACGGTGCATTGAACTGCAGCGACTGTTTGGCGACCGGCTCTATATCGAGGTGCAGCGTCACGGCATTTCCAGCGAACGTGCCGCGGAGTCCGGTCTGATCGAACTGGCCTATTCCCGTGGCATTCCACTCGTTGCCGCGAACGAACCGTTCTTTGCCGCACGCGATGATTACGAAGCGCACGATGCGTTGCTTTGCATCGCCGAGGGCAAACTCGTGGCCGATGGGGAACGCCGCCAGCTTACCGCCGAGCACCGCTTCAAGACTCGCGGCGAAATGGCCACCCTGTTCGCCGATCTCCCGGAGGCTTTGGCGGCCAGCGTCGAGATTGCCGAACGCTGCTCGTTTCGTCCGCGGACCCTTGCGCCCATTCTGCCGCGGTTTTCCGCGGGGCCAAAATCAAGTGCCGACGATCAGACCGCCGGCGTCGGCGCCGGGCGCGGAAATGACGAGTCGGAGGAATTGCGCCGCGCGGCTGCGGCAGGGCTCGAGCGCCGTCTGGAACGGCATCCGGTTGCGCCCGGTCATTCCGTCGAGGATTACCGGGAGCGGTTGACCTTCGAACTCGGCGTCATCGAGAACATGAAATACGCCGGGTACTTTTTGATCGTCGCCGATTTTATCCAATGGGCGAAGGCGCAGGGCATTCCGGTCGGGCCGGGCCGGGGCTCGGGTGCCGGTTCGCTGGTCGCTTACGCGCTGACCATTACCGACCTCGATCCGATGCGCTTTGAGCTCCTGTTCGAGCGATTTCTCAATCCCGAACGCATTTCCATGCCGGACTTCGACATCGATTTTTGTCAGGACCGGCGCGACGAAGTCATTCGTTACGTGCAGGAAAAGTACGGGCGCGATCACGTCGCGCAGATCATTACCTTCGGCACGCTGCAAGCGCGCGGCGTGTTGCGTGACGTCGGCCGCGTTCTGCAGATGCCGTACGGGCAGGTGGACAAGCTCTGCAAGCTGGTGCCGCAAAATCCGCTCAATCCGATTACGCTCGCGCGCGCCATCGACGACGAGCCGCGGCTGCAGGCCGAACGCGATCGCGATCCGGTGGTACGCCGCGCATTCGATATCGCGCAGAAACTCGAAGGTTTGACCCGCCACGCCTCGACACACGCCGCCGGTATCGTCATCGGCGACCGGCCGCTCGTGGAACTGGTCCCGCTCTATCGCGATCCAAAATCCCTGATGCCGGTGACCCAGTTCAACATGAAGTGGGTCGAGCCGGCCGGACTTGTGAAGTTCGACTTTCTCGGCCTTACCACGCTGACCGTTCTCGATCTTGCAGTGAAAATGGTGCGGCGGCGCGGCGTCGAAGTCGATCTCGGCGATCTGCCGCTCGACGATGTGAAGTCCTACGACATGCTTGCCCGCGGCGACACGGTCGGGGTGTTCCAGGTTGAAAGCGCCGGCATGCGCCGCGCGCTCATCGACATGCGGCCTGATCGTTTCGAGGACATCATCGCGCTGGTCGCGCTCTATCGCCCCGGACCAATGGCGAATATTCCGACTTATTGCGCGCGCAAGCACGGCGTTGAGCAGCCCGACTTTATTCACCCGCGGCTGGAGCCGATCCTGCGGGAAACCTATGGCGTCATCATCTACCAGGAACAGGTGATGCAGATTGCCCAGGTGCTCGCCGGTTATTCGCTTGCACAAGCCGATCAATTGCGCCGCGCCATGGGCAAGAAGATCCGCAAGGAGATGGAAGCGCAGCGCAAGCATTTCGTCTCCGGCTGCCTCAACGGTGGTGTGGATGCCGCGCAAGCGGAGACAATTTTCGAATTGCTGGCGCGGTTCGCCGACTACGGCTTCAACAAGAGCCACGCGGCGGCCTACGCGCTGGTCGCGTATCAAACCGCGTATATGAAAGCCAACCATCCGGTCGAATTCCTGGCCGCGTCCATGACGCTGGCCATGGGCAATACCGATAAGCTCGCCGAATTCCGCGCCGAGGCGGAGCGGCTTGGCATCAAGGTCGAGCCACCCTCGATCAACCGCTCAGGGGTCGCGTTCGATGTCGACGGCAACACGATTTACTACGCGCTGGCTGCACTGCGCGGCGTCGGCCGCCAGGCGGTCGAGACCATAGTCACCGCGCGCGAGGCGCAGCCGTTCCGGGATCTCGGTGACTTTGCGCGGCGCGCCAATCCGCGAGCGGTCAACAGGCGCGTGCTCGAGAGCCTGGTCGCGGCGGGTGCCTTCGATGGTTTTGACGCCAATCGCGCGCGCGTGCTTGCCGCGGTCGACGGCATTTTGGCGACGGCGCAACGCGCGCACGAGGATGCCAGCAGCGGCCAGTCGGAGCTTTTCGGCGGCGCGGCAGCCCCCGAACCTTTGAACTTGCCCGACATCGAGCCGTGGCTGCCGGCGGAGCATCTCAAGCGCGAGTACGAGGCGGTCGGCTTCTTTCTCAGCGGACATCCGCTCGACGATTACACTGCGGCCCTCAAGCGGCTGCGTGTCCAGCAATGGATCGAATTTGCCCGCGCGGTAAAGGCGGGCGCGACCGGCGGCCGCGTCGCCGGCACTGTCGTCGCGCGCACCGAGCGCCGCACCAGGAATGGCACCAAGATGGGGATCATCGGTCTGTCCGATCCCAGCGGTCACTACGAGGCCGTGCTGTTTGCGGAAGGGCTTGCGGCTTACCGCGATCTCCTTGAGCCCGGGACTGCCGTATTGCTGTTCCTCACCGCCGAAGTGCAGGGCGACGAAGTGCGCGCCCGGATCCAATCGGTCGAAGGGCTCGATGCAGCGGCAACCAAGGTGCAAATGGGGTTGCGCGTCTTCCTGCGCGACGACGCGCCGATCGAGGGGGTGGCAAAGCGCCTCGAGCCCATCAGGCTTCCGGCCGCCCGCAATGGAAGTAATGGATCGGAGCAGGGCAATGGCGAAGTGAGCATGGTGCTGATGCTCGGCAACGGCAACGAAGTCGAGGTCAAGCTTCCGGGCCGCTTTAAGGTGTCGCCGCAGATCGCCGGCGCGATTAAGGCGGTGAGGGGGGTCGTCACCGTCGAGGCGCTTTAGCCAAGCCGCTCTCGCAGGTAATTTCGCTGCATGGCGGCGGCCGATTTGAATTTTTTCTTGCCGCTCGCTATCTCACGCGCGGCGAGGTAAGACGTCGCCGCTTCCCCTTAAAACCCCCCGTGGTTAATCACGCATCGTCGGCGCCGGCTTTATGCTTCGAATCGAGAACCTCATCTTTGACGCCTGGGGCCGGCGGTTCTTCGATTCCGCGAGTGTGTCGATTCCGGCCGGAACAAAAGTCGGGCTGATCGGGCGCAACGGGGTAGGGAAATCGACGCTGTTCAAGCTCATTGTCGGCGATCTGGTTCCGCTGGGCGGTGAAATACTGCTGCCGAAGTCTGCGCGAATTGGCTCGGTCGATCAGGAGCACCCGGCGACGCCGACAAGCCTGCTCGACACCGTCCTTGCCGCCGATACGCGGCGCGAAGCACTCAACGCCGCATTGGATGTCGCCGAGCCTGAAGAGCTCGCGGACATCTACCAGCAACTCAACGCCATTGATGCGGATCGCGCGCCGGCGCGTGCCGCTGAGATCTTGAGCGGGCTTGGTTTCTCCAATGCCGACCTCGACCGCCCCATGGCTGAGTTCTCCGGCGGCTGGCGCATGCGCGTGGCTCTGGCAGCCGCGCTGTTCGCGGAGCCCGATTTGCTGCTGCTCGACGAGCCGACCAACTATCTCGATCTCGAAGGCGCCTTGTGGCTGGAAGCGCGGCTGACGAAATACCCGCACACCGCGTTGATTATCAGCCATGACCGCGAGCTTCTGAACAATTCGGTGAACGCGATCCTCCACCTTAGCAACGGCAAACTCGATCTCTACACCGGCGGCTACAACGACTTCGAAATCCGCCGCGCGGAAAAGGCCCGGCTGCAGGCAGCGACCAAAGCCAAACAGGACGCCGAGCGGGCGCACCTGCAGCGCTTTATCGATCGATTCCGCGCCAAAGCCAGCAAGGCAACGCAAGCCCAGTCCCGTATCAAGCGTCTCGCCAAATTGGAGCCGATCGCCGAGGTGCTGGAGGAACGCGTCGCGCCGTTTACGCTGCCGTCGCCGACGCGACCGCTGGCGCCGCCTTTGCTTCACCTCGAAGGCGCCGCGGTCGGCTACAACGGCGCCGCGGTCCTCCGCAATCTCAATCTACGTCTCGACGTCGACGACCGTATCGGGTTGCTGGGCGTCAACGGCGCCGGCAAGTCGACCTTCGCCAAGATGATTGCCGGCGCGCTGCCACTGCAGGCGGGCCGCATGAATCGCGAGCAGCGAATCCGCGTCGGCTGGTTCCATCAGCACCAGATCGAGGCGCTGGATCCGGAAGATACGCCGCTCGACATCCTGCGGCGCGAGCGACCGGACGACAGTGAATCGTCGCGCCGCTCGCGGCTCGCGCGATTCGGCCTGTCCTTCGACAAGCAGGAGACGACCGTCGCCAATCTTTCAGGCGGCGAGCGCGCCCGGCTGCTGTTGAACCTGGTTGCGATGCAGGCGCCGCACCTGTTGATCCTCGACGAGCCGACGAACCATCTCGACATCGACAGCCGCCGCGCGTTGCTCGATGCGCTCAACGATTACGAAGGCGCCGTCATTCTCATCACCCACGATCGCTCGCTTCTTGAGCTCGTGGCGGATCGGCTGTGGCTCACCGCCGGCGGACACATCAAGCCCTTTGCCGGCGATATGGACGACTACGCCCGTTTTGTCCTCGATCGTGCCAAAGCCAGCCCCGCCCAAAGCGCCATGCCGCCAGCCGCGCACGAGGGCTTCGACGCGGCCGCCGCGGCCCGCCTCGCAGCTAAGAAGGCCGCCAAGAAGCGCCGCCGCAGGGGGTATTAACCGGGCCGATCGCCGGCTTCGGGCAGCTAATGTTCAAGTTGCGTCATTGGGGCGGATCGCTATATAAGCTCCACAACTTCACACGCGGACCTTGGCCTTAAACAGCCGTCCGGTGTCCGGCCGAAAGGCTCGGACTCAGCGGTCCGCGGCGGATTAACCGGAGAATAGGTTATGGCGCTGCCCGATTACAGCATGCGCCAGCTCTTGGAGGCTGGCGTTCACTTCGGCCATCAGGCCCATCGTTGGAATCCGAAGATGTCTGAGTACATCTTCGGCACCCGCAACAACATCCACATCGTCGATCTGACGCAAACCGTGCCGATGCTGCACCGTGCGCTGCAGGCCGTTTCTGACACGGTTGCGCACGGTGGGCGCATTCTGTTCGTCGGCACCAAGCGGCAGGCGCAGGATGCGATATCGGAAGCCGCGAAGCGATCGGCGCAATATTACGTCAATTCGCGGTGGCTCGGCGGCACGCTGACCAACTGGAAGACCGTCTCCAATTCGATCAAGCGGCTGCGCACGCTGGACGAAATGCTCTCGTCCAACGAAGCGCAGGGCTATACGAAAAAGGAGCGGCTGACGCTGCAGCGTGAGCGCGACAAGCTCGACCGGGCGCTTGGTGGAATCAAGGACATGGGTGGTCTTCCCGACCTCGTGTTCGTGATTGACACCAACAAAGAAGACATCGCGATCAAGGAAGCGCGCCGCCTCGGCGTGCCGGTTGCCGCAGTAGTCGACACCAACTGCGACCCCGAAGGCATCACTTACGTCGTGCCAGGCAACGATGACGCCAGCCGCGCCATTACGCTCTATTGCGATCTGATCGCCAAGGCAGTGATCGACGGCATTTCGCGGGCTCAGGGCGAACGGATCGATCTCGGCGCACAGGCTGAGCCGCAGATCACTGAGGAAATTCCCGCCGAGGCCGACAAGCTCGGCTTTGCGCCGCTGTCCGGCCCGCGGGGAGTGGCCGACGATCTTAAGAAGTTTCCCGGCGTGTCGCCCGCGATCGAGAAGCAACTCAATGATCTCGGCGTCTTTCACGTTTGGCAGATCGCCGAATTGTCTCCGATAGCCGCACATAAGATCGGCGAGGAAGTCGGGTTGCCGGGGCGTGTCGAAGGCTGGATTGCCCGCGCCAAGGAGCAGGTGGCGACCGAGACCGAGTAGGCTCGCGCGGTCGTTGTTGGGCGCGACACGGCGAGCGGGTGAACAAGCCTTGGCGGCCCGTGCGAATTTTTTTCGCTGGCGACGACGAATGTATGAGGATCGACAGCAATGGCGAATATTAGCGCCGGCATGGTGAAAGAGCTTCGGGACAAGACCGGAGCCGGAATGATGGATTGCAAAGCGGCGCTCGGCGAGACCGGAGGCGATCTCGAAGCCGCGGTCGATTGGCTGCGCAAAAAAGGGTTGGCCAAGGCGGCAAAAAAAGCCGGCCGTATCGCCGCCGAAGGTCTCATCGGCATCGCGCTCGCCGCGAACAAAGCGGCTGTCGTCGAGGTCAATTCGGAAACCGATTTCGTAGCCCGCAACGACCTGTTTCAGGGCCTCGTCAAGATGATCGCCGACGTCGCACTGACCTCCGGCGCCGACGTGGAGAAGATTCTTGCCGCACGCGTCGGCGATCGCACCGCGGCCGACGCCATCACCGAGACGATCGCCAAGGTCGGGGAAAACATGACGCTGCGGCGCGCCGCCTCGCTGTCGATCGGCAAAGGGGTGGTGGCAAGTTACGTTCACAACGCGGTGTCGGACGGGCTTGGCCGGATCGGCGTGATCGTTGCTCTGGAATCGGACGGCGATACCGACGAGTTAAAAGCCTTCGGCCGCATGGTTGCGATGCAAGTTGCCTCCGCCAACCCGCAGGCGATCGAGCCCTCGGGGCTCGACCCGGCGGTTGTCGAGCGCGAAAAGAACGTGCTCGCGGACAAATTCAAGGCCCAGGGAAAACCGGCAAACGTCGTCGACAAGATCGTCGAATCCGGCCTTAAGACGTTCTACAAAGAAGTCTGCCTGCTCGAGCAGCAGTTTATTTTCGACGAAGGCGGAAAGAAGAACGTCGCCCAGGCGATGAAAGAGAGTGAGGGCAAAGTGCGTGCGCCGATCCGCGTTACCGGATTTGTGCGCTATGCGCTCGGCGAAGGCATTGATCGGCCCACGGGCGATTTCGGCGGCGAAGTTGCCGCCTTGGCCCGCCCGCAATAACTTTGCGGGACAAGGTGGATTGATCGACGGACTGTATCGAGCGGCTTCGGGTTGGCATTCAATCCGGGCCATAGAGGGCGGACCATCATTCGATGGCAAGGCCGAACTACCGACGGGTGATCGTCAAGCTCTCCGGCGAAGCGCTGAGCGGCGTCGAGAAATTCGGCATCCATCAGGCGACCATCGACCGTTTCGCCGCCGACCTGGCCGCCTGCCATGCTTTGAAAATCGGACTCGGCATTGTGGTCGGTGGCGGCAACATTCTGCGTGGCGCCCAGATTTCCGAGGACGGACTGTCGCGGCCGACCGCGGACGCGATGGGAATGCTGGCGACCGTTATGAACGCGCTCGTTCTCGAAGCCGCCGTTGAGCGCGCAGGCGTGAGCGCCCGCACCATGTCGGCGCTTGCCATGCCGCAAGTTTGCGAGACCTACGAACGCCAGCGGGCGCTTCGCCATCTCGATGATGGACGAGTCATCATTTTTGCCGGGGGCACCGGGAATCCCTATTTTACCACCGACACCACCGCGATCCTGCGCGCTGCCGAGATGAGCTGCGACGCCGTGTTCAAGGCAACCGATGTCGATGGGGTCTACACCGCCGATCCGAAAAGGGACGCTGCGGCGAAACGCTACGAGCGGCTCTCCCACCAAGAGGCACTCGATCGCAACCTGAAAATCATGGACGCGACGGCCTTCGCGCTTGCCCGGGAGAACCACATGCCTATCATCGTTTTTTCGATCCGCGAGCCGGGTGCGATCGAGGCCGTATTGCGCGGCAAGGGTCACTTTACCACTGTCGGCTAAAACGGGGTGGCCGGGCGAAAGCGGCCTTGAATCAACTATGGGAGGGCGCCATGGCAACGACGTTTGACATGAATGACCTCAAGCGCCGCATGCAGGGCGCTATAGCGTCGCTCAAACAGGAGCTTTCCGGCCTGCGTACCGGACGAGCGTCGTCGGCTTTGCTCGATCACGTCCAGGTGGAGGCTTATGGCAGCCACATGCCGCTTAATCAGCTGGCGACGGTCACAGTTCCGGAACCCCGGCTGCTCAGCGTGCAGGTGTGGGATCGTTCGCAGGTCCACGCGGTGGAGAAAGCAATCTCGGCCGCCAATCTCGGACTGTCGCCGTCGACCGAGGGTCATGTGTTGAAGCTGCGCATTCCCGAACTCAATGAGGAGCGGCGCAAGGAAATCGTCAAAGTTGCGCACAAATATGCCGAGGCCGCGCGCGTTGCCGTGCGTCATGTTCGGCGCGATGGCCTCGATCTTCTCAAGAAACTGGAGAAGGACCACAAGATCAGCGAGGACGAGCACACCCGTCAGTCCGGTGAGGTGCAGAAGGTGACCGACACGACCATCGGCGATGTCGACAAGCTCCTTGCCGGCAAAGAAAAGGAGATCATGACGGTTTGAGCGACGCCGCACGATCGAGAAACAGCGCTAGCGAGCCGTTGCCGGGTGGGGACGACGGCTTCGATGTGCCGCGGCATGTTGCCATCATTATGGACGGGAACGGTCGCTGGGCAGCCGCGCGTGGACTACCGCGGGTCGAGGGCCATCGCCGCGGCGTAGAAGCCCTGCGCAGGACTGTGCGCGCGGCGGGCGAACTTGGCATTTCCGTTTTGACCATCTTCTCCTTCAGCTCGGAGAACTGGTCCCGGCCCCCGTCGGAAATTCTGGATCTGATGGGCCTGCTTCGCCGGTTTGTCCGAAATGATTTGGCCGAGTTGCATCGGAATAATGTGCGGGTGCGCGTCATCGGCGAGCGCGCCGGGCTTGATCGGGATATCTGCCTTCTCTTGCAGGAGGCTGAGGATTTGACCCGCGGGAACGATGGGCTCACGCTCGTTGTCGCCTTCAACTACGGCGGCCGCCAGGAAATCGCTCAAGCCGCACGGCGGCTCGCTCTGGAAGTAGCCGCCGGCCGGCTCTCTGCCGACGAGGTAACCGCTGACCGGATTGGAACCTATTTGCACGCGCCTGACATTGCCGATCCCGATGTGATCATTCGCACCAGCGGTGAGCAGCGGCTGTCAAACTTTTTGCTCTGGCAGGCAGCATACAGCGAGCTGGTTTTCGTCCCGATCAATTGGCCCGATTTCGATCGCGCTGCTTTGGAGGGCGCGATCGCGGAGTACCGGCGTCGCGAGCGCCGCTTCGGCGGCTTGGCGGCGAACACCGGATCATGAAGATCGCGCCGTGATCGAGGCCGATCAGCGCGACAGCCGGCGTCGCGACAGCGATATCCAGTCGCACGAAAACCGCGGGCGTAACCTCGCGTTGCGCGTAGTCTCCGCCGCCGTTCTGGCTCCTGCGGTCCTGCTCCTGACTTATATCGGCGGCTGGCCCTTCCTCGCGTTATGCTTTCTCGGCGCGCTGGGCATTCTTTACGAATGGACTTGGCTGGTCGCCGAAAATACGGCGTCGCGGATTCTCGTACCCGGGACTCTTGGCCTTGTCGCCGCGGCGCTTCTCGCCGGGCTCGCTTTGCCGAATGTGGCGCTCCTTGCCATTGTCATCGGCGCGGTCGTTGCGGCTCTCCTATCCGCCCTGCGTGGCCGCGGCGGGGGTGACAAGCGAGCCGCAGGGTGGGCATCGGGCGGGGTGGTCTACGCAGGCGCGGCGCTCCTTGGGCCCGCGCTATTGCGGCGTGATCCGGATTGGGGTCTCAGCGCGCTTCTACTTTTGTTCGCAACTGTTTGGGCGACCGACATTTTCGCCTTTTGCTGCGGACGCCTGGTCGGCGGTCCGCTGTTGTCGCCAGGCATCAGTCCGAAAAAGACGTGGTCCGGCGCGATAGGGGGACTGGCCGGGGGGGTGGCGGCCGGCATTGGTGTCGCTTATACGGTCGGGATCGGTAGGCTGGGGATCATCGGGGCAATGGCGCTGTTGTTGTCGGTTCTGGCGCAAGCCGGTGATTTGCTTGAATCCGCAATCAAACGGCGTTTCGGCGCGAAAGATTCGGGCGCGCTCATTCCCGGTCACGGCGGACTTATGGATCGGCTCGACGGGTTTCTCGTGGCCGCCATTTTCGCTCTTGTTATAGGCGCGCTGCGGAACGGAACGGCTGCGCCGGCCACTGGCTTGCTGGTATGGTAAGGCGATGAAGCGTAAGCAACCGTTGGCCAGAGTTGAATTGGCTTCCGTGCCGAGAAGCGTAACGCTGCTCGGCGCCACCGGCTCGATCGGCGCGAGCACGATCGATCTTTTGCGGCAAGAGGTCGGCCGTTATCTGGTCGAGGCGGTAACCGCTGATCGCAACGCGACCGCGCTGGCAAAGCTTGCTCGCGAACTTGGCGCGCGCTTTGCGGTCGTCGCCGATCCTGCGGCCTATGGTGAGCTCAAAGCGGAATTGTCGGGTTCGAATATTGAACCGGGCGCCGGACCGGACGCGATTGTAGAAGCCGCCCAGCGGCCGGCGGATTGGGTCATGGCCGCGATTACCGGCGCCGCGAGCCTCAAGCCTACGCTCGCCGCCGCCGAGCGCGGCGCCACGGTGGCGTTAGCTAACAAGGAATGCCTCGTTTGCGCCGGAGCGCTTTTTATGCGCAAGGCCGCCGCCGCTGGCGCCAATGTGCTCCCGGTCGATTCCGAGCACAACGCGATCTTCCAAGCTCTGGGTGCAGGCCCTCGCGAAGACGTCCGGCGGATCGTGCTCACGGCGTCGGGCGGCCCGTTCCGTACGTGGACGCGCGAGGCCATCAGCAGGGTCACGGTGGAGCAGGCGCTCAAACACCCGACCTGGTCGATGGGGCCGAAAGTTACCATCGACTCGGCTACACTCATGAACAAAGGCCTTGAGTTGATCGAAGCCCATCACCTGTTCGGGTTGGCGCCCGATGAGCTCGATGTCGTCGTCCACCCGCAATCGGTTGTTCACGGTTTGGTGGAGTTTCGCGATGGATCAGTCGTTGCTCAGCTCGGCTCTCCGGATATGCGCATTCCAATTGCGCATTGTTTGGCGTGGCCGGCGCGCATGGCGACTCCGGCGGCGCGGCTTGATCTCGCCCGCGTCGCCACGCTGTCGTTCGAAGAGCCCGACGTGGTGCGCTTCCCGGCGCTGGCGCTGGCGCGCAAAGCGCTTGCTGCCGGCGGCGCCGCTCCGACCGTGCTCAATGCCGCGAACGAAATCGCGGTCCGGGAATTCGTCGGCCGTCGGCTGGGGTTCGGCGGCATCCCCGCACTCGTCGAAGCGACGCTTGATGCCGCGGGGCGACAAGGTTCCATGGCCGAGCCACAATCCATCGAAGACGCGGTCGCCATTGACCAAGGCGCGCGCAAGCTGGCGATCGGCCTCGTGCCCGAAATTGCCGCAATGGCATCTTAGCTTCGCCAAACGGGGAACGGGCCAAATCAAGGCGTCGGGGGGCTGGTAACGTTATGGGGTCGTACGTTTTGTCGCATCTGCACATGTTTGGCGGCGGCATCGTCGGCTACGTTATTCCCTTCCTTTTCGTCCTCAGCCTGGTGGTATTCTTCCACGAGCTTGGGCACTTCCTGGTTGCACGCTGGTGCGGCGTGCAAATTCTGGTTTTCTCCATCGGCTTCGGTCCTGAAATCATCGGGTTCAACGACCGCTACGGCACGCGCTGGAAAATCTCCGCCATCCCGCTTGGGGGGTTCGTGAAATTCTTCGGCGACGAAAATGTCGCCAGTGCGCCCGGCCAAACGCCGACGGATCTGAACGCCGACCAGCGGGCGCGCACTTTCATGTTCCAGCCCGTGCTCAAGCGTATCGCCATTGTCGTTGCCGGACCGGCGGCCAATTTCGTTTTGGCCGTCATCATCTTTGCCTGCGTGTTCGCGCTGTACGGCAAGCAGACGATGAGCGCGCGGGTCGATACCGTACAGGCGGGCAGCGCCGCCGCGGCGGCTGGCTTTCAGCCCGGCGACCTCGTTGTCGCCATAGATGGGCACGCCATCGACAGCTTTAGCGATATGCAGCGCATTGTCAGCACCAGCGCTGGCGAAACGCTCAATGTGACCGTCGAGCACGATGGTTTGCAACGTGTCCTCAAGGCCACACCGGCGCTCAAAGAGGTCAAAGACAATTTCGGCAACGTGCAGCGTATCGGCATCCTCGGCATCACTAGGTCAATGGCCGCCGAGGATTTAAAGCTCCATCCGGTCGCCCCCCCTGAGGCGGTCTGGATGGCCCTGCAGGAGACTTGGTCCGTCATCGACCGCACGCTAAACTATATCGTCGGGGTACTCAGCGGCCGTGAAGCGGCCAGTCAGCTCGGCGGCCCGATTCGCATCGCCCAGATGTCGGGGCAGGTGGCGAGCTTCGGCTTCGTCCCGCTCATTCAGCTGGCCGCTGTGCTTTCGGTGTCCATTGGGCTACTCAACCTCTTTCCCATCCCGCTGCTCGATGGCGGCCACCTTTTGTTCTATATAATCGAAGGGGTCCGTGGACGTCCGTTATCCGAGCGTGCCCAGGAAGTCGGCTTTCGCATCGGGCTCGCCATCGTCCTGATGTTGATGATATTTGCAACTTTCAATGACATCGTTCATCTGACGACGTCATGAGTCATAATCCGCCGGGGTGACCCATCACCCTTGGCGCGGGGCGGGGATAAAAAGAGAATAGGAGAAACGTCGTCTTTAGTAGACCGAGGGAGACTTGGAGCAACCCGCCACTCTGGGGGCGGCCACGAAGGGGAATAGGGCGCTTTGCGCATGGACATGTGTGTGCGGGTAGGACGAGGGCTTGTCGTGGCCGGCTTGCTCCTCGTTGGGGTAATATTCGGTGATGTTTGCGGTCCGGCTGCGGCGCAGCGCGCCGATGGCGGCGCGGCCGCCAGTTCGATTGTTATCGAAGGCAATCGCCGCGTCGAAGCGGACACGATCCGCTCGTATTTCAAGGTCGCGCCGGGCGAGCACGTCGACGCGGCGAAGGTCGACAGCGCCCTAAAGGCGCTCTACGCCTCCGGCCTGTTCCAGGACATTCATATTTCGCAGCAGGGCGGCCGGCTCGTTGTCACCGTCGTCGAAGCGCCGGTCATCGATCGCCTTGCTTTTGAGGGCAACAACAAAATCAAAGACGAGCAACTGCAGCAGGAAATCCAGTCGAAAGCACGCGGCACGCTGTCCCGCGCCGCCGTTCAGGCCGACGTGCAGCGCATCATCGAAGTCTATCATCGCAATGGCCGATTTGACGTTACCGTCGTTCCCAAGATCATCGAGCGGCCGAATAATCGCGTCGACCTGATCTTCGAGGTTAAGGAAGGCGAGAAGACCGGGGTTAAAACGATCAACTTCGTCGGCAATCACGCCTATTCCGACTACCGTTTGAAAGAGGTGATCAAAACCTCGACCTCGAATATCCTCAGCTTCCTGCAAACGACCGACGTGTACGATGCAGATCGCATCGAGGCCGATCGCGATTTGATTCGGCGGTTCTATCTCAGCCACGGCTATGCCGACGTTCAGGTCGTTTCGGCGACTGGCGAGTATGACCCGGCGAAAAAGGGTTTCATTATCACTTTCAACATCGAGGAAGGACCGCTCTATCGCTTCGGGACGGTCGACGTTCAATCCAATATCCGTGCCCTGGACACCCGGTCCCTTGTGTCGGCGCTGCGGATGCATCAAGGCGACATTTACAACGCCGACGCGATCGAAAAGACCGTCGAGGAGTTGACAGTCGAGATTGCGAAACACGGCTATCCGTTCGCCACGGTGAGGCCGCGCGGCGATCGCAATCCGCAGACCCGTTCGGTCAGTGTCTTATTTGTCGTTGACGAAGGGGTGCGGGCCTACATCGAACGCATCAACATCCGCGGCAATACGCGAACGCGCGATTACGTGATTCGGCGCGAGTTCGATATTTCCGAGGGCGACCCGTACAACCGCGCTCTCGTCGATCGCGCTGAACGCCGCATCAAAAACCTCAATTTCTTCAAGTCGGTCAAAATCACCAACGAGCCGGGCTCGGCGCCTGACCGCGTGGTGATCAACGTCGATGTTGAAGAAACATCGACCGGCGACTTCTCGGTCATGGGCGGATACTCAACCGCGGACGGCTTCATGGGCCAGGTGTCCGTCTCCGAACGCAACCTGTTGGGGACCGGCCGCTATGCACGAGCTTCGCTCACTGCCGGCCAGTACGTCCGTGGCGTCGAGTTCAACTTCGTCGAACCCTATTTCCTCGATTATCGGATGTCGGCGGGCATCGATTTGTTCGCCCGGCAAACGTTGGCAAGCCCGTACCTCTCGTATGGAACGAGCAACTACGGTACGAACCTGAAGTTCGGCATTCCGCTGCGCGAAGACTTAACTCTGCAATTGCGCTATTCGATCTACGCGCAGCAAATTTCGCTGGCGTCGGGTTTGGACGACTGCACCAATCTCAACCCGAACTTCACATCGACCTTCCCGACACCCGTTGCGCTCGCCGCGGCTTCGCTCGGCGTTCCGGGCGGTATCCTCGCAGCTTATCCGGGTTGGAATTCGGCAAATTTTCAGTCGAACTGTCTGTACGCGAACAATTCGCCGATCTACATCGCCGCGCTGCCGATCCGTGAGGAGCTTTCTTACGGTACCGAAGTCATTTCGCAACCGGGATACGGATTGACGTTCAACACCCTCGACAACAACAAGCACCCGACCAACGGCCTGCTCGTCAATTTTGGCCAGGACATTGCCGGCCTTGGCGGTACGACGGCTTATATCCGGTCGGTCATCGATTTCCGCGGCTACTACGAAATTGTCTCGGATCTCGTCGGCGTTCTGCATTTGCAAGGCGGCGACATGATCGGCTTGAAGAAATGTCCGGCGCAGGCTGCTGGAACAACGAACTCCTGCGTATCCAACGATGGCTACGTGAGTGTTCTCGACGACTTCAAGATGGGTCAAAACCTCGTCCGCGGTTTCCAGCCGGCCGGCTTGGGCCCCCGCGACCTGACAGTCGGCGGGGCAGACGACTCACTCGGCGGCACGATGTACTGGGGCGCCAGCATCGAAGTTCAGTATCCCTTCTACTTCTTGCCGAAGGATTCCGGCTTTCGCGGCGCCGTTTTCGTCGATTCAGGTTCCGAGTGGGGCTACAAGGGAGAAACGCAGTATCCCTCCACTGGCGAGGTCAACGGCCTCGTTGGCACGTCTACGGGTGCAACGTTCGTATGCGGATGCGGCTTGCTGTATGCGGATTCGTCCGCGCCGCGAGTGTCCGTGGGGGCTAGTCTGATCTGGGATTCGCCGTTCGGTCCGCTGCGTTTCGACTTCGCCTATCCGATCCTTAAGCAGTCTTATGACCGCACGCAGTTCTTCCAGTTTGGCGGCGGTGCGCGGTTCTGATCGGGCCGCCGGGCACGCTTGAGACCGGTTGGATGCCGGATTTCCTGCCCACCCCGCGCGGCCTGACGATCGCGGAGATTGTCGCGCTCACGCGTGCCGAGCCGAAACCCGGCATCCGCCTTGACGCACGCATCAGCGACATCGCTCCGCTCGACTTGGCGCGGGCATCCGACATTAGTTTTTTGGATCATCCGAAATATCTCGGCGAGCTTGCCACTACGCGGGCCGGCGTTTGCCTGTTGACGCCGCGTTTCATCAAAGCGGCTCCCGCCGGGCTTCCGGTTTTGGTCACGGACAAGCCTTATCGAGCGTTCGTCACCGTAGCGCGCATGCTGTTTTCGGACATATTGCGACCCTCATCATTGTTTGGAACGGCTGGACACGCTTCCGGGGCGCACATCCATCCGAAGGCGCGCATGGAAGCCGGCGTCACCGTCGATCCGCTCGCCGTTATCGGTCCGGATGCCGAGATTGGTGCGGGAACGCTGATCGCCGCGGGCGTCGCCATCGGCCGGTCCGTGTCGATCGGACGCGACTGCGTTATCGGTCCCGGCGCCACCGTCGCGCATGCTCTGATCGGCGATCGGGTCATCATCCACCCCGGTGCTCGCATCGGTCAGGATGGGTTCGGCTATCTCCCATCGTCGGCCGGCCACCTCAAAATCCCGCAGGGCCGTCGGGTCATCATCCAGGACGACGTGGAAATAGGCGCGAATACCACCATCGACCGCGGCTCGACCCGTGATACCGTCATCGGCGAAGGCACCAAGATCGACAACCTCGTGCAAATCGCGCACAACGTCAGCGTCGGGCGGCACTGTCTGATTGCCGGCCAGGTCGGCATCTCCGGCAGCGCAGTGCTGGGAGATTTCGTCATGCTCGGCGGCAAAGTTGGCATTGCCGATCACATTACTATCGGAACCGGAGCGCAGCTCGGTGCGCAAGCCGGAGTGATGCATGACGTGCCCGCGGGCGAGCGCTGGTTAGGCTCACCGGCTCAGCCGATGCGCGATTTCATGAAGGGCATCGCCGCCGTGCGACGGCTGGCCGGCGGCGACGGCCGCAAGGGGGAGCCCGAATGAGCGACGAGGCTCTTGGCGCCGCCGACATTCGCGAAATCTTGCGGTTGCTGCCTCACCGGTATCCGTTCCTGTTGGTCGACCGCGTCGTCGGCATACGCGGCGATGAATTCGGCATCGGCATCAAAAACGTCACGATGAACGAACCGCAATTCACCGGCCATTTCCCTGAAAATCCCGTCATGCCCGGAGTGCTGGTGATCGAGGGTATGGCGCAGACCGCATGCGTGCTTTGCCTTCGGCAGATGCCGGCGCGCGAGAAGCCGCGCATGTTATTTTTTCTGACCATCGACAAAGCGAAGTTTCGAAAACCGGCCGGCCCCGGCGACGTGATCGAGTATCACATGACCAAGGCCGCGCATCGCCGCAACATGTGGTGGTACCGCGGCGAGGCTAAAGTCGGCGATGCCGTCGTCGCCGAGGCCGTTCTCGGCGCGTATTTGACCGAGGAGTAGATGGCAATCGATCCAACCGCGCGCGTGGCCGATGGCGCGCGCGTCGGCAACGGCGCCGAGATCGGTCCTTACTGTGTGGTTGGGCCGGATGTCGAGCTTGCCGACGGCGTGCGTCTCGTCGGCCAAGTTCATATTGCAGGCGTCACGACCATCGGCGAAGCGACCGTCGTCTATCCCTTTGCCTCGCTCGGGACGCCCCCGCAATCGGTGCATTATCATGGTGAAGCCACGCGACTGATCGTCGGATCGCGCTGTGATATCCGGGAAGGCACGACGATGAACACCGGCACGGTGGGCGGCGGCGGCGTGACCCGCGTCGGTGACGGATGCTTCTTCATGGTCGGGAGCCACATCGCCCACGACTGCCAGATCGGCGATCGGGTCACGTTCGCGAACAACGTAACGCTCGGCGGTCACGTGGCAATCGGCCACGATGCGTTTCTCGGCGGCCTCTCTGCCGTCCATCAGTTTGGTCGTGTGGGGGAGGGCGCCATGATCGGCGGAATGAGCCCGATCCGAGGAGATGTCATTCCTTTCGGCATGGCCTATGGCGAAGCCCTGGTCGGTCTTAACGTCGTCGGGCTTCGTCGCCGCGGCGTCACGCGGCCGCAATTGCTGGAGCTTCGACGCGCTTACCGCCAATTGTTTTTCGGCAAAGGAACGTTCGCTGACAGGATTGAATGTGT
>DASXDP010000127.1:0-2164 GCA_036490575.1 Xanthobacteraceae bacterium
TCGATTTCGGAACGCTCGAACTACGCCTTGCGCGAAGGCCTGTTGGAGCTTCGCCGCCGGCGCCCTGGCGGCATTACCGCCGTGAATTGTTGCGGCGCCAATCCCGGTATGGTGTCGTGGTTCGTCAAGCAGGCGCTGCTCGATGTCGCCGCCGCGGTCGGCCTGCAATTCGACGAGCCGAAGAATCGCGAGGATTGGGCCCGGCTGATGCAGCGTGCCGGGGTCAAAGGCATTCATATCGCCGAGCGCGACACGCAGCGTGCCAGAGACCCCAAGCCGCGCGGCGTCTTCGTCAACACCTGGTCGGTCGAGGGGTTCTGTTCGGAGGGCCTGCAGCCTTCCGAGACTGGCTGGGGCACGCATGAGAAAATCATGCCGGCAAACGCGCGGCGCCATCAGTTCGGTTGTGATGCCGCCATTTATCTGACGCAGCCCGGCGCTGGAACGCGGGTGCGCTCGTGGACACCAACCGCCCGGGCGCAGCACGCCTTTATGGTCACTCACAACGAGTCGATCTCGATCGCCGACTATTTCACGTTGCGCGAAGACGGCGCGGTCGTTTACCGGCCGACCTGTCACTACGCCTATCACCCTTGCGATGATGCCGTGCTGTCGCTCGATGAAATGGCGGGAGCGGCCTGGCAACCGCAGAAAGACTGGACGATTCTCGACGAGCACGAAATCGTCGACGGCATCGACGAACTCGGAGTCTTGCTCTACGGCCACGGCAAGAACGCCTACTGGTACGGCTCGCAGCTTTCCGTCGAGGAGACGCGGCAGCTGGCGCCCTATCAGAACGCGACCGGCTTGCAGGTCACGTCCGCCGTGCTCGCCGGCATTGTATGGATGCTTGAAAATCCCGATCGCGGCATCGTCGAAGCCGACGAGATGGATTTCCGCCGCTGCCTCGAAATTCAGCGGCCGTATCTCGGGCCAGTCGTCGGCGTCTACACGGACTGGACGCCGATAGACGGCCGCGACCGGCTGTTTCCGGAAAGCCTCGATCGCGACGATCCCTGGCAGTTCAGTAACGTGCTGGTGCGCTGACGCGGCGATCGCAGCGTCATTTGAATCAATTCGTCTCGTCTTTGATTTGGCAATGCTGTCAGTTTGTTTGCGATAGCGCATTAACCGGCCATCAAGCCGGCGATGTGCATGTGTTTCGCGAGGCAACCCGACTCGCTTGTTAAAATCGCTGGGAGGCGACCATGTGCAATTATTGCGAAGAGGCTCACATTGAGCACACACCGCTTGCGCGCCGAAACATCCTGAAATTTGCCGGAGCGGCAGCCGCCGCTCTTGCGCTCGGCGCGCCCGCGCTGGCAAAAGAAGCCAAGATGGTGCCAAAACCGCAAAACGTCATGTCGCCCGATGCAGCGCTAGACCGGCTGATGCACGGCAACAAGCGCTATGTGGATGGCCTGATGAAACGCCACGATTTCGGCCATGAGCGCGAAGCACTGTCCAAAGGACAGAATCCATTCGCCGCTGTTCTCGGTTGCGCCGATTCGCGGATCACTGCCGAGTTCTGCTTCGATACGGCGCTCGGTGACGTCTTTGTCTGCCGGGTCGCCGGCAACTTCGCCAACGAGGACGTTGTCGCCAGCCTCGAATATGCCGTTGCGGTCCTGAAAACGCCGCTCATCATGGTGCTTGGGCACGACGCCTGCGGCGCGGTCGAGGCCACCATCAAGTCGGTCAAGGACGGCACTACCCTGCCAGGCCATTTGCCGGTCCTCGTCGCCGCCATCAAGCCCGCGGTCGAAGCCGTTAAAAACGAAAGCGGCGATATGCTGGCGAACGCCATCCGCAGCAACGTCAAGCTCAACGTCGAGAAGCTGCAAAAGTCGTCGCCGATTCTCGACGCCGCGGTCAACGACAAGTTGCTGCGCGTGGTCGGCGGTATTTATCGGCTGGCCTCGGGAAAAGTCGACCTCGTCTGAGGCCTTCGCCGCGATTATTCGCGGGCAATCAGATTCTCGATGCGCCGGTCCGGGATTAGCCAGAGCACCGCGACCAGCGCATAGATCGCGATCGAGACCCACGGCGCGACGAACGCCAGCACAATTCCGGCGGCGTAGAGCACCGGCGATATCTTTCCTTTGATGTCGCTGCCGACCGCTTTCGCCAGCATCGAGTCGGCGCCGTGCCGGCGAATGATCGC
>DASXDP010000128.1:0-2048 GCA_036490575.1 Xanthobacteraceae bacterium
GAGCGATTGCGTGATTGCCTACCGCAAGCTCGATAAGGCCAACTATGATTTTACCTCTGACGTTCTGAGCTTCACACGCGATGCCGCCCCCTGCGCGCTACTTTGCTTCGACGTTTCCGATTTTTTCGGCAATCTCGATCATCGACTATTGAAGGGCCGTCTAAAGCACATACTAGTGCACCGACTCTAACGCTTGTCGCCCGCGGATGACTTTTCCGAGAATATCTGCGGCGGACTTGTTCCAGACGAAGGGTTTTGGATTGGCATTATGGTGCTCCAGGTAGTCATGAATGGCGGTTTCAAGTTCGCTGACGCTTTTGAAGGCGCCGCGGCGGATGCGCTTCTCGGTGATCAGGCCGAAGAAGCGTTCGACCTGGTTGAGCCAGGATGCCGACGTGGGTGTGAAGTGCATATGGAAGCGAGGATGCTTGACCAACCAGGCTTTGACCGCTGGGTGCTTATGGGTGGCGTAATTGTCGGCGATCAGGTGCAGGTCGAGTGCCTTGGGCGTGCCACGGTCGACGGTCCGCAAGAATTTGAGCCATTCCTGGTGACGATGCCGCTTCATGCATTGTCCGATCACTTGGCCCGTAGCGACATCGAGGGCGGCGAACAGCGTCGTCGTGCCGTGGCGCTTGTAGTCGTGGGTCATCGTTCCGGCCCGCCCCTTCTTCATCGGCAAGCCGGGTTGCGTGCGATCCAGCGCCTGGATCTGGCTCTTCTCGTCGAGCGAGAGCACAAGCGCCTTGTCGGGCGGGGCAAGATAGAGGCCAACGACATCCACGACCTTGTCGACGAATTGCTTGTCGTTCGACAGCTTGAAGGTCTTCGTCAGATGCGGCTTCAATCCGTGCGCAGCCCAGATGCGCTGCACGCTCCTGTGGCTGAGACCAATCGCCTTGGCCAGGGTGCGCGCGCTCCAATGCGTCGCGGCCGGCGGCTTCTCGCGCAGCGTCATCTCAACGACCCGCGCAATCATCTCAGCGCCCAACGGCTTCTTGCGTCCGGGCCGGCTGGCATCGCGCGCAAGTCCCTCGACGCCGCTTGAAAGATAGCGCTCACGCCAGCGATACGCCGTCTTCTTGGTCTTGTTCAGCGCCCGAACAATCGCCGTCACGCCGGCTCCGTCCGCCCACATCAAAACAATCCGAGCCCGCCAAACCAGCTTCTGCGGCGTGTTCCGATCCGCCACCCAACCGGCCAACCGCGCCCGATCCTCGGTGGATAGCCGAATGCAACAGTCAGTTTCCATCCCCCAGATTCGCAGCTTAACAAAACGTAGGGAACCCTTTTGTTGGCGCCACTACACTAGATGCCCTGGTCGGCCTCGACCGGGATTTTACAGCCTATCGCGTGGCCGGCGACAGCGAGGCGACGGAGCGGCCGTTCGAACGCCTGCATCTGCCGCGCCGTACGCGCATCATCGCGGTGATTCGCGATGGCGCGCTGCAACAGCGCGAAACCCTGCCGCGTCTGGCCGCGGACGATTACGTGCTCGCGGTCGCGCCGCCCGAGCAGCTTTATGCGCTCGACAATCTGTTCGCCGCTCGCTCCAAGCGCCGCGTCGTCGTAGAGCAGGAACCCTTTGGCGAGTTTTCTCTGCAGGCGGATGCTGCGGTCGGCGCCGCTGCAGACCTCTACGGCTTCAGCGTGGCGGCGGCGGATCGGGAGAAGACGCTCGGCGCCTTCCTGGCCGGACGCTTGCCGCGCCATCCGGAGGTCGGCGATCGCGTCCGCCTGGACCCCGTCGAGTTTGTTGTACGCGACCTGCACGGCCAACGCATTCTGCGTGTCGGCATCGAAGTGGAACCGAGCAAATCGCGCTGGTCGGTGCGGGGCTCCTTTCGCCGGTTTGGCCGCCGGCTACGCCGGCGCCGCGAGTAGATCTCAGCCGCCGCCCGGCGCCCCGTGCAATGCCAGCAGCGCGGCCGTCGCAGCCTCGGCGCGCTGCTTCATCTCGCGCGGCGAAGGGGGCACGACAGTACCGAGCAGCAGGCGCAGCAGCAGGTCGCCGAACAGCAGCGAGAAATATTGGCCGGCCATGAAGG
>DASXDP010000129.1:0-13237 GCA_036490575.1 Xanthobacteraceae bacterium
GGGCAGGTCTTGGCGGGCGAAGTGCCGATGCGCGAGCCCGAGCTCGCCGGCGAATTCGGCACGCTGATGCAGTGGGCGGACGCCGCGCGCAAGCTCAAAGTCCGCGCCAACGCCGATACCCCTACGGATGCCCGCAGCGCGCTTCGGTTCGGCGCCGAGGGCATCGGACTTTGCCGCACCGAGCATATGTTCTTCGACGAGGATCGCATCCGCGCGGTGCGCGAGATGATCTTGGCCGAGGATGAAACGGCCCGCCGCGCGGCGCTTGCCAAGCTCCTGCCGATGCAGCGCGCCGACTTCGTCGAGCTGTTCAAGATCATGGGCAGTTTGCCGGTGACCATCCGGCTGCTGGATCCGCCGCTGCACGAATTTCTGCCGCACGGCGAGAAGGAGATCGCCGAAGTCGCCGGGGTAATGGGCGCCGATGCGAAGAAGCTCGGTGACCGGGCGCGGGAGCTCAGTGAGTTCAATCCGATGCTTGGCTTCCGCGGCTGCCGGCTCGCGATTGCCTACCCGGAAATCGCCGAAATGCAGGCGCGCGCTATTTTCGAAGCCGCGGTCGAAGTGGGGCGCGCAGGCGCGGCGGTGGTCCCGGAAATCATGGTGCCGCTGATCGCGAGCAAAGCCGAACTCGATCTCGTCAAGGAGCGCATTGACGCGATGGCGCGGACGGTTGCCGCCGAAACCAAGGCCGCGGTGAAATATCAGGTCGGCACCATGATTGAATTGCCTCGCGCCGCGCTCATGGCTGGCGAAATCGCGTCGACCGCCGAGTTCTTTTCGTTTGGCACCAACGATCTGACGCAGACTGCCTTGGGAATCAGCCGCGACGACGCGGCGAGTTTTCTCGGTATTTATACCGCCAAGGGCATCTTGCCTGCCGATCCGTTCGTATCGATTGACCGCGAAGGCGTCGGCGAGCTTGTGCGCATTGCCGTCGAACGCGGCCGTAAATCGCGACCAAAGATCAAGCTCGGCATTTGTGGCGAGCACGGCGGTGATCCGGCCTCGGTCGTTTTCTGTCACGAGATCGGACTTGACTACGTTTCTTGCTCGCCGTTTCGCGTGCCGATCGCGCGTCTCGCCGCTGCGCAAGCGGCGCTCGGCAAAGAGGCGGCGTCCACTGCCTGAATTCCGGCTGCGGCCCGCGACGATTTCAGAACCGTCTCGCCGGGCAACGTTGGTCTTTTAGTTAACAAGAAGTAACCCGGCGAACGCTTGCATTGGCGGCAGATGACGGTTTTGCCGCGAATTAACGCCTCCGCAAGGTTAACCCGACAATATTGGAACGTGTCGCATTCGTGCCGCTGTAGTGGCGCTTGGTTAAGGCCAGGGACGCGTTGGGTAACGAACTTACGCGTGAGGGGTGATGGTAGCGTCGTCGCGTGCTCGGCCCGCGGGTGCGTTCTCGGGGCCGTTGTTGCTGAGCGCGATTTGTGCCGGCTTTGCGCCGAGTCCGATCGGCTATCAGGATCTCGCCGGGTTTTTCGTACATCAGCCGATCATTTCTGAAGCCACGCCTGAACATCTCTCGGCGCCGCGTTCCGGTACGATCGATGTCGCGAGTTCGAGCTTTTCCCCGCCGCTGGGAACGGCAATTCCGGCTTCGCCCGCAGCGCAGCCCGTCAGCTTCAATCCGCAAACGATTGACGTGAAAACATGGTCGGTTGACGAGCCGACGATGGCGCGTCCGGCACTGCCGGTCGAGTATCCGATCGTCAATCGGCGCCTCAAGGGCGATCGCCTGCCGCTGCCGCAAAGTGCTCCGAGCTCGAGCAACCCTGACGGCGTCCCGACTGTGCAACCAGTCAATGCGCCCGCGTCCCATTCGCCGATTGTGCCGACGCAGCCGATTATCCCCCGGCCCAAGAATGCCGAAGAGAACAGTCAACCGACGAGTTCGCTGCAAGCAGCATCTACTCCGTCGGCGCTTCAACAAGATGTGCACGATGCAGACGCCGAAGACGATGCGCTCCTCGCCGACCGCCCGCCCGAGATTCCGGTCACGGCGGAAGGCAGCCGCGATGACGCGCCGCCGGAACTCGGTTCTCCATCTTTCTTCGATCAGTCTCCCGCTGAGCGCAACGAACGGCTTTATTTCGGTGTCACCTCGATGGGACTACGCGGCGCGCTCAAGCAATGGGAGCCTGGCGCAGAACCCGTCGCGGTGTTGAACCCAACCGATCCGAACTTCAAAGTTGCAGCGCTTACGCCACAGGAGTCCGGCGCCGACGATGAAGCCGTATCGGGCAAAGACGAGGCCAGCGTATTCAAAAGCCCGGCGGACCGGCTAAGCCTGGAAGGCAAGCCGCGCGCCAAGGCGGAAAAATGCCTCGCCGACGCGGTCTATTTCGAGGCGCGCGGCGAACCCCTGCGCGGGCAGGAGGCTGTGGCCCAAGTCGTTATGAACCGCGTTTTTTCCGGCCGCTATCCGAATAACGTGTGCGGTGTGGTCTATCAGAACGCAAACCGGCATCTCGCATGCCAGTTCACGTTTGCTTGCGAAGGCAAAAATCTAAGCCGCATCGACGAGCCGGAAATGTGGACGCAGGCAAAGCGCATCGCCAGGGACACACTTGACGGCAAGATCTGGCTCGCCGAGGTCGGTCACGCCACGCACTATCACGCTTATTGGGTCCACCCGAGCTGGGTGCACGAGATGGCGAGGGTGTACAAGCTCGGTGTCCACACGTTCTATCGTCCGCGCGCATGGGGCGATGGTTCGGACGATCCGATTTGGGGTGGTGTGCCGAGTGCTGGTAAGCCTGTCAGCGCTAACGTGCCGCCCGCGGATGCCGCGAAGCCGAGCGGCAGCGCGGACGCGCAACGTGCTCCTGCTGAAAAAATCTCTCGTACGGCGAAACTCTAAGACGCAGGCCTTGTGCGGGGCATGCGCGTCTTCCAATCTCCAGCGTGCCGAGGATCGGTCTGGGGCGGCAACACGCGGCGACGTAGCTGGAGTGAATCGTGACCAAATTTAGCGCGATCGTCATCGAAAAGGCTGAGAGCGGGCAGGACGTCCGGCTCACCGAGTTCGACGAGAAGGATCTCATGGAAGGCGACGTTACCGTCGCAGTCGACTGGTCGACCGTAAATTACAAAGACGGGTTAGCGCTCACCGGCAAGGCGCCGGTCGTGCGCCGCTTTCCAATGATTCCGGGAATCGATTTCGCCGGGACGGTCGAATCCTCGTCGCATCCCGCTTGGAAACAGGGCGATAAGGTGATCCTCAACGGTTGGGGAGCTGGCGAAACACACCTCGGCGCCTTTGCCGAGAAGGCTCGCGTCAAGGGTGACTGGCTAATTGGTCTACCCGGCACGATGAGCACGCGCGACGCAATGGCCATCGGCACTGCCGGCTACACCGCAATGCTCGCGGTCATGGCGCTGGAACGCGCCGGTGTCACTCCGTCGCGCGGGCCGGTGATTGTTACCGGTGCCGCTGGCGGCGTCGGTTCGGTCGCCATCGCGATCCTCGCTAAGCTCGGCTACGTGGTGACGGCTTCTACGGGGCGGCCCTCCGAAGCCGATTATCTCAAGGGACTTGGCGCTGCGGACATTATCGAGCGCAAGGAATTGGCCGGAACGCCGCGGGCACTTGGCAAGGAGCGGTGGGCCGGTGGCATCGACGCTGTCGGCTCGGCCACTCTCGCCAACGTGCTCTCGATGACGCGTTATGGCGGCGCGGTGGCCGCGTGTGGGCTTGCCGGGGGAATGGATTTGCCCACCAGCGTGGCGCCTTTCATTCTGCGCGGGGTCACATTGGCCGGAATCGACTCTGTGATGTGTCCGATGGATTTGCGGCAACAAGCCTGGCGCCGCCTCGAAACCGACCTCGACCGCGGCAAGATTGCGGCGATGACGTCCGGCATCGCTCTCGCGAACGTCATTGAAACTGGAGCGCGCATTGTCGATGGACAGGTGCGCGGACGCATTGTGGTAAAAGTTCGATAACCAATGCAGAAATTTTCCGAACGATTTGCAGCGCAGCAGGGGCGGTTGTGGTAAAGGCGAGGTTAAAGAACCTACCCTTCGGGGGCATAGTGGGGTGTTCAATGTTCTTGGGTGTTGCCGTCGTGTGCGCCGGCGTACTCGCGGCCGGGGCTGCCTTCGCCGAGGAGCTTGCACCTGAGCAGGCGAGGGCTTTCGTGGCCAACAAGCTGTTTGCTTACACCTGTTTCGACGGCACGGTCGGCATGGGCCGCATTCTCGACGACGGCTCGGTGATCGGCACCATTCGTCCCGGTGGCCGCGGCGAGATGCGCTTCGCTACCTTGCCTCCTAACACGCTGAGAGTGGAGAGCGGTTCGATCTGCGCGCATTTATCCGGCCTGCCTATCGAGCCATGCTTTCGGGTGCAGAAAATCGACTACAAGAGCTTTCGCGGATCCGTTTCGGGATTTGGCTTTGCTTACTGCGACTTCCAGCAACACAATCCGCGCGCGGAGCTCATAACGCGCTCCTCACCGCGAATATCCGTCCCACCGCCGCCGCACGCCGTTGCACCGGTCGCCGTCATGGGGTCGGCCCTTGCCATAGCCCCATCGTCCACGGCGTCAACGGCGCATGCTATCGCGCCGGCGCCCGTCGCCCCATCCGCACGTTCAGCAGCGCCGGCGTCGGCGCCCGTTACGACTGAAGTGCCCGTTACGGCTGAGGTGCCGGTCGTGGTGCCAGTGCCTTCGGCACCGCCGGCATCTGCAGCGGTGCCGGCACGCCCGACGCCGATCGCGACGTTGCGCCCGGCGATCGAGGATTGACGCTTCCGCCTATTCCAGATCGAGCCGGAACGGCGCGCCTTCGGTCGCGAGCACTCCTCGGCCGATGGTTTCGATCGCCGCCACCATACGGCCTCGCCGCCCGAGCAGCCGGTCCGCCAGCGACACGATTCTGATATTCGGCGTCGCCGTCGGCGAGGCGAGCCGCAGCGCTTGCGCGATGCTGCCTTCGTCGCGATGAGGATTGAGAGCACAAACGCTGGCGAAGGCGCTCGCGGTCGAACGGCTTATTCCGGCGTAGCAGTGCACGACCAGCGGGGCTCGGCGGTCCCAGCGGCGCACAAAACCCAGAAGGTCGGCAATATGCTGCTCGTCCGGCATGACGTAGCCGTCGAGCGGCGAGGAGATATCGTGCAGCCGCAGCCAAAGATGGTTTTCGGCGACAATAGCGCGCGGCCGTTCGAACGAGGTTTCGTCTCCGATCAGCGAAACGACGTGCAGCGCGCCGGCTTCTTCGATCGTCTCATCGAGCAGCGCGAGCGAACAAACGTGTATCATGCAAAAGCCAGCATCAGCGAAATCAGGGACGTTTTCGGCCCAGTGTCATATAGGTCCGCCGGAGCGGCACAAGTGTGACGTTCAATCAGGAGGACCAGCCGCCGGGGCCGCTGCGGACGTGCGCGGATAAAGCACCCGTTGATAGATCCAGCCGATGGCAAGGAGCACAATTCCTAACCCGATCGCCGAAAGCGCCCGGTAAATGCCGCCGATGCTCGCGGTATCGATGATAAAGACTTTAGCGACGGTGAGCGCAACGACGCCGAGCGCGATAAGCCGAGCCGGCTGCGAGCGCAGCATGAAGCCGGCCGCCAGCAGCACAATACCGAAGATCAGCCAGACGGACGAATACGCGTATTGTTCGGCGTCGGTCGTGACGCCGCTGAGAACGGGACCGTGAAATAACCGCCGCACTTCTAGCGTCAGGTAAAACAGTGCAAGAGTTACGGCAGTGACCGCGGCCGCAATGCGATAAGCCAGCGGGCGCGTGGTGCGGGCGATCAGGGTGAGCACGATCGCAAGCACCGCCGGCAGTCCATAGCCAAGCAGCACGCGGTTGAAGAATATTCCATCGACGGGCTCCCGATAGAAGCGCGGTTCGGCGACGATGATGAGCTCGAATACAATGACGACGAGTGTCAGCGCCGCGATCGCCATTGCCCCGATGTTGTGGACGATACTGCCGGTACGTCCGCGAACACGTTCAAGCGCGATGGTCAGCGCAAGCCCCGCATTGACGTCTATTCCTGCTTCGGTGATGTCGTTCACCGGCGCATAGATGTCGCCGCCGGTGACGTAGTGGCGGATTTCGAGAACCACGAGCAGCACCGTGAATAAAATGGCGCCGGCATCAACCATGCGCGCCGGCAAGTCGTCGGCGCGCCGCCGCAACAGCCATCCCGCGACCCAAAACGCCAACGCCGGAACGCCGTAGCCGTAGAGCAGCCAGTTGAAGACCGGCGTCGTGCCGATATCGTCGCCGACGATGCGCGGCTCGTAGCCAATCCGTGCCAACACCACGGCGACCACGATGGCCGAGAGCCAGCGCAACCACGGCAGTGGCCGCTTTTCGGCTATCCAGGCCGCGCCCGGCGCCATCAAGGCGAGGCCGACGGTGAGCCAGCCTTTCTCCAGGGCGAGCGTTAATGCGAGCGCGAGGGCCGCTAGCGCGCCGGTTGCAAACATTGCGCTCGACGACGCGAGCCCGGGCCGTGACGGGCGCTGCACCAGGGTTTCGGTCGCCACCGCGAAGATCGCGGCTAGCAACAGGGCCAATCCGGCGAACGGGAGCGACTGGTCGAGGTTGTAAATGCGGTAGTAGAGCGCGATGAGCATCGCCAGCGGTGCGACCACAGCGGAAGCGCCCCACAACATAGGCGCCAGTGCTTGCGAGGAACGTCCCTGCGCAAAAAATCCCCCAAGCCCGAACATCGCCGCCCAACCGGCGGCGAGAAGGAGGTGCGAGCCGTAAAAGTAGTGTTCCGGTTCGGGGATAGCCGGCGCCGCCGGCCCCGAGGGCAGCACCAGATGGCTCAAGTTCATTTCCACGGCCCAGTCGGCCATGACCAGCGTGGCAAGGAGTACGGCCGCTGGTACTGCCGCAACCGCGGCCTCCGTGCGCCAGGCGATGACTACAGCGGCAATTGTGAGAACGACAAAAGCAATCAGCGCGACCGCTTCGTGACGGCCCGCGAGGACAAGTAGCGCCGCGACGAGGAGATAGGCGCCGAGCGCGAGCGAGGAAACAGGATCGATCTCGCCGGGTTTTGCATCTGGCCCGTAGAGGAGACCGCACACCAGAAAAATCGCGGCGAGCGCAAAGCCTGCAAGCGCATTGAAGACGTGGGCGCCGAGCGCCTCGACTGGGTAGTGACCGACCCCAGGCGCCGTCCACAACGCGCTGAACACAATGGCCGTGACGGCAAGCCAGAGCCACAATCGCGCCCGCGCGAGAGCGAACGCCGCGGCCGTCACGATCGCGATGTAGATATACAGCGACCAATAATCGGGTGTGGTGGACGCAACCAAAATTGGCGCGGCGAATGCGCCCACGACGCCGAGGCCGGCGAGCATTGGCCCGTGTAAGAGCGCCGCCGCCAAAGTGAGCAATGCGACGGCACCGAGCAAAACGAATGCCACAGCCGGTGGAAGGAAATCGTAGAGCGCGTAGGCCGCGTAAACGGTGGCATAGGCGACGATTGTGCCGGCCGCGGTGAGAATGCTGGGGATGTCCGCGGTCGGTAGGCCACGAATTTCGGAGAGCCTCTCGCCGCGGCGGGCCCATTCTCCGACGCCGATGAGGACGCACGCGAGGAGCCCACCGAGTACAATGCGCACGGCGGGCCCGATCAGGCCTTGCTGAATCGTGTAGCGGACCAGAAATACGCCGCCGAGTGCCAGGGCGATGCCGCCAACCCACACGACCCATCGGGTGCCAAAGCGCTCTTCGAAGCCGAGCGACCGGGGCGGCGTGGTAGGCGCTGGCGGTACGGGTAGTGCCGGTGTGACAGATGTCTCGGGCTCGGATTGAGCCGGGGCGGCGATTGCGGCGGCCGGGAGGGGCGGTGGTGCCGCCGGTATTGGCGGCGGCGTCCGCACGTCTTGCGCCGGCGCCGTGCCTTGCGCGGCAAGCTGATGTTCGAGCGCAGTTATTCTTCGCTCGAGGCGGCGGACGAGTCCGCCGACGCTGGTGGCCTTGATCAATGCTATGACGGCAACGACCGGAACGGCCAGCGCCACAATGATCAGCACGCCGAACGGATCAAACATCGAAGCCATGCCGCCCGTTATTTGGATGAGTCCAATCTTGATTGGAGACTATGAGAGGAGCGCGGCAAACGAAAGGTTCTTTCCCGCGCTCGCTCGGCGGCGGTAGTCAATCACCTTTGATGAAGAGTTTGTTGAATCGCTCGACGTAGCGCTTCTGTGCGGTCTCGGCGGGCCATGGTTTGAGGTAGTCGCGTTCGATCGAAGGCGCGAGGACCGGTGCACGGCCGAAAAAACGCTGCGCCTCCTTGGCGTCAAAACCGGCCAGCCTTGTCGCTTCCAGGCAAGCGGCGCCGCGGTCGGCGGTCTTGATCAGGGCCTCGAGTTCAGGCGGCGACGGCGCGGGCAGCCCGAAGCGCCGGTGAATGGCCTCGAGGAGCCTTCGCTCGACCGCTTTGTAAGCATCGCCGATGACCACCTTGAACGGCGAAATCATGTCGCCGATCACATATTCGGGAGCGTCGTGCAGCAGCACGGCGAGACGCCGGCCGCGGTCGAGCCGCGGTACGCGGCTGCGTGCCAGTGTCTCTACCAAAAGGCAGTGCTGCGCGACCGAATAAATATGCGCTCCGCTGGTCTGTCCGTTCCAGCGGGCTACGCGCGCCAACCCGTGGGCGATATCCTCGATCTCGATGTCGAGTGGCGAGGGGTCGAGCAAATCAAGCCGCCGGCCCGACAACATCCGCTGCCAGGCGCGGGCGTGCTCAAGGCGAACCGTCGCCGGTTTAGTGCGATAAGATTTGGCAGGCACGGCCCTGACCTTACTGCACCTTGCCGCATCGCGGCAAAGTGCGGGGCCGTCCTCAGGGCAGGGGCTGGATTAGGCCGCCGCTTTCTTGCCCCACAACCGCGAGCTCGCGATGTCCGCGCCTTCGCGCAGCGTCTTGAGCTTGAGCCAGACGACGTCCTCGGCGACCCATTCCCAGCCGGCAAAGGTGCCGAAGCCGCAATCGACGCCGGCAATGACCCGCTCGCGGTCGCCGATCGCCGCCACGGCCGTCTCGATCCGTTGCGCGACCACTTCCGGGTGCTCGACCAGGTTGATTTTGGAATCGATCACGCCGGGGATGAGGATCACATTGTCGGGGAATTTGTGCTTCTTCAGCGCGGCGTACTCGTGCTGGCGGCGTGCATTGGCGAACTCGATGGAGAGCGCGCCGACCTTGGCCTGATAGAATGCTTGCAGCAGCGGTTCGAGGCCGATGTCGAAGATGTGCGGGCCTTCCCAGTTGCCCCAGCAGATATGCAGCCGGACGCGATCGCGCGGCAGTCCTTCGATCGCCTTGTTGATCGAAGCGATGTGCAACTCAGTAAGCTTTACGAATTCGGCGTCGGTCTTGTCCTGGAACAACAGGACGCGCTCCATCGCCAGATCCGGCGCATCAATCTGCAGGACGTAGCCGGCATCGACCACGGCTTTGTATTCGTAATGGAGGATGCCCGCGAGAACGTTGAGATACTCCTCATAGCTCTTGTAATGGGCGTTGAGCATCGTCGTTGCGACAATACCGGGCGACGGCTCGGCGAAGAACATTTCCGGGAACGGCGGCTTCACCGCGTCTGCATGGCGCTTGAAACGCGCAAGCTCGACTTTGATGGCTTCTTTATCGACGTACTTGAGGTCCTCGATCGCCTCCGGGCAGCCGAACACCTTTCCGGTCTTCGGCAGGCGTGACATGAATTTCTGGGTGAACAGCGGCAACTGCACCCATTCTTGACCGAAGGGCCGCTTGGATTCGCCGCCAAAACCGGTCATGCGTTTGGGCAGGTAAGTTTGGAAGCCGACGCGGCCCTGCTCACCGTCGTTAGCGATATCGACGCCGGCCCAATGCTGCTTTTCCATGACATGGGCGACGCGGTCGTCGATCATCTTGTCGAGTTTGGCCTTATCGACCTTTTCGCCGGCTTCATCGGCGATCAGCAGGTCGTTCAGCTCGGCACCGCGCGGCAAACTGCCGGTATGGGTGATTAGTATGCGATCGGTGCTCTTTTTCATCATTCCCTCCCAATGAAGCTAGGCCGGCTGAATGCCGTTGGACTGTTGTAAGGCGGTACGTGCATTATGCCAGCCTCCTCTTGCGCGGCGCAAGCCGAACACGTTTCGGGCATCGCAACTCCGGCGCGATGCGTTTGTGATGAGGAGTCCCGAAAAAGACCAAACAAGCCTTTGGTGGTTAACTGCGACGTGGTTTCGGCCCACCGGCGAAAGGGCCGCGGCCCACAGTTAACGGCATCAAGTTTTTGTGCGATTCCGCCAATGTTGTTAGGTGTTCAGACCTTGGCACCCGCTGCGAAAGCAGAGTATTGTTTGCCTGCACAAGGTCATCTCGGAAGTTTTGGCCGATAAGCCACACGTAGCTCCTGTTTGGGGCTGCGCGATAAGCGGACGAGATGCAAAGGGGAGGAGTTCATGCTGTCACCACGCAATCTAACATTTGGCATATCGACGCTCGGCCTGGTTTTGGCCGTGGCAACGTTCGGTTATGCCGACGTAATGAAAGCCAAGCTTTATCCGGACAAGAAGGGCACCGTCGCCGACTTCCAGCCGATGTCGAAATTCTGCGGCACCAAGCCGTTGAAGGTCGCGCTGTCGGATGGCTGGGGCGGTAACTATTGGCGCCACATCCAGCGCGTCGAGTTCGAAGATGAAGCATCGAAGTGCAAGAACATCACCGACGTCAAGTACACCGACGGTGAATTCAAGCCTGAAAAGCAGATCGCGGACATCGAAGGACTGATCGCGCAGAAGTACGACGTGATTGTTGCCTTCCTTGACACCGGTCCGGCTATCCTGAAAGCCACGCGCGAGGCGACGCAGGCCGGCATAGCGACAATTCCGTTCTCGACCGGCGAAGGCTTCCCTGGTCTGGGCAAGGATTACATCGACCGCGTCACCGAAAGCCAGGCCGAGGTCGGCGCGCAGGCCGCGGAATGGCTGGCGAAGACGCTCAACGGCAAGGGCAACATCATCATGTTCGGCGGCACGCCGGGCAACCCGATGACGGCGGCTCAGGTCACCGGCTGGAAGCCGGTCTTCGCCAAGTACCCGGGCATCAAGGTTCTGGAAGCCGAGCCGGTGCCGACGATGTGGGATCCGGCCGTGGCGCAGCAGAAGACCGCGGCGCTCATCGCCAAGTATCCGCAGATCGACGGCATCTACAGCGAGACGGTTGGCCCGATCCGCGCCTTCGTTGCGGCCGGCAAACCGATCCCGGCGTATGTCGGTCAGTCGCTCATGGATCTGAGCTGCATAACGGCCGAACATCCGGAAATGAAGATGATGAGCATCGACGCTCATACCTGGATGGTGCGCAACGCCCTGCGTAAGGCCGTGGCTGCGGCTCAAGGTATGGACAACGACGAGCCGAGCCTGATCACGCTTCCGTTCTCCGAGGACACGACTTCGAAGGATCAGAAGCTGGCATTGAAGTGCGACAAATCGATGCCGATGGATTCGATTCCGTCGTCGATGCTCAGCAAGGAGCTGCAAGTAAAGGCGCTGGGCGGCAAGTAAGATCGCCCGCTTTAGGCCGAATCGATCGCCCGGTCCTCGCAGGAGGTCCGGGCGATCTTTTAGGTATGCCGGTTGGGCAGCGGCTTGACGCCGCCGCTCGCCTGCTCGACTCTCACTCGCAAGTCTTTGAGAAATCGTCGGGGATGGGGGCTGGTTAAGGTAATGGCGGAGCCGAATTTAATCCGTCTGCGGGTCCCCAGACTTGGCAAGGATCTCACCGAGCTTCCGCTGGCGGCCAAGGCGCTGATTGCCACGGCGCTGCTGGTGTTGATCGGCGGTATCGCCGCGCCCTCCACCGTCAGCGTTGCCGCCATTCTTTCGACCTTGCCGTATTTTGCGATTTTGGCGGTCGCTTCCATCGGACAGCATCTCGTCATCCAGCAGCGCGGGCTCGATCTGTCGACGGCCGGCATCATGTCGTTCGTCGCGGTCATTGTTACCAAGCTCCCGGATTCATCCACCGATCCGGTTGTGGTGGTTACTTTTATTGTCGCCGGCCTTGCCGTCGGCGCGGCGTTCGGCGCCCTCAGCGGTTTAATTGTCACGTTGCTGCACGTTCCCTCGCTGGTCACGACCATTGGCATGAACGCCATCCTGTTCGGCCTGACCTATTACGTTTCGACCGGAGCATCGGTGCAGTCGCCGGCCATGATGGTCGCCTTCTTTACCGGAGAGTTCTTGTTTGTGCCCACGATGGTATGGGTGCTGCTGCTGGTTGCGGGAGCGACAGTCTTTGTCCTCACCCTCACAACGGTCGGACGGCGTTTCATCGCCGTAGGCGTCAATCCGCCGGCAGCGCATGCTGTCGGTGTCCCGCTGAAGGCTTACAGCATCCTGACCTATGCCGTCGCCGGCCTGATGTATGCAATCGCGGCCATCATGCTTTCGGGCTATCTGGTTTCACCAACGGTCCTGTGTGGTCTGCCGTATCTTCTCGGCACCATCGCTGCAGTAGTGGTTGGCGGCAACGCGCTCGGCGGCCTGACCAAGGGGAGCGTAGTCGCCACCGTGGTCGGCGCCTTTTTTCTCACCTACCTGGCTCAGCTGGTAACCGCCCTCGGCTTCGGCGGGTCGTCTGAGGATCTCGCGGACGCAATCATTGTGCTGAGCGGCGTTGCGCTTCCGGAAATTACCCGGCGGCTTCGGCATGCATAGCGTCGTGGACGACGTGGAGCCGGGTGTTACCGCGCGCGTTCCGGTGATGACGCTGGCGGGCATTCGCAAAAGCTTCGGGCCGGTACAGGCGCTCAAAGGCGTTGACGTCCTGATCGTGCCGGGAGAAGTCCATGCCATTGTCGGTGAAAACGGCGCCGGCAAATCGACTCTGATCGGCGTTGCCGCCGGCGTGCTGCAAGCCGACGCCGGAGCAATTTATTACGCCGGCACATATGTCGAGGCGCCAAGTCCCCGGGAAATGCGCGAGGACGGCGTATCGGTCGTCTATCAGCATCCGGCCTTGGCCAATGATCTTACGGTGCTCGAAAACTTGCAGCTCGCGGCGCCGTCGCTGGCGGCCGCCGGAGGTAATGCCGAGGCCGAACGCATTCTGGGCAGGATTGCTACCGCCGAACTCTTGATGCCGCTCAACAAGAGAGTAGGCGAGCTCTCGCTGGCGCAGCGGCACGTGGTCGAGATTGCGTGTGCGCTTGCCACTCGTCCAAAAGTTTTGTTTCTCGACGAG
>DASXDP010000130.1:0-2479 GCA_036490575.1 Xanthobacteraceae bacterium
GCCCTCGAAGGCCTGCGGGCTGGTGACTTCGTGTACAAGATGGCGATCGATATAAATGAGACAAGTTCCATCCGGCTGCTCGTCAACCAGATGATCGTCCCAGATCTTGTCGTACAACGTGCGTGGCTTGGCCATCGTCGAAAATCTCCGTCACAATCTGCCGTCCTCGGGACGGCAGATTGGAAGTTATCTAACGCGGCAGGCCGCAAAGAAAAAGGGGCCGAACGGCGGCCCCTTCATGCATTCGCGAATAGCCGGCCCTATTTCTTGGCGGCGGCTTGGGCCGCTTCCGGTCCTGTCGTGCCCTGCGCCTCGGAGATACGCGCCTTCTTGCCGCGCAATCCGCGCAGGTAATAGAGCTTGGCGCGACGCACTTTACCGCGGCGCACGACCTTGATCGAGTCGATCATCGGCGCGTAGAGCGGGAAAACGCGCTCGACACCTTCGCCATACGAAATTTTGCGTACCGTGAAGTTCTCGTTGAGCCCACGCCCGGAACGGCCGATGCAAACGCCCTCATAGGCCTGGATGCGGCTCTTGTCGCCTTCCACCACCTTGACGTTGACCAGCACGGTGTCGCCGGGGGCGAAGTCGGGAATGTCCTTGCCGGTGGAGAGCTTCTCGACCTGCTCTTTTTCGAGTTGCTGGATGATATTCATGGGGCTCAATCTCCGTCGGCAGCGCCAGCATCCGGCGCGCGGTCCTTGAATAGGCTGAATGGGTTGGCGGGCTTTTAGACCAAACCCTTGGGCTTGTCACCCTTTGGATTTGGGGCCGGTTTTACTGGCCTGGCGGGCCTGATAGGCCGCCCACAGGTCGCCCCGGCGCTCGCGGGTCACCCGCTCGGCTTGCTCCCGCCGCCAGGCCTTAACCTTGGCGTGGTCGCCGCTGGCAAGCACGTCCGGGATCGGCTCGCCCTCGAACACGGCGGGCCGGGTGTATTGCGGGTATTCGAGCAGCCCTTGCGCGAAGCTTTCTTCCGCCGCGGAGGCTTCCTTGCCCATGACGCCCGGTATGAGGCGCACGCAGGCGTCGATCAGGGCCAGCGCCGCGATCTCACCGCCGGAGAGGACGAAATCGCCGAGCGAAATTTCTTCCAGCCGGCGCGCGGCGATCAGCCGCTCGTCGACGCCCTCGAAGCGGCCACAGAGGATGACCGCGCCTTCGCCTTGGGCCAGCGACGCAACTCGGCTTTGCGTCAGCGGCGCCCCACGCGCGCTCATCAGCAGGCGCGGGCGGGCATCAGCGGCAACCGCATCGAGCGCCAAACTATCCAGAGCTTTGGCAAGGACGTCAGCCTTCATCACCATGCCCGGGCCGCCGCCGGCCGGGGTGTCGTCCACAGTGCGATGCTTGTCGGTGGCGTGCTCGCGAATGTCATTGACGTCGAGCGACCACAATCTGCCGTGCGCCTTGCCGGCGAGGCTCTGACCCAGCGGACCGGGAAACATTTCCGGAAAAATTGTGAGCACTGAGGCGCGCCACATCAATCTTCTTCCTTCGCCTCGGTCTCGGTTGGCGGCACCACGACGATCCGCTTGGCGTCGAGATCGATTTTCGGCACTGTTGCGTCGGTGAACGGCACCATCAGCGTTTCGCCGCCGTCGGCAGGCTTGATCTCAAACAGGTCGCCGGCGCCGAAATTATGGATCGCCGACAACGTCCCGATTGTGTTGCCGTCCTCGCTGACGACGCTGAGCCCGACCAGATCGGCGTGATAGAACGTGTCGTCGTCTTCGATCGGCGGCAACCGTTCGCGCGGAACGAACAGATCGAGATTGCACAACGCTTCCGCGGCATTGCGATCGGTAACGCCGGCGAGCCGCGCGACCAGGAAGTTTTTTCCCGGCCGCATTGTGTCGATCTTGAAGCGCCGCGTGCCGTCTTCGGTTTCCAGCGGACCGTAGCTCCCGACCGTCATCGGGTCTTCCGTGAACGACCAAAGCTTCACCTCGCCGCGAATGCCATGCGCGGCACCGATGCGGGCGACGCGGACACGGTCTGCCACGGTGGGTCAGGCCGCGAACGTCAGCTCGCCGCCGGCGCTTCGGCCGGCTTGGCCGCGGGTTTGTCCGCCGGCTTGGCCTTGTCGGCAGCAGGCTTGGCAGCCGCAGCGCCTTCCTTGGCCTTGGCGTCTTCTTCAGCCTTGGCCTTGCGCTCTTTGCGCGGAATAGCCTTTTCCGGATTGTTGCGCTTCTCGCGCTTCACGATGCCGGCGGCGTCGAGAAAGCGGGTGACGCGGTCGGACGGCTGCGCGCCCTTCTTCATCCAGGCCTGCACCTTCTCGAGATCGAGCTTGAGCCGCTCGGTCTTTTCCTTGGGCAGCAGCGGATTGAAGAAACCGAGCCGCTCGATGAAACGGCCATCGCGGGGCGAGCGCGAGTCGGCGACGACGATGTGATAGACCGGCCGTTTCTTGGTTCCGGCGCGGGCCATGCGAATGACGAGAGACATTTCAGGTTTTCCTTTCCGATTAACA
>DASXDP010000131.1:0-8089 GCA_036490575.1 Xanthobacteraceae bacterium
GACTCGGTTCGCGATCCTCTCGGTTATTATCTCAACAACACGGCGAACTCGCGCGCACTGATCGAATGCGCAATCAGCAACGGCGTAAAGCACTTCATCTTTTCTTCGACCGCCGCGGTCTACGGCAATCCGGCGGAAAGCCCGGTCACCGAAGACGCGCCGACGCAACCGATTTCGCCGTATGGCTGGTCGAAATTGATGACGGAAATAATGTTGCGCGACGCTGCGAAGGCGCACGGGCTCAATCACGTGATATTGCGTTACTTCAATGTCGCCGGCGCCGATCCGCTTAGCCGCACCGGACAATCGAGCGTTGGAGCCACCCATCTGATAAAGGTCGCCGTCGAAACGGCACTTGGGCTGCGGCCAAAACTCGAAGTGTTCGGCCTTGATTATCCGACGCCGGACGGCTCGTGCATCCGCGATTACATCCATGTCAGCGACCTGACGCGGGCGCATAGCGACGCGCTTCGTCAGCTTCGCGGGGGTGCGCCGTCACGAACACTGAATTGCGGATATGGCCACGGCTTTTCCGTGCTCGAAGTGATCGAAACCGTGAAACGCGTGGCCGATGTGGATTTTAAAGTAAAGAACGGGCCGCGCCGCGAAGGCGATCCGGCGCGCATCATCGCCAATTCGAACGAAGCGCGAAGCGCGCTCGGCTGGGAACCGCGCTACGACGATCTTGCGACCATCATAACCCACGCGCTGGCCTGGGAGAGGGAACTCATCCAACGCCGCGCCTCACGTTCTGGGCAGACGCGCAAAGCGGGTTCTGCCGCGCAGCAGTCTTAACGCCGTCGAATTCGCTTGTAAAAACCGTCCCTGACGGGCATGGAACGCGAGCCGGGGCGAGTTCGATTTCCTGCTGGGACGTCAAGGTCATATGAAAACCGCTGCCGACGCATCTGCGGAATCCTATTCCGCCTTCGCTTTGGTGCGCCGTTTACTTTTGGACGAAGCGCTGGTGCACTGGCGACGGTACGCCACGGCGTTGGCGCTGATGGGCGTCGCGGCCGGTGCAACCGCGCTCGGCGCCTACCTTATCGGCACGCTGACCAACGAGGCGTATGTCACCCGGAACTTTCAGGGCATCGTCGTCATTGGCGTGCTCGCCATGGCGGTGTTCGCTACCAAAGGTCTCTCGACCTACGGCGCCGCCGTCTTGCTCAATTACATCGGCAACAGCATCGTCGCCAAAAATCAACGGCGCATGTTCGACAAACTGTTGCATGAAAACATTGGCTACTTTGCCAATCGCCATTCCTCCGAATTCATTTCCAGGTTGACGACCGGCGCCGCCGCGGTGAGTCAGGTGATCAATCTTCTGATCAGCGCAGTCGGCCGTGATTTGATGTCGCTGATCGGCTTGTCGATCGTCATGGTCTTGCAAGATCCGATAATGTCGATCGGCGGACTGATCATCGCGCCGCCAGCGGTTTTTTTCCTGCGCGGAATGCTGCGCCGGGTGCGCAACATCGCGCGCACCCAGTTTGCCGGCGGCACGCGCATCATCGAGACCATGCAAGAGTCGCTGCAAGGCATGCGCATGGTCAAGGCGTTCTCCCTCGAAGACGAGATGCGCCGGCGGCTTTCGGTCAGCGTCGATGCCGTCGAAAGCGAATCCAACAAGATGGCGCGAGTGGCCAACCGGGCCAGTCCCTTGATGGAGACACTCGGCGGTTTCGCCATCGCCCTGGCTATGATTTACGGCGGCTATCGCGGCATCCATGGCGGCGGCACGCCGGGCCAGTTCGTTTCCTTCCTGGCAGCATTTCTGCTCGCCTACGAACCGGCCAAACGGCTGGCGCGCCTGAACATCGACCTCAACAACAACCTGGTCGGCGTCCGCGTCTTGTACGAAGTCATCGACAGCCCGCCGGGCGAGTCGAAAGACGACGACCGTCCTCCACTCAAGCTCACCGCCGGGCGGCTGGAATTTGCCGATGTTCATTTCGCCTACCGGCCGGGAGAGCCGGTGCTGCGTGGAACGAGCTTTCAGGCCCATCCCAGCCGGTTGACGGCCCTGGTCGGACCTTCGGGCGCCGGCAAATCCACCGTATTCGACCTGATTTTGCGATTTTACGATGTCGAAGCCGGACGCATCCTCCTTGACGGGCAAAATATCGCCGGAGTGTCTCGGCACTCGCTGCGCAATCAAATCGCTTACGTCGGCCAGCTTGTGCAGCTGTTTCGCGGCACCATCCGCGAAAATATCGCATTCGGCAGAATAGGCGCGAGCGAGGACGAAATCATCGCCGCCGCGAAAGCGGCCCACGCGCATGATTTCATTCTTGCGTTCCCGGCCGGATACGATACGCCAGTTGGCGAACACGGAATGCAACTTTCCGGCGGGCAGCGGCAACGAATCGCCATCGCGCGCGCTCTGATCAAGAACGCGCCGATCATTCTGCTCGATGAGCCGACCGCGGCTCTCGATTCCGAATCGGAGCAAAATGTCCAGGAAGCGTTTGCCGAATTGCGCAAAGGCCGCACCACGCTCGTCATCGCCCACCGGCTCTCCACGATCATGCACGCCGACAGCATTTTGGTGGTCGAGAACGGTTTAGTGGTCGAATCCGGCCGGCATGAAGAATTGTTGCGAAAAGGCGGCCGCTACGCGTCGTTCTATCGTCTCCAGCTCCGAGAGCAGGAAGCACCGATACCGGAAAACGATTCGGTCGTGCCCTTTCCTTCCACTGTCACACGTCCGTAATCGGAACTTTCGTAAGTTCCGCGAGTTTACGGGGGCAGTTTAATCTTCCCAGGAGCTCGGCCATGGGCGCCCGCCGCATCACTTTACGTGTGCAACCACCGGTCCCGCTCGGGGACGTCACAATGGTACCAGCTGCATTGGGTGGCCGACCTGAAGCCGACATGGCGCGCGCGATGGCGGCGGCACTAGCCGATTTCGAGGCGCCGACCGCCGCTGACGTCTACAAGAAATTGCGCCAGGCTTTTCCGCTGGCCCCGCTTGGCTCGCGCGTCGCCGCGCTCGGCGAGATCATGGAGCGGCTGCGGCGGCCATTCTAATTCAATCTGCCTAATTCAATCTGCGACACGCTTTCGCTGCGCCATTGTCCTGTGGCGCTGTGCTGTTTCAGCCGTGATACCAATTTGGCTATTTATTATCTGGATGCAGCGCGAGGTTTATGCCTTATTTGTAACGTCAGAGTGCGAAGCATCTAATTCGGTTCAGATATCGGGGGCGATCTAATGATGCGAAAAAGTGCAGTTGCTTTGCTGATCATGTTTGCGGTGCCGACACTGGCCCTTGCGGACCCTCCCGGCCACCCGCACAAGTCACCACCGGGCCACGGCAACGTCGTCGTTCAGCACGGCTCTCCTCATTTCAAGGGGCCGGTGGTTCACGGACCCGCGATCGGACATGGCCCCGTGGTGGTCGGACATGGACCTGTCGTCGTCGGACACGGGCCAGCCATCGTTTTTCGCGGGCATCCGATAAACAGGGTTCATCTTGCCCCGTTCGTTTATCCGCACGGCTGGGCATATCGCCGATGGGCCGTAGGCGCGATCTTACCGCCGCTATTCCTCGCACCGGCTTATTACTACACCGATTGGGCGACGCTCGGGCTCGATCCGCCGCAACCGGGCTTTCAATGGGTGCGCTACGGTTCCGACCTCTTACTCGTGAATGTGACGACCGGCGCTGTCGTCGACACGGTTTACGGCGTCTTCAATTAGCGGCGATGCCGCGTGCGGCGGCATCGTCATCCCGTTCACGGCTGCAGCAACTCCATAACCGCAGCGGCGATCCGCAGCAGTTTGCGGTCGTCGCCGTTGCGTGCGAGCAGCATGAGCCCGACCGGCAGCGGCGCTGAAAGCGGCAGCGAGACGCCGCACAGGTCGAAGAAGTTGCCGATGACCGTGTTGCGCCGGACGATCGCATTCGCCTCGGCGAACGCCTTCTGATCAGCAACCTCGGCAATGGTCGGCGCCACAATCGGGATGGTCGGCATGGCGAGCGCATCAAAGGACTCGAGCGCTCGATCCATCGCGCGGATGAGGCGCGCTCGTTCGCGCATCATGTCAACGAGATCGGCAGCCGATATCGCGGAGCCGCGTTCGATCCGATAGCGCACATTGGCATCGATATCGTCTCCGCGCCTGGCAACCCGCTCACGGTGAACCGCGCACGCCTCCGCGCCAATAATGCCGCCTTTGGCATCGACCGCGGCCATGTCGTCGAGCAAAGAAAGCGTCGTCCGCGTAAGGCGAACGCCGGCTCGATCGAGCTCGTTAGCCGCCGCGGCAAACGCGGTCGCTACCGCATTATCGAGCCTGGCAAGCGGCTGGCCTTCAACAACGCCAACGCGCAAGCCGTCAAGCGCGGCGGGCAGCAACGGCAAAAAATCCTCGCCCGCGAGGATGGCGTCGGCCTTCGCGCAATCGGTGACGCTGCGCGCCAGCGGCCCGATGGAATCGTACGAATAACTAAGCGGAAACGCGCCTTCGGTCGGCACACGCCGACGGCTCGGCTTGAAGCCGACGACCCCGCACAACGCAGCCGGCATTCGCACTGAACCGCCGGTATCGCTGCCGATGGCGATCTCACACATAGCGTCGGCGACGGCGACCGCGGCTCCGGATGACGAACCTCCCGGGACACGGCTGCGATCGGCGGGATTGCCGGGCGTTCCAAAATGCGGATTGACGCCGATGGCGGTAAACGCGAATTCGCTCATGTTGGTTTTGCCGACGATGACCGCGCCCGCGGCGCGCAGCCGCCGTACCACGACCGCGTCGGCAATTGCCGGCTTGCCTTCTTCGGCGAGCACTTTCGAACCGGCCCGCGTGACTTCGCCGGCGACGTCAAACAGATCCTTGATGCTGACAATCGCACCGTCGAGCGGACCTAGCGAGATGCCGCAGCGGGCACGCGCATCGGCCGCATCCGCAGCGGCCCGCGCTGCCTCGGGGTAAACGCTGAGGCAGGTGCGCGCGCCCTCCCCCATCGGATCAACAATGCGGTTCAGCGCACTTTCAAATCTGTCCCGGCAGGAGGGCGGCTTCATCCAAATATCCATTTAAACGGCGCGACGACGGCGTCGCGGATCATATACCGATCCTGTCGTGATCGGCGAGGATTGCGGCAGATTGCAGTATGACCAAGTCCAAGCTTGCATTTTGCTTTATTGGCTTCGGCGAAACGGGCCAGGCCATCGACACCGGCTTGCCCGAGACACGCGTCGGACGCCACCACCGCCGGCGCAGCAGAATTTCAGCCGCGATTGCGAATAGTTTCGGCGAGCCAAGCAAAGGACGCCTTCGGCGTTCGCCTCAAGGTGGCGAAGTCCACGTGAATTATACCGAAGCGGCGGCTGTAGCCTTCGGACCACTCGAAGTTATCGAGCAAGGACCAGACGAAATAGCCGCGCAAATTGACGGACGCGACAAGCGCCGCGCGTGCGGCGCCGATATGTTCGCGCAGATAATCGACGCGATCTTGATCGTGCACGGTCCCGTCGGGGGCAAGCGGATCGTCGTAACACGCTCCGTTCTCGGTGACATAGATTTCGGGATTGCCGTAGTCGTCGCGCAGCCGGATCAGCGTCTCGGTCAAGCCGCCGGCATCGATCGGCCAGCCGATGGCGGTAAAGCGCGTGCCGGGCGGCACCGCGCCGAACCAGGCGCCAAACAGACTTTGCGGCGCATCGGCCACGTACGCCGGCGCGTAGTAATTGAGCCCGAAAAAATCGACCGGTTGCCGGGTGACCTGCAAATCGTCGCCGACAACGAGCGGCGCCATCTCGTTGGCGATGGCGGGAGGATACGCCCCCTTGAACAGCGGATCGAGCAAGGCGCCGTTCCACACCGCATCGAAGCGGACCACTGCCTGGCGATCCACGTCACGATCGGCCGACGGACGAACGGGCGAGATGTTGGCGACGGTGCCTAGACGAAGATCGGCGCGCTCGGCGCGCAACGCTTGCAGTGCGCGGCCTTGCGCCAGATTCTGGTGATGGATCGCAGACAGCATGCTTGACAGCCCGACAAGGCCTGGCGCGTGACCGCCCATGCCGTACCCGAACAACGCGTGCACGTTTGCCTCATTGAACATCACCCAGTGCTTCACGCGATCGGCGAGACGCCGGGCCACGACGCGCGCGTAGTCGGCGAACTTCTGCGCAACGTCACGGTTGAGCCAGCCGCCCGACTCCTGCAGCGCCTGCGGCAGATCCCAATGATAAAGGCAGAGCCACGGCGTGATGCCGCGCGCGACCAACCCGTCTACCAACCGGTCATAAAAATCGAGACCGCGCGGTTCAATCGTGCCGCTTCCCGCGGGCTGAATTCGCGGCCACGCAGTAGAAAAACGGTAGGCGTTAAAACCGCCGCGCGCCAGCAAGTCGAGATCTTCCGGCCAGCGGTGATAGTGATCGCATGCCACATCGCCGGTATCGTCGTGCTTCACCTTTCCCGGGGTGTGGCTGAAAACGTCCCAGATGCTCTGGCCGCGACCGTCGGCTTCGACCGCGCCTTCGATTTGATAGGACGAGGTCGACGCGCCCCAGACAAAGTCGGCAGGAAAAGCCGCCTCCGTTGCTGCGGCCGCCGCTGGCCGGATCATGCGCGGCAGTCCGGCGAGGATGGGTAGTAATGTCCGCCGCGTTACCTTGGGCATCTACCGCCGCCGTTTCGTTTTGCGGGCGCCCACCGGCTTTTTCCTCACTGGCGCGCGCACGGCTTTGGCGCCGCGGCGGCTCGATGCTCTCGTTTTATGCGGCGGCGGCCAAAGGCCGTTCGCCGTCAAGCGTGCGCCCCAATATTCCCAGGTACGCTCCGCCGCGCTTGGGCGCACGTTGATCGCGCCGGCGAGCTTGATCTCTCCGGAATGCAGCGGCTGCAGATCGCCAATGAGCGAAGCGCGAAACTGGTATTCGGCGTTCCAGCAGAGGTAGATCGAGCGTGAAACCAGCTCGCGCAAGCTTGCGCCAATAACGGTGGCGCCGTGGCGCTTCATCAGCACCACCGAGTTGCCGCCAAGAGCGCGAGCGAGCGACCGGCCCTCCTCCGGTTTGACCACCAGCAGATTGGTGTCGCCGAATTCGTCGTGCTGATCCCAGAACGGCACTTGTTCGCCGATCGCAGCGCCGAGATGAAGAACTGGCACGATCGGCTTGCCGGTGATGCAAAACGGCATTACCGCCGGCGCATGATTGTGGCACACGGCAGTCACGTCGCGGCGCGCCTTGTAGATTTCGCCGTGAATGACGCGTTCGGAATAAAGTCGCGCGACGGGCGGTTTCACCGGCTCGGAATCGAGGGTGAATTCGAGAATGTCGCCCGGTTCGACTAACAGCGGCGACCGGGAACGCGCCAGCAAATATCGGCTGGGATCGTCCGGATGGCGGACGCTGACGTGACCGAACGCGTCGAGAACATTTTCATGCCCGAGAATGCGATTGGCCATTGCCAGTTCTTCGACGAGACCTCGCAAGTTCGTGGGCACTGGATCGGTCCTTGTTCACGCAGCAGGATCGCCTTGATAGCTCGTTCTAGCAAATCTGCAGCACTTCCGCAGGGCATCCGACCTGCATGACACAACCGGCTCCGAATGCTATCAAAAGACAGCAAAAGCCATTGCTGGGCCAAAGATGAGCGCGCGCCAACTCCACATTAGCATGCGCGTTAACGGTGAGGCCGTTTCCGCACCCATCGAAGTGCGCAAGACGTTGGCCGACTTCCTCCGCGACGATCTGTCTCTGACCGGCACGCACATCGGCTGCGAACATGGCGTCTGCGGCGCGTGCACGGTACGGCTCGGAGGCGAGGCCGTGCGGGCGTGTCTGCTGCTTGCGGTACAGTGTGACGGCGCGGAAATCGAAACCATCGAGGGACTTTCGGATTCTGGCGTCATCGCCGATTTGCAATCTGCGTTCGCGCGCCGGAACGCCTTGCAGTGCGGCTACTGCACGCCCGGCATGCTCATCGGCGCGCACGAGCTCCTGGCAAGCGGGACTGTTCCAAGCCGTTCCGTGATCCGCGAGCACCTTTCCGGCAATTACTGCCGATGCACCGGTTATCAGGCGATCGTCGATGCGATCGAACAGGTCGCGCAGGCGCG
>DASXDP010000132.1:0-38535 GCA_036490575.1 Xanthobacteraceae bacterium
GTTGCGGTGTGCCGTGAACTTTGGATCAGTCACGCTGTGACAACGGCCATTGGACTGAAGATCTTCAGCAGCCCGAAGCAGCAAGCGGCTCAGCTCCAGCCGCCGCCGAGTGCTTTAAAGTGCGAAACTAGATTCTGCGCCAGCGCCTGATGCCGCCTGCATGACTCGAATATACGTCATCGTTGTAGGGAAATGACCTACAGACCGCGTGTGGACTGCGTCTGACAAACAGGGCATCGTCGCTATAAAATCGTCAGTTGGGGGTAGGACTTGTATTCGCGAAATCGCTGGGAATGCACCACAGCGCTCGCCTCACTTCTCTCCTTGGCGACGACTGAAGGCTACGCAACAAGCCTCCCCGATCACGGCCACTTTGTTTCCGGTCAGGGTTCGATTGCGAAAGGCAATCAGTCTTTGACTGTGAAGCAGTCCTCGACGACGGGCATGATTAACTGGAGCAGCTTCTCGGTCGGCAAGAAGAACAGGGTAACGTTCGACAACGGTTCAGGCGCGACACTCAACCGGGTGACAGGCGGCTCTCTCTCCACCATCGCGGGCTCACTGCACGCTACGGGCTCGCTTTATCTGATTAATAGCGCTGGAGCGATCGTCTCCGGCACGGGGCATATCGTGACGGGTGGCAACTTCGTCGCTACCAGTGGCAACGTCGCGGATTCTGCCTTTGGCGATGGCGACCGCCGGTTCGATCCTGGCGCAGGCAACGTTCTTAACAGGGGCACCATCGTTTCGGGCGGCAGCGTATCTCTTGTCGGCCGCAACGTCAGCGACAGCGGTAATATCCGCGCGGCCGGTGCCGCGCTCTCGGCCACGCAACGGTTGAGACTTTCAGGAAACGTCGCCGCGCGCACCGGCAATGGTAGCGGTGGAACAATCACCGCGAGAGCACACACCATCGTTATAGGCAACGATGGCGACATCAATGCTTCTGCTACCTCTGCCCATCAACAGGGCGGAACCATCAGCGTCGTGGCGCGGGGTACGACAACCGTCGCAGGCATGCTCACAGCGCAGGGTGGCGGCGGCTTCATCGAGACGTCGGGCGAACATCTGCATGTCGCAGACAGTGCCAAGATTTCCACGCTCGCCGCGAACGGCAAAGCTGGCACTTGGTTGATCGATCCGCAAGACTTCACGATTGCTGCTTCCGGCGGCGACATCACCGGAGCCGAACTCTCGAACGAGCTCGCCAGCAATGATGTCGACATCCAAAGCAGCGACGGCACGAAAGCCGGTGCCGGCGATATATTCGTCGATGATGCGGTAACGTGGTCGAGCGGCAGCACGCTGACCCTGGATGCTCACCATTCCATTCACGTCGATGCGCCTATAACGGTGACCGGCGTTGGCGGACTTACTATCACGACGAACGATGGCGGCAAGAATGGCGATTACGAATTTGGGCTCGGCGCGAACGGGTTCGCTGGACACGTCAGCTTTACCGACGTGGTAGGCGGTCAAACCAAAGGCTCTCTTCTGATCAACGGTTCGGTCTATCATCTCGCAAACAGTGTTAAACAGCTCGCACAAAAGCTCGGAGAGGATAACCAGAATTATACCGAAGATTGGGCGCTGGCGAACAGCTACGATGCCCAAGCTGATGGCACCTACAAGCTCTCACCGATATCTGTCGCCATCGAGGGCACAATCGAAGGGTTGGGAAATTCAATTTCGAATTTGAAGTTAGACGACTCGAGACAGACCAATGTCGGGCTTTTTGGTGAGATCGCCGGAAATATTCGCGATCTTGGGCTTCAGAATGAAACCGTGGTTGGCGGTCAACAGAGTTACATCGGCGGGTTGGTGGGCACAGCCGAATCTTTCATACAACTCCGGTATGACTACGTGACCGGCCGGATCACGGGAGGCCGGGACTCCAACGTGGGCGGTCTTGTCGGTTCCAGCACGGCGCAGATTTTTGGCAGCCATTCGAGCGCTACTGTAACAGGGGATATCGAAGGGATAGCGGGTGGTTTGGTTGGTATCGCCGACGCCGGCTCGATCACACAATCGTTTGCTTCGGGCGTCGTTTCTGGCAGCGACGTCTCGGGAGGGCTGGTCGGCAGGTCAAGCGTTACAATCGAACAATCCTTTGCCACAGGAGACGTCAGTGCAGGTGGTGACGTTGGCGGTCTTGTTGGCGGCAACGATGGGAAAATCATTGGCTCCTATGCACTGGGCAACGTCCACACGGGAGCGCCGAGCGGCCACGCCGGCGGTCTTGTTGGAGATAGCGATGGTTCAATTGTCGGTTCGCATTCAATCGGTTTTGTCGATGCACCAAGTACGGCCGCCGGTGGGTTGGTCGGAACGGAATACGATACGGGGAAGGTCAAGAACTCTTATTGGGACGTCGAAACAAGCGGCGTGATGGTTGCAACAGCCAATCGGCATCATCTGGCCGGTGTCATGGGCGAGACAACCGCGGAATTGCAGAGCGGAATTCTGTCAGAATTCAACAGCGCGGCATGGGGCATCGTTGCTGGCGAAAGCTTTCCGTATCTCGCATGGCAATTTCCTTCCGGCGCGCCGCAGGTGGTTTCCGGGAATTTTCTCGGCGGCCCTAATGGCGCACCCGTTACAGGCGAAACGATCGATATTGCTGTAGACGGAATTACCGTTGACCCGGCGCTTTCCGTCGAGTCGCAGGCCAACGGCTATTATTACGTGCTGCTCGCTCCGGGCAGTATCACCGCCGACAGTGATATCTTCGCTTATGCGGACGACAAGAGCGGCGCCGCGCTGGGGGCAGGCCTCGCGGGTAATCTGAATATCTATAGCGGATATCTTTCCGAAATTACCGATGAAAAAAAGTATAGCGCCACAAAGGCGGAATTGGCTCAGGCACTCGGCGGAAACGCCAACCTCACCGCCATTCGAAGGAACCTTTCCAATCTCGCCATCAGCGCCGGCGGCGCGTCTTTCGAGATCAACGACGCTCTGACCGAAAAACACGGAACAGTGGAGATTTCGGCCGCCGGTCCGCTCTCGATAGATCGGGAGATCGACGCTAGCACCGTCATTGTGAATTCTGAGAAGACAATTTCCGAAATTGGGCGAGGTGAAATCGTTGCGACCGGACTCGGTGGTGCTTCGGTTTCGGGTACAGTGCTTGGCGGAAACAACCTGATCGGGAAGTTGCTCGGCTTTACGAATTCAGGCGGCGGCGGAATATCGCTCACGGATTTCCATGCTCTCGATGTAACCGGTGCCGTCAATGCAGGCGCCGACGATCTCACAGTTGATGTAAGCGAGGCGAACGGCAATTTCCATTCGCTGAACATCGACGCCGCATTATCGGCGAGAGGCACTATCGATATCGAGTCCACAGACAAGATAACCGAAGGGGCGAATGGCCAGATCAACACGGTCACTTTGGAGGGCGGCGCCTACAACGCCGTTTCTCTCGACGGGGCGAACAACGTATCGAAGATATATTATTTTTCCGCGGGCGAAGGTTCCGGAGAGGATTTCGACTTTACGGATGACGAGGCTCTGACCGTTCGCGTCGTGGAAGCGGAGGAAAGCAATATCGACCTGAGGACTTTGCATGGCGGTATTACACTCAGGGGAGATGGTCCGGGCGTCTTTGCCAATCTGTTTGCAAGCGATGGCGGGAGCGTCACGCTCGATTCCGCCGGTGCGATAAAAGCCGAGCACGGTGGCACGATCTACGCCGACAGCATCGGGGGTTATTCAACCGGCGGCGCACAATTCGTCGGTGATTTCGCAGAGGTGGAGAATTTCACCAATACGGGTGGCGGAAAGGTCGTTTTCGACGGCGAAGATCAAGGCGAAGGACAACTCACCATAGCCGGCACGGTGAACGCAGGGGCCGCCGATATTTACGTGCCGGTGGGCGCGCTACAGTCGCTCTCGATCAGCGGCACGCTTCAGACAAGCGGAACAGTGCATATGAACGCGCAATACATATCCGAGGATTTTTCGGGTGCGATCATAGCCCACAAACTGATCGGCGAGGTGCAGGGCAACGGCAGCTATGCATCCTTCTTTGAAGGAACAAATACGATCGCTGAACTTGGCTCGTTCTCTGTCGGTGATCATTTTGCACTGAATGATACCCGTTCGTTGACCGTGGTTGGGAACGTGAGCGCAACCGAGAGTTCTTCGAGCGTTTTCCTGAACACCAATGCGGGCGGCATCGTGATTGAATCGAGCTTGACCGCAAATGAGGTATCACTCACATCGGCTGCGAACATCCACGAGAATGCAAACGGTCTCATCATTGCGAACTACTTCACTGGCGGATCATCTGGGAACGCTGTGCTTGAAGAGAATAACCAGATATCCGAAGTAGGCCCCTTTCTAAGCGAGGGTGCCGCGAATTTCATACTGAATGACACGACGGCCCTGAGCATTATCGGAACCATAAGTGCGCAGGATGCCGGCAGTATCATTAGCCTCACAACGACAACGGGCGGGATCACGATAAGCAACAGCTTGCAGGCATCGGAAGTGGATTTGAATTCCGCTGCTGCCATAGACGCGAGCAGCGGGGCGATCGTTGCGGCCACCCTCACGGGTTCGTCGCTCGGCACAGCCAACTTTGGCAGCAGTTACAATATGATCGGCACGCTTGGCGCGTTCTCCACCAACAGCGGGGGAGATTTTACGCTTTCCGACGGAGAGGCGCTTGCTGTCAGCGGGACGGTCAATGCGGGCGCGCACGACATCGGCCTGACCACAACAAGCGGCAACGTTACCATTGGCGCCGAACTGGATGCTGGAACCATCAATCTGACGTCTGCCGGACAGGCGACAGAAACCAGCGACGGGGCGATCAAGACCGATCTGCTGAATGTTGCCGCTCAGACGGGAATATCGCTGACCTCGAGCAACAACGACATCGTGACGATCGGCGGGGATACGACAACAAGCGGGCCTAATAACATCACGCAGTAGCCTGCGAGCGCGTGAAAGAATTGGAGAACGACATGCGGACACGAAACCAATGGCAGTGCTCCTCTGCGCTCGCTTCGATTCTTTCGCTGGCGGCCACAAGCGGCTACGCCGGGGGACTTCCATCGCACGGCCATTTTGTGTCGGGACGGGGCTCGATCGAAAAAGGAAATCAATCACTCACGGTCAAGCAGTCATCAACAACCGGCATTATCGACTGGAATAGCTTTTCCGTCGGAAAGAAAAGCGCTGTCACGTTCGACAATGGGGCTGGTGCCACATTGAGCCGCGTTACTGGCAGCAACCTATCGAAGATCGCGGGCGCCCTGCATGCGACGGGATCTCTCTATCTCATGAACGGTGCGGGCGTGATCATATCCGGCGCCGGCAAAATCGTTACGGGTGGCGATTTTGCCGCCACAACTGGGAGCGGTTCAGATGCGTTCCAAAATGAGCGATTGAAGGCGCACGGCAACGTTGTCAACCGAGGGACCATCACAGCGGGCGGCGCCGTTACCTTGGCCGGCGGAAACGTGCGTGATAGCGGCGGCATTTCCGCAGCCAACGTCAGGCTGAAAGGGGCCAATCGTCTTTTCGTGGGAGGCGATGTCAGAGCTCAAGCCGCCGACGGTGCAGGCGGCACGATCATCGCCGCGGGGCGCCACATCGACGTGGCGAGCAATGCCAGAATATCGGCCAGCGGCACGCGTGGTGGAACGGTATTGATCGGCGGCGATATTCACGGCGGCGCCGTGGCGGATGACGATCTCATTGGTCATAAAGTTCGCAATGCCGCGACCACGATAATCGGAAAAGGCGCACGCATCGAGGCAAACTCGATGCAAGGCGCGGGCGGAAGCATCGTCATCTGGTCGGATGGCCGCACAAGCTTCGCAGGATCGATCAGCGCGACGGGGCACGACAAGGGTGGATTTGCCGAAGTTTCATCACATGACCTTCTGGGATTTGACGGCTCCATCAATCTCAAGGCAGTTAGCGGCGGGACGGGCACGCTGCTGCTGGACCCGGAGAATGTTACGATTGAAGCCGGCACAACGGCAAACGGCGGGTTTAGCAACTCCACTTTCCACCCGACCGGAGACGATTCCATTTTAAGCGTCGCCGATCTGAAGGCGGCGCTCGCCAACGCGAATGTCGTCGTCACAACCGGAGGGGCTAATTCCAGTGGCGCGCAATCCGGCGATATCACGGTAGCGAGCAATGTGACTTGGGCGAGCGGAAACAAGCTGACGCTCAGTGCCTATGGCGCGATCAATATCAACGCCAGCCTATCGGGTGCAGATCTGAAGCTTGCCGCGACGACAGGCAACATCATGATCAGCAAAGCCATCTCGATGACCGGAAGCGTAACGCTCGACTCCGGTGGCGTGATATTGGAGAGCGGAAAAGGCGCCGTTGACGCCCAAATTCTCAACGGTTCGGCAGCGCACGGCGCAACGCTCGATGGTGCGAACAAGATCAGTCAACTCGGCGCTTTCACGACGACGGGCGGCTTCGCGGCCGGGTTTTCGCTCACAGATCATGAAACGCTGACGGTGACTGGCGTCGTCAACGCGCATCAAGGCAATCTTTATCTCTCCACCGTCGGTGCCGGTCACGATATTGAAATCGAAAACAAGATCGAAGCCGCTTCCAGCAACGAAGACGAGATGGCGGACCTGCAGTCGGCAGGAACGCTTTCAGAAAGGGGAGCGGGCATGATCCAAGCGTGGACGATGATTGGGACGTCGGTGGGTGGTGCGACTCTGGGCGGCGCCAATCTCATTAAGGATCTCTGGCATTTCACCAACGAGGACAGCGGGGGCTTTGCGCTGACGAATGCACGCTCGATTGGGATCTTAGGCAAGATCGACGCGGGCGAAGACGATCTGACCCTTACCGTAACGGGCTCCCGGACGAATGTGTTGAACCTGTTCAACGGCGATTTTATGTCTTCCGGTACGTCTGCGTTCGCCTCTTCCGGCGACATAACACAGAGCGCAGGATCGATCGAGACGTCGACCTTCAGCGCAAAGGCGGCTGGAAGCATTCTGCTGACGGGAAATAACCTGGTCGACAACATTGAAGCGCTTTCGTTTTCCGGAGAATTCTCGTTCAACAACGCAAAGACCGTCACAATCGGGGTGCCCATCGATACGGGCAAAGCCAATATTTCGCTCAGCACAACGGGCGTGCATAGCAAGCTTATCCTTGACGGCGCGCTGACGACTGGCGGCACGCTCTTTCTGAGTTCCGAACACAAGATCGAGGAGGATTCGAATGCGACGATTTCGGCCAGGTCGCTGTCTGTCGATGGAAACGGCGATGTCGATCTGAACGGCGCGAACGAGATTTCGACTCTCGACTACGTTACATTAGGAGGCGGCGGCTCGTTCAGTTTGTCCGATGACGAAAGCCTCACCGTGGCAAGTGGTGTGAACGTCTTTACCGACGCCAATATCACGCTCACAACAGTCGGCGCAGGGCACAATATCACGAACGGCGGGTTGCTGTGGACTTCCGGGGCAAAAAGCGTCGTCACGCTCGACTCGGCGGGCAAGATCCTCTCGCACCACGGCGCCTTTCAGACGTACGCGCTGAAGGGCTCCTCCGTGGGCGGCGCAACGCTGGCGGGCAGCAACAGTTCAGCCAACGTGCTGAAGGGGTTCGTGAACACCGGTAGTGGCAACATCTCCATCTCGAACATTGGCACGGTGACAGGAATGGTGAGCAACACCGGCGGCAACATCAAGATTGCTGGCGGCCTTTTGATCGAAAGCCCGATTGAGGCATCCGGGAAAGTTACCCTGTCGGGCCAGAACGTTCGGGAGGTGAACGGCGGTTCGATCGCGGCGAGTTCTCTTGTGGTGGATGCATTATACGATGCAACGCTTGGAAGTCATGCCAACGCTTTCGCCACGCTAGACGCCTCCAAGGGCGGCGAACTCTTCGCGCTCACGGATTCCGAGGCAATGACCGTCGCGGGAAACATCACAGCGGGTTGGGAAACGGTCAGCCTCACCACGCTCTCTGGCGATCTTATCCTTGACGCGCTTATCAAGTCTGGTACGCAATCCGGCGCCGGTGTAGATCTAGCTTCGGCGGGCACGATAACCGAGGGAGATTCGGGAAAGATAAACACTGTTTCCCTCTCCGTCATGGCGGGTGGTTTCGTTAGCCTGAATGACCCGGCCAATCTAATAACTGCGGTCAGCGGCACGGCAAACGGGACAGTGAGTATCGTCGACAAAGACGGCCTAACAGTTGGTGCTATCGACGCCGGTTCCCGCAATATCGCGATAACGACGGTGGCCAGCGGCAAAGCCATGACGCTGAATGGCGAACTGGACGGCGGAGAAATCGATCTGACATCCGCCTCTACAATCACGGAAACCAGCATTGGTGAAATTCACGCAGCAGCTCTGACAGGGTCTTCGTCAGGCGCCGTGCAGTTGAACAACGCAGACAACCAGCTCGCCGAACTTGAGGTATTCACGACGAACGGCGCGGGCGATTTCTCCATCACGGATGATGCAGACCTCGCGGTCGTCGGCACGGTCGCCGTTGGCTCACACGGCATCAATCTTACAACTCTTTCGATTGGCGCGATAACGCTGGATGCAGCACTTGATGCAGGGACGGTAAGTTTGGATTCGGCGGGCGCGATAACCGAGAACGATGCCGGTGCCGTCGTCGCGTCAACACTTGCGGGATATTCCGTGAGCGCGGTCGATTTGAGCAGCAACAACAATCTTGTTGGAAGCCTGGGAGTGTTCTCCACCAACAACCACGGTGATTTCACGCTGGTTGACGGTCAGACACTTGATGTCAGTGGTGCTGTCAATGCGGGCTCGCACAATATCAGCCTGACGACCGCAAGCGGTGACATCGCCATCGACGGTGAGTTGGAAGCGGGAACGGTTAATTTGATGTCGGCAGGGCAAGCGAACGAGAGCAGCAGCGGCGCAATCGTCGCCAGTCTCCTGAACGTGACGGCTCAGACGGGAATATCGCTGACGTCGAGTAACAATAACATCACGGCAATCGGCACCGACGCGACGGCAAGCGGGCCGAACAACATCACACAGTGAGTGAGGATTGCCCGTGGTGCTGTGTTGTGACTGTTGTCTACATATCAGTTGGTGTGCGTAGCCGGTAACTCACTCCCTGCTCGGTCTGGATTAGCTGAGGTTGATCTGGCGTATTCTCGACCTTCTGTCGCAAGGTGCGAATATAGATGTGCAGGTATTGCACGTCCGTCTCGCCGCCCCATGCTTCGCGCAATAGAAACTTGTGCGTCAGCGCCTTTCCCGCATGGGCCACCAGCCTGCGCAGCAGGTCATATTCGCGTGGCGTCAGTTTCACCTCCTGCCCGCGCACCGTCACGATGCGGCGAATCAGATCGACGCTGAGATCGCCGCTCTTGAATGCCGGTTCTCGCCATCCTGTTGAAAGCGATGGCGCAGCGCGGCGTGGATACGCGCAAAAGCACGATCACCGGAATGGACGCCTCTCCGTCGCGCAGTTTCTTTAGCACGTCCAGACCACCGATGCCTGGCAATCCCAGATCCAACACCGACACATCGACGGCGTTGCGCGACAGCATCGCCAGGCCTGCCTCACCGTGTCCCTTCCAATTATCCCATTCGAACGTACTGTTGGTGTAGTCCGCCAAGAAATGGCATTGTGTCGATGTCGCCACGACGTCTGATTGGCCTACGGATCGGTGCATTTTGTCGAGCGCGAGGTGCGTCCGCGCCTAGTTGTAGTAGTGATATCGGATCCTCATCCCTCGTACACGGCGCCGAAACGCCTCGCCGAAGACTTTGTCATTGTCACGAATAAGGATCGCTGGCGCACTGTCCCAGGGAAACGCCCCCGTGATCTGGCGCGCCTGTCATTCTGCGGTCGGGTGTTTGGTGACGGCGATTCGAACAATCTCGCGTCGCAGGTGTCTCAAAACGACAAACGCGCAATACATAGTTCTTCTTGTGACAGCGGTTCCGCAGTTCGACGTCAAATGATCTAATGGCGCACGATACAAGAGCCAATTGCGGTAAGTCCTTCTAAGGCCCACCTCGCAGGTGGGCTCAATTCCGTTAGAGCAGACTTCGCGCTGGCGCATCAGAGGTAATTCGGTTCTCGCTTCTCCAGAAACGCGGCAATGCCTTCGTGGAAATCCGCACTCTGCGCACATAACACCTGATTGCGGTCTTCCATTGCGATGGCGGCATCCAGGCTCTGCGCATCGATCGCGTGGTTGAGCGCGTCCTTGGTCAGGCGCAGGCCTAGCGGCGTGGCGCGCAGCATGTCCTTCACAAAGCCACGCGCCTCCTCTTCAAGCTTGTCTTCTGCCACGACCTTGGCGATGAGCCCGAGTTCGAGACCATGTTCGGCGTCAATGAAGCGACCGGTCAGCATGTATTGCGATGCCGCAGAACTGCCGATCATGCGCGGGAGGAAGTAGCTCACACCCAGTTCACAAGCTGAAAGCCCTATGCGGATGAAAGCTGCGTTCATGCGCGTGGACGGCGTGGCGAGGCGCACGTCACTCGCAAGCGCCAGAGCGAACCCACCGCCGCTCGCCGGCCCGTTGACGAGCGCGATGATCGGCTGCGGGCAACGGCGCATTGCCCTCACGATTGCGGTAAAGGGCGACTGATTTGCCAACGTATCGCTCACGCTGCCGCGCGATTTCGTGGCGGGATGCTCTTTCAGATCGAGTCCGGCGCAGAAGGCGCGGCCGGCACCCGAAAAAACAACAACGCGGATTTCGGGACGCCAATAAAGGCCTTCAAAGAAGGCGAGCAATTCTTCCACGAGTCCGGCGTTCAGCGCGTTCATCTGCGCTGGTCGGTTCATTGTTGCCCAAACGACGGCGCCTTCTTCCCGTAGGATGAGATGCGGCATGGCAATCGCTCCATTTCCTGTTTCTGCTTGTCACGAGCAACGACGAGATCATGTCTCGCGAGTCTTTCCCCAAAAGGGCCGCCGAAGCGCTTCCCGCACTGGCATCGCCTGCGGCACACCGATCCGCATTAGTCGAACGCGCCCGGCTCCTCGTCGAGAAGAACCGTCTTGGTCTCAAGATAGGGCAGCAGCCCTTCCACACCGCCCTCACGACCGATGCCGGATTGCTTGAAGCCGCCAAAAGCGATCGAACCGTCGGTACGGAAGCCGTTGTGACCAACCGTGCCGGAACGCAGCCGTCGACTCACGGCATAGGCGCGACGGGAGTCGTTGGTAAATACCGACGCATTGAGCCCGTAAGGCGAATCGTTTGCAATCTCGATCGCGTGCGACTCTCCATCTGACGGAATTACACTGATGACCGGACCGAAAATCTCCTCGCGCGCGATCGTTGAACGATTGTCGACATTGGCGAAAACCGTCGGCTCAATGAAAAAGCCTCGGTTCAGATGTGCCGGGCGGCCTCCGCCGGTGGCAAGCGTCGCTCCTTCCTCGCAGCCCTTGGCTATGAAGTTTTCCACTCTTTCGCGCTGACGCCGCATGGCCAGCGGTCCCATTTCCGTCTGCGGATCGAACGGATCGCCTACCCGTATCTTCCTGAACGATTCGCTTAACGATTCGACGAGATCGTCGTGACGGCTCCGATCCACTACGATGCGCGTCAACGACGAGCAGACTTGGCCGGTCAATAAGCGAGCCGATTGCGAAATCGACTCCGCCGCAACGCGAACATCGTAGTCGTCGAGCACTATGGCGGCCGACTTGCCTCCCAATTCGAGCGTGCAGCGCGCGATCCGTTCCCCGCAGATCGCGGCGATACGCTTACCGACCGCACTGGATCCCGTGAAGCTGACCTTGTCGATGCCGGAATGGCGCACGAGAAGCTCAGAAACGGCGCGATCTGCGGTGATGAAGTTCACCACGCCCTTCGGCAAACCGACCGCCTCGCAGACTTCCGCCATGACATAAGCGGCGCTCGGCGCTTCCGGAGACGGTTTGATCACGACCGTGCAGCCGGCCAACAGCGCCGGCGCACACTTATATGCAATCATCACGGGCGATCCGTTCCATGCGACGATCGCCGCCACCACGCCCACGGCCTCGCGCACCAGCAACCCGACGCCGCCGCCTCCAGCAAGCCCTGGCACGCGTCGCTCACAGAAGGGATAAGTTTCGGCCAAGCTGGCGTAATAATCGTAGACGCTGCCAAGCCCAGCCGCCGATGGCTGCGCGATGCTATACAGCATGCCCATTTCGTTTGGCCACGCGCGCGCGATGTCTCCTGCGCGTTCCTCGATCTTGCGGCCGATTGCGCGCAGATAGGCCGCCCGCTCGGCGTGGGACATGCGCGGCCAGGGCCCATGATCGAAAGCTTCGCGTGCAGCTGCAACAGCTCGGTTTACGTCGGCTTCCTGCGCCTCCGCGACACTGAGGAAGATTTCCTCCGTAGCCGGCGCAATCACGTCGATCTTTGCGTCGGTGGACGGCTTAACCCACGCGCCACCGATGAACATCCGGTCGGGATACCGGATGAACGCATTCCCCAAAGGCGCGGTAGCCATGTTTTACGATTCCTCTGATTTTGTGTCGCCCGCGAGATTCCCCGGCACGGTCTTGATCGCGCGCTCTGCCGACAACCGAGCAATCTTCTCGTCCGAATAGCCAAGCTCCCGGAGAATCGCCGACGTATGCTGCGCAAAGGCGGGCAGCTCACGGTGTGCGCCGGAACTTCCAAGACGGTCGAACGGCGACGCCAGCATCGGAATCTCCGTGCCGGATTCAGGGATGCGAACCGACGAAATCGCGCCGCGAGCGGCTAGCTGCTCGCTGGCAAGCGCTTCGCCTACGTCGTAGATGGGGCTCGAGGGGATGTCGTTGTCCTCGAGAACGGCGAGCCACTCGTTGCGCGAGCGATGTTTGAACGCGTCGCGCACCGTCTGCAGGAAAGGCTCGCTGTTCTTCAAGCGGAGTTCTGTGGTCGCAAAGCGCGGATCGGCCGTCACTGCTTCGAACCCCGGCACCATGGCGATAACGCGCTGCAAGCTTTCCTGGAACTTGGGATAGGGACAAACAAGCTGGACATATTTCCCGTCGCGGCACTCCATTGCCCCCGCGATCACGCCCGGTCCGTAACCGGATCCGTGACGGCCCCACACACTGCCATTCTGAAAGAAGGATTGCGTGTGGTGCACCATCAAAAATAGAAGACATTCGAGCATGCTGACATCAATGTGACGTCCACCATCGCCTTGCGCGCGGCCGTGAATGGCGGCGAGGATGGAACTTGCCGAGATGCAACTCGCCGCAAGATCGCCTAGATTGATCGTCATCAGCGCGGGAGGCCGATCGGGCTCGCCCGTGGCGAACATCGCGCCGCTCATCGCTTGAATGGTCGAGTCGAAAGCCGACTTCGTCGCCAGCGGTCCTTCCGATCCGAAGCCCGTGATCGTACAATAGATCAGCGAAGGATTTATCTTCCGCAACGTTTCGTAATCGATTCCCAGCCGCTGCGTGACGCCGGTGCGGAAATTTTCGAGCACGACATCCGCGCGCCGCGCGAGGTCCAGGAAGACCGAATTTCCTGCTGGCGTCTTGAGATCAATCGCAATGCTTTCCTTGCCGCAATTCGCCGCCACCAGTAGCGGCGAAGGCTTACCGCTCGAATAGCTCGTCGGGCCCCGTCCTTCGCACGACTCGACCTTGATGATGCGGGCGCCCATATCGGCAAGCATGCGCGACGCAAACGGTCCGGACAGATGCATCGAGACATCGAGAACGAGAATGTCCCTGAGCGGTAGTGAAGCCATTCCCGATATCTCCCGCGGCGCCCCGGGTTAGACCTGCATGACGCTGTCGTCGAAAGATCGATTGCGGTCTTCCAGCGCAGCAACCAATCCTTTTTCGGCGACCTCGCGCAGCCACGCAGCGTCTTCCGGAGTTTCGCGCTTATCTTTCGGCCATTTCGCATAGGCGGACAGAAGACCCCTCAACTCCCATTGCCGATGGATATTCGCCTTCTGTGTCTGCAGTTGTGTCAGCGGCACTTTGCAGATTTCGTCTGCCCATTTGTCCACTTCTGCGTCGAGCCCCGCGAGGGGCACGACGCGCTGCACGAAATCGTAGCCGAGCGCCTGCTCCGCCGACATCCAGCCGCCCGTTATCGTGAGCTTCTTGCCCACCTTCGGTGGAAAATGCAGCAGAACGGGATTGGCCCCGAGCGTCCCGGCGCCCATGCGCGCTTGCTCATAGCTGAGCCGCGTGCCTTCAGCCGCGATCACGAAATCGATGTCGGCGAGAAAGCGCATGGTCCCCGGTCCCACATAGCCGTGGATGCCCGCGATCACAGGCTTGCTGAAATCCCACATGGGGGTGGGTCCCGGCCTCTGGTGAATGTCGTACCCACCGGGCAGGCCCTCCGATGCAAACCCTCCGGCGTTCTCCACAATATCGTGACCGGCGCAAAATACTTTTCCGCGCCCGCGCACGACGATTACCCTTATCTCGGGGTTTTCTTCTGCGTAATGCACGACCATGTGCTCGATTTCATGTGTCATGCGGAAATTCCACGCATTGCGCTTTTCTGGCCGGTTCAGCCACACGTTGAGAACGCTCCCCCGCTTTTCGACCTGGATCGTCTCGAACTTCAGGCTTGCTAGGTCGATGGTCATGGCTCTCACTCCGGGTTGTTCAAAATGCCCAAGCCCGCATAAAATGAGCACAATTCATTTTAGACGCAAGGGGGTGCGGGTGGAATTGTCGTTGTCGATAATGCGGAGCGCCTGGAGCCGATCATCTACTGACGAGCGGAATAGGCGTTGATGCCTCGCGTTTCGGCCGCAGTCAGCCCGCGGTGTTGAATTCGCCGATGCCGGCTGGATCGGCTGCGTCCTGTTCGCTCTTTGCGCGCGCTGCGTGCAAGTGGTCGGCCAAGTAGCGCAAGATCGAAATGTAGTGAATGACGACCCACACGCTTGTCACCACCGTCACGCCGAGAAGCGAATATCGCAGCGCCTCCGCATGGAACGCAGGCTTCAGCAGGTCGCTCAGCCAGCCGATCAGGAACGGACCTCCGCCCATTCCAATAATGGCAGTCATGAGCAGAAGAACGGCGGACGCCGTGGCGCGAATCTGACTGGGCACGATTGTCACCACGATAGCGAGAAGCGGCGCGGCGCCCAGCCCGCCGATGAAGCCTGTGATCCCCGAAATCGCATATCCTTGATCGGCTGTAGACACCAGATAGAGAGCAACGCGCGGCGCCACGACCAGGATTCCGCTCACCACCGCAATCCGCATGGGCCAAAGCGGATTGGAATGCGCCAGGCGGTCGCTGATCAAGCCTCCCAGGATCGTTCCCGCGAAGGTCCCCAGGCCCTGCGTCAGCGCGATCATTGCACCAAGTTGTGCCGGCTGCGCCCCAAAGCTTCGCTCGAAGAACGTAGGCATCCATTGCGTTTGCCCGTAAAGGAGCAACACGCCCACCGCATAGGCCACTGCCAAATGCCGAAATCCGCGATTGTTCCACAACGTCATAAGAACCGAGCGCGGATCGAGAGGCGTTTCGAACGCCGGTACGGAGAACCTGCCTTTTGGCGGATCGCGCAAAGCGAATCTGATGACCGCCGCAAGCAACAATCCCGGAAGCGCGACCACCACGAACGTCACGCGCCAGCCGACTTTCTGATCGAGCCAGCCGCCGATCGCAAACCCGATCAGCAAACCAACGGTTGCCCCGGAACTGAAGATTGCCATCGCGATATTGCGGCGTTCCAACGGAAATAGATCGGCAATCATGGAATGTGAGGTGGGAATTCCACCCGCCTCGCCTGCTCCCACGCCAACACGCGCCAAAAGGAGCTGCAGGAAAGATTGGGTAAGGCCGCAAAAGGCGGTCATCGCGCTCCAGACCGTCAGTGCTGCGACGACCAAATTGCGGCGGGACCGTTTGTCCGCCCACCGCGCGGTGGGCAGCACAAATATCCCGTACGCCCCCGCAAATGCGATGCCGGATATGATGCCCATCTGCGTGTCAGACAGATGCAAATCGGCCTCAATGGGCTGCACCAAGATGGCGAGGACGAAGCGATCGATATAGCTGACCAAGAGCGTAAGCGTCAGCAACACCAATGCGAACCAGGAGCCCGCCACCACCACTGGTGCGGGGCGCGCACGCGGCTTTCGCGGGGAAATGGCGAACATCGACGACCTCTCTGACGGAAATACAGGCGGCCCTGATGTGGGCGCCGTGCCGTCATCTCGTTGCGGCGTTCACATTCGCGGGCCACGACAAAGGAGAGTTTCCACCGCGCTTGACAGAATAGTGAACTTAATTCATTTTGTCAAAGCGCCGGGCGAGAGACTTCGGCGAAGGGGGAAAAATGCGGCAAACATCTTTGCTGAATTCGGCGGCCACACTCGCCATCGCGAGCACGGCGCTCATATCGGCGTCGGGACTATCCCTGCCGGCCGCCGCGCAAACGGCCGAATCGACGGCGGCATCGGATCAAATCGAGACCGTCGTGGTGAGCGCGCGTCGCCGCTCGGAGCAACTGCTCGATACGCCCGTCGCCGTCACCGCATATGGCGCGAAGGACCTCGACAAGCGAAATATCCTCAACATCGGCCAGCTCGCGCAATCGGTGCCCAGCCTCGATATCCAGCAAACTGCTGGAAATCCCTCTGACGCGCAGATTTTCCTTCGCGGCGTCGGCAACGCGAATCCCGGCGACTTTCAGGACCCAGGCGTGGGCATCTATATCGACGGCGTCTATTTCGGACGATCCCCTGGCGCGTTGTTCGACACCGTCGATGTGCAGGACATCGAAGTGTTGCGCGGACCACAGGGAACGCTGTTCGGCCGCAACACCATCGGCGGCGCCGTCTCGATCACGACGGTTGAGCCAGACGATGCATTGGGAGGCGATGCATCGCTGCAATATGGCAGCTACAACGACTTTCGCGGCAAGGCGACGGTCAACATTCCGGTGGTGGACGAGCTCGTCGATTTCCGCACGACGGTTCTTTACGAGCACAATGACGGCTATTCGTTCAACGACACCACCGGTCAGCGGGACAACAACATCGACGATTGGGCGATTCAGTCGGCGTTGCGGATCACGCCCAGCCAATCGGTGACGATCGATTTGCAGGCTTTGTACGACAGCGATCAGTCGAACGGTTCTGCCACGCAGTGCAACATGCTCCCCGGCGGCACCTCGGCGCCGGGTGTGGGTCTCCTGGGGTTGATCGGAGCGGATTATCCCGCCTTGTGCGCCCAGAACAACGCACGTGGCCCCAGACATTTCACCAACGGCATCAATCCAAGCGCAAGGGTCTATACGGGCGAAGCCTCCGCTACCGTGACCTGGGATGCCGGACAAGTGGGCAATCTCGACGACCTCACCTTCAAGGCGATCGGCGGCTACGTCATGGACGAGCCCAGGAAAGTACTTAATGCGTCCGGTATATCGATACCCACCATCGTATCTACAGAAGTTGGGCTGATGGATCAGACCTTCAGCGGCGAATTGCAGGCGATCGGCAGCGGTTTCGGCGATCGGCTCAATTTCGTCGTCGGCCTCTACTACGACCGGGAAAACAGCCCGGAAGGCAACGACGGCTACATTTTCTCTTACATATTCCCGTTTCTGGGCGCGCCGACCAACGAGTTGCAGAAGCTACATCTGAACAACAGCAGCAAGGCGGTCTATGGGCAGGCGACTTACAAGCTCACCGACGTGATCTCGCTGACCGCCGGCCTGCGCTATACGGCGGAAACGACGGGCTTCTGGAACTTCCAGGCCAATTCGCTGGCGAGCGCCCCAACCGTACCGATCGTGATTCTCGATCCGGGCACCAACTATTCGGCGGACTTCTCGAATCTTTCGCCGATGGCAACCGTCCAGTTCACCGCGCCTGCAAGCATGTTGTCGGGAACCGACTTCGATCAGGCCATGCTCTATTTCACTTATGCGCAAGGCTACAAGAGCGGCGGTTTCAACGGCAACGGCAACGTCGTGGACAGCAGCGTGACCAAGTTCCTGCCGGAATCGGTCGATAGTTACGAGGTGGGATTCAAGTGGGCGGCTTTTGCCAACCGGCTCGCCGGTTCCGGCGCGCTTTACTACATGCCCTACAAGAACATCCAGATCGCCGCCATCCAGTTCAATCCCAGCGGTGCTCCTATCGACACCATCAACAACGCGGCCTCCGCCGTGATCAAAGGCGCAGAACTCGAAACCCAGGCCTTCCTCACTGACCGGTTGGAATTTGACCTGTCCGCCAGCTGGACCGATGCCAAGTTCCTCAAATACCAGACGTTGGACCCCGCTACGGGCAAAACGATCAGCCAGGCGGATGAACCGTTTACCGATGTCTTCCCATGGAAGCTTTCGCCCAGCCTCGAATACAAATTCGAACTTGCGGACGGCGAGAGGATCACACCACGAGTCGAGTTGGATTACGACGGCCCGCGCTGGGTGGTTTCGTCGGCCAGCAGTGCCGCGCGGATGACGGGCCATCAGCCGGCCACCGCGTTGCTGAACGCTCAGATTCGTTGGGACATTCGGCCCGACCTCGCCTTGACGCTTAATGGCTCGAACCTGACCAACAAGCTCTATCTGGTCGATGGGCTCGATGTCTCGGCCGCCCTCGGTAGCACGATCACGATATACGGCCCGCCACGCGAGTTTTCCATCCGCTTGGAAAAGAGCTTCTGACGATTGGCGATGATACTTCGCTCGGATGCTCTCATATCTGAGAGCATGTACTCGAGGTTGAGCCTTATAGGGCGTGGCCATTTCGAGAAATTTGCTCGATTGTCGGCCGAGCACGCCGAAGGAGTGTAATCGCCGATTGGAAATGGCTTCACAGGAAAACTACATGTGTTCGCCGGATCTTTGAGCGGCACATCTATCGACTGATCGCCTTCCAAGCTTTCAAAGGAATGGGTTCCGATGATTCAAAAGACCCTTCACCTCGTCGATCCTGAGCTCGTTCCTATCCTGCGTGGCTTCACGCGACCGCCCCTCTCGGAAACGACGCTGCCGGCGCTACGCGAGATGGCCCTTCCTATATTAGAGGAGCCCTCTGAAGCCGGCCGCCGGGTACAGGCCATCCGCTTCAACGTTCCAGGTCCGCAGGACGCGCCTGAGGTCGGCGTCATCGTTTATCGGCCACCGAGCACCGACATCGCATTGCCCTGCATCTTCCACATTCACGGTGGTGGCTATATTCTCGGCAAGGCTGGCCAAAGGGAGGCAGCGCATCGCGATCTCGCGGCGAGCCTGCACTGTGCGATCGTCACAGTGGACTATCGCCTCGCGCCCGAGACGCCGTTTCCCGGGGCGATCAACGACTGTTACGCCGCGCTTCAATGGCTCTTCGCCGAGGCACCCAGGCTGGACATCGATGCGACGCGGATCGGTGTCGCGGGCGAGAGCGCTGGCGGGGGCCTCGCGGCCGCTCTCGCGCTCATGGTGCGCGACCGGGGCGAGCACAACCTCACCTTCCAGCATCTGATATATCCTATGCTCGACGATCGAACGGGCGTGAGCGGTAGTCCACACCCGCAGACCGGAGAATTCATCTGGACCGCACAAGACAACGCTTTCGCCTGGGGTGCTCTTCTCGGTTGTAAGCCGGGCGGCAAAGACGTCTCGCCCTATGCCGCAGCGGCGCGCGCACAAGACTTGTCGCGGCTACCTGCGACCTTCATCTCTACGGGGGCTCTCGATCTCTTCGTCGAGGAGGATATCGATTACGCCCGTCGCCTGTCACGAGCTGGCGTTTCGGTCGAACTACATGTCTACCCCGGTGCCTTCCATGGCTTCGAAATTTCTCCGACCGCCGGCATTGCTCGACTTTCGCGCGCAAACTCCAAGGCCGCGCTGGAGCGGGCGCTGAAGAAGCCGGCTGGGCACGCCGTGGATGGGGAATCGCGAAGAGTGGGTTCGCGCCTCGGAGCACCACCATGACACATCTCGTCATTCGCGAAGAAGGGCCCGTCGTCTACGCAACAATGAACCGGCCCGAGCGGCTGAACGCGTTGAATCCGAAGCTGGTGGTGGAACTACGAGAGTTTTTTACCGGCCTCTATTTGCGCCCGGAAATCCGCGTTGTGGTGTTTTCGGGCGCCGGCCGTGCCTTCTGCGCCGGACTCGACTTGAAAGAACACCCCGCAGCCACGATGAAGGATAGCGTGGGCGACACACTGACGGCTCAACGCCACTTCACCGGAATCGTAACGGCGATGCGCCAATGCCCTCAACCGATCATCGCGCTCGTCAACGGAGCGGCAATCGGGGCCGGCTTTGCGCTGGCAGTCGCCTGCGACGTTCGACTTGCCACGCCGACAACGCGCTTGAACGCGGGCTTCATCCGCATCGGACTTTCCGCGTGTGAATTGGGGTTGAGCTATTTCCTGCCGCGGATGATCGGCAGTTCGGCCGCGGCCGAGTTCCTGCTCACGGGCCGCTTTATCGACGGTGAACGTGCGCGCGAGCTCGGGCTCGTCTCCAGAGTGGTCGCGGAGGACAGATTGGAAGAAGAAGCGCGCGGCCTTGTGAAGGACATGCTGCACGCGGCACCGCTGGGCCTTAGACTCACCAAGGACGCGCTCAATCACGGGATCGACGCACCGAGTCTTGAGTCGGCCATCGCCATGGAGGATCGCAATCAGGCTCTTTGCAGTCGGAGCGACGACTATCATGAAGGCATCGCCGCCATGCTTGAAAAGCGCGAGCCGAGATACTCTGATGGATAGAACCTTCTTAAGAGGACTCTGTTGTTCCGGCGCCCCCGGTGTTGCTGCGCCTCGACTGGTGCTCAGTTCGCTTCTCGGCTCGTGCGAGCGGATTCCAATTCGTACCCCGCGTAAGACGCCTTCAGTCTGGCGCTATTAACGAGCATCTCGGCAACCTGCTTCTTACCTGTGCGGTCGAAGATTCTTGTCAGCATCCAATACGATTCCGTGCGCCGGCTCTCGGACAGCGCCACGATCTCTCGGCGCAGAACGTATTCTTCGTCTACAAACAGCGGGCCCTCAATCATCCGGATTTCCTGATCTGCCAATAGTCCGACAGACGGGCCTTTGACAGGAAAACCGGCCTCGTCGAGAGTGCACAATGCCAGCGCGCTGATCATTTCCATTGGGATGATCGCCCTGCCCCAGGGCGAAGCCGTGGGGTCCGAATACCAGGGTGAGTTCTCGGTAATCACCGCCAACTTTTCATTGAGGGAAAAAGGATAGAGCCCACCCAGCTGCCGGTCCTGGCTCATGCTTACGTACTCGTCCCGCCTCCCCGTCATTCCAACCTTCAAATGCTCCAAGATCACAAGTCGATCAGGAGGTGACAATTTGGCCATGCGCTCTTCCAGAAGAGTCCGTCCATGTTCAGGACCAAGCGTCGCGCTGGCCTCTTGCACGGGTGTACCATCGCGCTTCTCCACCCAAATCCGCAAAGGCCCCGCGGTATCGCCCGAGGGCATTTCGGCGAAGGCCCGAACCTCCTCGCCTGCAACCACCATGTTTTGGTAATGCGCCGAGACGCAGCCCTGTTCGAACCACGCTTGTCCCCAAATTCGGTACAGCAACGGATCGTATTGGCTGAAATGTGTGGGCCCTTCGATTGGGCCGGCCTTTAAGCCCAACTTCTGCGCCACGCTATCGTCGTGAATCGAGCTGTGACCGTCATATGTCTGATGCGCGAGCAGCTGTTTTGGCGCGCGCAATGGCCCGGAGAGAGTCAGCGGCGTTTCAAAACTCATCTCGAGCCCCTCAGAAGCGAGGTCTAAGGCTTTCCGCTGTCGCCATTGTGGCCGGATCCTGATTTCCAACCACCGAGACCGATGGCTAATCGACAGGTGACCTAAGACCTCGCCAAGTCAGATCTGCGACACACTCTCGTCAAATGACTGATCGCGGTCCTTCAACGCCGCGGTGAGGCCTTGTTCGGCGACTTTGCGGAACCAGGCCATGTCTTCCGGGCTGCCGTGACCGTCCCTCGGTCCCTGCGAATAAGCGGTGAGGAACCCCATCATTTCCCACTGCCGGTGGACGTTTGTCTTTTGCGCCTGCAACTGCTTTAGCGGCACTTTGCAGATCTCGCGCGCCCATTTGTCGACTTCGTCGTCAAGCTTATCGAGCGGAACGACTCGCTGCACGAAGTCGTAACCATGCGCCTGTTCGGCGTTCATCCAGCCACCCATCATGATGAGCTTCTTCCACACCTTCGGCGGAAAGTGAAACAGAAGCGGCGTCGCTCCTGTCGTGCCGGCGCCCATGCGCGCCTGCTCGAAGCTGAGCCGTGTGCCGTCCGCTGCGATCACGAAGTCTATGTCGGCGAGAAAGGCAACCGCGCCGGGCCCCACATAGCCGTGGATGCCCGCGATTACCGGCTTGCTGCAATACCACATCTTGTTTGGACCGGGCCGCTGATGGATGTCATAGCCCGATGGAACGCCCGTTGCCGCATAGCCGGCGGCGACTTCTTCCAGATCGTGTCCCGAGCAGAAGGTCTTGCCGCGCCCGCGAACGACGATCACTTTGATATCCGGATCGTCTTCGGCGTAATGCACGACCATATGTTCGAGCTCGTGGTCCATGCGGAAATTCCAGGCATTGCGCTTTTCCGGACGGTTTAGCCACACATTGAGAACATTTCCCCGCTTCTCCACTTGCAGCGTCTCGAATTTAAGATCGGCAAGATTGGGCCCCTGCTGCGCCATTGCTGTAGTCCTCCGCTATATTTGCAGGCCCGGTAAAAAGACCCGCCAATTGAATTACGCGTCACTAAAATGAACCACATTCATTAATTTGGCAAGGTGCGTTTCGCCCTGCGCGCCAATTATCTGCCGCGTGACCGCGCCAACGAATTTCGGCCCGCTTCGCAGCGTGTGCTTTAATGAGCAGGTGGTGACGTGGCAGCTGACGTTTTCGCGCCTTTTGCCTGCTCCGCACTCAGGAATGCATGGATCGCATCGACGTCCGAACGTGTCATGAGATCGGAAAAGGGAGCCATTCCCGCATAACGCAGCGCGCCGTCGTAGACGATTGCCTGAAATTCGGCGTGGACGTCGGGCGGCAGATTCCAGAGGTCGGGATAATTGCCAGCCGGACCTCCATAAGAATGGCATCGCGCACAGTTGTCGATGTAGAGCGCCTGGCCGCGCGCCACCACGCGCTTGTCCGGAGTTCGCTGGAGAGGCGCCGGATATTTCGGTGCGACCGCGACGAGAGGTGGTTTGGGCACAGTACCGCCATCAAGCTTGAAGACGAGCAACCTCTCCTGATTTTCATATTTTAGGGGAGCCGATCCCGGCGTGTAGAGAGGACCATATGCGCCGCCATAACCGCCCAGCACGGCGACGTATTGCACGCCGCCGATCCGATACGTCATCGGCGCCGCCATGATAGCCGTTCCGGTGTCGATGGACTTCAGCAGCCGCCCCGACGTCGCGTCGCGAACCTCGAAAATACCGTTGGTGCCGCCTTCGAAGACGAGTCCGCCAGCGGTCGCAAGCGCTCCACCCGCGCCCCAAAGTGCTCCACGCGGCGCAATCCATGCAACTTGGCTCGTCACCGGATTCCAAGCTTCCAACATGCTCTCCAGAACCGGTTTCGGGCCCGGCGCCTGTGTGCCCGGAAACGGCGGAAGCGAAACATCCGCGCCAACCTCACCCGAACCTGCGCGAAATGTCAGCGAGGGTGCGAGCGCGATTCTCATCGGCGCTTTCATTACCGGGATGTAAACGAGATCCGTTTGCGGGCTGAACGCCATCGGTTGCCAATTGTGTCCCCCGACGCTGGACGGCCAGACGATCTTCGGCGATTTGGAGTAATTCCCGCCGTCCAGACCGACCGGCCGACCCGTCTTCAGATCGACATGGTCCGCCCAGGTGACCGTCGTGTATTTGTCTGCGGCGAGCAATTTGCCCGTTTCGCGATCCAGCACATAAAAGAAGCCGTTCTTGGGCGCTTGCATCACCACTTTGCGCAACCGTCCTGCGAAGGGCAGTTCGCCGAGGATGATATTTTGCGTGGCCGTGTAATCCCAACTGTCGCCCGGCGTCGTCTGATAATACCACTTCATCCTTCCGGTGCGCATGTCGAGCGCGACGATCGACGACAGGAACAAATTGTCGCCGCCCTTCGGACTGCGCATCCACACCGGGTGCGGTCCTCCATTTCCGGTGCCGAGAAACAGAATATGCGTGGAAGGATCGTAAGCCATGCCGTCCCAGGCATTGCCGCCGCCGCCCAGATCCCACCGGCTGTGCGGATCCCAGGTTTTGCGCGCCAGCGCCAATTCGGGATTTTCGTCAGGCCCTTTCGCGGGATCGCCCGGCACGATATAAAATCGCCAGGCTTGCTTGCCGGTCACCGCGTCATACGCCGTCACGTAACCGCGCGAACCCATATCCGCGCCACCATTTCCGATCACGACAAGATTGTCGGCAACGCGGGGTGCGCCGGTGATTGTGAGACTTCTTGTCCGATCGGTCAGCGTATCGGCGCGCCACACGCGTTTGCCGGTCTTTGCATCAACGGCATCGAGATAACCGTCGAGGGTGCCGACATAGACACGCCCATTGAATACCGCGACTCCCCTGTTGACCGCGTCGCAGCAGGCCTTGCGGGCAAATGCCCCATCGACCTGCGGATCGTAAGTCCACAGATGTTTGCCGGACTTCGCATCAAGCGCATAGACGACGCTCCAGGGGCCAGAGAAATAGAGAACGCCGTCGACCATGACCGGCGTCGCCTCGACGCCGCGATGGGTTCGTCCGCGCACGACGAAATCGCTGAACGCCCATGCCATGCCGAGATGGCCGACATTCGTGCGATTGATTTCGGTCAATTCCGAGTAGCGCTGTTCGAACGCAGTACCGCCGGTTAGCGGCCAGCCGACCGTTACAGGCGACGAGGAAACGGGTGCAGATATCGCGCCTCCATCACCAAGCATGCAAGCGGCGGAAAGGTACAGCGCAATCAATCTTACGACGCGAAATTTCAAGGGGCCACCTGTCGATGAGTTGTTCGGTTCGCAATTGCGATCGTCCGTGCCTTATGCGGCGCGGATCGACTTTTCAGCATCCCATGTTGCCGTGGTGTTCGGGCGCGCCTTCAGCTTTATCTTTTGAATTCGCGCGGTCGCGTCGGTCTTCGGAAGCTCGGAGACGAACTCGATGAATCGCGGCGTCATGAATTTCGGCATCGTGTCTTTCAGGAAGCGCCAAAGCGTCTGCTCGTCCGGAAGCTTGTCGCGCTGCGCCACGACGAACACCTTGACCTCCTCCTCGCCGTATTCGGAGGGCGCACCCACGGCAGCCACCTCCACGACACCGGGATGCCGGACGACGTAGTTCTCCACCTCGAAACTTGAAATGTTCTCGCCGCGGCGGCGGATGCAGTCCTTTTTGCGATCGACGAAATGAAATGCGCCGGTCGCATCCTGCCGGAAGGCATCTCCGGTGTGGAACCAGCCGTTGCGCCAGGCCTGCGCCGTTTGCTCGGGCATGTTGTGATAGCCGGAATTCATCGCCCAAGGCTCGCTTGTGCGCACAATCAACTCGCCCACCTCACCGGCACAAACCGGATAATCGTCATCATCCACCAGTCGAACCTCGAAGCCGGGTGGCCCTTTCGACACAAACCCCGAGCTTGTCGGCGCTTTTTCTTGCCACGTCTGATGGAGAGGCCCGCCGGTCTCCGTCATACCAAAGCCAGTGCTGAGATGGACGTCGAAGCGATCGATGAATTTCTGCAGCACTGGCCCGATCGGGCCCCCGATGACGGAACGCAAGGTGTGATCGCGATCATCGGGCCGCGGTTCCTTGCTCAGCAAAAAGCTCATCATCGGCGCAAGGAGCAGCGTGTGCGTGCAACGATAGCGCCGCACGTCCGACCAATAGTTCTCGACGCTGAAGGTGTTGCGCAGAACAACGCGGCTACGGTGGGCAGCGGCGAAATAGAGCGCGTAACGTCCTGAATTGTGGAAGAGCGGATAGAACGAATAATAGGCGGAATTCTCGCCCATGCCCCATTGCGGATTTTCCACGGCCGACATTCCCGAATGGAACGTTCCGTAATAGAGCTGGCCCCAGGGCACCCGCACCACTTTCGACGGGCCGGTGGTACCAGATGTTAGGATCATGCAACCGATGTCGGAGATGCGGGGTGCGACAAGCGCAGATTCGTCCGTAACGGCCAAATCTTTGAAAAATGTGGCCTCATCCACGATTTCAAACGCCGCGTCGGGTACATCTGAAGAGCTGCCCAAGACGAGCATCCGCGTTATGGATTGCGCCGCGTCGCCGAGGTCCACGAAGCGCTCGACATAGGATGGCTGCACCAGGGCTTTGGTCGCACCCGAAGTCCGGACAACGTGCTTGATGATGTCTCCGCGATAACCGGTGTTGAGCGGCACCTCGGTTGCGCCCAGCCAGGAGATCGCCAGCCACGCCGCATAACCGTCGACCGCAAGGTCGGCCATGGTGACGACGGTATCGCCCCGCTCCACGCCGAAGCGGCGCAGAGCCGCCACCCACTTCATGACCAGGGCGTGGAACGTCCGGTTCGTCCAGTCTACGCCGTCGACGACGTTGATCAAAACGCGATCAGGTTCGGTTCGGGCGCGGTGCGCGACGAGTTGCGGCAGCAACTGACGCTCGATATCGCCAACTGTAGTCTGTGTCGACATGCAACTCCTCCCTGGAGCGCAAATACCCGTCAAAGGCGTCCGCTTCGATTGGCGGCCGTCCATTGACGGATAAATGAATTATGTTCATTATAACACAAAATAGGCGTCTGCCTATAGACGATTTTCGCTTTCGCGAGGGAGATAACAACAATGAAATTCGGCGTCCTCTACGAACTTCAGCTTCCTCGCCCATGGACAAAAGATAGCGAGCACACACTCTTCAAGGACGCTCTCGATCAAGTCGAACTCGCCGACCGGGTCGGCATCGATCATGCTTGGGAAGTCGAGCATCATTTTCTCGAAGAATACGCCCATTCGTCCGCTCCCGAAGTGTTCCTCGGCGCCTGCTCGCAGAGAACAAAGAACATTCGGCTGGGTCACGGCATCGCCTTGATGCCGCCGGCATACAACCACCCCGCGCGCGTCGCCGAACGCATCGCCACGCTCGATCTGGTTTCCGACGGTCGCGTGGAATGGGGAACCGGAGAGTCCGCCGGCGCGCTCGAACTCGGGGGCTTCGGCGTGCCTCCCGACCAAAAGCGCCAGATGTGGCAGGAGGCGGTCGAGCAATGCGCGAACATGCTGGCGATGGAACCTTATCCCGGATTCGAGGGAAAATATTTCTCGATGCCGTGCCGCAATGTCGTGCCCAAGCCGGTGCAGCGGCCCCATCCCCCTCTCTGGGTGGCCTGCTCGAACCGCGATACTATCAAGCTTGCGGCCCGCATGGGCGTGGGTGCGCTGACGTTCGCCTTCGTCGACGCGGCTGAGTCCAAGAAATGGGTCGATGATTACTATCGCATCCTGAAGACCGAATGCGTCCCGATCGGCCACGCCGTCAATCCGAACATATGCCTGGTAACGGGATTTTCCCTTCACCACGAAGCGGAAGAAGCACGCAGGCGTGGCGTTGAAGGCTTTAATTTTTTCGGCTTCGCGCTCGCCCATCATTACGTCAATGGGGAGCATAAGCCGGGCAGCACGAACATCTGGAACGACTTCGAGAAAGTACGCTCGACGCTGCCTCAGGGCGGCGGACGCGGCATCGGCACGCCGGACGAGATGCGAGCCTATTTGAGGGGTTTTGCCGAATCCGGCGTCGATCAGGTCACGTTCATCCAGCAGGCCGGAAAGAATCGCCACGAACACATCTGCGAATCCATTGAAATCTTCGCGCGCGACGTTATGCCGGAATTCAAGGAATTCGAAGCCGAACGGCAGAGGAAGAAGATGGAGGAACTCGCGCCCTATATCGAGGCCGCGATGAAGCGCAAGCAATACATGAAGGCCATACCGAAGGATCAGATTCCCGGCGTTCTGGCGCTCAATCGGCAAATCGCGGAGCAGCAACAGCCGAATGTCAGCGACGAGCAGGCCGAACGAGAGCGCAGTGTTGCCGCAGACACGCTGAACATCATCTCGCGCGGCCTCACCTGACTGGGCGCCATTTGGGAGGCGTAATTCGCTCCGTTGTCAATTTCGCAGGAGAAAATCGTGACAGACCCTGGAATTGCCGCGATCCGCAAGCATCTGGCGGAGACAAATCTTAATGTCGCCCTGCCCGAGCTGCGTCAGTGGTTCGACGCCCTCTCGAGTTCCTTTCCCACACCCGGCGACGTGACCGTGGAACCGGTGCGGATCGCCGGCCGCGATTGCGAGATCTATTCGACGCCGAACGCCGCGGTCGACAATCTCGTGATTTATTTTCACGGCGGCGGGTTCGCGCTCGGCTCACTGCGCGGCTATCGTCATTTCGCATCGGAGCTGGGCCGCGCAGCCGGCGCACGCGTTCTCGCGGTCGATTACAGGCTCGCGCCGGAGCATCTCTATCCGGCAGGCATCGAGGATGGGGTCGCCGCCTATCGGTTTGCGCTGAAGCAGGGCATATCGCCGGACCGGGTCGCCATCATGGGCGATAGCGCAGGCGCGTCGATCGCCCTGGGCAGCATATTGGCGGCCCACGCGGCTGACCTGCCCGCGCCGGCTTGTGCCGTATGCATCTCGCCCTGGATCGATCTCACTGTCACCGGCGCGTCGATGACCTCCAAGGCATCCGAAGATCCGTTTGTCACGCGGGAAGGCGCGATCGCGTCGGCGCAAATGTATCTGAACGGCGCTGACCCGCGCACATCGTTTGCAGGGCCACTCCACGCCGATCTGAGTTTTTTGCCGGCAATGCTCATTCAGGTCGGATCGGCCGAAACACTGCTCGACGACGCGGTGCGGCTTGCCGGTGTCGCAGGTGCAGCCGGCGTCGAAGTCCGCCTCGAAATCTGGTCTGGAATGATTCACATCTGGCCATTTTTCTATCCCACGGTGAAGGCGGGCCGGAAGGCAATCGCGCAAGTCGGTTCATTCGCGCGGGCTGCAATGGCAGGCACCCTTGCCGAATAAGGAAGACAAAAGAGTGGCGCGACTTCGGTTCTGCAGCGTTCAGCACCAGATGTGGTTTCCCAAGTGAGTGCAACTTTTCAATTTGGCGCTGCAATCGATAATGCGCCTCCATCCCGCCAAGAGTTCGCCTCCGCAGTGTCCACCGACGCTCGCACGCCACTTTCATTTCGCTCGGTGTTGATCGCCAATCGCGGCGAAATCGCCGTCAGAATCATCCGGACGCTGAGAAAGCTCGGACTTGAGGCTTGCATTGCTCATCACGCCATCGACAAGAACACGCCGGCGGTGGCGATGGCCGACCGAGCCGTGGAGATCGAAGCCGCGTCCCCTGTTGCGGCCTATCTGGACGCAGCACAAATTGTGCGCGCGGCGGGCACTATCGGCGCCGAGGCCATACATCCCGGTTACGGCTTTCTCTCCGAGAACGCCTCGTTCGCGCGCGCAGTGGTCAACGCGGGTTTGACATTCGTTGGTCCACCCGCGGAGACCATCGCGCTCATGGGTGACAAAATCAGGGCGCGCGCGCTCGCCGCCGCTTCGGAAATTCCCGTCGCGCCGTCCGCCATCGAGGACGACGATCCAGCCGGGTTCGTCGAACGCGTACGCGCCCTCGGCGCCCCGATCCTGGTCAAGCCCGCAGCCGGCGGCGGTGGCAAGGGCATGCGCATCGTTCGTGATCTTTCCTTGTTGGATGACGAGATTCAGCGGGCCCGCAGCGAAGCCTTGCGCTATTTTGGAGACGGTCGTCTCTTTGCCGAACGCTACATCGAGAATCCGCGCCATATCGAGGTGCAGATTCTGGCGGACGCATACGGCAACACGGTCCACCTGTTCGAACGCGAATGCTCGCTCCAGCGCCGCTTTCAGAAGGTTGTCGAGGAAAGTCCCAGCCCGAGCCTGACAAAGGAGCAGCGTTCCAATATCTGCGCGGCGGCCGTCGGGATCGCCAAAGTTTCCGGCTATTGCAATGCCGGAACAGTCGAATTCGTCTGCAGCGATAACGAATTCTTCTTTCTGGAAATGAATACGCGCCTGCAGGTGGAACATGCCGTGACGGAAATGATCACCGGACTGGATTTGGTGTCCGAGCAGCTTCGCATTGCCTCGGGTCAGGCCCTCGGTTACGGCCAGACGGACATTCGGACCACCGGGCATGCCATCGAAGCGCGAATTTATGCAGAAGACGCTTCGCGCGATTTCTTGCCGACCACTGGCCCCATTCTTGCGCTGCAGGTGCCGAAAGGCGCCGGCATACGCGTCGATATCGGCGTCGCGCAGGGCCAGACGATTACCGCAGCGTTCGATCCGATGCTGGCAAAGCTCATCGCTCACGGACCGGACAGGACGGATGCCCTGGAAGCCCTGCGCGCTGCACTCGCGGGATTTGTCCTACTCGGTTGCAAGACAAATTGCGCGTTTCTGCGTCGTCTGTTGGACGATGCGGATGTTCGTCGGGGGCACATGCACACCGGGCTGATAGCGGAAAGTCCGAGCCTTCTGCGCGAACCGAAAGTTTCCGATGACACGGCCCGCAAACTGCTCGCGGCAGCAGCGCTTTCCTGTCGCGAGGTACGCGACGCCGCCGAGGCGATACCCGCAATGCATGCCGAAATGAATGCATGGCGAAATTGAGATGGAACATCTCTTCACAATTGGAAGCGAAGAACATCTCATATGGCTTGCCCGTCGGCGAAACGTCTTTCAGCTGTCTCACAGGGGCAGCGAAACACCAGTATCCCTGGAACAATGCTCCGAAAACATTTGTCGTTTGAACACGGGCGAAGCTTCCGATGTGATCGCGCTCGCCGTCAGGGGTGACACATTTTACGTGCATCTGAACGGCGAAACACACGAATTGATCTATCGCAACGTCATCTCGCGCTTCGAAACAAAATCTGCTCGCACGGCCGATGATGTCGTGCGAGCGCCAATGCCCGGCACGGTCGTGCACCTGCCGGTCCACCCCGGCGATCCCGTAACGGCCGGCGACGCCGTCGTCGTGATCGAAAGCATGAAGCTCGAGATGGTGCTTCGCGCGCCGCGAACCGGAACGATCAAATCCCTTTCGATGGCGGCCGGCGATAAATTCGAACGCGACACAATTCTCGCGTCTCTCGAGCCGCTGGTGGAGTCCTGATCGTGCAACGATTGGAATCTCTCATTGATCCAAACTCCGCGGAGTTTCGCGCCAACAGCTCGCACAACAAGAAGCTGGCAGAAAAGCTCAGAGCCTTCCAGCAGGAGGCACGCTTTCGGCGCCATGACCGCGATTCGGAACGACTTCGGCGTCAGGGCAAGCTCTTCGTCCGCGATCGGCTTCAATTGCTGCTGGACCCCGGCACGCCGTTTCTGGAGTTGTCGACCCTTGCGGCCAATATGGCCTATGACGGCGAAGTGCCCGGTGGCGCGCAGGTTACGGGAATCGGGGTGGTCTGCGGGCGCGAAGTTATGATTCACGCCGACGACGCAAGCGTTAAAGGTGGGGCCTGGTATCCTTTGTCGATCAAGAAGATCGTGCGGGCCCTCGATATCGCGATCGAAAACCGGTTGCCCGTCGTTCACCTGTGCGACAGCGCCGGCGGATATCTTCCCCTGCAGGCGGAACTTTTCGCGGATCGCTATTACGCCGGCCGCATTTTCCGCAACCAATCGATTCTGTCGAAGATGGGCGTGCCTCAGGTTGCGGTCGTGCTGGGGCATTGCACCGCAGGGGGTGCTTACGTTCCCGCGCTCAGTGATTACAACGTGATTGTGCGCGGCACCGGTGCGATTTTTCTCGGCGGACCGCCTTTGGTGAAAGCAGCTACCGGCGAGGACGTCGGCGTCGAGGATCTCGGCGGGGCCGAGATGCACACCGCCATATCGGGCGTCGCCGACTATCCCGCGGACAGCGAAGCTCATGCGCTCGCCATCGCACGCGAAATCATCGCACAGCTTCGGCGCGCCGATAAACTCGCCATCGACAAGGCAGAACCCGAACCACCGCATTACGACCCCGAAGAGCTATACGGCATCATTCCGAGCGATCCTCGAATGCAGTTCGAAATCCGCGAAGTCATAGCCCGCATCGTGGACGGCAGTCGGTTTCACGAGTACCAGCCGGCTTTTGGGCAGACGCTGGTCTGCGGCTTCGCGCGGATTTGGGGCCTTCAAGTAGGCATTCTCGCCAACAACGGCATACTGTTCAACGAAAGCGCGCTCAAGGGCGCACATTTCGTCCAGCTCTGCGACAAGAACCGGACACCGCTGGTCTTCTTGCAAAACATCACCGGATACATGGTGGGCAAAGACTACGAGCGCCGCGGCATTGCGAAAGACGGGGCGAAAATGATCATGGCGGTCGCGGGGTGTGAGGTGCCCAAGTTCACCGTCATCTGCAATGGCTCATTCGGCGCGGGCAACTACGGAATGTCGGGACGTGCTTTCGACCCGCGTTTCCTGTTCATGTGGCCCAATTCGCAGATATCGGTCATGGGCGCAGAGCAAGCGGCCGGCGTGTTGACGGAGTTGAAATCGAGACAATCCGCGCGCGACGGCCGCGTCGTGAAACCCGATGAGGTCGAAGCCATCCGCCGTCCTTTGCTCGACGACTATCGCCAGCGGTCGAGCGCCTATTATTCCACATCACAGCTGTGGGATGACGGCGTTCTCGATCCCATGGACACGCGCAACGCTTTAGGCATGGCGATCAGCGCTTCGCTAAACGCTCCGATCGGAGCCCCGCACTACGGGGTTTTCCGGATGTGAGCGACCAAATGGCACAGCAATTCGAACGCCGCCCAGCCTTCGCCTATGCTTTCGATCGCCCGTTGCGTCGCTTCGATTTGTTTCTGCCCGCACTGGATCGGGACGATGTAACGCCTTTGTTTTCAACGCCGCTGAGCAGCACATCGCAAATACTTTCCGACATGACATCGACATCGAGTGGCATCCGCCCGTTGAGATGGCGTCGAGCCACATTCTCCAAAACGCCCCAAAACAGATCCCGAACGAGACGGGGATCCAGCTCTGACCGAATCGATCCTTCACGGATTCCGTTCTGCACGAACCGCATGAGCATCATCCCGTACCGCTTATCGATAGCCTGGGTGTCAGGGTGCGAGTTTGGGTTCGAGGAACGGACTTCGGCAATGAAGAGACGGCAAATATCGGCATCCTCAACATAGGCCTGAAGATGAGCGCGAGTCATCACACGCAAGCGCGTTTCGAAGTCGCCTTCGCTGGCGACCACGCTCTGAATCTTCATCACGAAGCGGGCATAAAACGCTTCAAGCATGCGAAGGAGGAGATCGTGCTTGTTCTCAAAATAGCGGTAGATCAGACCTTCGGAAACGTCCGCCGCGTTGGCGATTTGCGTGATCGAAGAGGCCTCGAACCCGTTCTCGACGAATGCCTGTTGCGCCGCGTCGAGTATGGAATCGTAGCGATCCTTCAGTTTCTGCGCGCTGATCTTCGGCATTGATGTCCTATGGAAAGTTGGGCGGCATGTGTGGGTACAAACGACGCGAGGCTACAATGAATATAACCCATTTAATCGGTGTTTCCGCAATCACCTGGAGCGGAGGAGTCCAAATCGGATGACGGCGAATACGGGGCCCAATGGCCCGCAGGTTCCCAATTTCACGCTGTCCTCGGAACAGCAACAGTTGCTGGCTCAGGTCGACCGCTTCGCGCGCGAGGAGTTCTGGCCGTTTCAGAAGCGCATGGATGACGAGGAGTGGTGGCCGCCCGACGCGATGCCGGCACTCGGTCGCGTCGGCTATTTGGGGATCACGGCCGCTGAGACCTACGGGGGGCTGGGTGGCGATCTCTTTACATCTGGGCTTATTGTCCAGGGGCTTGCGCGCTGGAACCATGCGATCGCGCTGAGCTACGTCGCCCATGAAAACCTTTGTCTGAACAATATCTGTCGTGCGGCGAGCGACGATATCAAGGCTCGCTATTTGCCGGGTCTGTGTGCCGGCACGACGATAGGCGCATTGGCGCTCACGGAGCCGGGTGCCGGTTCGGATGCCTTGGGTTCGATGGCGACAACGGCGCGTCGCGACGGTGACATATATAAGCTGGATGGGCGCAAGCTCTTCATCACCAACGGCCCCGTAGCCGACGTTATTTTGGTTTACGCGAAGACGGACCGCGCTATGGGCACGAAGGGAATTTCCGCCTTCATCGTCGAAAAAGGGTTCCCTGGATTCCGCGTTGCCCAAAAGTTGGACAAGATGGGTTTCCGAGGCTCCCCCACCGCGGAACTTGTTTTCGATGACTGCGAGGTGCCGGCCCGCAACCTCATAGGCGAAGAAAACCGGGGCGTGGCCGTGATCATGAGCGGCCTCGATCTCGAGCGTGCCATCGTGGCCATGATCAATGTCGGCATGGCGGAGCGCGCGCTCGACCTCGCCGTCGAATATGCGGAAACTCGCAAACAATTTGGGCGCAGGATCGGTGATTTCCAACTGGTGCAGGGCAAGCTGGCCGAAATGTATGTGGGTGTGGAAACAGCCAGGACGTTCTGCTATCGCGCGCTTTCGGCAGCGGACGGCATGGCGTTAGACGAAGGGGGGCGTGGCGAAATTCACAAATTGACGGCAGCTGCCATTCTCTATTCTGCCGAAACCTGCAGCCGGGTATGTGGCGACGCCGTGCAAATCTTCGGAGGCATGGGCTACATGCGCGAAATGGAAATCAACCGTCTCTATCGCGCATCAAAGCTGCTGGAGATCGGCGCTGGCACGACGGAAGTGCGCAAAATGATTATTGCAGGCGAATTGCTTGCGCCGGACCGACCCGGCCATGAATGAGAAATTCGAGCATTCAGACGAAGAGCTCGCGACTCTTCCTATCGCGCTGCGGGATAGCCTGCTTCGCGATCAAGTCATTCTGGTTTCGGGTGCCGGCCGCGGCATCGGCAAAGCCATCGCCTATTGGGGCGCGCGCCTGGGCGCAAAGCTCGCAATCTGCGCTCGCAACGCGGAGCGACTTGCATCGACGGCCGAGACTCTTCGCCGCCTGGGCGCGGAGGTGCTTGTCCATCCCGCCTCCATTCGCGATCCGGACGCGGTCGCGCGCCTCTTCGACGCGACGTGGGATCGCTTCGGCCGGCTTGATATGCTCGTGAACAATGCCGGCGGACAGTTCTCGCAGCCGGCGATCGATTTTTCCGTTAAGGGCTGGAATGCGGTCATCGACACCAACCTGAACGGGACCTGGTATATGATGCAAGCCGCCGCAAAAAAATGGCGCGAAGCCAAGAGCCCGGGCTCGATCGTGAATATTGTTGCGGTCGTCTGGCGCGGAATGCCGGGAATTGCACACACCTGCGCCGCCCGAGCCGGGGTGATCTATCTTTCCAAGACCGTGGCGATCGAATGGGCGCCGCTGAATATCCGGGTAAATTGCGTGGCCCCAGGTATCATCGCCACCGAGGGCATAAGCGTGTACTCCGACGAAGCGCGAAAGAATTTTCCGAAATCCAACCTCATGAAGCGGTTTGGCGAGGTCGCGGACGTCGCGAATGCGGTCTGCTTCGTAGGTGGACCAGCGGGCGGCTTCATGACGGGCGAAGTGCTCACAGTCGATGGCGGCGCCCAGATCTGGGGCGATCAATGGGCAGTCAGGCGACCGGCTTGGTATGATGCGGATTCCGTCTAACGTTCGGCACTGCACGGCCAAGACGACAACGGCGCGCCGGGCAAGAACCAGTCTTCCGGGACACGGACAGGAAAATCCATCAGCAATTGTGCGTAGCTCTTACCCTGCGGATCCTGTCGGAGAGATGCGGTGCCGCCGCCGCCCAACGCGGATTCGAGCAAGAAGTTGAATCCGTTCAGACCGGGCCAATCGTAACGCCGCACCGGCCCCTTCGCGAGGTGTGCGAAATACTGGGCGACCGCAGCCTCAGTGAGGTCTCGGCGAAGAACGGGTAAAAATTCGCGTCGCCGGGCGACAACGCCGATGTTGGCGGTGTCGCCTTTGTCGCCGCTGCGTCCGAAGGCCAGCGCGATCAAAGGCACCTGCCGAGTAGGGCCTGTGGAAAAGTCTTCTTCTTCATTTCCCTTGCGCGGAGACTGCTTTGCGCGATGCCGTCGCTGTGGACCGGCCACGGATCTTTCGATTCCATCCAGCTCGACTCGCGCCGTCACGTGCTCGCCGCCAACAAATATCCCGATATGCTTTAAGACCGGCCGTGACTTCGGCCGGCCAGCCGCGAAGCCTGTGATTCCCTGTGCCATCGAAGTCGCGGACGCCAGAAATTCGCGAGAGAAGATGTCCAGCGCGGCTCGGTGTGCGTGGCGGGCGGCTACTTTCAACACCACTTCGCGGGCTTTTCGCGCACGGGAATTGGCGCCGTAAAGAGTCTCGGCGCCAATCACTTCGATCAGCGTTTCGGCATAATCCTGGAATCCTGCTTCGCGCATGAATGCGCGCGTCCTCGCGAGGATCGCCTCGCCGGTGCGCTGTGCCTTTGCCGCCGCGTCGCGGCCCGCAATGGTCAGTTCGCCGGAAATACGGAAGCCGTCCGTCACGACGGCGCTCACCTTGTACAGACCAGACGGAGGCGCGCCTTTCGCGCCGGACACGCAAACGCGATCGGCCTCGATCTCTTCAATGCTGACTTCGCTCCAATCGCAGATCACGTCCGGCAGTGCGTAAGCGGCAGGATCTCCAACCTCATAGACAAGTTGCTCGGCAACACTGGCCCTGTTGACGCAACCGCCGGTACCGGCGGGTTTCGTGAGCGTGAATGTGCCATCGGCAAAACACTCCGCGATCGGATATCCCATACGCTCCCAGCCCGAGATGTCGCGCCAGTCCGTCAAGATTCCGCCCGTCACCTGACAACCGCACTCCAGCAAATGCCCTGCCAGACTGCCCTGCGCCAACAGATCGAAGTTCTTCCAGCTCCATCCGAATTTATGGACAAGCGGTCCCAGGACCAGGGCGCTATCGACGCAACGTCCTGTAATGACAATATCGGCGCCGAGATCGAGTGCATCGGCGATGCCGCGCGCGCCCAGATAAGCGTTGAAGCTGATGAGATCGCCCGGCAACGCAATGCCCGCGGCGCGCAGGGGCGCGATCTGAGCGAGCAGATCATCGCCGGTCACGACGGCGATCTTCAAGTTGACGCCGGCCACCTCCAACGCGCGAGCGACGGCCGCGCGGCATCCGTTCGGGTTCATACCCCCGGCATTGGCGACGACTTTGATCGACTTCTGCGCGATGGCGCGCGCATGTGGCACGATTACGTAATCGATGAAATCCGGAATGAAGCCCGCGGAAGAGTCACGTCGTCTTGACCCCGCCAGCAGCCCCATCGTGATCTCGGCCAGATAATCGAGAACGAGAAAGTCGACACCCGCCTCCACCATCTGCCGCGCCCCGTCGGGGCTATCACCCCAAAAGCCCGAGCCGCATCCAATCCTGCACATCGCGGAAGCGTCGATGCTCACCGCCCGGTCCAGTGCGGTGGGCGCTTCTCCATGAAGGCGCGTGTGCCTTCCCTCGCGTCGTCTGTCTGAGCCATGATGCGAATCATAAGCTGCGCGTAGTCGAGCCCCTGGACCAAGCTCATGTCCTGAAGCGCATGAAATCCCATTTTTCCGAGCCGGATGGCGGTGGGCGATTTGTCAAGAATTCGGTCGAGAAGCCACGCGAGCTTGGCGTCGAGTTCGCGGTGCGGCACCACGTAGTTCACAAGGTCCATTGCAAGCGCCTCAGGGGCGGTGAAGCGCGCGCCTGTAATGCAAAGCTCGAGGATCTTTCGGCGGGGGCCGGTTCGCAACAGATATGGCAAGATCATCATTGGAAAAAGGCCGATTGCAGTCTCGGTGGTCCCGAAGGTTGCTTCTTCGGATGCAATGGCGAGATCGCAGGCACATGCGAGGCCAAGGCCTCCCGCGAGCGCGTGGCCGTTAACCCGTGCGATAACGGGCAAGCGGCAATCTTCGAGTAGCTTGAAGAATGTCGCCACGAAATGTCGGGGATCAGCGGGGGAAAGTGCGAAAGGCGATCCATCCGTAGCCGGGTCAAGATCGGCACCGGCGCAAAAAGCCGTGTCACCTGCTCCGGTGATGACGATCGCGCGCGCTTCCCTCGAATTCATCGCATCCCGAACGCCGGCCGCGAGTTCCTCCACCACCTGCGCATTCAACGCATTGCGGCGCTGGGGTCGGTCGATCGTGAGCCATTGAACGCCGTCGCGAAGGTCGGACCGCACGAGCGAAGCTGGAGCCGCGACAACCATTTTGATCCTCCCTTCTATCTAGAGACCTATAATTGTGGCGGTATTCAACGCTTCTGCCGGATCAGGGCCGGCTGATCACAACAGGCCTCGTGAGAAGAAGGTCCTTCCATCGCATTCTATAATGAACGATATTCACTTTACAAGACTCGCAGTCATCGTGATTGGGGAATGGAGGAAATGCCTCACATGATCGGGTCAGACCCATCGTCTGGGTCAGATAGCTCGGCCTAGAAACTGAGACCGTGCAATGTAACGACGGGAGGAGTGCGTCTAAATGCTAGGAAATCG
>DASXDP010000133.1:0-23533 GCA_036490575.1 Xanthobacteraceae bacterium
GGTGCCGATGAATCTCCTGTTCGGGCAGATCGACAAGAATTCGCACTGGCCTTGTCCGGTGATTCCGCTCGCGGTCAACGTGGTGATGTATCCGCCGCCGACCGGTCATCGCTGCTTCATGCTCGGCCGCGCCATCCGCAAGGCGGTGCAATCTTTCCCGGATGATCTGCGGGTGGTGATCTTCGGCACCGGCGGCCTGTCGCACCAAATTTCAGGACCGCGCGCCGGCTTGATCAACAGCAAATGGGACAAGGCGTTCCTCGACAATCTGTCGAAGGATCCGCAGAAGCTCGTCAAGATTCCGCACGTCGATTACATGCGCGAAGCCGGCGCCGAAGGCATCGAGATGGTGATGTGGCTGATCATGCGCGGCGCGCTCGACGAGAAAGTGGACGAGGTCTATCGCTTCTATACGGTGCCTGCGTCCAACACCGCCGTCGGCCATATCATTCTCGCCAACCGCGCCAAGGGCGTCAAGGGTGCCAAGAGCGCAAAGTCGCCGGGCAAGCGCAAACCGGCGGCCGCCAGGCACAAGCGCGCCGCCGCGCGCGCGAAGATTCAGCGGATTCGCAGTTAGCTCGTCATTGCGAGGAGCGAAGCGACGAAGCAATCCAGATCGGCAAGATGTCTGGATTGCTTCGCTTCGCTCGCAATGACGCTTGGTAAATTGGGAGAGACGACATGAAAATTTGCGTAGCGGGGCAGGGCGCCTTCGGCCAAAAGCATCTCGATGCGCTCAAGCGCATTCCCGGCGTCGAGATCGCTTCGCTGGTCGGCGGTAACCAGGACGCCACTGCGCAGGTGGCGAAGAAATACGGCATCCCGCACGCCACCGGCGAATTGTCAGAGGGCATCGCGCGCGCCGACGCCGTGATCCTCACCACGCCGACCAAGATGCATTTCAGCCAGGGCGAGCAGGTGATGCGCGCCGGCAAGCACGTGCTGATCGAAATCCCTATTACCGACAGTGTCGAAGACGCCGAGGCGCTGGTTCGCATCGCCAAGGAAACCGGCGTCATCGCCATGGGCGGCCATGTCCGGCGCTTCAACCCCAGCCATCAATGGGTGCACAAGCGCATCGTAAAGGGCGAGCTGAAAATTCAGCAGATGGACGTGCAGACCTATTTCTTCCGCCGCAAAAACATGAATGCCGCCGGCCAGGCGCGGAGCTGGACCGATCACCTGCTGTGGCACCACGCCGCGCACACCGTCGATCTGTTTCAGTACCAGACCGGCGAGACGATTTCGGATTGCTACGCGGTGCAAGGCCCGGTCCATCCGCAACTCGGCATCGCCATGGACATGGGAATTGTCGCGCGGGTGCCGTCGGGATCGATTCTCACGCTGTCGCTGTCGTTCAATAACGATGGGCCGATCGGGTCGTTCTTCCGCTACATCTGCGACAACGGCACCTACAAAGCCTATTACGACGACTTGTCCGATGGCAAGGACCAGAAAATCGATTTGTCGAAGGTCGACGTGTCGATGGACGGCATCGAACTGGAAGATCGCGAATTCATTGCCGCGATCAACGAGAAGCGCGAGCCCAACTCAAGCCTGGCGCAAGTGCTGCCGGCGATGCGCGTGCTCGGCAAGCTCGAAAGCATTGTCGATCCGCAGCGCAAGGCGCACGCCTAAGCTACATCAGTTACATCTGCCGGTGGGGTTCGCTGTCGAAATAAAAGCGCATCGCCACTTCGGCCCGCGGCGACAGCGGCGGCGCGGATTTCATTGCGAACAGGGAGTGCCCCATCGTCGGCAGGATGGGGGAGCCGTGAAGCATGAACAGACCGAGGAACAGCAGCGCGGTCACGCATAACGCGCCGAAAACCCCGGTCGAGATCGACAAATCGTCTGCGATTTGGTTTTTTTCTTTCGCCGACAGGATTTCTTTGTCAGAAATATCGTCGAGGTGATGGTCAAGGTGTTGCATGGCACCAAACCAACGCCCTACCGTCTTGCCGGTTCCGCGCGTTTCACGATGGGAACCTCAACGGCGGGCTCGGTATTGAAACCCGTACGCCGGTGGGCGTCAGCGTGTTTTTAGCAAGGCGATTTCGTGGACCAGAAAGTTGAGACGGCCAAAGCCGGAAAGGCCGAGGTTGAGACCAAGACCGTTAACCTCGGTCTCCAGGGCGGCGGCAGCCACGGCGCATTTACCTGGGGCGTGCTCGATCGCCTGCTGGAAGAGAAGCGTATCTCTTTTGAGGGTATCACCGCCTCGAGCGCCGGCGCGGTCAACGCGGTGGTGCTGGCGCACGGCTTGGCGCAAGGCGGGCGCGAACAGGCAAGGGATGCGCTGCGCACGTTCTGGAAGCGGCTGTCGGACAAGGCTTCGCACGGCATGCTGCAACCATCGCTGCTCGACAAATTGGGCGGAAATTTCGGCCTCGACCATTCGCCCGGCTACATGGCCTTCAACGTCATGAGCTATTTCACCTCGCCGTTTCTTTACAATCCGCTGAATTACAATCCGCTGCGCCTCGTGCTCGAAGAGATCATCGACTTCGAAGCATTGCGCCGCGCGCCGACGGCGAAGCTGTTTTTGTGCGCCACCAACGTACGCAGCGGCAAGGTCAAGGTCTTCAATCCCGGCGAGATTGACGTCGATCGTGTGCTGGCATCGACCTGCCTGCCGTTGTTGATGCAGGGAATAGAGATTGACGGCGAGGTCTATTGGGACGGCGGATTTTCCGGAAACCCGGCGATCTTTCCACTGGTCTATGAGTGCCAGTCCCGAGATGTGGTCATGGTTCACCTGACCCCCGCCGAGCGTCCGGAAATACCTTTCACCTCACACGACATCATGAACCGGATGCAAGAGATCGGTTTTAATGCCGCGCTGATCCGCGAGATGCGCGCGGTCGCCTTCATCAACAAACGTCTCGGCGAAGGCAAAATGGCCGAAGGCAAGGAAATGCTGATTCACGTCATCGAAGCCGAGGACGTCATTCGCGAACTTCCGGGGTCGAGCCGCCTGAACAACTCGTGGGATTTTCTCTCTCATCTTTGTGAAGTCGGCCGCAAACGGGCCGGCGAATGGCTGGCCGCCAACTTCGCCGAGCTCGGCAAGTCCTCGACCGTCGATCTCGAGAAAAAGTATTTTTGAGATTGCCGGCCGCGGTGCGGAAAGCGCCGCAGCGCGGGCTTTTGTCCTGCCGCAAACGCGGATATGTCTGTCGCCCCGATGGCGGATTTTTGATTTATTGCGGCAATGAGCGTTTCCGAGCAGTCGGCCAGTACTCCCGGCCCCAAGCCGACGCGACCAGCGGGCGAGAAGTGCATCAACCTCGCGCTTCAGGGCGGCGGCAGTCATGGCGCCTTCACCTGGGGCGTGCTCGATCGCCTGCTCGAAGAACCGCGGCTTTCCTTCGAGGGCATCACCGCGACCAGTGCCGGCGCTTTCAACGCGGTGGCGCTGGCCGATGGTCTCGCCGCCGGCGGGCGTGAGGGTGCGCGCAAGACGCTACGCACCTATTGGCAAAAAGTGGCCGACATCTCCACCCGCGGAATCTTCGCGCCCTCGCTGTGGGACAAAGCGGATCCGGATCACGGGCTGAAGCATTCGCCGGGCTACCTGTTCATGGAATCGCTGACGTACTTTGCGTCGCCGTATCAGATGAACCCGTTCAACATCAATCCGCTCAAGGATTTGCTCGAGGAGGCCATCGACTTCAAGCGCGTGCGCGAGCAGAAGCTGGTCAAGCTGTTCATCTGCGCGACCAATGTCGAAACCGCCAAGGTCAAGGTCTTTCACACCCACGAGCTCGAGGTCGACCATGTGCTGGCGTCGACCTGTCTGCCGCTGATGATGCAAGCCGTTCCTATCGACGGCGCCTGTTACTGGGACGGCAGTTTCACCGGCAATCCGGCGATCTTTCCGCTGATCTACGAGTGTGACACGCCGGACATCATGATGGTGCACATCACGCCGGCAGAGCGGCCGGGCGTGCCGAAAACCTCGCCGTCGATCATGAACCGGATGCAGGAGATCAGCTTCAACGTGTCGCTGATCCGTGAGATGCGCAGCATCGCTTACGTCACCAAGCTCGTGGAAACCAACAACTTGCCGGACGTCGCGCGCCGGTTCGTCCACCTGATCGAGGCCGAGGATATTATCCGGGAGCTGGCGTGGTCGAGCCGGTTGAACGGCGACTGGAATTTTTTGAAGCAGCTTCACGATTCGGGGAGGGCCAGGGCCGACGAATGGCTGGCCGCGAATTTCGATCAGATCGGAGTCAAATCGACCCTCGATCTGCAAGCCAAGTACTTTTGATCGAGTACTTTTGATCGAGCACTTTTGTTCCAATGCGACGCCGCTATTCGAGAGGTTCGGTTTTGGCATGACCATCAGCGACCAACAAAGCCAGGCATTTAAGGAGTTCGAGAGAACCGGCTGGGCCAAACAGGCTGCGCACTACGACTCGCTCGTCGGCCAAATGACCCGTCAAGCCGTAGATGCCATGCTTGCAGCAGTGAATGCTCAGCCGGGTGCCAAGTTGCTCGATGTCGCGAGTGGGCCTGGCTACGTTGCGGCTGAGGCAGCACGGCGTGGCATCGATACGGTTGGGACCGACATTACAGGGGAAATGGTCGAGGAAGCCCGGCGACGCTTCCCGAAAGCAAAGTTTGAAATCGCGGACGCGGAAAATCTCAATTTTCCCGATGCGACCTTCGACGCGGTGACGTGCGCATTTGGCATGTTGCATTTTCCACGGCCGGGGCGGGCCGTAGCCGAAGCCCATCGTGTTCTGCGTCCCGGTGGACGCCTTGCCTTCACCGTATGGTGCGGACCGGCGAAGGCCAAAGTGCTCACCTTGATAGCCGAAGCCGTGCAGCGACACGCCGAAGGCGCAGCCGCTCCTCCGCCCGGGCCTGGGACATTCACTTTAAGCGATCCATGGATTCTCACGGCGTTGATGGAAGCAGCGAAATTCGCGGATTTGCGCATTGAAGAGCTCGTTTGCTTCTTCGCGCCAGCTTCACCCGCCGATATGTTTGACATGATGCGCAAGAGTATGGTGCGCGCAACGTATGTTTACGAGCGCCAGACCGCAGACGTGCAACGGCGTATTGAGCAGGCCATCAGGGATGAAGCTGCGAAGGCTTTGGCGGAGAACCAGGGCAAAATTCCCTGCGCTGCATTCCTGGTGAGTGGCACCAAAGATTGATCGGTCGGAGCCTAGCCTGCGCTGACGCTCCAGCGTGTCAGACTGATGCTCATCAGTTCCTGCCGCTTTCGATCGACACCTTCGACGCATTGTTCAAGACCATAACTGCTTAGTCGCAAGCTTGGCGCCCTCAGCCAACGCACCGAGCTTGGCCCATGCGATCTGCGGGTGTACGCGGCCGCCTAGACCGCAATCAGTCGACGCAATAATGTTTTCGCGGCCTACGACCTTCGCAAAACGAATAATGCGATCGGCGACGAGTTCCGGATGCTCCAACACATTGGTCGCGTGGCTGACTACGCCCGGAATGATTAGCTTGCCATCAGACAGCTTGGTGTTTTGCCACACCTTCCATTCATGCTCGTGGCGTACGTTGCAGCTTCGACCGAGTAACCCTGCGCGTTTATCTTCAGTAACAGGTCCACCACGTCCTTGAGCTCAACGTCGCCTCTGTGTGGGCCATGCCAGCTGCCCCAGCAGATGTGAAAGCGAACTCGATCTTCCGGGATGCCTTTCAAGGCGTAATTTAAGGCTTCGACCTGGAAGGCCGCCCATTTGCGATAGCCCGCAAGGTCGTCGTTCATTGAGAACCACCAGTCGTAGATGTCGACCAGCGCCGGGTCGTCGATCTGCAAGATAAAGCCGGCATCGACAATGGCCTTGTATTCCTCCCGGATAGCCTCGGCCAAGGCCATCGTGTAGTCCTCGGCGCTCTTGTAGTAGACGTTTGGCAAAATCTGCAGGGTTGCGGGGGAGACGGCTGTCATGAAAGTGTCCGCGACGCTGACGGCGGCCACCGCTGCCGAAAGATTTTGAATGTCACGTTCTATGGCGTCCCGGCCGATGTACTTGACCGGCGCGGTACATGTGAGGCCATAGAGCGTTGCAGTACTGGAGCCGGTCTGCCTTGCGGCGCTCGCGGCAGCGCTGGCTTCTGCTGCGTAGAACTCTGCAAATTCCTTGCGTTCTTTGCTGCCATGGGTCCATGCGCCGCGGCCCTTCTTCGCTTGCTCCTCGCGAAGCTCGAAACCTTCGAGTCGCGGATAGACGTAGGACCACCACGCGCCGAAATCCATGGAACTCCTCATGGCCTTGCCGTATTCGCCGTCGTTGACGACGTCGATTCCAGCTTCGACCTGACGTCGAACGATTTCGCCGACGGCTGCGCGCAGCCGCGGTTGTAACTTCTCGTCAGGTGCGTTCGCCGCATAAAGCGCCATGAGATCGTCAGGCCGTGTCAGGCTGCCCACGTGTGTGGTGAGAATCCGCCGGTCGCTTCGCTGCATGCATTCCTCCCATCGGGTAGGCTGACATCAAACTCGATTTATGCGTACACGTCCTAGCCAAGTACTTTAGCCAAGGACATTTAGCCAAGTACCGGAGCGTGTACTCATCTCGAATGCGAGAGTCATAGAGGTCCAATTATGGATAGGATAAGCGATCGTTGCTGTTCGGACGCCTCGTCCCGCCTTCCCAGTCGAAGAAGCATGATTGTCGCGGTAGCTTCCTCCGCCCTGTTGGCGGCGAAACCGCTCGCCGCCGCCACCGTCGATGCTTCGCCCGATGATGAACGTTTCATGCGGCTGGCGCTGGATGAAGCCCGCCGCGGTGACTACCCGTTCGGCGCAGTGATTGTTCGCGACGGTCGTGTTCTCGCTCGCGGACGCAATCTTGGAAAAACTGACGGCGATCCGACGGCGCACGGGGAAATGGTCGCGATTCGTCGATGTCTGGTAGACCACGGCCGCGCGGCCCTCCAGGGCAGCACGCTCTACACTTCAGGCGAACCGTGCGCGATGTGTATGGGTGCAATTATTTGGTGCGGCTTCGGCCGGCTGGTATTTGCCGCATCGGTGCAGCAACTGTCGACCAAGATCGATCAGATCATGATCTCTAGCGCAGAGATCGCCGCGAAGGCCCCCTTCAGGCCGGTCAAAATCAGCGGAGGGGTGCTGGCAGATGAAGCAATGCGGCTTTTTAAATGATGTCATCAGCCGTTCGGTGACAAGCACGACGGCGAGACTGCATCGGGCACGATCAATACTGTCATTGATGGTCAGCGTCGATTTTGCACGCGCGCCGGCATCGATCTGCAGTTCGATTATGTAATCTGCTTCAGGGCGTCAGATTGTTGCTGGTCGCCCATCTGCTGACGGCATCAAGCGCTGTCGGAGCAAGACCAAAGAAGCGCTCTTGCTTGGTCGTATCTGCCACAAACCGGCCTGTCCTGAAGAACAAAAACATCTGAATCAGATCATAACCCAGCTCCGAAAACAGCTTGACTGGCCTGGCCATAACACGCAGCAAAAACCACGGCACCACCCAAACTGACAGGCGTTTCCCCGTCACCTGCGCGATCAAATCGGCAATCTCCTTTTGGCTTTTTGCGCCATCCCGCCAGCCGATGTCGATGGTTTGTTGAGTGATATCTTCGCCCTGATACGTCGCCGCCTTGGCAAGGCATGCAGCGAGGTCATCGGTGAGCACGTAAGACCACCTCGTGGCCTTGTCGCCAACCGCATAGAATCTTCCCGCCCTCACGCCGTCGGCAACATAGTCCTTACTCTGGTCCAGGAACGCCGGCCCGCGGACGATGACAAAGGGCAATCCGGAAGCCTTGATCAGATCTTCCGCCACCTTCTTGGCGTGGAAATGCGGCGTCCTGGCCGCAGCCTCGCAGGCCACGATGCTGAGGAACACGAAACGTTTCACGCCGGCGCGCGAAGCCTGCTGGATAAGGTTTTTGTTGCCCTGGAAATCCGTCTCGATTGATTCCTTCATATAGCCGTTGGCTGAACTGACGACGACGTCCACCCCGTCGAGCGCGGCGCGCAGCGAGACCGGATCCATCATATCCCCGCGCACCCACTCGACCATCCGCCCGGCTCCTGCGGACGGCTTCCGCCGCGACATTGCGCGCACGGAGAGGGCTTCGTCCTGTTCCAGGTGCCGGAGAATCTTGCCTCCCAGAAAGCCGGTGGCGCCGACCACTAGAATCTTCCAGCTCCGAACAGCGGCTATTTTTGGAGCGACGCTCGACGGGGTGGGGATAGAGTCATCCGTCACGGCGGGTTCTTTCTTGCAGGCGGCTCAATTCGGCGCTCGCGACGAGTATCGGCGCACGGTTGCGGGTTTCGGCGATACGCTCATTCGCCAAGAGTGAGGCTAACACGGACCTGAGGCGAAATGGTCATACGGATGGTGATGGCTTTTCTTGGAACTCAACGGACATGCAACGGTCACCGGCAATGTCGCTTTTTGGGGGTAAAGGACATGGTGGATGTATGAGAAAACGCTCTGGTCCATACCGTTAATTCCCAGAGGGAAGGCATGGTTGGGCTTTTAATCGGCTTAAGAGCGCCTAGCTAACCAATTCAGGGCAGGAAACCCGCTTAACAGGGCGTCACGACCGCCTGGCGGCCCAACCGCGTCGTCCAGGTCAAAGACTTGTCGGATCGACTGGCATGGGCATTGTCCGCTTTGCTCTGAGACTGCCTCACACGTTTTATGTGCTCGCGGTGCTCGTCGTGTTTCTGGGCGTGACCGCGATCGCGTCGATGCCGACCGACATCTTTCCCGAGATCAACATCCCGGTCGTCACCATCATCTGGCAGTACACCGGCCTGAGCACGCCGGAAATGGAGCAGCGGGTCACGACCTACAGCGAGTACGCGCTGTCGTCGAGCGTGAACGGCATTCGCGACATCGAGGCGCAAACACTCAACGGCATCTCGGTTCAGAAAGTTTTCTTCCAGCCCGACGTCAATCTCGATCTCGCCATCTCGCAGATTGTCGCCGGAACGAATTCGATTCGCGCGCTGATGCCGGCGGGAATTCAGCCGCCGATCGTGGTCCAGTACAACGCCTCGAGCGTGCCGGTTTTGCAGATCGGATTGTCTTCGGACACGCTGAACGAACAACAACTTTATGACTACGGCATTTACCGGCTGCGCCAGCAGCTTGCGCCGATTCATGGCGTCACGTTTCCGACGCCGGCCGGCGGCAAATACCGCCAGATCATGGTCGACATCGACCCGCTCAAGCTTCAGGCCAAGGGGCTCACCCCGCTCGACGTGGTCAACGCCGTCAATGCGCAAAACCTGACGCTGCCGGCGGGTTTCGCCAAGATCGGCGACACCCAGTTCACCGTGCGCACCAACGCGCTGCCGACGAGCATCGACGACCTCAACAACATCCCGATCAAGTTCGCCAACGGCGCCACGGTGTTCGTCAAGGACGTCGGCCAGGTCCGCGACGCCTATGCGGTGCAGCAGAACATCGTACGCATTGCCGGCCATCGCTCGGTGCTGCTCAGCGTCATCAAAAACGGCAACGCGTCGACCACGGCCGTCGTTGACGGCGTCAAGAAACAGTTGGTGGTGTCGCGGCAGGCCGCACCCGCCGGCATGACAATCCGCGAGTTGTTCGATCAATCGGTGTTCGTCAAGGAAGCGTTGCAGGCGCTGCTGCGCGAAGGCGCGATTGCCGCCGGTCTGACCGCGCTGATGATCATTTTGTTTCTCGGCTCGTGGCGCTCGACCGTCGTGGTGATGGTCGCGATTCCGCTCTCCATTCTGAGCTCGCTGATTGTGCTTTATTTCCTCGGCGAGACCATCAACACCATGACGCTCGGCGGCCTTGCGCTGGCGATCGGCATCCTGGTCGACGATTCCACCGTCACTATCGAGAACACCCATCGGCTGCTCGACGAGGAGCGCATGCCGCTGCCGTCGGCGACGCTGCACGGCGCCGCCGGAATCGCTGTGCCGACGCTGGTCTCGACACTGTCGATCAGCTGCGTGTTCGTCTCGGTGGTTTTTCTTCACGGCCCGGCGAAGTTTCTGTTTACGCCGCTCGGATTCGCCGTGGTGTTCGCCATGCTGGCGTCATACGGCTTTTCGCGCACGCTGACGCCGATCATGATCGGCCTCTTGCTCAAGGGCGAACAGCTCGGCGAGGAAGCGGGCGCCCACCCCGGCTTTTTCGGCAGGATCCATCAGCGCTTCGATCGCGGCTTCGAGAGCATGCGCAGCACCTACGCGGAGCTGCTGCACACACTATTGACTCGCCGGATCATTGTGCCGATTGCGGCGGCGGTGATTTTGGCGCTGGGCGGCACGCTGTTCATGTTTGTTGGCCGCGACTTCTTTCCCCTGATCGACGGCGGCCAGATTCAGCTCCACGTGCGTGTCCCCGCGGGCACCCGGATCGAGAAGACCGAACAGATCTTCCAGGCGATCGAAGACAAAATCCGCGAAGTCGTTCCCGAGCGGGATCGGGATTTGATTGTCGACAACATCGGCCTGCCGCAACGTTCCTACAATTTCGCGTTCGGCGACGGCACCGCGACCGGATTGAACGATGGCGTCATTCTGGTCGCGCTGAAGGAAGGTCACGCGCCGACCCAGACTTATGTCGAAAAGCTGCGCCAGGTGCTGCCGACGGCCTTCCCGGAATCGGTCTTCTACTTCCAGGCCGCCGACATGGTGACGCAGATTCTGAATTTCGGCATTCCGGCGCAGATCGACGTGCGCACCGTCGGCTACGACCGGAGCAAGAATCTGCGCATCGCCAAGGAAATGCGCCAGCGGCTGGCCGCCATCCCCGGGCTCGCCGACGTGCATCTGCAACAGGAAGTCAATTCGCCGGAATTCTTCGCCCAGATCGACCGCGCGCGCGCCACCCAGTTCGGGCTCACCGCCAACAACATCGCGCTCAACCTGAACACCAGCCTGAGCTCATCGGAGCAGGTGTCGCCGAATTTCTGGACCGACCCGAGCAACGGCACGCCCTATTTTCTCGCGGTGCAGACCCCCGAATACCGCGTCGATACGCTCAACGACCTCAAGAACACGCCGGTCGCCACCTTTACCGCGGTGACCGCGGCGGGAAGGAACCCGGTGCCGGGGCTTCTCAGCAACGTCGCGACTTTCAAGCGCGATTCAGTTCCGACCAATGCCAACCAGGCCAACGTGCAGCCGGTCTACGAGATATTCGCCAATGCCGAGGGCCGCGATCTTGGCTCCCTCTCGGGCGAGATCAACAAGGTCGTCGCCGAGTTTCAGAAGCAGATGTCGCCGGGCAATCGCATCGAAATTACCGGCCAGATCGTCAGCATGAATGACGCGTTCAGGGATCTGGCGATCGGCATTCTTTTTGCGGCGGTGTTCGTTTATCTGCTCATGGTGGTCAATTACCAGACCTGGGGCGACCCGCTGGTGGTCATTCTGGCGTTGCCGGCGACGTTCTGCGGCATCGTCACAATGCTTTATGTCACCGGCACGACATTGAATGTGCCGTCGCTGATGGGCGCCATCATGGCGATCGGCGTCGCTTCGGCGAATTCGATCCTGCTGGTGACGTTTGCGCGCGAGCAACAACTCGACGGCAAACCGGCGTTCGAGGCGGCGATCGCTGCCGGCCGCACCCGAATCCGTCCGGTTCTGATGACCGCAGCGGCGATGATTGTCGGCATGGTCCCGATGGCCATCGGCGGTCCGGGCGAGGAGCAGAACGCGGCGCTGGCGCGCGCCGTGATAGGCGGCCTATTGTTCGCCACGCCGACCACGTTGCTGGTGGTGCCTTATCTGTTCGCCTGGCTGCGCAAGGGCAACGACAACAAGGCCGCCCATGGCGTGTTCGAGGAGGAGCCCACGTGAACGACGTCGAGCCATCTTGGGCGCCAGTACCCAAGGACGAGCCGCCGGCCGAAACGGCGGAGGCCCGCAAGCCGGATGTCTTTGTGCCGAGCGCCGGGGCGCGACGCGGCGGCCGCTGGTTTTTCATTGGCGCCGCCGTGCTGCTGGTCGGCGCGTTGGCGATCGGCTTCTGGCGGCACTACACGCTTCACGCCCAGGTCATGTCGGCCGCCGAGCAGCGCCGCGACTTTGTGCCGAGCGTCCGGGTCGCGCCGGTGCGCGCGAGCGCGCCCACCATCTCGGTCACCTGGCCGGGCAACACCGAGGCGTTCGCGCAAGCGAATATTTACGCCCGCGCCTCGGGTTACATTTCCAAACGCAACGTCGATATCGGCAGCAAGGTCAAGACCGGCGATTTGCTGGTCGAGATCACCGCGCCCGAGGTCGAGCATCAGATCGCGCAAGCAGAGGCAACGCTGGCGCAACTGCAAGCCGCGCAGCTACAGGCGAAAGCCAACCGAGACCTCGCGCAGGTCACTTGGGACCGTGACAACCCGCTCGTCAAAGAGGGCTGGGTCACCAAGCAGCAGGGTGACACCGACCGGCTGAGCCTGGAAGCCCGCGACGCCGCCGTCGCCGTCGCCCAGGCCAACGTCGTGGCGCAGCAAGCGCAACTGAAAGTGCTCAACCAGCAGAAAGATTATCAAAGCGTGGTGGCGCCATTCGAAGGCGTGATTACCGCGCGCAACGTCGATATCGGCAGCCTGGTGCAGGCCGATGCGGCGAGCGGTACGTTCCTGTTCACGCTGATGCGCAGCGACGTGCTTCGCATCCAGCTCTACGTGCCGCAGGACGAAGCACTCGGTGTTACCCCCGGCGTAGAGGCCATTGTGCGCGTGCCGGAAATTCCCGGCCGCGATTTTTCCGGCACCGTGACGCGCATCGCCGACGCTTTGCAGCCGGGCACGCGGACGCTGTTGACCGAGATCGACGTGCCCAATTCCGACCGCGCGCTGTCGCCGGGACTGTATTGCAACGTCGAACTGAAAATCCCGCGCAAGACGCCGTCGCTGATCGTCCCGTCCGACGCGGTCGTCTTCAATAGTGCCGGCTTAACCGTCGCCGTCGTCGAGAACGGCGTCGCGCACTTCCACAAAATCACCGTGGCGCGGGATTTCGGAACGACCGTGGAGGTCACCGAAGGCGTCAAGGAAGGCGACCAGGTGATCCTCAATCCGGCGGTCGATCTGACCGACGGCGCGAAGGTCCAGATCAAGCCCGGCCCGCCGGCGCAGTTATCCTAGACTCAACAATCGCTCAGCTCGGAAACTCGAGCCGGCATTGGCTTGCCTTGGCGGGGCCGGCGGCCTGCTCGCCGCCGATACTCGCGCGCGTCGTAAAGACGTCGAACGGATCGCCTTGCGGCGGATGCACCTCGCCGACCAGGACCGGGCTGATCAACTGGTGATCGGACTCGCGGAAGAAAGTCCGTCCGGCCGAAAGCGCGATGTCGGGCGGGAGCGTATATCCCTGTAGCGCCCGCGCCAGTACCACCGGATCGAGCGACTTCTCCTGGTTGGCGACGGCGGCGAGTGTGCGGACGGCGGCGTAGCCAAACCAGTCGCGCGCGCTCGCCGCGCGGTTGCTGCGCTTGCGGATGGTGTCGTCGAACGCCTTGACCTGCGGCACGTCCGGCTGGTTCCACCACCATTCCATGGTCCACCAGCCGACGCGGGCGGAGTCGGTCACGCTGAGAATGCTTTCGAGCTCGAACAGCGCGCCGCCGACCGCCATGTCCTGCATCATGCCGAACTCCGCGATCTGATCGAGGCTGCGCGCCTGATCGTCGCCGCCCATGATGTCGATCAGTACTTTCGGACGATAGTCTTTCGCGTTCAGCAGGAAGCGGGAATAATCGACCGTGCCGAGCGGAATGAGATCGCCTTGCCATTCGCCGCCGTGCTGGCGGAGTTTTTGTTCGAATGCGGCTTGCAGCGCGTAGCCGTAGGCATAATTCGGCGTGAGGAAGTACCATCGCTTGCCGAATTTCTCGATCAGCGTGTCGGCGATGGCGTTGGCTTCCATGGTCGCCGACTTGCAGATGCGGAACACGTTCCAGCGGCACCGCGATCCGGTGATTTCGTCGGTGTGTCCGCCGGTGACAATGTGAAGCTTGTGCTTCTCGTTGGTGACCCGCGTCATGGCCAGCGCCACCGCGGAGTTGACGTTACCAAGGATGAAATCGGCCTGATCGCGATCGATCAACTCCCTGGTTTTGACAACGCCGGCGTCAGCGTCGTTGCCGGAATCCTCGACGAGGAGTTGAACCTCCCGGCCAAGAATGCCGCCGCTCCGGTTGACCTCTTCGAGCCCGAGCCGCGCGCCGTCCACCTCTGCCTGGGCGATTTTTCCGTAAGCACCGGTCAGCGGTTCGACCATCCCCAATTTGACCGGGGCTTCGCCGCGGGCGCACAGCGGGAAGGGCGCGGCCATGGTGACCGCGCTCCAGGCGAGTGCGCCGCGCAGAAGCGTTCGGCGCCTGATTGGCGATACGAAGCTGCGGGGCATTGTTGTCGATCCCGCAAAAACCGGCGTTTGCAGCACGACTATAGCAATTCCGCACCCGAATTGCGCGTCCCGCCGCTTACCGGCGAAGCTCGCAAAATCGCGCGCGCTGCATGATATAACGCTGCTCGATGTCGCAAGTTTCGCCTGCTGTGGAGGGCGCTCCCAGCTTATTCCGCCACACGCCTTTCCTGTTGTTCTTCACCGCCCGCGCATGTTCCCGGTTCTGCTACCAGATCGGAGCGGTCGCGGTCGGCTGGCAAGTCTATGCGCTGACCAACAGCGCGCTCGATCTTGGCTTGATCGGACTGACGCAATTCGTGCCGATGGCGCTGTTGGTCTTTGTCGCCGGTCACGCCGCCGACCGGTTCGACCGCCGGCGCGTCACGCAGATCTCGCAGATCGCCGCGGCCGCGACGGCAACGTTTCTCGCCTACGGCAGCTTCTCCGGGCGGATCGGCGTGCCGGAGATTTTCGCCGCCGTGGCTGTGCTCGGCATGACGGCGGCGTTCGAAAGTCCGACCACCGCGGCCATGCTGCCGTTGGTAGCTCCGGGCGGCATGCTGCAACGCGCGACTGCGGTGTCGAGCGGCACCGTCCAGGTCGCGACCATCATCGGGCCGGCGCTGGGTGGCTTGGCTTATGCGATATCGCCCGGCTTGCCGTACGCGATCATTGCCGTGGTCTGGCTCGTTGCCGCTGCCGTCAACGGCGCCATCCGGCTTGCGGCCCCGCCGTCGCGGACCGAGCCGCCGACGCTCGCCTCGCTTTTCGCCGGCATCGGCTTTGTTCGCCGCAATCCCCTGATCCTCGGCAGCATCTCGCTCGATCTGTTCGCGGTCCTGCTCGGCGGCGTGACCGCGCTGATGCCGATCTATGCGCGCGACATTCTACATACCGGCCCGTGGGGGCTGGGCATTTTGCGCGGTGCGCCGGCGGTCGGCGCAATGGCGATGGCAACCTTGCTCGCGCGCACGTCGATAACGCAACGCGTCGGCATGCGCATGTTTCAGGCGGTGATTGTGTTCGGCGCGGCGACACTCGTCTTCGCCCTGTCGCATTGGCTGTGGCTTTCGCTCCTCGCGCTGGTCGTGCTTGGCGCCGCCGATATGATCAGCGTCGTGATCCGGTTATCGCTGGTGCAGCTCAAGACGCCCGACGCCATGCGCGGCCGGGTCGGCGCGGTGAATTATCTTTTCATTAACGCGTCCAGCCAGCTCGGCGAATTCGAGAGCGGCATTGCGGCATTCCTGCTCGGGGCGGTGCCGGCCGCGGTGCTGGGCGGGCTCGGCACCATCGCCGTTGCGCTGCTCTGGATGAAGTTATTCCCGTCGCTGCGCGCCGTCGAACGTCTGGAATAATCGGCCGTTTGCCGGCCACGGCACCGGCCCCTCAAACCGATGGTTAATTGGGCCTTAACCTCGCCGCACCTATGGTATCGAGGTCGCAGTTGCGGCGGGCAGCCCCGCTGTTGATTGATGTACAGGATGACCCGCCAGGCTTTTGTATCGCCAGTTCGCGCGCCCGATACGCGTTCGCCGTTCGTGCGGCTGCGCGAGCTTTTGGCTGACATCGATCCGGGCAAGCCGGCGATCAGCATGGCGGTCGGCGAGCCGCAGCATCCGATTCCGGATTTCGTCGGGCCGATCATCGCCCGCCATGTCAGCGAATTCGGCCGCTATCCCATGAACAAGGGATTGGACGCCTTCGGCGAAGCGGTCGCCAAATGGCTCAATCGCCGTTATGCGCTCGAACGTCCGGTCGATCCGGCGACGGAAGTGCTGGTGCTGAGCGGCACCCGCGAGGGACTTTTTCTCGCCGCGCTTGCCGCCAAGCGATGGGTGAAGCCGCGCCCCGGCCGGCCGGCCGTGCTGCTTCCAAATCCGTTTTACGCCGCCTATTCCGCGGGCGCGATCGCTGCCGATTGCGAGCCGGTCTACCTGCCCGCGACCTCCGCCACTGGTTTCTTGCCTGATCTCGATGCGCTCAGCGAGGACTTGCTCGCGCGCACCACAGCGTTCTTCCTTGCCTCGCCGGCGAATCCACAAGGCGCGGTGGCCGATCGCGCTTATCTCTCGCGGCTTGCGACGCTGGCGCGACGTTTTGGTTTTCTGGTGTTCTGCGACGAATGCTATTGCGAAATCTACAGCGAGCAGCCGCCGGCCGGGATGCTGCAAGCGGCGGCGCCTGACTTCGCCAACGCCGTCGTCTTTCACTCGCTGTCAAAACGTTCCAGCCTACCGGGCTTGCGCGTCGGATTTGCCGCCGGCGACCGGCGCTTTCTCGCCGCGTATCTGGAATTGCGCAACGTCGCCGCGCCGCAGGTGCCGATCCCGATGCAGCATGTCGCCATCGCCGCTTACGGCGACGAGGCGCATGTGGAGATGAACCGCGGGCTGTACCGGGAAAAGTTCGATCTCGCCGACCAGATCATCGGCGACCGGTACGGCTATCGGCGGCCGGCGGGCGGCTTCTTTCTCTGGCTCGACGTTGCCGCGCAGGGTGGCAGCGAAGCCGCGGCGCTGGCGCTGTGGCGCGAGGCCGGCGTGCGGGTGGTGCCCGGCCGTTACCTTGCCCGTGAACAGGGCGATGGCAGCAATCCCGGCGCCGACTACATCCGCGTCGCCATGGTGCAGAACAAAGAGGTCACCGCCGAGGGGCTGTTTCGCCTCGTCGCGGTGCTGGGTTAACCGATGGCTGAGCCGCGCAACATTAGTGTGTCATTGCGAAAAGCGCAGCGACGAAGCAATCCACATTTGAAACTCGCGGTTGGATTGCTTCACTTCGCTCGCAATGACGAAGGAACGCAAGACTGATGTCGGCAATCGAACGCAGCCTCGATGGAATGGCCTTTGTTTCCGGGCAGGTCGGCGCCGTGTTGCGGCGGCGGCTGCGTGAAGTTGGCGGTATCGTCCTTATTGCGTTCGCCGGCATGACCGCGCTCGCGCTCGCCACCTGGTCGGTGGACGATCCGTCGCTCAGCCACGCCACCGACGCGCACGTGCACAACCTGCTCGGTCGTCCCGGCGCCATCGCCGCCGATCTGGTGATGCAACTGCTGGGTCTGGGGTCGCTGGCGCTGATCTTGCCGCTTTCGGTCTGGGGCTATCGGCTTCTTGGTCATCGCCCGCTGACACGCCGGCGCTTGCGCATCCTGTTCTGGGTATTTGGCGCGGTGTTTGCGGCGGCGTTCGCCTCGTGCCTGCCACGGGGCGGCCGTTGGCCGCTGCCGTGCGGCCTCGGCGGCGTCGTCGGCGACGCGGTATTGCGCCTGCCGGCGATGCTGCTGCATTCGCCGCACGCGGGCAATAGTTTCCTGCTGGCGACCGTCTTTGGTTTCGCCGCCCTGATCGCGTTTGCCGGTGCGGCGAGCCTGATTTGGCGCGGCGCCACTGATGCGGACGAAGATGCCGAAGAGGAAGACGACTACGAGGAATACGAAGAAGAAGCCGAGGAGCCGAGCGAAGAAGAAGACGGCGAAGAAGCCGGCGCCGGCGACGAGACGTCCGGAATTTCACTCGGCCGTCTGATGCACGCCATGCTCAGCGTGCGCGCGCGCATCGAGCGCATGGTTTACGGAGCGGCGCCGGTACGCAGTGCGGCTGTCGCCGACGGACCGCCGCCGCGCCGGGTTGAGCCGCGCTTCGAACGGCAGGCGGCCCGCGGCGACGACGAAGACGACGTCGAGGACGACGAGTCCGGCTTGGAGATCGAGCAGCCCGCGCGCAAGCCAAAGGCTGTCGCGCCGCGTCCCGTCCGCCGGTCCGCCAGCGGCTATCAATTGCCTTCGCTCAATCTCCTGGCGGCGCAGCGCGCCAGCGAGCGCACGACGCTGAGCAACGAGGTCATTCAGGAGAACGCCACCGCGCTCGAGGGCGTGCTGTCCGATTTCGGCGTGCGCGGCGAAATCATCAACGCGCGGCCGGGTCCGGTGGTGACGCTCTACGAGCTCGAGCCGGCGCCCGGCATCAAATCGTCGCGCGTCATCAGTCTCGCCGACGACATCGCCCGCTCCATGAGCGCGCTCTCCGCGCGTGTCGCCGTCGTTTCCGGAAGGAACGCCATCGGCATCGAGCTGCCGAACCCTACGCGCGAAAAGGTTTTCCTGCGCGAGCTTCTAGCGTCGCGCGATTACACCGAGACCGCGGCGCGCCTGCCGCTCTGCCTCGGCAAGTCGATCGGCGGCGAAGCGGTGCTGGTCGACCTTGCGCGCATGCCGCATTTGCTGATTGCCGGCACCACCGGCTCGGGCAAGTCGGTCGCCATCAACACCATGATTTTGAGCCTGGTCTATCGGCTGCGTCCGGACCAGTGCCGGCTGATCATGGTCGATCCCAAAATGCTGGAACTCTCGGTCTACGACGGCATCCCGCACCTGCTCACGCCGGTGGTGACCGATCCGAAGAAGGCCGTCGTCGCGCTCAAATGGGCGGTGCGCGAGATGGAAGAGCGCTACAAAAAGATGTCGAAGCTTGGCGTGCGCAATATCGACGGATATAATTCACGCGTTACCGAGGCAAACGGCAAGGGTGAAAAGCTCTCGCGCACGGTGCACACCGGCTACGATCGCGACAGCGGTGAAGCGATTTACGAGAAGGAAGAGCTCGATCTCGAGCCGTTGCCGTACATCGTCGTCATCGTCGACGAAATGGCCGACCTGATGATGGTCGCCGGCAAGGACATCGAGGGCGCGGTGCAGCGGCTGGCGCAAATGGCGCGCGCGGCGGGACTGCACGTTGTCCTGGCGACGCAGCGGCCTTCGGTCGACGTCATCACCGGCACCATCAAAGCGAACTTCCCGACCCGGATCTCGTTTCAGGTCACCTCGAAGATCGACAGCCGCACCATTCTCGGCGAGCAGGGCGCCGAGCAGCTACTGGGCCAGGGCGACATGCTCTACATGGCGGGCGGCGGCCGCATCAGCCGCGTGCACGGGCCGTTCGTTTCCGATGGCGAAGTCGAGAAAGTCGTGCGGCACTTAAAGACGCAGGGCGCACCCGAGTATCTCGAAGCCGTCACCGCCGACGATGCCGAAGGCGACGATCAGGCGGTGTTCGACGCGACCGCGATGGGTGGCGGCGAGGGCGGCGACCTCTATCAGCAAGCGGTGGCGGTCGTTGTCCGCGACCGCAAGGCTTCAACGAGCTACATCCAGCGGCGCCTGCAGATCGGATATAACCGCGCGGCTTCGCTCATGGAGCGCATGGAAAAAGAAGGCGTCGTCGGCCAGCCCAATCACGCCGGCAAGCGCGAGATTCTCATCGAGGCCGCCGAAGAGGAACCCTATTGAGAATCGCGCGCCAGGCGCTTAAGCCAAGCGTAGTGTGGCGATTCAGAAGTCCGCATCATTTTTGCCGCACGCGCGCCATACGGACTTCGGAACCAAAGCCGCGAATTCGCCATATCGTGCAGTTAGCGGTTTGCACACCGCGCACGCGGCCCAACGGGAGCGAATTGATGGCGTTTTGGGGGGCGAGATCGGTTCTGCTGGCCATCGGCTGCGTGGTGGCCCTCGTGACCGCGGCGGCGGCGGCCGACGAGGTGCCGCTGCCGATGCCGGCGCCGCGGGCGAAGACCGGCGCCGTTGCGCCCGTTCCAGCGACGAGCCCCTCCAACAATGCGCCGGCTGCTGCGGGGGCGCCCAGTCCGGCAGCGTCCAACCCGACCAATTTCTTTCCGTTCTCGTTTTCCCTCGGCAAATCGCCGAACCGGAGCCAGGCGACGGCGTTCGACGCCGGCCAGCGCAAGGTGCTCGACAAGGTCAGCAACTATTTGACGAGCGTGCAGACCATGGTCGGCAATTTCGTACAGGTCGGTCCCGATGGCCGGCGCGTCGAAGGCACGTTCGCGATTCAGAAGCCGGGCAAGGTACGCTTCCAGTACAAGCCGCCGAGCCCGATCGATATCATTGCCGATGGCTCCGCGGTCGTGGTTCGCGACCGCTCGCTCGAAACCGTGGATAATTATCCGCTGTCGGGAACGCCGCTTCGCTACCTGCTAGCCGACCGCATCGATCTTCTCCGCGATACCGACGTGGTCAGCGTCTCGACCGACGACTCGTTCATCACCGTGGTCCTCGAGGAAACCCAGACCATGGTCGGCACCAGCAAGCTGATGATGATGTTTGACGCCAAGACCGTGGCGCTCAAGCAATGGACGGTCACTGATCCGCAAGGCCTCGATACGACGGTCGCGGTCTACGATATCGACACGGCGAAAAAGCCGGACCCGAATCTTTTCGTCATCAATTACACCAGCAATTTGAAGTAGCGCGCTGTCGCGCGGTTCTGCTTTTTGTCGGCGCGTGATCTTTCCGAAAGCCGGTACCCACCCTCGGATCAAGTCCAAGGGCAAGCTTTTCGAGATCATGCTGTTTATTTGGCGCATGATCTTTTCCGAAAACCGGTACCCACTTTTCGGGATCATGCGCTAACGCGGCGCCGTGCCGATCAGCCGTGCGCCGCGCTGGAACGTGAGATAGCTCCACAGCCAGTTCAGCGCGACTACGAAGCGATTGCGCAGGCCGATCAAAAAATAAATGTGCACCGCGCTCCAGAACAGCCAGCCTAAAAATCCGGTGAGCTGAAAGACGCCGAGCTTCACCACGGCCGACTTGCGGCCGATGGTGGCGAGGTCGCCCAAGTGCCGATAGACGAATGGACCGGGCGTCGGCCGCCGGGCGACGTGCGCGGCAATGACACCGCCGACGTAGCGCCCCATTTGCTTTGCCGCCGCGGCGATGCCTGGCACAGGTTTCCCGTTGGCCTGCACGACCAGCGCAGTATCGCCGACTGCGAAAATCTCATTGTGTCCGGGGACGCTCAAATCCGGGCTCACTTGGATGCGGCCGGCGCGATCATGCGGAGCGTTCAGCCAATTGGCGGCCGGTGAGGCGACGACGCCCGCAGCCCATATCACCGTCGCGGCTTCGATGCGGTCCCCACCCAGCATCACGCCCTTCGCGTCGCAGCCGGTAACCATGCGATTGAGCTCGACCTCGACGCCCATGGCTTGCAGCGAGCGCCGCGCATAATCCGAAAGCGATGGCGGAAAGGCCGGCAGCAGGCGCGGGCCGGCTTCGATTAAAATGATGCGCGAGGTCCGCGGATCGATGCGGCGAAAATCATGCTGCAAGGTGCGGCGCGCGACCTCGGCGATGGCGCCGGCCATTTCCACGCCGGTGGCCCCCCCGCCGACAATGACGAAGGTCAAGAGCCGCGCCTGCTCGGCTTTGTCCTCGACCACTTCGGCGTGTTCGAACGCGAGGAGAAAACGCCGCCTGATCTCGGTGGCGTCCGAGATGTGCTTGAGTCCCGGAGCGAACGGCGCCCAATCGTCGTGGCCGAAATAGGAGTGTGTCGCGCCGGTGGCGAGCACGAGATAGTCGTAAGGCAGGTCGAGCTCGGTGCTGTGAACGCGGTGTGCCGCGACTTCAATGGCGGTCACTTGCGCCATGATCACGCGGACGTTTTTCTGGCCGCGGACAATGGCGCGGATCGGCCAGGCGATATCGCCCGGCGACAGCGCCGCGGTCGCCACCTGATAGAGGAGCGGCTGGAAGCAGTGGTGATTTTGCGCATCGACCAGCGTGATGTCGACGTCGACCCCGGACAGCGCACGGCATGCCTCCAGCCCCCCAAAGCCGGCGCCAACGATCACGACCTGCGGGCGTTGCTTTGGCTGCTGCGTGCTTTGTTCGACAGGACTGCTCATCGCCGGTACCCGAAGACGATGTTCGCCGGATCATGCAATTCCGGCGGGGGTTGTGCTCTTACCCCTTTTCATATGGCGCGCCGGACCGCGTGGCGCCATTGCGGCTTTCGAAACTCTGATGCGTTTGTTTTTGTGCGTCCGGTGGCGTGAAGCGGCGCGCCTCGCACCGCGCCGTCAGTTCGTAGAATCGCTCTCCGGCGTGAGCGCGGAACGGACGTTTTCAAAATCTCTTGCCCATTCGTCCGCGCGCGCGGAGATGAGGTCGCGCAGGCGCTCCGCCGCGTCAGGATAGCCTTCGAGCATCTTCACGAACATGGCGCGCGAAATGCGGAGTACCATCGAAACTTCGAGCGATGTTGCGGTAGCGGGCCGCCGCGTCTCGGTGAACAAGGCCGACTCGCCGAGTAACGTGCCGGGGCCGGCGATCAATTCGGGTTCGCCGACTTTCTCCGGATCGAGCCGGAACGAACCTCGCTGCACGATATAGCCGCCGTCGGCGGTGTCGCCGGCCTTGAACAGCACCTGCCCCGGCTCGAGGTAGGAGCTTTCCGCGCCGATGGCCAAAATCCGCAGCGCCGTCGCGCCGAGCGGCCGCAGGATCGGGATCCGCTGCAGGAACGCAATATCGTCCTCGATGGTCATGACAGAAGCGGCTTACGGAACGAGCTTGTACCCGCCCGCCTCGGTGACCAGGATGGCGGGGGTTGCGGCATCCTTCTCGATTTTCTGGCGTAACCGGTAGATGTGGGTTTCGAGCGTGTGGGTGGTCACTCCCGAATTGTAGCCCCACACTTCCTGCAACAAGGTTTCACGGGACACCGGCCGTTGGCCGGCGCGGAAAAGATAGCGCAAGATCGAGGTTTCCTTTTCGGTCAGCCGGACCTTGTTGCCCTTGGGGCTGAGCAGAAGCTTTGAGCTTGGCCGGAATGTGTAGGGACCAATCGTGAAGATCGCGTCCTCGCTGGCCTCGTGCTGACGCAGCTGCGCGCGGATGCGCGCCAGCAGGACGGCAAAGCGGAACGGCTTGGTGATATAATCGTTGGCGCCGGATTCGAGGCCGAGAATGGTGTCGGAGTCGGTGTCGTGACCCGTGAGCATGATGATCGGCGCCTTGAAGCCGTTCTTGCGCAGGATGCGCACCGCTTCGCGACCGTCGATGTCGGGCAGCCCGACGTCCATAATGACGAGATCGATCTGGCCGGTCTTTGCGGCCTGGACGCCCTTGCTGCCGCTTTCGACCGCGACCGCCTCGAATTCCTCGTGCAACGAGAGCTGCTCGGTCAGCGCGTCGCGCAATTCGGCGTCGTCATCGACGATAAGGATCTTACGCGTATTCGGCATTAGCCACGACCCCAGCTGCCCTATCGCTCATCACGCTGTCCCTGTCGGCACAAAGCCGCTTCGGCTGTCCGCATGGCAAGGTGCCGGAAAGACGATGCGGCTTTC
>DASXDP010000134.1:0-1748 GCA_036490575.1 Xanthobacteraceae bacterium
TATCCGCGCCGCGCGCGCCGCCGCCAACGCCGCGGGCGTGCCGATCGTAATCAATGCGCGGGTCGATCTTTATCTGAAACACGTCGGCGATGAAGCCACGCGCTTTACCGGAACGGTGCAGCGGGCGGAAGCCTACCTCGCCGCCGGCGCCGACTGCATCTTTGTCTTTGCCGTTGCCGATGTGGACCTGATCAAAAAACTCACGGCCGCCATCAAGGCTCCGGTCAACGTCGTCGGCCGCGCCGGCGGACCGGGACTCAAGACGCTCGAGACTGCCGGTGTCGCGCGCGTCAGCATTGCGTCGGGTGCGAGCATGGTGGTCATGTCGCAGATCCAGCACCTCGCCAAGGAATTGCGTCAAAAGGGCGAGTTCGACATTCTCAAGTCATCAATGACGCGCGCCGACGCCCAGAAACTGTTCGCGAGGGACTAGAGGAGGTGACCATGAAAGCCCGCATGGATTTTCGCAAAGCGTCCCCGCAAGGTGCCAAAGCCGTCAGCGAGCTGCATGCCTTTGTCCACCGCTGCGGCCTCGAACATTCGCTGCTTGAACTCGTCAAGCTGCGCTCCTCGCAGATCAACGGCTGCGCCCATTGCATCGACATGCACACCAAGGAGCTGCGCGCCGCCGGCGAAAGCGAGCAGCGGCTTTATCTGCTCAACGCCTGGGAAGAATCGCCGTTCTACAGCGAGCGCGAGCGCGCCGCCTTGGCCTGGACCGAGGCGCTGACGCTGATCACCGAAAGCCACGCGCCCGATGAGGTCTACGAGCAGGCGCGCGCGCAGTTTTCCGAAGAAGAGCTTGCCAACCTGACGCTGGCGATCATCGCCATCAACGGCGCCAACCGGCTCAACATCGCGTTCCGTACCGTGCCGGGAAGTTATCGCGTCAAGGTCCAGCACGCGGCGGAGTAACCGTCATTCCGGGGCGCCGCGAAGCGGCGCGCCCGGAATCCATAATCACAGAGATGGCAGAACTCGCATTGAGTTCCACCTGCAACAACCGTGGTTATGGATTCCGGGCTCGGCCTTCGGGCCGCCCCGGAATGACATTAATGTATCTCCGGCTCCTCGATCTTCTCCGTGCCGCCCAGAAAATCGAAGTCGCAGCCCTCATCGGCCTGGCCGATGTGCTCTGAAAACATGGCGCCATAGCCGCGCGGGTATTTTGGCGGCGGCGCTTTCCAGGCGGCGCGGCGGCGCGCCATTTCCTCGTCACCGACGTGCAGATGAATCCGACGCGCCTCGACATCGACCTCGATTTCGTCGCCGGTCGCAACGAACGCGAGCGGCCCGCCGACGAAACTTTCCGGCGCCACGTGCAGGATGCAGGCGCCATAGCTGGTGCCGCTCATGCGCGCATCGGAAATACGCAGCATGTCCTTGACGCCGGCCTTCAGCAGCTTTTTCGGTATCGGCAGTTGCCCCCATTCGGGCATGCCGGGCCCGCCCTTGGGGCCGCCGTTCTTGAGCACCAGCACATGATCGGCCGTGACATCGAGATCGTCGCGGTCGACCTCGCGCGCCATGTGGCCGTAATTCTCAAATGCAATCGCCTTGCCGCGATGTTTAAGCAGCCGCTGCTCGGCCGCCGCCGGCTTCATCACGCAGCCGCGCGGCGCGAGATTGCCGGTGAGCACCGCGGTCGCGCCTTCGGGATAGAGCGGCTGCGACAGCGCGTGGATCACGTCGGGCAGGTGTACGCCGGCGCCCGAAATATTGTCGCCGACGCTGCGGCCATTGACCGT
>DASXDP010000135.1:0-35591 GCA_036490575.1 Xanthobacteraceae bacterium
ATTGTTGCGCCAGCGGCGGGACTAAGGCAAAGGGTGGGTCGGCAACCTTTGAGCGGTATCGCGGCATCGATGTTGTTGGTCACCGGCGGGGCCGGCTTCATCGGGTCCAATATGGTCGCAAGCCTCAATGAGGCCGGACGCGCCGATATCGCCGTAAACGACGTTCTCGGCAGAGACGATAAATGGCGCAATCTGCGCGGCCGCGAGCTCGCGGATTTCGTGCCGCCGGAGGAGCTTTTGCGGTGGCTGGACGGCCGTAAGCTCGACGCCGTGATCCATCTCGGTGCTATCTCATCGACGACGGCTACCGATGCGGACGAGGTTATCGAGACCAATTTCCGGCTGTCGCTGCGCTTGCTCGACTGGTGTGCCGCAAACCGTACGCCGTTTATCTATGCCTCATCGGCCGCCACCTACGGAGATGGGGAGGGAGGCTTCTCCGACGATTGCGCGGTCGCCGCACTCAAGCGTCTAAAGCCGATGAACCTTTACGGCTGGAGCAAGCATTTATTCGACCTCGCGATCCTCGAACGCGCCGCGCGCAAAGACAAACTGCCGCCGCAATGGGTGGGGCTTAAGTTTTTCAACGTCTTCGGCCCTAACGAGTACCATAAGGGCGAGATGATGAGCCTGGTCGCCAAACGTTTCGCTGACGCCAAAGCGGGCCGCGCGGTTCGTCTGTTCAAATCGCACCGCGCCGGCATCGGCGATGGCGAGCAAAAGCGGGATTTCATATACGTTGAGGATGCAGTGAGCGTCGTGAACTGGTTACTCGAGACGCCTTCGGTCTCGGGCATCTTCAACGTCGGCACCGGGAAGGCGCGCAGCTTTCGCGATTTAATCACCGCGACGTTTACAGCGCTGGGCCGCGAACCGATGATCGAATATATCGACATGCCGGAAACGATCCGGGGCAGCTATCAATATTTTACGCAAGCCGAGATGGAAAATCTCCGGCGAGCCGGTTTTAATGCCGCCTTCGGCACGCTCGAAGAAGGCGTCACGCGCTACGTCAAGAGTTACCTCGATCGTCCCGAGCATTATCGGTAAAAGCCGCAGTGCGCGGCGGGCAGAACATGTTCAATATTGAAAGTGCACTCAAGCGCATTCCCGAGCAGCGCATTCTCTGCATTGGCGACGTCATGCTCGACGATTTCGTTTACGGTGACGTTTCGCGCATTTCCCCGGAGGCGCCGACCCCGGTTCTCAAAGTCAGCCACAACGTGGTGGGTATCGGCGGCGCGGGCACCGTGGCGCGGAATGCCGCGGCGCTCGGCGCGAGGTGCGTATTCGTTGGTCTGATCGGCGACGACGAAGCCGGTCGCAGGTTGTCGGAAGAGTTCTCCAGACTAGGCGGATTGGTTGACGCCAAACTCGTAGTCGATTCTGCGCGGCAAACCACGCGCAAAGTCCGCTTTGTGTCCGAACATTATTCGAGCCACTTGATCCGGGCCGATTGGGAGACGGCCGACCCGGCGAACCATAATGGCGAGTCGGCGATCATCGCGCATGCCCGGGAGGCACTGCCTCGCGTTGATGCCGTGGTGCTGTCCGACTTTGCCAAGGGTGTGCTCACGCCGCGCGTGATACATGCCGTGATCGATGAAGCCCGGCGTCTTGGCATACCGGTCATCGTCGATCCCAAGGGCCACGATTATAGCGTTTATCGCAATGCGACTGTACTCACGCCAAATCGGTTGGAGCTCGCCGCCGCCATTCATCGGCCGGCCGGATCCGACACCGAGATCGCCAAGGCGGCCGCCGAACTGGCGCACGCCGTCGGCTGCGAGGCGGTGCTGATCACCCGCAGCGAAGAAGGGATGACCCTGCACGTCGAAGGCGATGCACCGGTCCATGTCGCCGCTCTGCCTGTGAAAGTGCGCGACGTTTCCGGCGCGGGCGACACGGTGGCGACCGTAATGGCGCTGCTGCTCGCAATGAAGGCGCCGTATGAGCCGGCGATGCGAGCCGCCAATGCAGCGGCGTCGGTAGTCGTCGGTAAGCGCGGTACGGCGACGCTCACGCTTGCCGAGTTGCGCCATCGCCTACTTCCAGCGGCATCGCTCGCGCCGGAGGAGAAGATCATATTCGACTGGGCCGTGCTCGACGAACGGCTGGCGAACTGGCGCCGCCAATCGCTGCGAGTAGGGTTTACCAACGGGTGTTTCGATCTGATGCATCGCGGTCATGTCCGGCTCCTGACCGAGGCTCGCGCCGCTTGTGACCGTCTTGTCATCGGCCTCAACAGCGATCTCTCGACCCGGCGGCTTAAGGGCGAAGGCCGGCCGATCAATCCAGCCGAAGCACGGGCCGAAGTGCTCGCAGCATTCGAGGCCGTCGATCTCGTTGTGGTGTTCGAACAAGATACGCCGCTCGAATTGATCAAGCGGGTGCGGCCGTCGGTACTGATCAAGGGTGCCGATTACCGGCTTGAAGACGTGGTCGGTGGTGAAGAAGTCAAAGCCGCGGGCGGGGACGTTATTCTCGTCGAACTTGTCCCCGGACACTCGACCACGGGCTTGGTCCATCGCTCGGCACAGTCGGCGCCACGGACGCTCCGCTCGCTTAAGCCGGCAAAGTCCTGACCAACGAACAGGCCGCGCATGAGCGCCTCGTCGATCTTGCCCGGCTTTAATCGTGCGGCCTGGCTGCGGACGGCCGACTGGTTTGCGCTTGGGGTCGCGGTGACGCTGCCGTGGTCGACGACTGCGACGGCGATTTTCATCGTCTTGTGGCTACTGACGGCGTTGCCGGCGATGGACGTCGGCGTCCTGCGCCGCGAGTTTATGAGTGCCGCGGGTCTTTTGCCGGTGGCGCTTTGGGTTCTCGCGGCGATCGGAATGCTGTGGGCGGACGTGACGTGGGCCGAGCGTTTGGGTGGTCTCGGAAAATTTCACCGCCTTCTGCTCATCCCGATTTTGCTGGCGCACTTTCGCGTTTCGGCCCGCGGAATCTGGGTCGTGTACGGTTTTTTTGCATCAGTGCTGTTGTTGCTGGTCGTGTCCTGGGGATTGGCGGTCATTCCCGGGCTGCCGTGGCGCGGCATGCATCAGCCAGGCGTTCCGGCCAAGGATTATATCTTCCAAAGCACGAACTTTCTGATTTGTGCCTTTGCGCTGCTTGGCTACGCCAGCGCCGAAAGCCGTTGGCGGGACTGGCGGCGGGCGCTGGCGCTCGTCGCCTTGGCAGTTGTGTTTCTCGCCAATATTTTCTTTGTCATCAGCAGCCGAACAAGCTTCGTCGTTGCGCCGGTTTTGCTGCTGTTGTTCGGCTGGCGGCAATTCGGATGGCGGGGATTTGTCGGTGCCGGACTGATCGGTGTCCTTCTCAGTGTCGCCATCTGGTTTGGGTCGCCGTATGTTCGCGAGCGCATCGACGCTACGCTCATTGAAATTCGCTATTACCACGAGCGCAACACGCTCAGCTCGACTGCTCTGCACCTCGAATTCTTGCGGAAGTCAGTTTTATTCATCGAGGCGGCGCCGATTATCGGTCATGGCACCGGTTCGATCGGGAGGGAGTTCCGCGACGCCGCGTTCGGTCAGACCGGGGCGTCGGCGGAGCTTGTGCAAAATCCGCACAATCAAATTTTTGCCGTCGCCATCCAGCTCGGCATTGTGGGTGCCGTCTTACTTTTGGCGATGTGGGCAGCGCACCTTTGGCTGTTTGCGCGTGACGGACTGATCGCGTGGCTGGGCTTGGTGCTGGTCACGGAGAATGTTGCCTCGTCGCTGTTCAACTCGCATTTGTTCGATTTTACGTCGGGGTGGCTTTACGTATTCGGTGTCGGGGTGCTCGGCGGCATGGCGTTGCGAGAGAGCGACGCCGCGGAACCTTCGGTCGTTTGAATCAGAGCGCGAAGGCCCTGGCGCGTATCGTTGAGTGGCTGCCACCCGGCCGCCAGGAGCTTGCCGGGGTCGGCCCGAAGATTACCGCCGAGACGTTCCCAGAGATCGGGCCGCAAAAGCCGCATCGGCTTTTCCACAAAATGCTTGGACATCGGCAAGATCATGGGACGCCGCCCCTGCGCTTCTCGCAAGGTCGTCATCACGTCGGCCAGCCGCGGCGGTATTCCGGGATCGGCGACGATATAGGTCTCACCCAGGGCGGCCGACGCGGAAAGCGCAAACTCTATCGCGGAGACCAGGTTGTCGATGCCAAGAAGTGAGCGGCGATTGACGAAATGCTTTATTGGAAGCGGCCAGCGCGACTTGGCGGCGCGCAGCAGCAAGGCGAAATTGCCTCTCACACCGGGCCCGTAGAGCGAAACCGGCCGCAGGATGCTGAATGGAACGCCGGCTGCGCGCACCGCGGCCTCGGCTGCGAGTTTTGACCGGCCATACGCATCGCTTGGCGCCGGCACATCGTGCTCGGTCAGCGCACGATCGGCGGCGGGACCGCTCTGCGCGCGGATCGAAGAGATGAATACGAGCCGGGACATGCCTGCAGCCGCCGCCGCGAGAGCGAGCCGCTCTGTTGCCCATCGATTGACGCGGTCGTGCAGCGCCGGATTGCCGGCACCGGAATCAGCAATAGCGGCGAGATGGATCGCCAGATCGACGCCCTCGAGAAGGGGCCTCCACTCGAACGCCGACGCGAGATCGGGAAGCTCAGTGATTTCAATATTGCCAGGCAAAGGAGAGGGCGGCAGGTTTCGCAGGCCGGCGCGCACTGCGAAACCGCGTTGCGCAAGAGCTGCCACCGTGGCGCGACCAACGAAGCCTGACGCGCCAGTCACCAAAACCCGAGTCACGGTCTAAACCTCAATTCGAGTCGTGAAAGGGAGGGGCAGGGCGCACGGCTATTCGTTGGCTTAATGCAACGGATCCAATTCGACTCCATTCGAGGGTTTTGCCGCGGCGGGTATTTCATTGAACGGCGCATATGCTTGTTGGCCGCAACCATCCGTAGTGACGGCGTAGCGGCTATCAACGACCTTATCGGTTTGAATGAATACGGCATAGGTTCGTATACGGCTTTGGTCCTGGAAGCGGATGCAACTCAACCAGCTCCAGCCTTTGACCGTATGCACCCACCGGGCATCCGATATTTCGAAGCTGTCGTAGGTGTCGATCTCCTTGAACGATTCCTTGAGGTAAGCGACGATGATCTTGTGGGACGCGGCTGCATTCAACTCGGTGGGTGGTGCGTCCGTTTGCGGCAATGCGACACTGCTGCAGCCCACTAAAAGGAGCGGCAGCAACATCGCCGCGAGCGCGCAATCTCGCAACCACGAGCCAGATCGGCAGATGCGGCAGGACTTGGAGCCGTTTGTTTCAGCGCTCATGCTTTGGGAGACGTCTCGCGGGGTGTGTCACCGGATTGCTTCTGGCATTACCAAATCCTTGATGCCCGCGCGATAGTTGCTTTTTTAGGTCGGTCTTGCGTCAATTCGAGACAGACATAGTGCCGCCATGAATGTGCCGTTGAACGGCGAGGATTCGCTTGGGGAGCCAGCGGCGTTGAAGGTCCGCACGAGCAAGAACTCGCAGACTAATTCAAGTCGGTCATCGGGCGCGGTGTCGCGATGCGACAACCACCTCAGCGTCTTGGTGTTGAGACCGGCGTTGCTGGTAGCGTGCAGCCTCTTCCTCGGATCGTGCTCTTCCGTCTCCAGCTATGTCTCCGATAGTTGGCCCACCTGGGCGGGCGGGATGCCGAAGGATGTTCCGCCCCGCCCCGGCGCGCCGGGTTATGAGGAATTTCTCGCCCATCAGCAGCGCCAGGATGCGGCGGCTTCCCCGTCCGGAGACGTCAGTACCCAGGCAACGTCGGTTGTCGCCTCGCCCAACAAAACAGGCGGTCGTGCGCCGCCGGCTAATCAACCCGTTGACATTTCCAGCGGTGCTCAAGGCGGCTTGTACTGACCGCGGCGCCTTCAGGCCACGCCTGCTCGCAACAAATCGTGGAAATGGACGATGCCGACCGGCTTCTCGTCGTCGACCACGATAAGCGCCGTGATCTTGGAAGAATTAAGGAGTTGCAGCGCTTCGCTCGCGAGTTGCTCCGGCCGGACAGTTTTGGGGGACACCGTCATGATCTCGTCGACGACGGCCTGCAGCAGGTCGTCACGCATGTGACGGCGCAAATCGCCGTCGGTAATCACCCCGGCAAGCCGCCCATCGCGCTCGACGACCGCGACACAGCCAAAGCCCTTCGCCGACATCTCGACGATGGCTTCCGACATCAAGGCGCCTCGTCCGATCAAGGGTACCGCGGCGCCCGGATGCATCACGTCACGAATGAGTTGCAAGACTGCGCCCAGCCGTCCGCGCGGATGAAAAACGCCGAAATCGATGGCCGTAAAACCTCTGCTTTCGAGAAGCGCAATGGCGAGAGCGTCTCCGAGCGCAAGCTGCATGAGTGCCGACGTGGTCGGGGCGAGATTGTGCGGACAGGCTTCGCGGGCTTGCGGGAGCGCAAGCACGATATCGGCGGCGCTGCCCAGCGTGCTGGCAGCGTTACCGGTTACCGCAATCAGTGCGATATCGAAGCGGCGCGAATAATTGATGAGATTCTTCAGTTCTTCGGTTTCGCCCGACCATGAGAGCGCGAGCATCACGTCGTCCGACGTGATCATGCCGAGGTCTCCGTGGCTCGCGTCAGCGGCGTGCACGAAAAACGCGGGCGTTCCGGTTGAAGCAAGTGTCGCGGCTATTTTGCGAGCCACATGGCCGGATTTGCCCATCCCGGTGACGATCAGGCGCCCGCGGGCTGCGCGAATTTCTTCGACCGCAGCGACGAAAGCCGCTCCCATGCCATCGCCGATGGCGGCGGCTAGCGCCGCGAGCCCCTCGTTTTCGGTTTCGATCGAGCGCAAGGCCGAGGCGATGAACGCATGCATCGGCGATCGCATCGGCCTTGCCTCGGCTGGACTCACTTTGCGCATGTATCCGGTCCAGTGTTGCGGCACGCGATAGGCCACGTCGGCCGCATGCGTTACTTCTTTTCCCACGCAGCGAAGGCGTCGGCGAAGGCACGGTCGCCCGGTGGCCCTTTCTCCATCGCCAGAATGGCGCGGCCGCCGTTGGTGTAGACGATCGGAATATCGAACCAGGGGCGATCCTTCAGCAACTGAATATTGCGCTGCATATCCGCATCGACGGCGGAAAGGCCAATCAGGAAGAAGCCGTTCGTTACCTTCACCGCCAATCCGGCGAGCGGCGTCCCGCGCGCCTGCTCGGATTGCTTCATCAATATCCCGGGTACGTTGGCAATGCCGCCGCCGGCAAAGTCGGCCGGGAGATTGAACATTACCTCGATGGTGTGGCTGGCCGGCAGCGCTTGGTCGGTGTTCCGCCGCAACGACCAGGTGACCGTCATGCGGCGTTCCGGGATCTCGATATCGGCGCGGACGGCAAGTTCGGGTGCAAGACCCGATCCGGGCGACACCGTTTCGGTCCGCCAAATCGCCGAGCCTGCGTAACGCTTGCCCGCGGGATCGTTCGGGTCTTCCTCATAAAGCACGACGCGTTGTGCAACCGCGGGCGGCGGCTGCGCCGAGGGAGCGGCGCCCGCTGCGGGGGCTTGGCTGGCACCTTCCTGCGGCACGCGACCGGCGAATTTCGGCTCGGCCGCGGGTGGCGGCGCGGCCGTCGATTGGGCCGCCGGTTTGGTTCCGATTTGAGTTGCGCGATGATAGACCCCGGTCAAATTCGGCCATTGCCACGTCACTAATCCCGCCACGCCGACGAAGATAATGAGGGCAAGTGCGAGCTTGGCGATGCCGCGGTAGGAGCGTGGCGGACGCGCCTGCTCCGGCTCGTGCTCAAAGCTCGCCGAGGGCAGATACCGCGCCGATTGCGCTGCGGCATGGTCGTCTTCGAAATCGTATCCCGACTCCCGCCCGTCTAATCGTTGCAGATGCTCGGCATTGTTCAGGTCCCCGAGTTGCTGAGCGTAGTCCCGCGGTCTTGGCGCGCGGCCCGCGTCGGCGATGCGTGCAGAAGCGGCGGCCATCCCATACGAGTCGCGGGTGTCCTGTTCCGAATCAGCTTCGCCGCCGGTCGCCGAATCTGCTTGCTCATCCTCGCCATCGCGAAAGCCTCTTATGCCTTCACGGGTCAGCGATGCGGCGCGAGCGCTGAGCAGGCGTTCGCGCGCACTCGGCGGCAGGTAGGAGCGGCGCTGCGCTTCGGCTTTTGATATCGCCGCGGCGATCGGCTTCGGTGCCGGCGCCGCCGGCTCGCTCCGCCGGCTCGGCGCAACAGCTACTCTGTTTTCACGCAGTTCGGTCCGCGCTTTGCGCGCGTTTTCACCCTCGACCCGACGGATCGCGTCTTCCAGCGCGAGCCTTTCCTTGGTTATCTCCGTCTCGGAGAGCGGCGGGTTGACTGACCGTAGCTGTGTCACCAGCGCCGTGCGTGCGCGCTCGTAAAGCGCGCGGCGTGCTTCGCCCGTGCTTTTTTGCAGACCCTCCACGGCGCGGGCGATCAGCGGATGATAGTCGGTCATCGGCTCAGCTTACGCCCACCTTGCTGATTTTTCATCCTGATTCACATCTCGAACGGGTTCTGCATTAGGATGGTGTCCTCGCGTTCGGGACTTGTGGACAAGACCGCCGCCGGGCAGCCAATCAGTTCTTCGAGCCGCCGAACGTATTTTATGGCTTGAGCCGGCAGATCGGCCCAAGATCGCGCCCGCGCGGTGACTTCGCGCCAGCCGTCAACGGTCTCATAGATCGGCTCGACTGCGGCCTGTGCCTGTTCCCCGGCGGGGAGATAGTCGATCTCGCGGCCGTTCAGCGAATAGCCGACGCAGACCTTGATCTCGTCAAAGCCATCGAGAATATCGAGTTTGGTGAGCGCCAGGCCGTTGATGCCACTGGTGCGGACGCTCTGCCGCACCAAAACGGCATCAAACCATCCACAACGCCGCGGCCGCCCGGTCACGACGCCGAACTCCTTACCGCGTTCGCCCAAGGTGCGGCCGATCTCGTTCTTTTGTTCGGTCGGAAAGGGGCCGGCGCCAACGCGCGTCGTATAGGCCTTGCAGATACCGAGCACATAGCCGACCGCCCCGGGACCAAGCCCGGATCCGATCGCCGCCTGCGCCGCCACGGTGTTGGACGACGTCACGAATGGATAAGTCCCGTGATCAACATCGAGCAGCGCGCCTTGTGCGCCTTCGAACAGGATCCGCTTTCCCTCGCGGCGCTTGAGATCCAGCAATGCCCAAACCGTATCCATGAACGGCAGCACCTTCGGCGCCACACTCATAAGATCGTTGCGCACCTCCTCGGCGGCGATCGGTTCGAGGGATAACCCTTTGCGTAGCGCATTATGGTGCATCAGCAAGCGTTCGATCTTGCGGTCGAGCGTCGCACCATCGGCCAAATCCATGAGACGGATCGCCCGCCGCCCAATTTTATCTTCGTAGGCGGGACCGATGCCGCGTCGTGTCGTGCCGATGCTCAGTGCCGCACTCGCCGATTCGCGAAGGGTGTCGAGTTCGCGGTGCAACGGGAGTATCAGCGCCGCGTTTTCGGCGATGCGCAGATTGTCTGGCGTGACCTCGATACCCTGCTTTGCGAGAACGGCGATTTCGGCCAGCAAGGCGTGAGGATCAAGCACCACCCCGTTGCCGATGACCGAAAGCTTCCCCGGGCGCACGACACCTGAAGGCAACAAAGAGAGCTTGTACGTTACACCATTGATGACGAGGGTGTGCCCGGCGTTGTGGCCGCCCTGGAAGCGGACCACGATGTCGGCCTGTTCGGACAACCAATCGACGATCTTGCCCTTGCCTTCATCCCCCCACTGGGAGCCGACCACGACAACGTTTGCCATGCAGGATTTAGCCCGGAAAACCTATTGAACGCTCGACTTTTGCGCACAGACTGGCGGCAGCCGTGACCCGGATAATCGGGAATCCCCGGGGAAGCAAGGCGCAGCAGCGGCCAACGGGCGTGAAAAATCGCCCCAACCACCTGATATTTCGTCGTATTTACCCTGCTGATCGGAACTCGCGAGCGACGCCCAGCCCGCGGTTCCAGTGATCAAACGTGGGACGCTCAGAAATTCAACGGTTTGACCTGCTGGACGTTGGGGATTTGTTGCACCTTGGCCAGAACCTCCGGCGGGACCGAGGAATCGACTTCGACGAGCGCGATGGCGTTGCCGCCTTCCGATTCACGGCCGAGATGGAAGGTCGCGATGTTGATGCCCGCGCCGGCAAGTAACGTTGCGAACCGTCCGACGAAACCGGGTCTGTCCTGGTTGGTAACGTACAGCATGGACGGTCCGAACTCGGCGTCGATGCGGATGCCTTTGATGTTGACGATGCGCGGCCGTCCGTCCGCGTAGACGGTTCCGGAGACCCAGCGCGTCTGCTGGTCAGTAACCACCGCTACGGTGATCAGGCTGTCATAGTCGCCCTCGACATCGCGCCGCGTCTCTTCGACGACGATTCCGCGGTCTTTGGCGACAATGGGCGCCGACACGACGTTGATGTCTTGCAGCATGGGACGAAGCAAGCCGGCGACCGCCGCTGACGTGAGCGCCCGCGTATTCATCTGGGTGACTAGGCCCTCGTAGGACACCTGCACGCGGACAATGCCAGCTTCGGTAAGCTGGCCCGCGAAGGAGCCAAGTTTTTCCGCGAGTGCAATGAACGGTTTGAGCTTCGGTGCCTCTTCGGCGCTGATCGAAGGGAAATTGACAGCGTTGGTTATGGCGCCCCGCGTCAAGTAGTCCGACATCTGTTCGGCGATTTGCAGGGCAACATTTTCCTGAGCTTCACTTGTCGAAGCGCCGAGATGCGGCGTGCAGACGACATTGGGCAGCGCGAACAACGGGCTCTCTGTCGCCGGTTCGCTAACAAAGACATCGAGCGCCGCCCCGGCGACGTGACCGACCTTGAGCGCGTCGTACAAAGCAGTTTCGTCCACCAAGCCGCCGCGCGCGCAGTTAATTAGCCGGACGCCTTTCTTTGTCAAAGCCAGACTGTCAGCGTTGATGATGTTTCGGGTTTTCTCGGTGAGCGGGGTGTGCAGCGTCACGAAATCAGCGCGATGCAACAGCTCCTCTAGCGTCACTTTCTCCACGCCGAGGTCGATGGCTCGCTCGGCGGAGAGAAACGGGTCGTAGGCGACCACCTTCATCTTCATGCCGAGCGCGCGGTCGGCAACGATCGAGCCGATGTTGCCGCAGCCGATCACTCCGAGCGTCTTGCCGAAGATCTCGACGCCGAGAAATTTGTTTTTCTCCCACTTGCCGGCGCGGGTCGAAGCGTCGGCCTCAGGGATTTGCCGCGCCAGCGCCAGCATCAGCGAGATTGCGTGCTCGGCGGTTGTTATCGAATTGCCGAACGGCGTGTTCATCACAATAATGCCGCGCGCGGTCGCCGCCGGGACATCGACATTGTCGACGCCAATTCCGGCGCGGCCGATGACTTTGAGGTTGCGCGCGCGCTCGAGCAATTTGGACGTGACCTTCGTTGTCGAACGGATAGCCAATCCGTCGAAGGCGTCGATTGTCTCGGCAAGCTTTTCCTTGTCTTTGCCGAGGCTGGGTTGAAACTCCACCGCCACGCCGCGATCCTTGAGGATCGATACGGCGGCAGGCGATAGCGCGTCGGAAATAAGAACTCGGGGAGATGTCATGTCGGGCCGTTATCTTTTTCTAAGCCGCTTGGGCGAGCGAATCTTTCGCTTTGCCGTAAGCCCAATCGAGCCAGGGCGTCAGCGCATCGAGATCGCTCCGCTCTACCGTTGAGCCACACCAAATGCGCAAGCCGGGCGGAGCGTCGCGATAGGCGGCGGTGTCATATGCAACACCCTCGTCCTCGAGCGCCGCCGCGATAGTCTTTGAGAAGGCGGTTTGCGCTTCACGGCTCAGTCGGGTCACCGTCGGGTCGACGACTTTGAGACAGACGGAAGTGTTGGAGCGCACTGCCGCGTCATGCGCGAGAAAGTCGACCCAGCTGGTGCGCGCGACCCAATCGGCAATCACGCCGGCATTGGCGTCGGCGCGGGCGCGAAGCGCAGGAAGGCCGCCAGCAGCCTTCGCCCATTCCAGGGCGTCGAGATAATCTTCGACGCACAGCATCGACGGTGTGTTGATGGTTTCGCCCTGGAATATTCCTTCGATCAGCGCGCCACCTTTTGTCATCCGGAAGATTTTAGGCATCGGCCATGGCGGTGTGTAGCTCTCGAGCCGTGCCACGGCGCGCGGAGAAAGAATAAGCATACCGTGCGCGGCCTCGCCGCCGAGCGCTTTTTGCCAGGAGAATGTGCAGACATCCAGCTTCGGCCAGTCCAGCGCCTGGGCGAACGCGGCGGAGGTCGCATCGCAAATGCTCAATCCGGCGCGATCAGCGGCAATCCAGTCTGCGTTGGGAACGCGCACGCCCGAAGTGGTGCCGTTCCAGGTAAATACGATGTCGTTTTGCGCATCGATTTTGCTGAGATCGGGAAGCTCGCCGTAGTCGGCTTTGATTAAGCTCGCCTGCTTGAGCTTTAGCTGCTTGGCGACGTCGCTAACCCATCCTTCGCCGAATGATTCCCAAGCCAGCATAGTGACTGGGCGGGCGCCGAGCAGCGACCACAACGCCATCTCGACCGCACCGGTATCGGAAGCCGGCACAATGCCGATGCGATAGTCGGCCGGGACCTCAAGAACTTCCCGGGTCAGCTCGATGGCGCGCCAGAGCTTCGCCTTGCCGGGTTTTGAGCGATGCGAACGGCCGAGGAAGGCGCCGCCGAGGGCTTCTAAGCTCCAGCCCGGGCGCTTGGCACAGGGGCCGGACGAAAAATGCGGTACTTGCGGCCGCACGGTCGGCTTCAGCGTCATTTATCTATCCTTCCAGATAGGCGCCCCTCGTTGGGGAGGGGTGTCCCACCGCCGGAAATAGGTAAATGAGCGCGCGGCGTCAAGTCACCGCGCGCTATGCCGTTGATTGAAGCTTGACGATCAGTGAACGGAAGACTTGAGGAGGGAGGCGCCGCCGGAAACGAACACGGCGCGCTGTCGAAATTTCAGCTTGCAGTTCGCTAAAATCGGTATCCGGCGCCCACCCGCCCGGTGAAGGCAGTCAGCGTCATTGATGGCTGCACAATGAACTGGTCCACTTCCATCTCGACGCGTGCGAAGACGTTTGGCGTCAGCGCGACGTCGACGCCGCCACCCGCCGTCCATCCGTAGATGACTTGATTGTTATGTGTTTCGCTGCCGGTTAGCCGAAAGATGGGACAGGGCGCGCTCGCGTTACACGTGTTGACGCTGCCCGACGAGAACTCCTGGTCCACAATGGTGGCAGTGATGTTGCTGTTCGCTAAACCGAAGGCCGCGCCGGCGAAGGCGTATGGCATGAAATTGCCCACCACGTAACCCGCTCGTGCCTTGAACGTGGAAAATGCCGTGGTGTCCACCGTACCGGACCCGCTCACTGTGACAGCGTGGGCGATACCCAAATTGTCGGGGCCGGTGGCGCGGCTGATCGGGTTGTTAGGCGACTTCAAATGGAACGCTGCGCTTTCCAGATCGGCCTCGACGCCAAACACCACATCCTCAAACTGCATGTTGTATCCGATGAAGCCGCCGAATTGCGGCGCGCCGGTCGTAGCATGGCCGAGAACCGGCCACGCTGATGGAGCAAAGCTGGCTTGCAGGGAGGTCTCACGGAGCACGTAAGCGATCTCCGGAGCCGTCGATCCGCTAAAATCGGTAGAGGCCCAGCCGTAGCCGACTTGACCTCCGAGATAGAAGCCGCTCCAGCGCGAGTATGTCCCGGGCCCGACCGTGTCGGATCCGCGCAGGAAGTCGTACCCGGCAGGATCAGCGGCCATCGCCGGAGAGGCGAGACCTAGAAGGATCAGTGCATAAAAAACCCGACGCATCAGCCGCCCCTTCATTCCTTGTCATGAGCGAACAGGCAGCGATCATCATTAAGCATTAACCTTAATGGATCGTTAGCTTCGACATATCGGGGGTCGAGACCAAAAAAAGAGACGTGCCGCGCCGATTAAGTGTCCCTTAAGCGTTATCTGCAATCCTTCGTTAGCCTTAACAGCCGCACGCGCTTCGCTGACCGGACCGCGCTCGCTGTTGCAGCTAACGAGGACCGTAATATGCTTAAAGTGATAGTAACGGCCGTCTTCGCAGCAGTCGTGCCCTTCGCGAGTGCGTTTGCTGCCGACATGCCGGTGCCGATGATGCCGGCTCCAGTCGCGCCCGTTTCGAGTTGGTATCTCCGCGGCGACATCGGCGTCGGCGCAGTGCACGCGAATGGGGTCGACTTTCTGCCGAATCCGAACAACAACCCCACCGACTTCACCATTCAGTCGGTCAATCTAGGCGATCAGGCCTTCCTCAATGTCGGCATCGGCTATGAGGTCAACAACTGGTTGCGTTTGGACGTGACCGGTGAATACCGGAACAAAGCAAACTTCACCTTCTGGGGTGGGTACACGGTTGCGTGCCCGAATCCATTTGCCCAGTGCCTCGATGTCTACAACGGCAACATCAGCTCGCTGGTGTTCCTGGCCAACGCCTACATCGACATTGGAACGTGGTACGGCCTAACACCCTTCATCGGCGCTGGTATCGGCACCGCGGGCAATCAAATGTCCGGCTTCTCAGACGTCGGCATTCCGACTGGCGGCTCGGGCGTCGGCCCAACCGTCACGCAGTGGAACCTGGCTTGGGCCGCTCACGCCGGCTTGAGCTACGCCGTCAGCGAAAATCTCAAGCTCGAAATCGCTTATCGCTACCTCAACATGGGAAACGTCCAAGGGCCGATCAATTGCACCGGCGGCTGCAACCCCGACAGTTATCGATGGCATAATCTCAGCGCGCAGGACATCATGATCGGCTTCCGTTGGATGTTCAACACGCCGGGCTATGCCGGGCCACTACTCGCCCCGCCGCCGCTGCCTGCGCGTGGCTAGTACTTAAGAGAACGTTAGCCTCGAGAAGGCACACTGAATTCGCCGGCGATCGAAAGGTCGCCGGCGAATCCGCTTTTATCGCCAGCGCGCTTGCGATTTTCTCCCGCGCCAGCAATGCGGGCCGAGTTGTGTGATGCGTAATTCGCTGGAGTCGCAGCGCCTGCCGTTTGCCGACCGACTCGCCGGCTCCGCCAGCATTGGCCCGCGCCGCCACAGCAGCTTTCTCGCCGCCGGCGCGCGATTGCGCACGGCAGTGTTTCTGCTCGGCGTCATCGCCATCAATTACACATGGTCGAGGCCGTCACCCGTCGACGGAATATTCCTTCTTGCCCTGTTGCTCACGTTGTTCTCCGAGCAACGGGTCAACATACGTAATGTTATTTTGTTCTTTTTGGTCGGAGCGTGGCTCTTCTCCGTATTCGTGTCGTCGGTTTCCTTGATCGACAATCCGTTGGTGGTTTTTCAGTTCATTGCTTTGACGTCGGTGATACTAATCGGCATCACCAGCTCGCTCGTCACCGCCGGCTGGGGCAGGGCGGATCTGGAACGGTTCGTCAAAGTCTACGTCTTCGCCAACGTCATTGCCGCAATTGTCGGCGTCTACGGATTTGTCAGCCAGAATCCGTCGTTGACCTGGGCCGACCGGCCGACAGGTTTCCTCGACGATCCCGACATGTTCGGCGTATTCCTCATTCCCGGCATTCTCGGATCGCTTTACATGATCGCGCAAAAGCGCAGCCGCTATTGGTATGCCTTTGCGCTGGCGCTGCTATCGATCGCGCTGCTGCTGTCATTTTCGCGTGCGGCGATCGTCTCGGCGCTGTTGTTCGGCGGGGCCAGCTTTTTTTATTTCAATCGCCGCAATCTTGCGAAAGCCTCGCTGGCGGCGTTCGCCGTCGTGCTGGTCCTATCGGTGCCTTGTCTGTTCTTGTATCTGACGAACGACACGTTCGCGGAAATGCTTACCGGCCGCTTCAAGATCGCCGAGGAATACGACCTCGGATATTTCGGCCGCTACAACAGGTATCTGCTCTCTGTTCCCCTTATATTGGATCATCCGTTGGGGCTGGGGCTGTTTGAAATCGATAAGATTTTTCCCGAGCCAATTCACAACATCTGGATAAGTTCGTTTCTCAATTACGGCTGGCTTGCCGGCTTTGCGTGGACGCTCTTGATGGTCCTCTCCGTGCAGCAGGCCTGGTACAATTGGAAGCGGTCGGGTGACGAACTGTTCCTGCTCATTCTGTTCTGCTGGCTGTCGGTTATGTCCTGCGCGATGCTGCATCAGGCGGAACGATGGCGGTTCCTGTGGCTATTTACCGGGATGCTGTGGGGCCTCAACTACCGCAACTTCATTCCAGCTCCGCGTCGAGCGCCCGCCCCGCAGGACGAGCCGGCTTACCGCGCGGCGGCCTGACTCTCCGTGACGCCGGTCGCCACATCCGCGCGCATCTTTCGAGCCTATCAAGCGCTTGCCGCGGCTATTTTTTTCTTGCCACCGGCCATCATGCAAACGGCCGCTTTGGCGAAGGACATTTGCGACGCCTGCATTGAAGTGCGCATCGAATATCCGCACGTGGTGAGGGGGCCATCGCGGCACGAGCCCGATGCGCCGGTCAGCCTCGTCGAGCTTCCCGACCATCATTTTCGCGCCTTTGCTGCCAACGGCACCACCGTGGCGATAGACGGCGCGACGCCGTTCGACCTGGGTGGACGCTCGAAGGCTGTCCTTTCTCCTGGACCCTCGGGTAGTCCGTCAGAGTGCGGCAACTGGCTGACGACGGTGCTGCCGGGCGCGGGGAAGCTTTACGGCCTCATCCACAACGAAGCGCGTTGCAACTACTCTCGTGGCGAAACCCATAAATCGATGTCCATCGCGCGATCCGCGGACCAAGGCCTGAACTGGGACATGCTCGGTCAGGTCATCACATCCAGCGAAGGCCCGGCGCCCGGACGGGAAAGTGGCGAGGGCGACTGTACGGCGGCGGACGGCCACGACGGATTTTGGTACGCGTACTGTCAGCGTTTGAGCGATTGGAAAAATTTCGTTGCTAGAGCGAAAAGCACCGATCCGCTGCCGGGCAAATGGATGAAGTGGAGCGGCAGCGGCTGGGATTCACCGGCGCTTGGCGGCGTCGCAGCGCCGCTCGACGGTTCGATCGGTATGAGTTCGGCGTATTGGACCAACGCCAACGCCATACTGGTCATGGCAGCGGCTTCGTCGCTGCGACTATCGGTTTCGACGGACAAGATTCATTTCGCCACGCTTTCCGAACCCATCATTCTTTACGACAACAATGACTGGAAGCGCCCGGCGCCTACCGATCTTTACGCTTATCCGAGCATGGTTGGCGAACACGGGTTCAATGACATCGGGCCCCGGTTTTTGCTGACCTACATGTACCTTCCGACAGAGGCCGATTTCACGCAGCGATACCTCGTCATGCACGAGGCCACGATCGAACTTTCGAGCGCACCGCGGCAGCCGCAAGTGCGGGTCGCTCTTTCGCGATGGAAAAACGACGATGGCCTGACCTGGGCTACAACCGGTCCGCCAATCCTTGCCGGCATGTCCTTCACGTACGATCTGCCACTAGGGTACGTAATGACGGCTCCCCCGCAACTTCCCAGCGTCAAACTTGACGAGTGCTTTTCGCCGCGCTGGGGTGGCTTTCTCACCGAAGCGGGCGGCTGCGCCGCGGAGGGAAGCGCGCGGCATCGCGTCGCTGGCTATGTGTTTCGTTCCGACCAGCCCGGGACAATGCCGATTTATAGCTGCCTGTCGAAGCGCTATGTGCGCTTTACGTCGGCTCGCTCGGATTGCGACGGCGCCGGCACACGCGATCGCGTGCTCGGTTTCGTATTTCGCTGATTGATACGGTGCGATCCGTGCTTAATCGTGATCGTCGTCGTCGAGCTTGCCGATGTGGTGCTGGGCGTACAATTCCTCTCCCAGCTTGGCGACGAGACTGAGCTGCGTTTCGAGGAAGTCGATGTGCTCTTCTTCGTCGTGCATCAGCTTTTCGAACAGATCGCGGGACACGTAGTCCTTGACCGCGTGGCAGTGCGTCGCGGCTTCCTCGTACAAAGCGCGCGCGTGCAACTCCGCCTGCAGGTCGCACTCCAGCACTTCCTTGACCGACTGGCCGATGTGCAGCGGATCGAGGACCTGCATGTTCGGAAATCCGTCGAGAAAGATGATGCGCTCAATAAGCTTGTCGGCATGCTCCATCTCCTCGATGGATTCCTTGCGCCATTTCTTGGCCAGCGACTTGTAGCCCCAGTTGTCGAGCAGCCGATAATGCAGCCAGTATTGATTGACCGCCGTGAGTTCGTGGCGGAGGCCCTTGTTGAGATAATCGACGACTCCGGGCTCACCCCGCATATTGTTCTCCTGCAGCCATACTCTGCCTCTGCGATGCGCGTGCGGGATTATAGCCGGTGAAGCGGCGGCACGAAAAGCCGCCGCTGGGCATAGAGCGCCGGCGTTAATGCAACGGGATAGGGTTAGAAATCGCTACCGGGTTGGCAGCAGCCGTTGGTGGGGCAGCCGGAACTCGCCGCGGTCAGAGCCTCATCCATGATGCGGCGAATGGTTCTGGCGCATCTACCGCACTGGGGGCTGCAACCGAGGCAACCGTACACCTGACCTGCCGTCCGCGGCGCCGCCTCGTTACCGGCCAGCGTTCCGCGCACATCGTGATCGGTCAATACATTGCAGGAACAGACAATCATGGACGCCCGGCCTAGATTGGTATCAATTGCAACTATCGATAATTAGGTCCAGCGGAAGTTGATTTCAATCAAAATCGCATCTCTTTGGAGAGATTCTAACGTTGACGCTTAAGGGTTTATTTTGATCACGTCATACGTGATCGACCCCCAGGCCGGCCGGTGGCAAATTTGATTGGTGCAGCTTGGGCTTAGGCCGCGGCCGTCTCTTCTGAATCGCCGCGGCTGCGGCGTCTCCGCCGCGAGCGAAGGCCGCAAAGGCGGCTGGGGATAGAGCAAAGATTATTGAGCAGGCCGACAGCGCGCTGACCGCGGGCAAGCGCACGGTCGAGGGCCGCCATGGTTCGCGCTTGGCCGGGGTCGTCGTCATCTACCCACGTGCGCAGTACCGACGCAAACAGAACGGCGAGCCCTTGCGCGCGGATCATTCCCTGCGGACCGGAGGCGTTAATGCCGGCTGCGGTCAGCATCCACTGCTGCGAGCGCACCGCCAGCCCGTTCAGCGCCAGCGCCAGCGGCGGGTTGCTGCGCGCCGAGCGCAACAATGACCGCACCGCCTCGCGCTGCTCCGCAAGGACTTCAAGCCGGCGCATCAGCACGTCGAACAATCGTTCGCGCTCGGGCTCTTCCGCCATGTCGTCCATATCTTGCGCGAGCACTGCGCGGTCGGTGGATTTGACGTAGGCGGCGACGATGGCAAGCGTCGAGGCAAATTCGCCACGGATCTGGGCGAGCGAAAGGCCGGTCCGTTGTGCAATGTCGTAAAATCCGACGGCCGCAAAGGACTTCTCGGCCAGAAGCGCCAAAAACGCGGCGACAATTTTTTCACGGTCGGTCTGTGGCGTGGACGTCGCGGCGCGGGCGGAACCCCGAGCGGGCTTGCGAACGGTCTTGCGAGCGGCTCTTCTGGCCATGGGCGGACTCCTTCACTGACGCCGGCCTCCCAGACCCTATTGTAGGTTCTGGGCCACGCCGTTCCAAGACGTGCCATAAACCCATGGCAGCCTATTGGGCGAGCTGCCGCGAGCGCTCCGTCGCAGCAGCAACGGCCCTTGTCATTAATGATACAAGGCCGTCCTGGCCCATCAAAATGGCCAGCGCGGCTGCAGTCGTGCCGCCAGGCGATGTCACATTCTCGCGCAGCTTTGCTGCATCGACGGCTCCCCCGCGCAACAATTCACCAGAGCCGGAGATGGTTTCGCGCGCGAGTTTTTCGGCCAAATCCGGCGGGAGCCCGGCCTCGACTGCCGCGTGCGTCAGAGCTTCAGCGAGCAGGAAGACATATCCCGGCCCCGATCCGGACACGGCGGTCACCGCGTCCATGAGTGCTTCATCGTCGATCCATTCGACCACGCCGGTTGCGGATAAAAGGCGATCGGCCAGTTTGCGCTGCTCGCCATTTGCACCCCTCGCCACTGCGACGGTGATGCCACGCCCGATTGCCGCCGGCAGATTCGGCATGGCGCGCACCAGCGCGCAGCCATGCGGTAGCCCACCGGCCATCGACTGAAGGGTTCTTCCGGCCATGATCGAGATCACGACGGTGCTCGTCGCAACGGACGGCTTAGCCGTAGCTAGGGCTTCCGCCGCGGCTTGCGGCTTGACCGCGATAACAATCGCCGCGGCTCCCGCGAGCTGGGCGGACTTCGGGTTAAGCCGCACGCCGCGCCCGACGAGGCGGGAGATCGTTGGCGCCGGCTGCGGCTCGATTACGGCGATGCCAGCCGGATCGAAGCCGAAATTGAGCCAGCCTTCGAGCAGCGCCCCGCCCATTTTTCCGGCGCCGATCAACACGAGCGGGCCCGGCAACTCACGCACCTCGCCATCGTCCTTTGCGGCGTTCATTGGCCTTTGTCCTCACGCGACGTGCGGAGCGCGAGACGGGCTCGCGCGCCCTCTACTGCGGTAATGTATAGCGAGCCTTCGCGCCGCTTCCGAGCGGTCTGGCGCACGGTGGCGGGAGCCAAGCGCGCCGTGGCGGCGACTGCCAGGCCGGGGGCAGCTGGAAGCCCCCCGACGTCGTCGCATTGGAAATGCCGGCGACTAAGCCTCGCCCGAGGTCTCGAACATTGCGCTGTCCATGGCTTCGCGCGCGGACTTGCCCGCCCAGACTACGAATTGGAACGCGGGGAAGTACCGCTCACAGGCGTCGAGCGCGGCGCCAAGGACCGCTTCGCATTGGCGGCCGGAAGCGTTGACTCCGGCAAGCAAAAGCGCGTGACGGAACATCACCACGCCGTTCTTCTGCCAAATGTCGAAATGTCCGATCCACAATTGCTCGTTGATCATCGAAACCAGCGACTGCACTTCGGTCAGCCGTATTTCGCCGATGCGCATGTCGAAAGCGCAGGCCAGATGCAGCGCCTCGATCTCGCTCATCCACGTGAATGAGATCTGATAGTTGGTCCAGCGGCCGGTAACGATGATGGCGACTTCGTCTTCGCCGGCACGCTCGAACGGCCAGTTGTTGCCCGCCGCAAGGTGCTCGACGACCTCGAGAGGGTTATTAGCGTGATCGTGTGCGATTGCGAGGGACATGTCGCCTCCACAGCGCCGGTTGAGTGGAAATGCGCACGCCAGACACATCGCCCAAGAATGGGCTTCGATCCGCACAAACCGTTGCCGCTGACCGGCAACCGACACTTCGGCCAAAACTTCACGCGACATCGCGAATCAGTCGCACGCCCGAATATAAACGGGCAGATTCTCGCACTAAAGATTTGTCGCTCGCCGCCCGCTAGTTATCCCGGCCCTCATGAAGTGATTTGCATCCGTGCGGCAACGGGACCGGAATCACCGTCCACAGGTGCTGCCTGCGACAAGTTGACTCGGGGTGATTCAGTGACCGACTCAGGCTTCCGCCTGTTTGTCACGCCCCGCGCAAGGCGCCATGCCGGATCTAGCCGTTTGGGTCGGATTTGCCGCGATTGGCGGCCTAATCGAAGAACAGGCTTGAGACCGACTCTTCCGACGCGGTGCGGCTGATCGCTTCGCCGATCAGTTGGGCAATCGGAAGGACCCGAATGTTCGGGGACTGTTTAACGGCTTCGGTAGGCTGAATGGAGTCAGTGATGACCAGCTCTTTCAAGTTCGATTTGTTGACTCGCGCGACGGCCCCGCCGGACAACACCCCGTGGCTGATGTAGCCATAGACGGCGCTGGCGCCTTGTTCCAAAAGCGCGTCGGCGGCATTGAGCAAGGTGCCGCCGGAATCGACGATATCGTCCACCAGGATGCAAACGTGCCCGTCGACTTCGCCGATGACATTCGCCACCTCGGACTCGCCCGGTCGTTCGCGCCGCTTGTCGACAATGGCGAGCGGCGCGTTGATACGCTTGGCAAGGCCGCGCGCGCGTACGACGCCGCCGACGTCGGGCGACACTACGATCAGCTTGTCGAGCGCAAACCGTTGTTTGATGTCGCGCACCATTACCGGAGATGCGAACAGATTGTCCGTGGGAATGTCGAAGAAGCCCTGAATTTGTCCGGCGTGAAGATCGAGCGTCAGCACGCGATCGGCGCCGGCTCGGGTGATGAGATTTGCGACAAGCTTGGCGGAGATCGGCGTACGCGGCCCGGGTTTGCGGTCCTGCCGCGCGTAGCCGAAATACGGGATCACTGCGGTGATGCGGCGCGCCGACGCGCGGCGCAGCGCGTCGATGATGATCAGCAATTCCATCAAGTGATCGTTTGCCGGGAACGACGTGGACTGGAGGACGAAAACGTCAGCGCCGCGAACGTTTTCCTGGATTTCGACGAAGATCTCCATATCGGCGAAACGGCGCACCAGCGCCTTGGTCATCGGTATGCCGATGTATGCGCCGATGCCTTCGGCGAGCGCTGGATTCGAATTGCCGGCGACGAGCCTGATCGCTCCGTTGTTGCTCGCCATTCCGCTCTCCCGCCCACGCGGCCTCGGGACACACTCCCGAAAACGCGCTTAAAAACCGTACCACCAGCCCAGGCAAGGCCCTGATACAAGCCGTTTCCGAGGCTGGCAACACGAATCCCGGCATTGTCCCCGCCGAATGGTTACCCGTTGGGCGGCTGCGCAATCGCAATTGCACTGACGTGACGGCCGTAATCGGTTTCGCCTTCATGGGTCGAACGGCGGAAGCTGAAAAATCGCGCGGGATCGGCATAAGTACAAAGGGCGAGATCTTCCACTTGCCGGACGCCTGCCCGTGAGAGCCGTCCCCGAATATAGCCGGCGAGATCAAACAGGGCGTGGCCGTCGCGGGCCGCCGCGGTGAAGAAGCGGCTACTCGCCGCATCCTCGGCGGTGAAGCGCGTGATCAAATCGGGACCGACTTCGTAGCTCTGCTGGCGGATCATCGGTCCGACGGCGGCGACGATCCGCTCCGTCCGTGCACCAAGATCGTTCATCGCGGTGACGGTGGCCTCGACTATGCCGGTCAGCGCGCCCCGCCAGCCGGCGTGCGCCGCGCCAATTACGCGGGCCACCGGATCAGCGAGAAGGATCGGACCGCAATCGGCTGTGGTTACGCCAACGGCAACGCCGGGCGTGCGCGTTACGATCGCGTCGGCGCGTGGGCGTTGGTCGGCCGACCAAGGCGCATCGACAACTACGGCGGCGGGCGAATGTATTTGATAGGCGGTTAGCAACGCTGGCGGCTTCACGCCGAGCGCTTGCGCCATCCGTGCGCGATTTTCGGCTACGAATGTGACGTCGTCGTGCGAACCCAATCCGCCATTCAATGTCGCGTAGAGGCCCTCGGACACGCCGCCTTCACGGGTAAAGAAGGCGTGCCTGATGCCTTCGAGTGCAAGGGTGGGGGCCGTGACGATCACGCTTCACGCCCCAAACCCGGGCAACGCCCCGAGCTTTGGATCGGCGATCGCGACAACCTTGAACAATTCGCCCATCGCTCCGGGCTTCGCCTCGGTCAGCCGAGTGACTGCGTGATCGACTTCGGCGGTTTTAGCAGGCGCCGCACTCGCCTTGAGCGTCGCCGCGCGTTTTTCGATGCCGAGACGGCGTAGAAATTCACCCTGGGTCAAGGGGCCATGCGCGCGGGCTCCCATCATTTCCGCGCTTTGGGCGAGTGCCGTAAAATCGACATGCGCCGTGAGGTCGGCCCGGCCCGGCGCATTCAATGGATCGGCGAACGCATGGCCGGCCACCGCTTGCAAAGTCTCGCCCAAACCATGGGAGGCATGACCGTAGTCGATGATGAGCGCGGCGCCATCATCCCGCACGCGGCGGCCGATCTCCATTGCGATGGTGTCGGGACGCCATTCGAAGATTGAATTTTCCGCCGCCTGGCGCAATTCGCGTGGCAGCGTGGCGTTGAAGTGAGGCAATGCCTCGGCGGCAACGCCAATGGTCAAATCGCCCTGCGGACCGATCTCGACGACGCGCTCGTGCCAACCGTCCGGCTGCTTGACGGCCTGATGAATCGGCAACGCATCGATGAATTCGTTGGCGAGAATGATGCAGGGGCCTGGCGGAACGTCGGTGAGCGCCGCGTGCCACAATACCGGGACTTCAAATCCGTTTAGCGCTTGCTGCTGCGCTTCTTTGAGCTTCGGGTTGATTTCCACGAGATGCAGAACCGCGGCCGGTTGAAACCCTTTGACGATCTTGGCCGCCCGCAACGCGTCACGGATCATGGTGCCACGGCCCGGCCCGAGTTCAATAATGCGGATATTTTCGGGTGCACCCATTTGCTGCCAGACGGCCGCCGCCCAAAGGCCGACAAGTTCGCCGAACATCTGGCTGATTTCCGGCGCGGTGACGAAATCCCCCGCGGCGCCGATCGCCTCGCGCACGAGATAATAGCCATACTGAGGATGGGTGAGGCACAGCCGCATGTATTCCGCCAGCGGCATCGGACCGGCGACGGTAATCAGGCGGCGAATCTCTTTTTCCAGCGGTGAAGAGTCGTCAGCCATTTTTCGCAATCGCCGGCCGGCGCGAAGCAAATATGAGTCCGATCACGCCCGCCGCTATCAACGGTACCGAAAGCAGCATACCCATAGTGAGCCCGCCCCAAAGGAACCCAAGCTGCGCATCCGGTTCGCGGAAAAATTCGCAAAAGATGCGCAGGACACCATAGCCTATCGCGAAACTGCTGCTGACGAGGCCGGGACGCTTCAGCGCGCCGCAGCGCACGAGAAATCCCAGCACCGCGAGCAGCAGCAAGCCTTCGAGGGCGGCTTCATACAGCTGGCTTGGATGGCGCGGGACCGGACCGCCGGTAGGGAAGATCATGGCCCAAGGCATATCGCTCGGCCGGCCCCACAATTCGCCATTGATGAAATTTGCAAGGCGACCGAGGAACAGCCCAATAGGTGCGACTGCCAGGGTCACGTCGCCGAGCGATAGAATGGAGATGCCGCGGCGAAGCGCGAACAACACGACAGCCAGCGCGCTGCCGAGCACGCCGCCATGAAATGACATTCCGCCATTCCACAATTGAAGAATTTCGCCCGGATGATCGCGGAAGTGCGGAAAGTTGTAGAACAGGACGTAGCCGATGCGGCCGCCGAGGATAATGCCGAGCGTGATCCAAACAATGAAGTCGTCGTATTGCTCGACCGTCAACGGCGCGCGCCCGCCCCAGAGTTTCGGCGAGGCAATAATGGCGCGCGCGTAAATCCAGCCCGCAATGATGCCGACGATGTAGGCGAGCGCATACCAGCGCACCGCGAGCGGCCCGATTGAGATCAGAACCGGGTCGATGTGGGGGAAAGTCAGGATCGGCAGGACCAGCATCGATAACTCCGCCGCGACTGCGGCATGCACCATTTCAAGACGCCGTTCCGCAGCGGGCTTCGCATCTTGCGATAGCGGCACATCATTGCCATTCTGTAGGCGCGGCGAGCAAGGGTGTAAGGTGACGGGGGTTCGGAGGCGACAATGGTCCAGACGACCAACCGGTTCTTCGACGAAGTTGCACGGTTAATGAATGATGCTGCCGGCGCTGCGCAAGGCGTGCGGCGCGAGTTTGAGACGCTGTTCCGCACCCAGGCCGAGCGCATTCTCCGCGACCTTGCCGTTGTCCAGCGTGAAGAATTCGAGGCGGTGAGAGATATGGCCAGGATTGCCCGCGAGGAGAACGAAGCGCTGAAATCGCGCATTGCCGAATTGGAAGCCAAAATCGGTGCGGCCCCGGCCGAGAAGCCGCCCGGCTATTCGGAAGGTGCCGGCGGGGCGGTCGGCTAGCTACCTCAGGCTTTCTTGTTTTTCGGCGTTAGCGCCGCTATAAGCGCGGCGCCGCGGCTAAAATCTTAAGACCTTTGGCACCCCTGGAGGCTATGCGGGACTTCGGTCCGGCGCGGATTTTGACGCGGGCAACAGTCATTAACGACAAGGACTTGAGGACAAAAACATGGCGACCGTCAACGTGATCAAAGCGGCGGCGCGCCCGCGGGCCGGCAAGGGGGCCGCCCGGGCGGAGCGCAGGGCCGGCCGCGTACCCGGAATTATTTACGGCGACGGCAAGCCGCCGCTGCCGATCTCGCTTGATTACGCTGAGTTGCGCCAGCGCATCTTTGCCGGCCGTTTCCTGACCAGTGTTCATGAAGTCGAGGTCGACGGCGTCAAACATCGGGTCATCCCGCGGGATTTTCAGCTCGATACCGTGCGTGACCTTCCGTTGCACGTCGACTTCATGCGGCTGGGCGAGGGCGCGACCATCCGGGTGAATATTCCGGTTCACGTTCTCAACGCGGAGCAGTCACCTGGCGTTAAACGCGGTGGGACGGTGTCAATTGTCACGCACACCGTCGAAGTGCGTTGCCGCGCCGACGAGATCCCGGCCGCCATTGAGGTCGATGTCGGTGGATTGGAAATCAACTACTCCAAACACCTGAGCGATATTACATTGCCGTCCGGCGTTCGCGCTGTCAGCGGCCGGGACATTACGCTTGTCACGGTCGTGCCGCCTTCGGGCTATGCGGAAGAAATGAAGGCTGCGGCGGAAGCTGCGGCTGCCGCTGCCGCTGCTGCGGCCGCCGCCGCTACGGCCGGCACGCCGGCCGAGGGTGGCGCTGCTGCCGCACCCGGAGCCGCGCCCGGCGCCGCTCCTGCGGCTGGAGCCGCTGCGGCGCCTGCCGCCAAAGGAGCCGCCGGCGCGTCCGAGAAAAAGTGAGGTCGGCGTTAGGGCGCTCACATGCTGCTCCTGGTTGGACTGGGGAATCCGGGAGCGCGCTATATCGGCAATCGCCACAACGTCGGCTTCATGGCGCTTCAGGCCATAGCCAAGCGCCACGGCGTCGGGCCGTGGCGCCGGCGATTTCAGGGAGTTGCGTGTGAAGGCCCGATCGGTGGAGAGCGCGCGCTGCTGTTGCTGCCGGGAACTTTTATGAACGAGTCAGGGCGCGCTGTCGGTGAGGCCGCCCAGTTTTACAAATTGGCACCCGATGCAGTCACCGTTTTCCATGACGAAATCGAACTTCCCCCCGGCAAGGTCAGAGTCAAAATTGGCGGCGGGATTGCCGGTCATAATGGTTTGCGCTCGATCAGCGAGCATATCGGCAACGATTACCGGCGCGTGCGTATCGGCGTCGGCCATCCCGGCCACAAGGATTTGGTCGAACGCCACGTGCTCAGCGATTTCGCCAAGAGTGAATGGCCGTGGGTGGAAGCGCTTGCCGACATTGTGGCCGCGAATGCCGAGCTTCTCGTCCGAGGAGACGACGCAAGTTTTCAGAACAAAGTTCATCTCGCCATGCTGGCCAAGGGCTTTGCCGACAAGCCGGAAGGCGATCTCCCGCCCGATCGATGAATGAGTTCCCATGGGTTTTAAATGCGGCATCGTCGGCTTGCCGAATGTCGGCAAATCGACGCTCTTTAATGCGTTGACGGAAACCGCCGCGGCACAGGCCGCTAATTATCCGTTCTGCACCATTGAGCCGAATATCGGCGAAGTGGCAGTTCCCGATCCGCGGCTGGAAACGCTGGCAACGCTTGCCAAATCGGCGGAAATCGTGCCGACGCGGCTGACGTTCGTGGATATTGCCGGTCTCGTCCGTGGCGCCTCCAAAGGGGAGGGGCTGGGCAATCAGTTCCTCGGCAATATCCGCGAGGTCGACGCCGTTGCGCACGTGGTGCGCTGCTTCGAAGACAGCGAGGTCACCCACGTCGAAGGACGGGTCGATCCGATAGCCGACATCGAGACGGTGGAAACAGAATTGATGCTGGCCGATCTGGAAAGCCTGGAGCGGCGCATAGACGGGCTCGAACGCAAGGCGCGCGGGACCGATGCCGACGCCAAGGAGGCGAGGGAAGCGCTGGCGCTGGTCAATCGGACGCTGGCTCTATTGCGCGACGGAAAACCGGCGAGGCTGACAGAGCGCAAGCCCGATGAGGAACGGGCCTTCCATTCGCTCGGATTGTTGACGGCGCTTCCGGTGCTCTACGTCTGCAACGTTGACGAAGCTTCGGCAGCGACAGGCAACGCCTTTTCGCGCCAGGTCGAGGCCAAAGCGAAGGAGGAAGCTGCCGCTTCCATCGTCATTTCAGCGAAGATCGAAGCAGAGATTGCCGCGCTGTCGCGCGACGAACGCCAAAGTTATCTGGAAGCGACGGGATTGACCGAAGCCGGCCTCGATCGACTTATCCGTGCCGGCTATGCGTTGCTCGATCTCGTCACCTTCTTCACTGCAGGACCGAAGGAAGCGCGCGCCTGGACCGTCACACGCGGAACGAAGGCGCCGCAGGCCGCAGGCGTCATTCATACGGACTTCGAGCGTGGCTTTATCCGCGCGGAAACTATCGCTTACGACGACTACGTGGCGAGCGGCGGCGAATCCGGAGCGCGCGACGACGGCAAGATGCGGCTGGAGGGAAAAGACTACGTCCTGCATGACGGTGACGTCATGCATTTCCGCTTCGCGACCTAGTCCGGCCCGTAAATCTGCAACGTTGCGGTGCTCGAAAAGGGGATGGTCACTGCGGATGACCGAGCCCGGCCCCCTGATTCCGGATGGCGCCGAGATGCTCGTTGATACGGAAAATGATCAAGACAAATTCGGCAACGATCCGCGACAAGATTATTCCCATACAAGCGCCGAGCAGGCTGGAGATGAGGAAAATCATGCCGACAAAAGGGTTGAACGCCATGGTCCCTAGCGCCGAAAGGGCGCCGGCGAGCCCGATCAGCACGGACATCACCACGGCGAGCCAATAAAAGAATTTGATGATAGTGGGCGTGACGAATCGCTCCCACTGGAACAAGTCGCCGATGCGCATGCTCGCCTCCCCGGGGGACCGTCTAGTTCCTGAAATGCTTAAAGGCCGATTCTGCATTGTTTGAAAAGCAGGCGTATCCCGCACCCCACCGCCGAATAGGGTCCGTTACTGGCGGTTCCGCGGCCTAATCGGGGCGACGCCAAGGAAGTAAGGCCGCGCCCCGGTAGCCGGCTGCCCATTTTGCGGCTCCGGAACCCTGCTCCTCTAGGTTCTGGTGGCGATGCGATTTTCCAGGAACGCGCGCCCTAGGCGCTGCGTTGCCGGGCTGTGCGGAAGGGCTGTCCGCGACGCAAAAGCATGGAGTTCTCTATGAGAAGCACTGTTCTTTTACCGGCCCTTGGCGTGGCGCTTTTGGCGGGAACGTCGCTGGCGCGAGCCCAAACAGTAGAGACCATTGTCGCGCCAGCGCCGGCGCCGATGGTAATTGCGCAGGATCCGGTTGTCGTGACCGAGCCGGCGCCCATCGTAGAAACGGTACCGGTGCAAACAACGCAAACGGTGCGAACAGAGCGTTTGACCACGCATCCGGTGCGGAGAGTTGCGCGGGCTCCCGCGTCTCGATCATCGCAGCCAGACGTCGTGACCACGACGCGAACCACGGTCCGGCAAGATTTCGCTGCCGCTCCGCTGGCTCCGCCGGTCGTGGCAATAGCGCCGCCTACTTACACCGAGGCGGTGCAGGGGCCTCCGGCCGCCTATCCGGCACCGCTCTATGACTACGTGCCTGCGGGGGTTGGGCCTCCTGCGGCGCTTGCCGAACAGCCACCGCTGCCGGCCTATCATTACGTCTATCAACCCGACCGCATCTTGGTGATCGACGCGAATACGGGCATCACGGTGCAGGCGCTGCCGCGCTAACGAACGTCCCATCGAGCACTTGCCCGCGCCGCTGCAGATGGCTGCGCGGGCATCTAACTGGCACGGAGGCAAATCATGACAAGTCGCACCCGAAAGATCGCAGTGGCGCTGCTCACTTGCGCCGCTTTGTCGGGGATCGGCGTCAGTGCTGCGCTGGCGCAGACGAATGACCTCGATGAAACGGTCAACAACCGTACCGAGGTTGCGCCCAACCTGGAACTGACGCCGGCACAGCGGGGCGTGATCTATCAGGCGGTCCGCCGCGAGAAGGCTGCGGTGTCCCCAAATCGTTTCGCCGCCAGGATTGGCGCTGACGTGCCGCCGATGATCGAGCTCTACACGCTGCCCGACGACGTCGTCGCCGACAACCCGGTGGCGAAGCTCTACAAGTTCACGCGAGTGGACGAGCAGGTCGTCCTGGTCGATCCCACCAAGATGCGGGTCGTTGCGGTGATAGGGCCGAATCCGGGGCAATAATTTTTTGCGCGCTAAGGGGCGGCGGCGTGCGCACTGGCTGCGACCGCCTTGGGTAGTACGTCGAGGTAAGGTCCCATGAAGAACGCCGCGCCCGCCCCGTCGCCGTAGTACCGGTCATAAGCATCGATCATGGCTCGGACCGGCGTCAGGCATGTGGGCATGGAATCGACGATGAGGTCGCCGATTTGCGCGTCAACCCGGCCGCGATAACGCGGACTTGCGGTGACCGCGCGTACGATGCATTGCGTAGCGGAACGCACCAGCGGTTCGGTCGCTGCAGCTTTCTCCTGCAAGGACAGGCGTACGTCGCCCGCATCGTGCAATGGATTGGTGGCAACGGCAATAACCAAGGCCGTGCCGAAAAGCGGCGCCACAAACATAGCGATCTCCCACCCGGATGGGTGTAGCCATAGCGGGGCCGCTCAATCCCGGTCAATCTCTTTCGGTCCGGCAGTGGAAATTGCCGCCGGTGCACCGACCCATGCTATAAGCGCCGTATTGCCAACGGGAGCGCTGTCATGATTTTGCCCAAGGCGCTGTTGATCGGATTATTGCTGGCGGTTCCGGCCGCGGCCCGCGCCGACGATGTTCCCACCCTCAACGTGGAACAGGTGTGCGACGGTATTGCCCAGCAAGGCGGCGTAACATTTCGCGATCCGGCCATTGCGCAAGAAAAGAAGAACTGCCTCGACAGCGAGCAGGCCGTTAGGAACGAATTGGTCAAGCAGTGGTCGAAATTCGATCGTGCCGACAAGACTTCTTGCGTAAACGAATCGCAGATGGGCGGCGAGTCGAGCTACACCGAACTTCTCACTTGCCTGGAAATGGCGCGCGACGTCAGAGCCATGCGCGCCGAGCAGCAGCGAGGTCCATCCGGTGGCGCAACCGCCCCGAAGGCCGGCGGCGCTAAAGGCGCTCAGTGACCGCTCGATTGGCGATCTAATACGCAATCAGAATTTCGCTGACCTCGGGATTGACCGTACGCATCGCGGCGTCGCTCGAGGTGAATTCCCGACTGGCAGGCAAAGCGCCGAGCGTGGAGGCGGAGGCCGTGCGCGACCGCAGGCTAACGCCTACCTTGCAGCCGCCGGCGACGACGGAAAGGTTGCCACCGTTCCAGTCGGTCAATGTCGCGACGTTGTTCTTATCAAATCCCGAGAGCTTGATCGGTTTTCCGTTGATCTGCTCGAGCTGCGGCAGCGTTAGTCCGAGGTGGAGCTGACCGGCTGCGCTCCAATTCGAGGCGCCGTTTATTACAATAAGGTGGGTGTCGCTCCGGCTTGCTGGATTGGTCCACCACACTTCCAGGCGGCGCTTCGGGTCTTTGGCGAACAGTACAGTTGCCATGATCTTGGCGCCTGAGGGGCCGTCGACCTGCGTGAATGCGACGTTGCGCGACTGAAACGCCATCGCCAGCTTGGCATGGCTCGAATCGCGCGCGAACACGCCGTTACACACGACGTTGTCCGATCTCGCCGACGCCGAAGGCCGCGCTTCCGCGCCCGGCTCAAGTGCCGCGCCGCGTGTCCCGTGGCCTGTCCCGGTCGGTTCGGCGACCGCTGCCGGCATAGGCTGGCGTATTTGGGACGGCGCCAGTTGGTCCGCAGCATCGAGGTCCGGGTCAAGCGCCGGGGCCCCCGAGTGTCCGGCTGCGCGAAAACCTTTTGTCGGCTGCCCCGCGCCGGGGGGCGGGGAGGCGCCGTCTTCCTCGCTCATAATCGATGGCTGGTTCGGTCCGAGGGAGCGCTGCTGCGACCAGGCGACGCTATGCGCCGCCACGACGAGCCAGACGAGCAACGCTCCCGCCAACCATTCCCGGTGCATTTCCGAGCGCTCCCGTGCGGCGCAGTTTCGCGCTATAGGATAACACAACAGCAGCGGGCGGCCTCGCGCGAATTTTCCGTTCGGGACATCCGACGCAAACATTACCGGGAAGAACGCAGTGAACCTTCAGCAAAATACCGACCGCATTCAGACCACCCAAATCGGCAGCCTGCCCCGGCCGCATTCGCTGCTTGACGCGATGAAAGCCAAGTATGGCGGCCAGCGGTACGACGAGCGCGCGTATGACGCGTCATTGCGGGAATCCGTAGCCAATGTCGTTCGCGAGCAGGTTCAGTGCGGCATCGATATCGTCGGCGACGGTGAATATTCAAAGCCCGGCTTTTTCACTTACATTCGCGAACGGCTCGACGGCTTCGAATCCCGGCCGGATGTCAAAGTCAAACTTTTTCAGAAAGAGATCGCCGCGTTTCCCGAATACTACGAGCAATACTTCAAGCAAGCGATGATGGGGGGAGCGATCGTCTCTTTGGCGCCGGTCGTTTGCGTCGGCCCGGTCAAATACCGCGGCGCGAGTTTCGTCCGCGCCGATATCGAGAACGTCAAAGCCGCGGCGGCGGCTGCGGGCGTCCCAAACGAGCATGTATTCTTGCCGGCGACGGCGCCTTCAGGCGTCGGGCAGAACGAGTACTACAAGTCGGACGAGGAATATTTCCATGCGCTCGCGGCAGCCATGAGTGAGGAATACCGGGCGATCGCCGATGCCGGGCTGCTTCTACAAATCGACGATCCGTTTCTCGCCGACATCTTCACGGAGCCGGGGCTCGACGAGACGCAGAAGCAACACCGGGCCGCGATGTACGTCGAAGCCATCAACTTCGGCTTGAAGGGGATTTCGTCGGAAAAGGTGCGCTTCCACACCTGCTACGGCATCAATGAGGGTCCGCGTATTCACGAAGCGGCGTTAGCCGAGATTATCGACCATGTTCTGGCCATCGACGCCGGTTCGTACAGCTTCGAAGCGGCTAACCCGCGACATGAGCACGAGTATCATCTGTTCGAGCGCGTCAAAGTGCCGGAAGGGAAGGTCTTGGTGCCCGGGGTGATTACCCACGCCAGCAATATTGTCGAGCATCCGGAATTGATCGCCGAACGCATTATCCGCTTCGCCCGGCTCGTCGGCCGCGAGAACGTCATCGCCGGGGCCGATTGTGGCTTTTCTTCGCAGGCCCTGTACAACACCGAAGTCCATCCGACGGTGGTTTGGGAGAAGTTCAAGGCGATGCGCGCCGGTGCCGATCTCGCCACTGCGCAGTTATGGTCATAGCGCGGGTGATCCCGGACATGATCAAGCTCGGGTCTTCCCGGCCGCGGCCTTTTCGCGCGGGTATGGCGGCGGGGCTATCGGTCGCGATCTGCTTGGCCACGGCGCCATGCCGTGCCGGCGACATCCCGTTGCGGCCGATGCCGCCATTTCACCGGTCGGACACAACCTGCTTGACTATCGGCGATGATGGCGGCGCCTCTTATTGGCTTAATCATTGTTCCTACGACGTTTCAGTGCGTTGGACTGACGAAGCCAAATGTCAGAATTGGAGTTGTACTGTGGAAGTCCCGGCAAACACGCGCTCCACAGCGGCCATATCGCGTCATGCGCGATGGTGCGAGTGTGCGGGTACGCTGACGAGCTGCAAGTTGCCGGATAAAGGCTGTTGAGGCTTCGGGCCCGGCAGGATTGTCGCGCGAAAAGATTCGCGGCCAAGCGCGGCGAATCATGGCGCGGTATCGGTCCGCAGTGAAAAATCGGGCTAGAAAGAGTCGGCGCTTTCCGGGTCAAAATCCCAATCGTTCTGAGCGCTAGCCTGATCGCGAGCGAACCGGCTGGCCCACTCGGCGTTGATTTCGTCGCCCTGCTTCTCAACGTCGGGCAGGTCAATTTTTTCGGCGACGTCGTTCTGCACCTCGAGCAGTTCAATAACGCTGCGCACGACGGCATCCTTGTTCGCCACCATGTCCTCGTAGGTGAGGACGAAAGGCGTGACGCCGTTGGCTTCGAACCAACGCCACCAGTTGAGTCTTTGCTGCTCGATCTCATTCCTGCATTGCTCGATAAAGTCGGGATCGTAGCGGGTATTCTTCCCGGTCACCTCATCGAACGATATCCAGGCATTGGTTTGCATCGCTTTTGCCATGGAGATGGCTTGCGCGACTTTGTCGCGGCGGTTGATGTAGATGAAGGTGACTGGCGCCAGGATTTCCAGCATCGAAGGGCACCAGGCCAGCGCCGCCTCGAAATGATGGCCGTGCGCCTTCATCCCGAATATGCCGTTACGGCCGGTGCGATGTTGCAAGAGCTTGACGAAATATTGCTCCGGCGTAGCAGCGCCAAACCGTACCATCAGGCGGCCGGGCTCGTTGGGTGCCGGAATCGCCGCGTTGCCCGGATCTATGTTCAGATATTCCGTCGGCGCGCCGAGCACTCCGGTCTTCCACAATAAGCTGCACAGAAAAGTACTTCCGCAGCGGTACGACGAGGCTACGATGTAGGACTTGCGCAGCGGAGGCGCCGCGGCGAAATCAAGGCGGGGATCAAACCAGCTGGCTATCGGCTGAGTTTCGGCTGCAGCTTTTTTCGGGGCTGCCGTCTTCACAGATCCGGAGGCTTTGCGGGCGGTTTTTTTCTTCTCCACAAGGTCACTCCGCGGCGGTGCGCGCTGCCTCTTTCGAAAGGCCCGGCTTGCTCATCTCCTCGATTTCGGTGAGCAGCTTGTCTTCGATGTGAGCAGCAATCTTGCCGATCGTGGCGCTTGCGAAGAATTCGCGCGGCTCAAGCGAAATTTGATATTTTTCGCGAATTCGTGGCAGCAATTGCAGCGCCATCAGCGAATGGCCGCCGAGTTCGAAGAAATTGTCGTCAAGTCCTATCGGCGAAATGCGCAGGAAGTCGATCCACATGGCGGCAAGCGCAATCTGCAGTTCGGTCTCGGGAGCGCGGTAGGCCTGCCCAAGAGTGGGACGCGGATGGCTCTGCCGGGCAGGCCCGCCGCTGGTCGCGGCCGCCGCGGCCCGTGCCGGCGCCGAAGCGCCAGCACGCTGGCCTCCAGCCCCGACGGCTACCCCGGCCGCCATGCCCGGAGCCAGCGGCTCCTTGCGCGCGATCACTTGCGCGTGCTGTGCCACCAGCGCCTGCTTGAACGCACGGACCCCTTCGGCCGTCAGGAGACCGATTTTGAGTGCCTGTGGCTTTTCTTTCCCCGGGCCCACACGCAGCGTGTTGATGGCCATGCCAACTTCCCGCCAGGTGTCCCAGTTGATCGACACGACAGGCCAGCGTCCTGCGCCCGACATCTCAACAGCAAACGCGTCGAGATAAGCGTTGGCGGCGGCGTAATCGGCTTGACCCTCGCGGCCCCACAACGAAGCCACCGAGGAAAACAGCGCCATGAAGTCGAGGTCGCGGTCGGCGAAAATCTGTTCGAGCACGGCGAGGCCGAGAATTTTGGGCCGCATGACCTGGTCAAGTTCCTCGGTGGTCTTCAGGCCGATCGGCGTCGAGCCGGAAATTCCCGCGGCGTGAATAACGCCATGAATCGCGCCAAATTTCTTGGTCCCCTCGCGAACGACGGCGCGCATCTG